>JAFZIO010000032.1 GCA_017554335.1 Bacteroidales bacterium | reverse complement strand
GTATGTTTAGTTATGATGCTCTCAGGGGCTTGCGGCCCCTGCCGCTTGGCACACCCCCGAAAGTTTTTCATATGTTTTGTATATTTGTTGTGTTAACCAGGCGAATGTCTAGAATTGCATTTCGTACTTGAGTCTAGATGCTATTTTTTGAACTTTTTTTGGATAAAGGATCCCTTTTCTACCAGCCAGGCCTTCAATAGCGAACCCTCCTCGATTACGATGTCCTCCGACAGGCCTATAACAAAGCGGCCTATGCCTTCCATGGAGTTCACGTCGCCTTCCCAGTACCAGTTGCGCTTGTTCTGATAAACTTCGGTTCCGGTTACCGGGTACTCTTCCGTGAGAAGGTTCTTTGCCCTTAGGGAGAGCCGCAACTTAACGTGCTCCACAGGGCTCCCGCTCATGCGGAAAGAGTCGATTATCTTTTCCTCGTGACGGTCTTCGAACTCCCAGCTGTCCAGCATCTTGACCGACCCTACGCGGCTGATCTTAAATACTTTGTTGATTCCGGCGGCAGTGTCGTAGGCAATTATATCTACGAAACCTTTAGTGAACTTGTATGGCTCCACGATGTAATCTTTGGTTTCTCCGGAATGGGCGGAGGCGTATTCTTTCAGGATCGCCTGTCGCTTGCCTCGCACTGCATTCGCCAGAGATTCTACAATCTCGGATTTGTCTTTCACCTCAATGAAATCGCTGATGGAAGTGGAATCGTAAACGGCAGCAAGTTTCTGCTTCAGGCCGGCCTTGAGGGCATTTGCCGCGTCCAGGTTCTCGATGAGGTGGCTGACTACGATGGCTTCTTCCTCGGAGAAGTACACAAGCTGGGACAGGTCGGCAAGTTCCTTGTTGTAGGTGGTCATTTTGTAGCTGCCGTCGCTCAGGCGCTGGACTACGAAACCGGCGTTCTTGAAGGTGTCTATGTAGCGGAAGAGGGAACGGCGGGAAAGTTCCAACTTGCCGGCCATCTCGTCCAGGGTGTAGTTTATGTTGCCGGATAGCATCTGCATCAGGCGCAGCATGCGTTCTATTTTTGGTTGGTCCATAATGACAGTGTTGGCTGGCAGACTAATCGTTCCGGTTCATCCTTGTCAGAGTAATCCATTCATAAAATCCACCATCGCGGAGTTGACATTTTGTGATTCGGGGAGGCCCGGACTGATGACATTGTGAACGTGTGCGACTTTCTTGTCGTCGGATTCTATGTCGAGCAAAACCGCTGGGCACCCTAGCGAATCACGTTCGGCCTTGAGCATCAACGCTTGCTCACGAATGAAGTCGTTGGTGCAAGTAGAGATGAACAGGGGCCCTTTGTAACTGGCGACGAAGGTGCGCGGAGACATAGATTCCAGCCATTCCCGGTCGGCATACTTCGGCCCGATAAACCATTCCAGCGCCCCTTTCGAGAAGACCTTCGGGTTGGAGAATGATGCGAAATCGTATGCCGGGCAGTTGACGAGGACGCCCCGCGGGGCGAACATCTTCGGCCGCACCGGAACGGAAGAGTCGCCGGTCCCCTCTGCCATATACAAGACCAGGTGCCCGCCGGCTGAATCTCCGGTCAGGAACATACTGCCCTTGTTGAGGCCGAGTTCTTCGGAATTGGTTGCAAGATAATCAAGCGCTGCGGCACAGTCGCCCAGCTCATCGGAAACAGACCTTTTGCCGTCGTTCAAGCGGTATTCAAGCAACACCACGTCGTAACCCTCTTTCAGGAACGCCGATGCGAACGGACGGTTGCTTTCCCGGCTGCCGGCAACGTAAAAACCGCCGTGGACGTCGATGAGAACAGCGTTCTTCCTGTTCTCCGCCGGAGCGTAGTAGATGTCAAGCACCTGCGCCGGATCGCCTTCTTTTACGTAGGGTACAGCAATCCTCTTCTCGCAACTGTCGGCGAAAGTGTTATACTTAGCGTTCTTCTTGCTTGCCGATACAACGAGTTTCAACAGCGGCTTGGTAACTATGAAACCGCCCCCTGTTGAACCGCATCCGAACAGCATTAACGCTGCCGCTAAAACTATGGTTAGATGTTTTATCATTTCTTTTTCTTCTCCTTGCCAAATATACGAAAAAACGTCCATCATACATTTTTGCATTCTCTCATTCATTTCACGAATCTGAGAGAGGACTTCGCGGCCGTTGAAGATTAATGAATTTCTTTACCAAACGGGAAAACGGTGGCGATGGCCATCTTGAAGTGCTGCAGGCCCCAGGGAATTCCCACAATGGTGACGCAGAAGAGTAGTCCGAAGGCGAAATGCAGGATGGCAATCTCCCACCAGCCGCAGAGAATCCAGATGAGGTTCATTACTACCGACACGCAACCAGGCTCATTGGGTCCGTTCACCAGTTCATGGCCGAACGGCCAGAGTGCGTAAGTGCCCAGCTTGAATAACTGTACACCGAAGGGAATGCCGATGAGCGTGATACACATCAGCAGGCCTATGATATAGTAGATGATGGCGATGATGAGGCCGCCAAAAAAAAGCCAAAGGATATTGCCGAGGAATTTCATGTCTGTATATAGTTCAAACAAAGATAATCAAAATAAAATAAGAACAAGGTAATGCTTTTTCATAGTATCTTTGCAATATGCGTAGAATCTTTCTCTTTATATCCGTTCTGTTGGGACTATTCGGACAAGGTGTCCCGCTGGGTGGCATATCCTCTCGACAAATCCTATCTCGGCAATGTGAAAAAATACGATGGTTGGAGATATGATCCGCTTGTGCCCGCCGCGAAGCAGCCGTTTTTACCCCATGGATATATGGAAGGCAACCGCGGTTCCTACGACCGTGGGCTACAGCTTCCGAACAGTCACCGTTCGGCGAGCGGGGATCTCATTGAAACGACCTTCTACAGCACCAACATGGTTCCGCTATATAAAGTTAATGGCGAGGGTGTCTGGGCCCAACTGGAGAAAAGGATCCGCTCCTGGGCGGAAAATTCCGACACGCTTTATGTCATTTCCGGTTGCGTGACAAAGGGCGCAGAGTGCTTTGTCTATGATAGCAACAAGAGAATGGTCACGGTGCCTGTGGCTATTTACAAGGCAGTCCTGCGTTACAAAAAGGACTCCGCAAATAACAATGGCGGCTATATGGGAATAGCATTTTGGTACGACTATAAAGATACCGCTGAATCCTTCTCGAGAAAAGAGTCCATGTCCATCGCGGAGCTGGAAAAGAGACTGGGGTATCAATTATTTGTGAATCTGCCCGCCGTGACCGGAGAAACCGTTGCCCAACAGATCAAAAACGAAAACCCCGGCAGAGTCAGCTGGTGGTGGTTGAATTGAGAATTAGTTACTTTTTGAACTTTTTATGTATAAAGGCCCCCTTTTCCACCAGCCAGGCCTTCAATAGCGAACCATCCTCGATTACGATGTCCTCCGACAGGCCTATAACAAAGCGGCCTATGCCTTCCATGGAGTGCCTGACAGATTTGCGGCCAAAATCTGTCAGAAACGGTGGCTTATCGGTCAATCGGGCAGGAATCAGCCTGAAATCTGCCAGGAATGGAGAAATAGGTCACAATCTGACAGATAAACGACGAAATTCTGTCAGGAACGATGGCAAAGAAAGCCGGAAGATGGAGAATGACAGGAGAGCGGTCGGGATGACAGTGACAGGAGGGGGGGTATTTAGGATGATGGAGGGGTAAGGTTATCGAATAAAGCAGTATATTAGCGCTATGATTTACGTGATAATTGGTGCGGTGGCGGCGTTTGTGCTGCTGTTGTTGTTCTGGGATGACCGTGACTCGTCGTATGACAGGGGTGATGGAAGGAGCAGGTATTCGCGGAAGGCGAAGGAGAAGAGGGCGCAGCCTCAGGCTCAGCAGCCGAAGCAGGAGGCGCCGCGGACGGAGTTCAAGTCGGAGCCGAAGGAAAACGTTAAGGATACGGTCATCAACGTCGTCGAGTCCATAATCAAGGAAGTTCGCGAGCAGAATGCAGACTCCATGAAGGCGATGCAGCAGGATGTGAGGAAGGCGTTCGACGAGGCGCGGACGGCATTCAACGATGCGATGAAGGGGACGGGGCAGAGGAGCTATTGGGCCGGGAGTGCCGAGGATGTTGATGAGCAGGAGCCGCCGGAGGAGGGAGAGAGGTATGACGACGAGGCTAAGACGGACTTGTCGTTCTTGGATTCTCTGTATTACTATGAGCATCTGCAGGAGAATACGGAGACGTTCGACATTGCCGGCCTGACTTATCATTGCACTGTGCTTGACCGCGGGCCGATTGTTGGGTATGTGAAGCCGGATCCGACGAATCCTCACGACTCCAGGGCGCAGGCGGTGTATCGCTACGACGGGAAGTTGCTTGGTTATATCCCAAGGAAGCAACAGGACTGGTACGAGGACTTCAACTAGCAGAATGTCGTGTGTCCGTTCGTCGGGGAAATCACGGTGGACAGGCGCGGCTGGATGACCGCCGAGATCAAGGTAATCCTGCCTGTGAACAAGGAGTTCGTTCAGGAAGAGATCGAGGACGGGTTATAAGATGAAAGCGAAGAAGAAAGGGAAGAAACTGCGGATTACGGAGGCGGACTTTATGCTTGCGAACCGGAGGGCGGCAAGGCTCGAAGAGATTGCCGAGCACGGGCGGCCGGTGTCATTGCGGAAGATGTTGCATAAATCGAAGAAGCTGTATGACCGGAAGCGGATGAAGAGGCTTGACGGTTTTGAGTGAGCCTTCTGTCATATCAGGCTTGGGCGGCGGCGATGGCTAAAGCGTACGGAGTATGAAGGACTTTGCGGCAATAGATTTCGAGACGGCGAACGAGTGCCCGAGCAGTGTGTGCAGCGTGGGCGTGGTTGTCGTGCGGGGAGGGGAGATAGTGGAGAAATTCTACTCGCTGATCCATCCGGAGCCGGAGTATTATGCGTGGTTCTGCCGGCAGGTTCACGGGCTGGGGCCGGAGGATACCGAGGACGCGCCGGTGTTTCCTTTTGTGTGGTCTCGTGTGGAGCCGCTGATCGAGGGGCTGCCGCTGGTGGCGCACAACGCCGGGTTCGACCAGGGGTGCCTCAAGGAGGTGTTCAAGGTGTACCAGATGGACTATCCGGACTATGATTTTTTGGATACGCTGGGTGCGACTAAGATAAGTTCTCGTTTTCTCTCATTTTTGGCAAGCGACGTGATTGTGGAGGTCTCCAGAGTCACGTCGCTAGCGGTTTTTGGCTATTATCAGCGAAAAATGGTCTGTGACGTGATAAAATGGGGTGCCAGAGTCATTTCACGAATCTGAGAGAGGACTTCGGGAGGGCGGGATTAGCCCGGCTGCGCCGGCCTTTTCCCTGTCTTTCCGGGAGCAATACGCTGGCAGGTGCGTGGCAGAGCCACGCTGGTTAGTTTTCCAGGGGCATCCTCGTGAGAGCTAGCTCTCGTCGGGTGCCCCTGGAAAACAAAAACGCCGCACATTGGTGCGGCGCCTGCAGCGTATTGCGTAGAGCGGAAAGACAGGGATTCGAACCCTGGAGCCGCTTTAGGCGGCCACACGCTTTCCAGACGTGCCTCTTCAGCCACTCGAGCATCTTTCCAAATACGGCGCAAAGGTAATATTTTTTTGTATCTTTACAAAACTTATGAAGAAATTACTTTCAATTGTCCTGTTGCTTTGTGCTCTGGGTTTTTCGTCAGCTGCTCAACGCCATATTCTCGTAGAAGCTGAACAGTTCGGCGATTACGGCGGATGGTCGCTGGACCAGCAGTTTATGGAGCAGATGGGTTCGTCTTACCTGCTCGCTCATGGGGCCGGGGTGCCGGTTCAAGATGCGGTTACCAGCGTGGAGCTCAAGGGGCGGGGACGCTACCATATATATGTACGCACATACAACTGGACAGCGCCGTTCGAAAAAGGCCCCGGCCCGGGGGCTTTTATGCTAAGCGTCGGCGGGCATGACCTCGGACCATTGGGACAGAGCGGCGACAGGTGGATATGGCAGTACGCCGGATGCGTGCGTCTTGCGGCCGGGAGTGTGGAACTTGCGCTCAAGGATATGAAAGGCCTCGAGGGCAGATGCGACGCGGTGCTGCTCACTACAAAAAAGCTCACACCGGAGCAGCAAAACGCTGTCCGCCCTTATAATGTTCCTGAGAAACCGATAAAGGATGCCGGCGACTTTGACCTGGTGGTCGTGGGTGGCGGTTATTCGGGCATATGTGCCGCAGTGGCAGCTGCGCGCCAGGGTCTTAAGGTGGCTTTGGTCCAGGACCGGGCCGTTCTCGGTGGCAACAACTCTTCGGAGATCCGTGTGCAGCTCGGTGGGGCCATGGATTGCCAGCCTTATCCCAATCTGGGCAACCTGATGAAGGAATTCGCCCCTACTCTTAAAGGCAACGCCATGCCGGCCTCCTACTATGCCGACGACGACAAAATGAGCATAGTCCGCAACGAACCCAATATTTCCCTATTTTCCCTGACAAAGGTGCTGGAGGTGGAGAAAAACGGCAGCAGGATAGCCTCCGTCATCGGTTACAATGTGGTCAGCGGGGAGCGCTTGCGCTTCCGGGCTCCGCTGTTTGCAGACTGCACGGGCGACGGAACGGTAGGAGCGATGGCCGGTGCCGATTACCGTACAGGCCGCGAACCAAGGAGCGAATACGGCGAGCCGCAGGCGCCCGGGAATCCTGACAACATGGTGCTTGGCGCGTCCCTGCAATGGAGCTCCAAAAAAGACAAGGAGGCCAGCAGTTTCCCGGAGCTGAGTTACGGCATAGAACTAACGGAAGACAGCTTCCAGCGTATGACCAAGGGCTCCTGGACCTGGGAGACCGGCATGTTCAAAGACCAGATTACCGAGGCTGAGCAGATACGCGACTACGGCATGCTGGCCATTTATGCCAACTGGTCCTACCTCAAGAACAAGGCTTCCTGTAAAGACGAATTCGCAAAGCGCTCTCTGGACTGGGTGTCCTTCAACAGCGGCAAGCGGGAAAGCCGCAGGCTGATGGGGGACTACGTGCTTACCGGGATGGATATCCTCCGCAACGTGCAGTTCCCGGATGCCACCTGTTCCACGTCCTGGTCCATCGACATACATTATCCCGAGCCCGAGAACCACAAGTACTTTCCCGGCCGCGAATTCAAGAGCGTGTGCGACCAGGAGGAGACGCCCGTAAGCCCCATTCCGTACCGTTGCCTCTATTCTCGCAACGTTGACAATCTGTTTATGGCGGGCCGCGATATAAGCGTCTCCCACGTAGCACTTGCCTCCGTGCGCGTGATGCGGACCTGTGCCATGATGGGGGAGGTGGTCGGCCTGGCGGCGAAGGTCTGCCGGGACAACGGCTGCGATCCCCGTGGCGTCTATCCCGCTTGCTTCGGAGAGCTTCAGGCCCTGATGGAGAAAGGTGCCGGAGACCCGTCGGCGCCCAATCTGCAGATGACCAACGTGGGCCGTAATGCTCACCATTTCTTTGACAAGCCGCTGACTTTAAGGCCGACGCCTCCGCATACCGTCGATCCCGGTCTGCCCGTGGTTGCCGGTGATGCGGTATTCGAGATGGTATTCGTTGAGGGCGGCAGTTTCCTGATGGGGGCCGACGGTCGTGCCGAGTTTACCCACCAGGACGAGAAGCCTGCGCACGAAGTAAGCTTAAGCAGCTACTGGATAGGTCGTTACGAAGTAACCAACGGGCTCTGGAAGGCAATTATGAAAGACGATGCCGGTATTTCCACGCCCCCGGAAGACGACAACCTGCCCGTCCAGAGACGTACAAGGGCGGAAATAGCGGAATTCTGTTCACGGCTTGAAGCTCTGACCGGCAGGCATTTCCGCTTGCCCACGGAAGCTGAATGGGAATATGCCGCACGTGGCGGAAACAAGTCCAAAGGATATCTGTACAGCGGCAGCGACGACTGGGCCGACGTGGCATGGATCAATCTGACGTCCGGCGGCGTTATGCATCCGGTGGGCACGAAGCTCCCCAACGAACTGGGCATTTACGATATGAGCGGCAATGCCTGGGAGCTCTGCTCCGACCGCTACGGCCCCTATCTGGATGAACCTGCCAAGGATCCTCAAGGTCCTTCTTCCGGAGCATACTGCGTGGTTCGTGGCGGCGGCATCTTCGGCGGAACAAACAGCTGCCGTGTCACTTACCGCAGTTTTGACGCCCCTCAGAGCAACCTGGTCATTAACGGTTTCCGGCTGGTGATGACCAATTAAGCAAGAAAATGAGTATATTCGCAGGATATGAACACTCACATAATAACCAATCTTTTTATTGCCTGCATATTGACTACAGCTTGTTCGGCATGTAATACCGAGCTGGCCATAACTCCGGCGCTGTCGCTTCGTGAGTTCTCCGCCAGCCTTGACAGCCGGGCGGATACACGTACTTCTTTGGATTCCGAATACAAGGTTCTGTGGGATGAAGAGGGGGAGGCCGTTTCCGTGGTCGACCAGAGCGGCACCTGCTATGAACTGATCCAGAAATCTGTCAGCCAGGACAGGAAGAGCGCTGTGTTTTCCGGAGATGTGCCGCAGTCGGGGCTTCTCTGTGCAGTTTACCCCGTGCAGGCAGAAGTGCTTGTAGATAACGGCCTTCTCGGCCTGAGCATTCCTTCGGAGCAAGAGGCAGTCGCGGGCTCATTTGATACCGCAACCAACCTGGCGATATCCAAGGTGGATGAGAGCGGCTCCCTGTATTTCAAGAATGTATGCGGTATTATAGGTGTATGCGTAAACAATTCCGGTATCACGTCGATAAGGATCAGCGCTACCGAAACCGGCGGCGGTGCCCTGAGCGGCAGCGCATCCGTTTCTTTTGACGGAGAAGTCCCGGTGTGCGCATCAAGCATTGATACGGGAGCCGAGTACGTCGAGCTGGATGGTGATATCCAGCCTGGCGAGCGTTACTATGCGCTGGCGTTCCCGGGGACGTACAGCAACATGGAAGTGACGTTCACCGACGACCAGGGTCGTGTGGCGACTTTCAAAAGGGCGTCTGATATAACCATCAAGCGCAATACCATCGCCCAGCTGAGCGCCTTCAGCATAGCCGATAGCGACTGGACAGGAGGGGAGGAGCCGGGTGGAACCGCAACGCTGACATATCAGGAAGCTTCCGAGTATGTCAAGGGGTACAACAATCCGACCAGTTATACAAATAGTTATGGCAGCTGGACGATCAGCGCATATAACACGGGCAGTGCCTTCCAGTTGAACACCAATAAGGTTGCCTATCTGGGAACGCCGTCCATGCCCGGCAACATTACTAGCATTAAGTTGCATAACACTGCAGACAGGAGCGGCAACCTGATAGTCTGCACCGAGGCCGGCGGCAATGCTCCTGCCGGTAATAAAGTTGAAACTGCATACAACGGGGAAGGAGACTATACCATAGATGTAACTTCACTTGAGTCCAGTCAGCTGTTTATCAGGTCTTCAGCCGTTTCTTATATTACTTCCGTTACCGTTGTCTGGGGCTCCGGCGGCTCAAATCCTGATCCTGATCCTGATCCCGACCCCGATCCTCAGCCGCACGTAGATCCCAACGGACTGGCGGATTATGGCTGGTTCGAACTGCCCGGGCAGGTGGACAAAAATGCCGACGGCATAGATGACAATTACCCTGATTACTATTACTCACACACTTTCAGGGCCGATGCGGCCAAGATACGCAACTTCTCCTGCTGCTACTCCAAGGGCAACATGCAGCCTGTGTGGGTGGCAGCTCCTATGCACAACAGCTATAAGGGTTCATCCGGCCGCAACGACAGTTACAAGGCCGACCCCAACATCAAATGCGCTCAGGCCAGCAAGGTTGACGGATATACCAGGGGCCACATGCTGGGCTCCTCCGACCGTACTGTGAGCAAGCCGACCAACCGCCAGGTGTTCTACTATTCCAACATAGGGGCGCAGCTGCAGGCCGGTTTCAACACCGGCGGCGGCTCATGGAACAACCTCGAATCGCTTACCGACGGGCAGTGGTGCGCCGATACCCTCTACCAGGTTATCGGATGTATATTCACCAAGTTTACAGACCGTTACGGCAAGACCGTGGAACCCAAGACAGTGGGCGACGTGCATATACCTACTGCATACTATAAGGTGCTGCTCCGCACAAAGAGCGGCAAAACAGGCAAACGCGTCGACCAATGTACGTCGGAAGAGCTGAAGTGCGCCGCCTTCATTCTGGGACATCGCACCAACGCCGGGCATAAACCCAGCGCCAGCGATATGTACACGGTGGAAGAGCTGGAAGCCATTACCGGCCTCAACTACTTCGTGAACGTGCCCAACGCCCCCAAGTCTACGGCGACGGCCTCCGACTGGGGTTTGTAGGGGATTATTTGGAATTCATACGGATCCGCGCCTGGAGCTCCCAGGTGCGGATTCTGTCTTTATAGAGGTTGTTGCGGTTGTTGGCCTCTACGTCCAGGGCGGCGTCGGAGTTGCCTCCCCAGCGGCGGCAGTTGTACATAACGTCGTAGATGCGGCCTATCTGATACTCCCGGCTGACCCGGAGCCCGACGGCATAATCCTCCCCGTACTTGGTGGTAGGGAAGTTGAGCTCGCGCAGCAGTGGAGTCCAGAAGCCACGGGGCGCCCCCAGGCCATTGATGCGAAGCGCGTTGTTGCGGCCGTTGTCGGGCGTCCATTCGCGATGGTCTATGACCCCCGGAGGCAACTCCCTCATCTCGAAATCGGTGATTCTGTACGTTCCCACCACCATCGCACATCCCTGCTCGCGGAAGGCGTCCACGAACTTCTGAACCGTGTGCTCGTCGGAATATACGTCGTCGGAGTCGAGCTGCAGGGCGAACCTGCCGCACTGCGGATGATGAAGGGCGGCGTTCCAGTTGCCGCCGATGGCATGGTAGCTCTTGTCCTGGGCTATATAGACCAGCTTGGGGTCTCCGGCGAACGAGCGTATCACGTCCGCAGTCCCGTCGTCGCTATTGTCGTCCACCACTATCACGTTATACGGGAAATCGGTCTTCTGCGCCAGCGCGGAGCGTATTGCGTCGCCGACGGTGCGCACCCTGTTCTTGCAGGGGATGACTACGGACGCCTCCACGGGGAACTCGCCGAGCGAGAGGTCTACCTCCTTGAAAACCGGCTCCAGCCAGCCTCCGATACGCTTCAGGTGGGCCGTACAAGCCTTCTCCATCTCCACCTGTACCGCCCGGTTGCGCGGGTCCACATAGTCGAACAGCTTCTCGCCGGAGGCGCGGGTATCGGTCTCTATTTCGTAGTACAGCAGCTCGTTGGCGTGCACCAGCGGCCCCAGTTCGGAGACCCTCAGGCGCAGGTCGTATATGGCTGCGAATTCGTACTCTTCGTCCATCGAGGCGACGGCCTGCTTGAGCAGGGAGGTACGGTACACCTGCACGCCGCCGAAGTCGAAGTCGTCCCTGAGCGAGCCGGCCTGATAGTCGATGACGGGCGCCGGGTCGCTGCCGTTGAAGTGGTCGGCGTAAATCATGGCGGCGCCGGAATCGCCGGCAATCTGAAGCAGGCGCTCCAGGCCGAAGCGTACCCAGTCCAGGCGGGTTTCGCGGGTGTACAGGAGGGTGTACTCAGTATCCGCTGCTGCGGCAATTTCCCTGATGCGTGCGGTAGAAGCCCTCAGGGGTATGTCGAATCTCTTGATGTCCATATTATTTCTTGCGTCTGATAGAAACGACGGCTATTATTTCCAGTATTACCCCTATGGACGCCCATACTGCGGCCAGCCAGCCGGTCCATTCCAGCGGAAGCCCGAAGCAGGTCTTGTCTACACAGAGGAAGGTCATGCATACCGTAAACATGAACGCCGCGGGCACGCCGGTAAGCAGGAACTGCCAGCTCTGCGGCTTGCGGCGAAGCAGGTACATGGTAGCCGCTGCCAGCATGAATGTGGCCAGCAGCTGGTTGGAGAGGCCGAAGTAGCGCCAGATTACGTTAAAACCGTCCTCGAAGCGCACGTTGAACCAAAGCAGCAGGCCTACGCCGGCAAAGATGGGGATGCTGACGGCGAGGCGTTTGCCTATCTTGTCCTGCCGCATGTGGAAGAAGTCGGCTATGTTGAGGCGGGCGCCGCGCAGGGCCGTATCGCCCGAAGTAATGGGCGCCGCTACCACACCGAGTATTGCCAGGATGCTGCCCACGATGCCCAGCCAGTGCTTGCTTACGGCCGTTACCACCTGAGGAGCGGAGGCCGACTGCATACCGCACTCCTGCATGCCGCCGTCGAAGAAGAAATAGGAGCTGACCGCTGCCCAGATGAGTGCAACGATACCTTCTACAATCATAGCTCCGTAGAAGATGGGACGTCCCATCTTCTCGTTCGTGAGGCAGCGTGCCATGATGGGACTCTGGGTGCCGTGGAAACCGCTTATTGCTCCGCAGGCTACGGTAATGAACAGGCAGGGGAAGATGTTCTGACCCTTCACTCCCACGCTTGCAGCCCTATTGCCGAGGCCGCTCCAGAACTCGGGAATCGACGGCCAGTGAACGAACAGGCAGACCATAAGCGACGCCGCCATGAACAACAGCGCAAAGGCGAACAGCGGATATATCTTTCCAATAATCTTATCTACCGGCAGCAGAGTGGCGATTATGTAGTAGCCCAGAATTGCTAGCGCCCAAATAAGAATGGCGCTCGAACTTCCGTCGCCTGCGAGTCCGCCGAGTATAAGTGCGGGACTGTACACGAACACCGTTCCTACCATCAGCAGCACCACGGTGGTGAAGATGATGATGGCGGTGCGGCTGCCGCGGCCGAACTGCCCGCCCACGATCTCAGGAAGCGTAGCGCCTTTGTTGCGCATAGACAGCATGCCGGAGAAGTAGTCGTGAACGCCGCCTGCGAAAATGCTGCCCAGAACTATCCACAGGTAGCACGACGGTCCGAACTTGGCCCCCATTATGGCACCGAATATTGGCCCTGTGCCTGCGATGTTCAGGAACTGTATCATGAACACTTTCCAGGTAGGCATAGGAACGTAGTCCACTCCGTCCTGCATTGCGACGGCCGGCGTTACCCTCGACGGGTCCGGGCCGAACACCCTTTCTACTATCTTTCCGTAGATGAAATACCCTGCAATCAGGGCTAAGATGCTGATAATAAATGATAACATAGCTTATTCCGTACTGAATGCAAACACTATGGCTTCGTGATAAACCTTATGCGGCCTGAGCACTACCGGGGGATACTCAGTATGATTCGGGCTGTCCGGATAATGCTGGCATTCTATTGCTACGCCGTAGTAGTCGTGATAAACCTTGCCGCGTTTGCCTTTGGGGCATCCCTCGAGCCAGTTACCGGTGTAGACCTGCACGCCGGGCTGTGTGGTGAACACCTTGAGGATGCGTCCGCTGCGTGCGGCCCTGAGTTCTGCGGCCTGCTGCAGCTGGCCGGGCATGTAACCGTCTATGAGCCAGCAGGCGTCGTAACCCTTGCCATAGTTCAGGGCGGGGAAGTCTTTATGAATGTCGCGTCCCAGGCGCTTGGGGTTGAGGAAGTCCATCGGCGTCTTTGCCACCGGCTCGGATTCCCCCAGAGGTATAAGCGTATCGTCCGTAGGCAGATACTCGGAGGCGTTGAGCTTGAGCGTGTGCCTGAGGACCGAGCCCTTGCAGTCAAGGTTGAAATAGGCGTGGTTGGTGAGGTTGATGACCGTGGGCGCATCCGTCCTGGCGGTAAACGTGAGCGTCAGCACGTTATCCTCGCTCCAGGCATAATGGGCGACTACGGCCAGCTTGCCGGGATAGCCCATCTCACCGTCTTCGGCCACGTATTTGAACTCTACGGCGCCGTTCTTCTTGCGGGATTCCCATACCTGGTTCTGGAAGCCGTCGGGACCGCCGTGCAGGTGGTTGGGACCGTTGTTGACGGGGAGCTCGAAGGTCTTGCCGTCCAGGCTGAAGCGGCCCTTGGCTATGCGGTTGGCATAACGGCCGGGGCATTTGCCGAAGCAGGGTCCGTCATGGAAATAGTTCTCCGCCTTGCCGTAACCGAGTACTACGTCGCCCGTCTTGCCGTCTTTGTCGGGCACGTTTACGGCCACTATGGCTGCGCCGTAATTGCTTAATACGACGGATGCTCCCGAGGAGTTGGTAATGGTATAGCGGTAGATTGCTTTGCCTTCGGCCGTCCTGGCCCACAGTTTTCTGGAGACTGACATGAGTTATTAGTGTTTAGATTATTGCACCTAGTGATTGTAAAGTGGATACGAGGGTTTCGGTTTCTATGTCCTGCACCGCATGCCCCTCGCGCAAGCTCTGCGCTGCGGCCACTCCTGCCGCCTGCCCTATGCCCATGCAGCTGGCCTGTACGCGCAGGGAGGCCAGGGCCTTGCGGTCGGCGGAAATGCAGCGGCCGGCCACCAGCAGGTTGGGGAACCCGTCGGCAATAAGCGCCCTGTAGGGGACGTACGCCGCCTGCTTCAGCTTGATGAGTACCTGGCCGGAGCCCTTGCTGGCGTGGATGTCTATTTGGTGCGCCCCGCGGGATACGCGGTCGGGGTACTTTACGCCTTCCACGTATTCTTCGGCAGTGACCGTGTGCACGCCGAGTATGCGGCGGGATTCGCGTATGCCGGCCTGTGGGGCGGTAGAGGCCACGTAGCAGTCTTTGAATTCGGGGACGTGGCGCCGCAGGGCGTCGGTAAACTTGTAAATATCTTCCCGCAGGCGGCACTCGGCGGCCGTGAAGTCGCGGTTGTCGGTGGAGTCGGCGGCGGCCCGGGTGATGTTGACGGCCACGCTGCCCTTATGCATCACGCTGTTGAACCAGGGGCCTCCGAAATCCGGCAGGTCGGCTCCGTCGGCCTTCAGTTTCAGCAACTTGTCCCGGACGGGCGTGCACTGGCTGCCTCCCTTTTTGCCGCTGTGGTACATGTAGCGGCGCAGCAGCTCGCTGTCGGTGTCTACGCCGGAAAGCACGAAGCAGTAGGATGACGGCTGCAGCTCCTTTTCGGGGTTCGCCTGCATAGGCACTCCGGCCATGAAGGCCAGGTCTCCGTCGCCGGTGGCGTCTATGAAACGCTCCGCCTCGAGCGCCTCGAGGCCGTTCTTGTTTTCTACGATTACACTGCAGAGGCGTTTGCCTTCCATCTCGCAGCCTATGAGGGACGAGCGCATGAACAGTTGCACGCCGGCCTCCAGCACCATCCTCTGGGCGCAGAGTTTATAGAGCTCTATGTCGAAGTCGACGTTGCCCTTGGGCCATTGTACGCAGGCGCCTCCGAGGGCCTCCAGCCGCTGGATGAACTCCCACGGGATGCCGCCGATGACGCGCTCCCCGTTGAATGCGAATTCGCTGATGGGCGCCACGTAGCCCATCGTGGCCATGCCGCCCAGGAAGGAGTAGCGTTCGACTATAGCCACTTTGGCTCCCTGCCTGGCGGCTGCAATTGCTGCAATAAAGCCCGCGGGCCCGCCGCCGCACACTACTACATCATAATGTCCTGCCTTGCGTATACGAGAGGAGAGGGATTCCTGTGCTCCCGCGGCCTTTCCGCCCGCCAGAGCTGTGCTTGAACTAAGCGCCAGGGCTGCCAGCCCCGCTGCACCTTCTTTTAAAAATAGTCGTCTGTCCATTTCTTGCCTCTAAGTTAAGAATTTTTTGCGCACGAAGTATTGCATTATTAAAATTCTTTCTATATTTGCAGAAGAATGATTGGAACAAGCAGCATATTCTTCTGGTGGCGTCTGAGCGATATTTTCGGTCAGACTCGTTGAGTATGTGAACAATAGCAGGCCAGGCGCCTGCTGCATGATACAAAGGGGCTGTCCGAACAAGGGCGGCCCTTATTTTTTGACAATTAACAACAATTAATTTATACAACCATGAAACAGAAAAAATTCATCCTTCCGGAATCCGAGATTCCTACCCATTACTTCAACATCCAGGCTGTCATGCCCAACAAGCCCCAGCCTTTCCTGCACCCTGCAACCAAGCAGCCGTTGAAGCCCGAAGATCTCTATCCCATCTTCTGCAAGGCCTGCGCCGACCAGGAACTCAACCAGACGGATGAATGGATTCCCATCCCCGAAGAAGTACGCGAGCAGTATGCGGCCTACCGCTGCACCCCGCTTGTGCGTGCCTACGAGCTGGAGAAGGCCCTCGGCACCCCCGCCCACATCTACTTCAAGAACGAGAGTGTGTCGCCCGCCGGCAGCCACAAGCTGAATTCCGCCATCGCCCAGGCCTATTACGCCAAGGAGCAGGGCATCACCAATCTTACCACCGAGACCGGTGCAGGCCAGTGGGGAGGTGCACTCAGCTATGCAACCAAGAAGTTCGGCATCGAGTGTGCAGTTTATATGGTTAAGGTGAGCTATGAGCAGAAGCCTTTCCGCCGCTCCATCATGCAGGCCTTCGGCGCTACCGTAACTCCTTCTCCTTCAATGAGTACCCGTGCAGGTAAGGATATCATTACCCGCAACCCCAACGACCAGGGCTCCCTGGGTTGCGCCATCTCCGAGGCCATCGAGCTGGCCGTCAGCACCCCCAACTGCAAGTACGCTCTCGGCTCCGTGCTCAACCACGTGTGCCTGCATCAGACCGTCATCGGCCTTGAGGCGGAGAAGCAGATGGCGCTCGCAGGGGAGTACCCCGACATCGTGATCGCCTGCTTCGGCGGCGGCTCCAACTTCTGCGGCATCGCCCTGCCGTTCATGCGCCACAACATCCAGGACGGCAAGAAGACCCGCTTCATCGCTGCCGAGCCATTCTCCTGCCCCAAGCTTACCCGCGGCAAGTTCGAGTATGACTTCGGCGACGAGTCCGGCATGACCCCGCTCCTCCCTATGTACACCCTGGGCCACACCTTCAAGCCCGCCGCCATCCATGCAGGCGGTCTGCGCTACCATGGCGCCGGCGTCATCCTCTCCCAGCTGATGAAGGACGGATACATGGAAGCCGTTGATATCGAGCAGCTTGACTCCTTCAAGGCCGGCGTGCTCTTCGCCCGCACGGAGGGCATTATCCCCGCTCCCGAGAGCTGCCACGCCATTGCCGCCACAATCACCGAGGCTCTCAAGTGCAAGGAGACCGGCGAGCAGAAGACCATCCTGTTCAACCTCTCCGGCCACGGCTTCGTGGACATGAGCGCCTACGACCAGTATTTCTCCGGCGAGATGCAGAACTATCACGTTTCTGAGGAAGATCTGGCCAAGTTCATCAAGAGCGCCGACGCTTTGAACCAGTAATTTTATTATATTTGTGTCCTATGCGTACTGTAAAGGACACAATTACGCTGGACGACGCCCGGCGAATAAGCGGCCCGCTGGCTTTCAACCTTATGTTGAAGCCTGCGGGTTCGCTGTGTAACCTGGACTGTGCGTATTGCTACTATCTGGACAAATCGGAGATTTACGGCGGCAGGGAGCCGAGAATGACGCTGGAGGAGCTGGAACGCTACGTGAAGCAGTACATCGAGGCTTGCGAAACGAAGGAAATAACTTTCAACTGGCATGGCGGCGAGCCGCTTGTACTGGGCCTTGATTTCTACAGGAAGGCCGTTGAGTATCAGCAGAAATACAAGGGCGAAAAGACAATCCACAACACACTCCAGACCAACGCTACGCTCATTACTGATGAATGGGCGCACTTCTTCAAGGACAACAATTTCCTGCTCGGCGTTTCGGTGGACGGCCCGCCGGAAGTGCACGACCGTTACCGCAAGGACAAGGGAGGCCAGCCCAGCCTGGAACGTGTGGTCAAAGGAATCAGGAAGCTGTACGACGCAGGTGCAGAGTACAACCTGATGGCCACCATCAACAGCGCCTCGGAAGGTCGGGGCCTTCAGGTGTATCAGTTCCTGAAAGGCCTGGGGAGCGCTTTTATTCAGTTTTCTCCTGTGGTCGAGCACGTTGTCTGGCCTGTCAGGAACGGAAAGCCGGACAAACACGCGCGACCTCATATCGTGGACCCGTCGGAGCCCGGCGCCACCCTGGCCCCATGGTCGGTCAGTCCTGTCGGCTTCGGCCGCTTCATCTGCGACATCTACGATTACTGGGTGAAGCACGACGTAGGCCGGGTGTTCGTGAACTTTTTCGACTGCACCCTCGCCAACTGGTGCGGCGTGATGCCGGGGACCTGCAGCTTTGCGGAGACCTGCGGCGGCAATGCGGTGGTCGAGCACAACGGAGACGTGTACAGCTGCGACCATTTCGTGTATCCCAAGTACCTGCTTGGCAATATATACCGCGACTCGCTTACGGAAATGATGAGCTCGGAAGCCCAGATACGCTTCGGCATAGACAAACGCAATTCTTTGCCGCGCAAGTGCCTGCGCTGCGAGTGCTGGAGCCTGTGCCACGGCGGCTGCCCCAAGCATCGCTTCAATACCACCGACAGCGGTCAGACCGGCTTGAACGCCCTGTGCGAAGGATACAGCATGTTCTTCAAGCACAGCGCCAAAGGCATGCAGACGATGAAAGAACTGCTGGAGCAGGGAAAGGCTCCGGCATTAATAATGATGCAGCAATGAGCGAGCTCCAGAGTGACATACAGTTCCTGCCCGGGGTGGGGCCCAAGCGTGCGGCCCTCATCAAGCGCGAGCTCGGCATCAATACGCTGGAGGATCTCATCCATTTTTACCCCTTCCGCTACATAGACCGCAGCAGCATCACCCCCATAGTCTCCGTTACCCCGGACCTTGCCTACGTTCAGGTGCAGGGGAGGGTGGTGAGCCGCAACCTCATCAATATCAAGCACCTCAGCGTCATCGTGGAAGATGGCACCGGGCGCATGGAGATGGTGTTCTTCAAAGGTGTCAAGTGGAATTTCGACCGCCTGGTTCCCGGAGCCACATTCCTCTTTTTCGGCAAGCCGCAGTCGTTCAACGGACGCATCAACATAGTGCATCCGGAGGTCGACGCGCCGCAGTCCGATCCGTCGGCGAAGGGGACGCTTACGGGCGTCTACCCCAGCACGGAGAAGCTGAAGGCCGGCGGCATCACCGGGAAGCTTATGTGCAAGCTGGAGCGTGCGGCGCTGGCGCTCTGCCTGCCGGAGGTGCAGGAGACCCTGCCGGAATACATCCTCGCTAAATACGGCCTGCCGTCGCTCCCGTGGGCCCTCCAGAACATACATTTTCCTGCCGATATGAGCGCGCTCGCGGCTGCCACCCGCCGGCTGAAGTTCGAAGAGCTCTTCTACCTGCAGCTCAGCCTGTTGAAGCAGAAGTACGTGCGCAGCAGGGCGGCTAACGGGCTGGTGATGCCTCACGTTGGGCCGGCCTTCCACGCCTGCTACAACGCCCTCCCGTACGCTCTCACGGGGGCGCAGCAGAGGGTGATAAAGGAGATACGGGCCGACCTCTCCGGCGGCTCCCAGATGAACCGTCTGCTGCAGGGAGACGTGGGCTCAGGCAAGACGATGGTAGCGGTGCTGAGCTGCCTCATCGCCATAGGAAACGGCTATCAGGCCTGCATCATGGCTCCTACGGAAGTGCTTGCGCAGCAGCACTATGCGAATATACAGAAGTACCTGGCGCCCACCGGCGTCACCTGCGCCCTGCTGACCGGCAGCACTACGAAGAAGGAGCGCAAGCCGATACTGGAGGGGCTGGCCGACGGCAGCATTCAGCTGATCGTGGGAACACACGCCCTCATAGAGGAGCCCGTGAAGTACCGCGCCCTCGGGCTCGCCGTCATAGACGAGCAGCACCGCTTCGGCGTAAGCCAGCGTGCCGCCCTCTGGAGCAAGGGCCCTGACGGTATTCCTCCGCACGTTCTCGTGATGACCGCGACTCCTATTCCCCGCACCCTTGCCATGACCTTCTACGGAGATCTGGACCTGTCCGTAATCGACGAAATGCCTCCCGGCCGCAAACCCGTACAGACCATGCTGATAGGGCAGAACCGCCTGCCTGCCATGTACCGCTTCATGCGTGAAGAAATAGCGAAGGGACGCCAGGTGTTCGTGGTATATCCCATGATCTTCATCAACGAAAAGATGGAAGATATCAGCAATGTGGAGCAGGGATACGAAGAGATAGTGAAGGCCTTCCCGCTCGAAGAGGGGTACAAAGTGGCTATAGTCCACGGGCAGCAGAACAACGAACAGAAGCTTTTCAATATGAAGGCTTTCGTTGAGGGACGGGCCCATATCCTGGTTTCCACTACAGTTATCGAGGTGGGCGTAGACGTGCCCAACGCCAGCGTGATGGTGATTCGCAGCGCCCAGCGTTTCGGCCTCAGCCAGCTGCATCAGCTCAGGGGCAGGGTGGGCCGCGGGGCCGAGAAATCCTATTGTATCCTGGTCAAGGATCCCAAGACCGGAAAAGACGCCCAGGAGCGCCTGGAACTTATGTGCGCAACGGAAGACGGCTTCGAGATAGCGGAAAAGGACATGAAGATGCGCGGCCCCGGCGACCTGGAGGGAACCCAGCAGAGCGGTATGCCCATCGAGCTCCACATAGCATCCCTGCTCAGGGACGGTGCCATGCTGGACGAAGCCCGTTCCTGCGCCCAGAAAGTACTGGATGCAGACCCCGGCCTGGACAGGCCTCAAAACCTTGTTTTGCTGCGGGAACTGAGAAAAGGCAAATACGATATCAGGGACTACAGCAATATATCCTGAAAAATTATTATCTTGCAAAAAAATATTTAGTGAAATGATTACTGCCATTATTATCTTTGTTGTAATCCTCCTCGTTTTCTGGATTATTTCTTCCCAGCGCAAACTCGTAAATGCCGAGGAGCTTACCAAGAATGCAATGAGCCAGATCGGCGTACAGCAGTCCAGCCGCTGGGATGCTCTCACAGGTCTCGTGGAGTTGCTCAAATCTTACAACGAGCATGAGTACAACACTCTGAAAGACGTCATCTCCGCCCGCTCAAATATCAGTTCCAACAGCACCGCGGCAGAGGCCCAGGCCCAGGACGATGCATTCAACGCTGCAATGAAGCAGCTCAACGTTGTGGTCGAACGTTATCCCGAACTCAAGGCTGATTCTATGTACCAGAAGACCATGGATTCCGTCAATACCTATGAGAACCAGGTCCGTATGGCACGTATGACTTACAACGATACCGTGACCCGCTACAACCGCCTTACCCGTCAGATTCCGGACAGCATAGTGGCGTCCCTCTTCCATTTCACGGAGAAGCAGTATCTCCAGGAAGATACCACCAAGAAGGATATGCCTTCTCTCAAGATCTGAGAAGGACTCCTGCAATGAAAAGGTTCATTTTTACAGTAGTGGCGGCTTTGTCCGCCATTTCTGCGTTTGCATACGAGCCTGAGATCCGGGACATTGACATCAAGGTGTCCCTGGATACTCTGGGTACCGCCCATATCGTGGAAGTCTGGGATGTGGTTGTGGCGAGCGGAACGGAGTGGTATCTGGTGAGGGAAAACCTCGGGGACATCAGTATAGGCAATCTCCATGTCATAGACGAGCGCGGCAGGGCATATCACAACGAAGGCAGCTGGGATGTAGACCGCAGTATCGATGAAAAGGCCTTCAGGTGCGGCCTCCATAAGACTTATGGCGGCTACGAGATTTGCTGGGGTGTAGGCAGTTACGGTCCCCACACCTTTACCGTGAGCTATGATATGACCAATGCGGTCAAGTCGCTCAACGACTATGACATGTTGCATATGCAGTTCGTGTCCGACGAACTTTCAGCGAATCCTGCGCACGTGCGCCTGACTCTCAGCGCCCCCGTTCCGCTCGGCGAAGAGAATTCCCGTATCTGGGGATTCGGCTATGAGGGCACCACCAGTTGGGCGGACGGAAAGGTCGTCGCCGAGTCTTCGGAGAGCTTCAGGCGCAGTTCTTCTCTGATCCTGCTCCTGCGTTTCGACAAAGGTATCTTCAACTCCTCCAGCGTTCGGGACAATGATTTCGACTATGTACTCAGCAGGGCAATGGACGGTGCCGACTTCGGTGACGAAGAAGAGGAGGAAGCAACATGGTATGAGGCGCTGCTGGGTTTCATTATGTTCGTCGGTATGATATGGGGCTTGGTGGTATATCCGATCAAGCGCTTCCTTATAGCACTCGGCATAGTAAAGGGCAAGAGCCGGAAAAATATCAAGAAGATTTTCGGCGTCAGGAGAATTCCCAAGAACCTTGAATGGAACAGGACCCTGCCCTTCAACGGGGGAATACAGGAGACCTATTATGTGGCTTCTCATCTTACCGGGTACGACGACGGCAAGTTTACAATCATTCCCGCTATGATGCTTCACATGATGTATGAGGGCGTAATAGTGTTGAAGAGGGATGTTAACAACAAGAAGGAATTCCATTTCAACGATTCGGCTTCCACGGAGAACCTTTCGCGGAGCGAGATGGGTCTGCTCGGGCTTCTGAAGACCGCCTCCGGATCGGATAAGGTATTGCAGGAGAAAGAGTTCAAGCGTTGGGCGGAGAGCCATACCTCAGCAGTGAAGGAATGGGTAAAGACCTTGAAGGACGAGGTCCGCATCAGCCTGCGCCAGAACGGTTACGCAGATCCGGAGAACTCCAGGTATTATGATGAGATGACTTTCAGTCCTGAGGGGCAGAAAGAAGCCATGCAGTCACTGCGCTTCGTTCAGTACCTTAAAGACTTCACTCTGATTAACGAGCGCTATTCCCCCGAGGTCGCGCTCTGGGGCAAGTACCTTATGGTGGCGGCCCTGTTCGGAATGGCGGACAAGGTTGCCAAGGATATGAAGAACCTGGCGCCTACGGCAGCTGTCGGCATTCCCAGTCTGCCAGTCTCCGACCTTAATGATGTCCTCATCTTTACTAACACGTTCCGCAGTGCCACCCGTGGTGCTTATGCCATTGCCACAGCTCCTTCGGGAGGGGGCTACTCAGGCCGCTCTTCCGGCGGATTCGGCGGGCATTCCTCTTTCGGCGGCGGTGGCGGCTTCTCCGGAGGCGGTCATGGCGGCGGAAGTAGATAAGAATAATTACGATTATGAAGAAATATCTTTTCGGCCTCTGTGCCATTTTAGCAATTATGAGTTGTGCCAAGACGGAAGATTCCAAAGGCTACGCGGGCCCTTCCGACATAACTGTAGAAGACGGAGTGATGACTCCGGAAGTGCTGCTGTCTCTCGGGCGCCTGAGCGACCCCCAGATAAGTCCTGACGGCAAGACCATCATGTACGGCGTATCCTGGAACGATATTGCCGCCAACCGCAGCTGCCGCAACCTGTGGCTCTGCGACGCCGACGGAAGCAACCATCGCCAGCTGACCCGTTATGCCAAGAGCGTAAGCAACGCTCGCTGGTCCGGCGACGGCAAGAGTATCTACTTCCTGCAGGGAGGCCTGATATGGAAGGCGCCGCTCACCGGTTCCAAGCTCGGCAAGAAAGTGCAATTGAGTGACTCATGCCTCAAGATTTCCGAGTTTAAGTTGTCTCCCGACCAGAGCAAGCTCATTTATTTGTCAACAATCAAGAACCCCAGGCTCCAGCAGCCTGCCGATACCGATCCTGCGCTGGACAAGGCCCAGGCTTATGCCACCGAGGACCTGATGTACCGTCACTGGGACCACTGGGTGACCGAGGTTCCCCGCAGTTACGTGGCTTCGCTGGGCGGCATGATCACTCCGGAGAAGTCCACCGATATCCTGGGCGACGAGCCTTTCGAACTGCCCACCGAGCCCTTCGGCGGAGCCGAGCAGCTGGACTGGAGTCCCGACGGCCGTTACATAGCTTATTCCTGCCGCAAGCTCGTCGGCAAGCAGTATGCCTTCAGTACGAATACCGGTATCTATGTTTTTGATACCCAGACCGGTGAGACTATCCCGGTAAAGACGGACGGCGGCTACGATACCGATCCCGTATGGAGTCCCGGCGGTGAGTGGCTGGCATGGATTTCCATGCCTCGCGACGGCTACGAGGCCGATGCCCAGCGCATCCTTATCTGTGACGTGCAGAATGGAGACGGCGGGCTGCAGTTCGGTGCCCCCAGGCAGCTGGCGGCATCCCTCGACCGTGACGCCTCCGGCCCTGCCTGGTTCGGCAATGAATTGTACTTCAACGCTTTGATTGACGGCATTCAGGCCATATTCAAGGTGACCCCGGAGGATGAGCTTACACGCCTCACGCCTGCCGGCTGGAAGTGCGACATGTTCACCCCGTTCGCCGTGGAAGGGGAAGGGGAGTCGCAGCGCCTGCTTACTACTTATTATTCCCTCCAGCGTCCCCTCGAGCTTGCAGAAGTTTTCCCCGGCAAGCCTGCGTACGCCCCCGTCAGCGATGTCAACGGATACATTTTCAATCAGCTGGACGATGTGACTACGGAGGCCGTTTATGTGCCTACCGTGGACGGCAAGCAGATGCACTGCTGGGTTATGTACCCGCCGCAGTTCGACCCGGAAAAGGTTTATCCTGCCATCGAAATCGTTCTGGGAGGTCCCCAGGGCACGAATTCGCAGGACTGGAGCTACCGCTGGTGCTACCGTCTGATGGCGCAGCAGGGCTACATCGTCATCATGCCCAACCGTCGCGGTACCACTGCCTTCGGCCAGGAGTGGAAGGAGCAGATCAGCGGTGACTACTGCGGCCTCAACATGCAGGACTACCTGAGCGCCGGCCGTTACATCAAGGGGAAGCCTTACGTTGGCAAGCTTGCCTGCGTGGGCGCATCTTACGGCGGCTATTCGGCTTATATGCTGGAGGGGCTGCATGGCGACCTTTACGACTGTTTCATTGCGCACGCCGGCATCTTCGACGAGGCTCAGCTGTGGTTTACGACGGAGGAGATGTGGTTCGCCAACTGGGACAACGGCGGCCTGAAGCAGTACGCTTATTCTGAAGGGAAGCAGGGGCCTGCGGGCGACGGCGTCACCTTCGGCGGCATGCAGCAGGCGGGCGCCCCGTACGCCTCCACTCCCAAGGCGCAGCGCCACTATGCCAATTCGCCGGTTACCATGGTCACCAAGTGGCACACGCCTATCCTTTGCATCCATGGGATGATGGACTACCGTATCCCGTACGAGCAGGGGATGGCCGCTTTCAACGCCGCCCAGATGATGGGTGTGCCCAGCAAGCTGGTGGTGTTCCCGGAGGAGAACCATTGGATCCTGCAGCCGCAGAACGCCCTCTTCTGGCATCGTACGTTCTTCGATTGGCTCGAACGCTGGATGAAATGATCCTAGATTGGCAGGAAAGAACAGAGATGCTTCTGGGAGCTGCGGCGCTTGAGAGGCTGGCGGCGGTCAGGGTTGCCGTAGTCGGCCTGGGAGGCGTCGGTGCGATGGCGGCGGAAATGATTGTACGGGCGGGAGTCGGGCACGTGGTGCTGGTGGATGTCGACGTGGTATCTGTCAGCAACATCAACCGTCAGCTGCCGGCCCTGCATTCGACCGTGGGGCGTCCCAAGTGCGAGGTGATGCGGGAACGGCTGGTGGATATCAATCCGTCGCTGGATGTTACCGTGCTGCCGGAGTATCTGAATGAGGAGAGCATCCCGTCGCTGCTGGGACCGCTGGAGCTGGACGGCGTCGTGGATGCGATAGATACGCTGAGCCCGAAGATTGCGCTGATTCAGTATTGCTTGTCCAGGGGGATATTTCTGGTGAGTTCCATGGGCAGCGGCTCCAAGCTGGATGCCACCAAGGTGCGTGTGGATGATATTTCCCGCAGTTTCCAGTGCCCGCTGGCCCATATGCTCCGCAAGCGTCTGCATAAGCTTGGGATTACTGAGGGCTTTCTGGCGGTGTTCTCTACTGAAAAGCCGGACAAGGCGTCCGTGGTTCTGGAGGAGAGCCGTAACAAGAAGTCGCAGACCGGAACTGTTTCCTGGCTGCCGGCGGTTTTCGGCTGTGTGTGCGCTCAGGCCATGGTACGGCATTTTGCTGAAATAGAATAAAATGCTTAACTTTGCAGGATATGTTTAGTGTTCACGAAGTTAAAACCCGTTCGGACTTGATGCGCTTCATCAAGTTCCCGGACCAGCTCTATCAGTCTTGCAGGCAGTATGTTCCTGCGCTGCATTCAGATCAGGTTTATTCCCTGACCAAGGTGTCTTCGCTGTCTTATTGCAAGCGCAAGATGTGGATGGTGCAGGACGGGACCAAGGTGGTGGGACGCATCTGCGCCATCATCAATCCCCGCTACAACGAGCGATACGGGAAGAAGCGCGTCCGTTTCGGCTGGTTCGACTGCGTGAAAGACCTGGAGGTCGCCCGTCTGCTCATCAGCACCGCTGAGCAGTGGGCAAAAGGGGAGGGCATGACCGAGATTCACGGTCCCCTTTATTACAACACCCTCGGCAAGCAGGGCATGCTGGTAGAGGGATACGAGAACACCCCGCCTTTCAACTGCCTTTATAACTACCCGTATTACAACGACTTGATTCAGGAGCTCGGCTTCGAGAAAGAGTGCGACTGGCTGCAGTACAAGATGGTTGCCAACCATGGCGTGCCCGAGAAGGCCAGGCGAGTGGCAAAGGTGGTAGAGGAGCGTTACAACTTGCATTTCGGCAGCATCGACGAGCTGAAGAAAGACCCTGAAATGGTGCGCAAGTTCTTCCACGTATATAACGAGAGCTTCTCGGAAACGGTATATAATTTCATCCCGTTCACGGACGCCGAAATTGACGAGGAGGCCAAAACTTCCATGCGCTTTATTTCCGACAAGGCCAGCTGCGTGCTCTTCGACGAGCATAACGAGATTGTGGCTTTCGGAATCTCTTTCCCGAGCATCTCGGAGGCTCTCAAGAAGGCGAAAGGCCGTCTGTTCCCCTTCGGCTGGTGGTATCTCAGGAAGGCCCTGAAGGATTACGAGATCACGGACCTTATGATAAACGGCGCAGTGCCGGAGTGGCAGAACAAGGGCGTTTCTGCCGTGTATTACAAGGAGATGGCAGACAAGGCTATCAAGATAGGCAACCGCTGGGCCATTTCCAATCCCCAGATAGAGTCAAACGGTGCGGTGAATATTTGGAACAGTTATGAGCATGAGCCGTTCATGCGGCGCAGGTGCTACATTAAGAAGATAGGAGAGTGATTTATGGCAGAGAATACGCTGCTTGACAAAGTTCTTTCCCTCGAGGGAAAATTCCAGTCCATTCAGGATCAGTTGTCGGACCCTTCGGTTATGTCCGACATGAAGAAATATGTGCAGCTGAACAAGGACTACAAGGAACTCGAGCCCATTATCAAGGCAGGGCACGAGTACGAGAAGATGCTGAGCGACCTGCAGTCGGCAAAGGACATCATGCTGAACGAGAAGGACGAGGAACTGCGTGAGATGGCCCGCGAGGAGATTGCCGAGATTGAGCCGAAGATTCCCGAGATGGAGCAGAATATCAAGCTCCTGCTGATTCCGGCCGATCCTGACGACTCCAAGAACGCCATCGTGGAAATCCGCGGCGGCGCCGGAGGCGACGAGGCGGCAATATTTGCCGGAGACCTCTTCCGTATGTATCAGCATTTTGCCGAGTCCCGCGGCTGGAAGCTGGAGGTCACCGACCAGGCACCCGGCACGTCCGGCGGCTTCAAGCAGATAGTGTTCAAGCTCAGCGGCAACGACGGAGTTTACGGAGTTATGAAATATGAGTCCGGCGTTCATCGCGTCCAGCGTGTCCCCCAGACCGAGACCCAGGGACGAATCCAGACCTCGGCTGCCTCCGTGGCCGTTTTCCCTGAGGCAGGGGAGTTTGACGTGGACCTCAGCTGGGACGATATCCGCCTGGATTTGTTCTGCTCTTCAGGCCCCGGCGGCCAGGGCGTAAATACGACCTATTCGGCCGTGCGTCTTACCCATATCCCTTCCGGTCTGGTGGTCCAGTGCCAGGAGGAGCGCTCGCAGCTTAAGAACAAAGACCGTGCATTCGAGGAGCTCCGTACCCGTTTGTATAATCTGGAGCATCAGAAGTACCTCGACGGCATTGCCGCCAAGCGCAAGACCATGGTGTCTACCGGAGACCGCTCGGCCAAAATCCGTACCTACAACTATCCCCAGGGCCGCGTTACCGACCACCGCATCAACTGGAGCATGTACAACCTTCCCGTCTTCATGGACGGCGACATCCAGGAGTGCATAGATCAGCTCCAGATTGCAGAAAACGCCGAACGCCTCAAAGAGGCAGGAGAATAATTCTTTGTGAGAGGAGGCGAGACCGCACTTTCGGCCTCCTGCAACTAATAATGCTGGCTCGACGCCTTCCAGAAGGGGCCGAGCCAGCATTTTTCTTCATATACCAGCGAAAGTGCGGTCTCGTCTACAGCGTACTCATGCGATCCACCGCCAACTCAACAAGTTTGCGGATTGCCGGTTTGTAGTCGGGGTTGGAACTTTGCAGGTAGCGGTTGGCGATTATGCAGCAGACCGTAGAGGCGTTGTGTCCGAGATGGGCGGCAAGGCCGGCGAGAGGGGAACTCTCCATCTCGAAGTTGGTAATCTTATAATCCTCGCCTGCTTCGCTGAAGCGGAAGCTCTCGATGTCCTCAAGCATGTTTGGCATTGCCAGAGGAACGCGGACCACGCGGCCTTGAGGACCGTAGAAGCCGGGAGCGGAAATGGTAACGCCCTTAATAGTAACGTCCTTCATCAGGTCGATAATCTTCGGGGATGCCTTTACAAAGTAAGGGGAAGGTAGCACGTCAAGCCAGTTCATGTGTTTCTTGAAGGCTTCCTCAACTGCGGGGATGGTAACCTTGTCGCGGTTGGCATACCAGTTCATGACTCCGTCGAAACCGACGCTGATATGCGCAAGCACATAGCTTCCGAGAGGGATGTCTGCGTGAAGGGCGCCGGAAGTGCCTATACGGAGGATGTTCAGGGCGCGGTGGACGGGTTTGACCTCGCGGGTCTTGAAGTCCACGTTGGCAAGGGCGTCAAGTTCGGTCATCACAATGTCGATGTTGTCCGGACCGATGCCGTGGGAAATGGCGGTGATGCGCTTGCCGTTACGCTTGCCGGTAATGGACACGAATTCGCGCGACTCGTGGCGGAATTCGATGTCAGTGAGGTACTCGCCGATCATGTCCACGCGGGACGGATCGCCTACCATGATGACGTTGTCGGCCAGCTCTTCCGGCTTCAGGTGAATGTGGAATACGGAGCCGTCGCCGTTGATGATTAGTTCAGATTCAGGGATACGCATAATTATTGTGGTTTAATGTTTGTTTCGCTTGCTGGAACGGAGCCTGCTTGAGCTGCGGACCATGAGCTCGTCTGCCCAGATGCCGCGGGCGGCCATAACATCGAGAATTACGGCCACGATCGGGAACAGCGCAGGGACATGGAACAAAGGGTCGTTGCCCGTTACGATGAAGTCCACCACCAGCCAGGCCTGCAGGGCCAGGGTAAGCAGTGCGGACAGAACAGTAGTGCGCACCTGGAACACCCTTATCTTGTAGGTCGTAAGTGCCAGGATGTTAAGCAGGGTGATAAGAATCAGCATTACAAGATAAGGCCAGTAGGACACGAAGCTTACGCCGTCCGCCTTATCACAGAAAAACATGGCGGCAATCAGGGCCGTCGCCAATGCCAGATATAGTGTCTGTACTCTCTGCCACATAATCAGGATCTTGAGTTAAAACGGGCAAGCACCGCCTGCTCGTATGTTTTGGATACGGGGATGCGCGGAGTTGCGTCGCTGTCGAGCTCTACCGCATATCCGTCACGCTCGGAAATAAGCATTCGCACCTTCCGTATGTTAATAATGTATTTGCGGTGGCAGCGAACCAGGTCGCTGTCGGTAAAACTGTCTTCTACTGTCTTCAGGCGGCAGCGGAGCATATATTTCTTCAGCTCTCCGGACACATCGGAGTACCAGACCTGAATGTAGTTGTCGTCTGATTCTATGAAGAAAAGGTTGTCCGGGCTGATGGAAAGCTTGAGCACTCCGTTGTTGTCGAACAGCGTAATGCGCTTTTCCTCGCTGGGCTTGATGGGTACATCGCTGACCACCGTATCGTAGTTCATCAGGCGGATGGTGTTGTCCCTCTCTTCAATCATGAAGTATTGGGCCATAAGCACATAGGGCACGCCAAGAGAGATGCTTGCGTATACTACGGCACCCAGGCAGAGATGCCACAGGGCCTTGTTCTCCAGGCTGATTATCCCGAACTTGTCGCCTTCTACAGTAAAAAAGCAATACAGAAGAGCAATAAGCAGGATCTCCGTTACGTTCCATAAAACATAACGGTAGACAGGAAAATTATCCGCGTTGCGCTGGATATACATGAACACCTTGCTGATGACGACAACGGAGAGGGCTATAAGATAAAAAACAACGGTGAACATGAAAGCCTCACCCCTTCCGATCTCAAACCAGGCATTGTGCGAAAGCGGAACGCTTACCAGGAGGAACACCAGAGAAAAGAAGGCCGCAAAGGTAACGGTCATTATCAACTGGTGCTTTCCGAGCAGAAATCTCGGCAGCTGGTCGGTAGGCGAATGCTTAGGCATAGTCCTGCAAATATAGGAAAAAGTTTGTATATTTGCGGCCTAAAAAGTACCCTTATGAAAAGAGTAGCAGTAACCGGACTTGGTGTCATTTCATGTGTTGGAAATGATGTAAATACGTTTTGGAACAATCTCAAAAACGGAGTCTGCGGCATTGATTATATAACCGAATTCCCCACCGAGGGTCTCCCCGTCAAGATAGCAGGTAAGATACGCAATTTCAATCCCGAAGATTACGGGATGGACAAGCCTTTCATCCGCAAGCAGGATCCATTCACCATTTTTGCGATGGCTGCGGCATTCCAGGCAATGAAAGACAGCGGCCTGGTCGCCGGCGAGAACATACCCAACGACAGGCTTTCCACATACGTAAGCTCCGGAATCGGCGGCTTCGCAACCATTCAGCGCGAAATTGAGAAGATGGTCGAAGATCCCACCGGACAGTGGATTTCCCCCCTCTTCGTTCCCACGATGATTTCCGATATGGCAGGCGGCCAGATCGCCATTAAATACGGCGCCCAGGGCTCCTGCATCGATATAGTAACTGCCTGCGCAACGGCGACCCATTCCCTGGGGGAGGCGTTCAGGGCCATCGCCCACGGATACGCCGACGCCATCATCGCCGGCGGTACCGACCATTGCGCCATCCCCATCGGAGCCGCTGCATTCGGCAACGCCCGCGCCCTCACCAGGGCCGAAGATCCCAAGCACGCCAGCCTCCCGTTCAACGCCGACCGTGCCGGTTTCGTGATGGCCGACGGAGCAGGCGTTCTCATCCTCGAGGAGTGGGAGCATGCCGTCGCCCGCGGTGCGCATATTTACGCCGAAATGGTCGGCTACGGCAGCACTTGCGACGCCTATCACGCCACCGCTCCACGTCCCGACGGAAGCACCCAGTCGCGCTGCATACGCCAGGCCCTCGACCAGGCCGGCTACTCTTCCGCAGACGATTGCGTATACGTGAATGCTCATGGCACCGGCACCCAGCTGAACGACGTTGCCGAAACGGCCGCCTGCAAGCTGGCGTTCGGCGATGATGCATACAAGATCCACATCAGCAGCACCAAGTCCATGCACGGGCATATGTTCGGAGCCGCCGGAGCCGCCGAGGCAATAGCCACCGTGCTGGCGCTGCAGGACGGGGTTGTTCCTCCCACAATCAATCTGGACAATCCCGACCCCGAGTGTGACCTGGACTACACCCCCAACGTAGCCGTAAAGGCTCAGCTGACGCTGGGCCTGTCGAATTCCTTCGGCTTCGGCGGGCACAACGCCTGCATCGCGTTCCGCCCTTGCGAAACGCGATAACTACACGTTACCCCCTGGCGGCAGAGTGCCGCCTTCCCCTCGGGGGAGCCGCAGGCGCCCTTGCGAAACGCGATAACTCTGGTGAGACCGCACTTTCGCTGGTATATGAAGAAAAATGCTGGCTCGGCCCCTTCTGGAAGGCGTCGAGCCAGCATTTTTAGTTGCAGGAGGCCGAAAGTGCGGTCTCGCCCTGCGGCTTTCCGAAATACCCCAAAACACAATAGATGCCGGGACTGCAGATTCGTGGCCCCGGTATTCATTTTTTTCCTATCTTTGCGCTCGATAGTTGGTTAGCTAGTACGAATTATGAAGATACTTTCAAGACTTCTTTTGCCCGCGGTCATTATGACCGGCGCGCTTGTTTCTTGCCTTAAATATGACGATGCGGCCATCCGCCACGACCTTTCCGAACTGGAAAAGCGCATGACGGAGCTGGAGAATATCGTTAATACATACAACGATAACATACAGAACGTACAGGCTCTTATCGACGGCGCAAAGGGTTATGTCTTTGTGAAAAAAGTCACTGAAGTCAGCGACGGTTATATAATCACATTCTCCGACGGCAGCAACGCGACAATCAAGAACGGCGAAAACGGAACCGACGGCACATCTCCCGTAATCGGTGTTCGTCAGGATACCGACGGCCAGTGGTACTGGACGGTCGACGGAAACTTCCTGCTCGACCCGGACCAGAACAAAATGCGTGTGACCGGTGACGACGGTGCGGACGGAAAAGATTCCATCGCCCCTATGCTCAAGATAGAGAACGAGTACTGGTACATGTCCGTCGACGGCGGCAAGACCTGGGAGAAAATGATCAAGGCGACCGGCGAGGACGGTGCCCCCGGAGTGAACGGCGGCCTGTTCGAGAGCGTGGAGGTGGACGACAGCTTCGTCTACTTCAAGTTGAAGGACGGCAATGAATTCAAGCTCGGACGCGGAGCCGGCGGCGTACAGGCAATCTCCGTGATACCCGACTACGGCGACGGTACCGTTGACGGCAAGGCCGGCGAATTCAAGATCCGCTTCGAAATCGTACCGGCAAGCGCAGCTGCCAGCCTGGGAGTGCTGCCGGACAAATGCTTCTCCGTCACGGCCTTCCACGCCCATACCAAGGCGTACATAGGCGGCCCCATAAACTTGCCCATTGTCGACAGATACGTCTTCGACGGCATACTCTACCTGACCGTCAACGGACGTGCCCTCGGACAGGAGTTTACGAACCATAACGTGGGCGCTTCGGCGTCGCTTACCATAGACGACGGCTGCAACGCCATCACTTCCGGCTATTTCCCTCTGTACGAAGACGGGGACAGGAAGAACGGCCACGCCTACGTGGACCTTGGTCTCAGCGTCCTTTGGGCCACCAGCAACATGGGCGCGACCCTGCCCCAGGCCGGCGGCGACTTCTACGCATGGGGAGAGACCTCTCCCAAGGGCAGCTTCGTATGGGAGAACTACAGGTGGGGCGACCCTCCCACCAAGTACAAGGACGACGGGGTGGAGCTTCTGGCCGAGAGTGACGACGCCGCCTTCGCCAGCTGGGGCCGTCCCTGGAGGATGCCCACCAAGGCCGAAATGGATGAACTGCTGAGCACCGACAACTGCACCTGGTCCTGGACCCCCAGGAACGGAGTAAACGGCTATCTGGTGGTGAGCAAGAAGCCCGGATACGAAGGGAACTCCATTTTTCTGCCCGCTGCCGGTACAAGCTGGAACGCCTCCGGCGTTCAGGAAGCCGGATCAATGGGATATTACTGGTCTTCTACGGCCAACCTGAGCGAGCCCCACGACGCCTTTATTCTCCATATTGCCCAGAACTTCCCGCGTGTAGTCAGCAACAACCGCGGCGCGGGCTGCTCTATACGTCCTGTCTGCGGCAAATAGCCCCTAGCTGACGTTGGGGTTGTCGGTGGTATAACCTTCCCGGAGACGCTTCTCTATGGCCTCTGCAAGCAGCTGGGGGTCAGGTGTGCCGGCGGATGCGCCGTCGTGCCTCCTGTCCAGCCTGTATTGAGACCATTCAATCCCGGCGGCCTCTACTAGGGCCTTCAGTGAAACGCCGCAATCATCCAGATAATCGTGGCTGTAGCTGCCGGAGATCCGGCATACGGCAAGAAGGAAATGAAGGGGCTCCAAAACCTCGTCTCCGCAGCGGGCGGCTTCAAGCGCCGCGTGCTGCAGCATGCTCTGAGCACCCTCGCACAAATTAACGCTTTCCCTGTCTTTCCAGGGGATGGCCTCATCTGCGAATACGGCGTCGTCTATATGGCATTTAAAGGCCGTCAAATCAACGCCTGAGGCCTCCAGGGCGCGGCATGCGCCGTTGTCTCCGTGACGCAGTACGGCCAGCATGATATGGTCGGCACCTATGTTGTGCCAGCCTGTGCGCACCGCCTCGTCACGGCTGAATTCCAGCACCTTGAAAAAAACGTCGGAAAAGCGAAAATCCATGCCACAAAGATGCATAAAAATTCGCAAATATTTATTATATTTGTACGTTTATAAAGAAGCTAGAATAAATGGATAGTGAAGAAATCGTACACGGCTATATTGAGCCGGTAGAAATAGATCACGAAATGCGCACGGCGTACATCGACTACTCGATGTCCGTCATTGTGTCCAGAGCCCTTCCGGACGTTCGCGACGGCCTCAAGCCGGTGCAGCGCAGGGTGCTTTTCGGCATGGACGGCCTGGGCCTCAGCTTCGGCGGACAGACCAAGAAGTCAGCCCGTATCGTAGGTGAGGTCCTCGGTAAGTACCATCCTCACGGCGACTCCAGCGTATACGACGCAATGGCCCGTCTGGCGCAGCCCTGGAACCAGCGTTATCCGCTGGTCTTCGGCCAGGGTAACTTCGGTTCCATGGACGGCGACCCCGTTGCGGCCATGCGATACACCGAGGCCAAACTCGCCAAGATGACGGAAGACATCCTCGCCGACATCGACAAGGATACCGTGGACATGACGCTCAACTTCGACGACTCCCTCCAGGAGCCCACCGTGCTGCCTACCAAGCTGCCCCTGCTGATGCTCAACGGCTCCGCCGGTATTGCCGTAGGTATGGCGACCAACATGGCCCCTCACAACCTCGGGGAGGTCTGCGACGCCATCTGCGCCTACATCGACAATCCCGACATCACTACGGAGGAGCTGATGGAGCATATCAAGGGCCCCGATTTCCCCACCGGCGGTATCATCATGGGCCGTCAGGGCATCGTGGACGCATACAGCACCGGCCGCGGACGCGTGGTAGTACGTGCCCGTACGGAGATCGAAGTTGCCGACAACGGCCGTGAGACCATCGTGGTGACGGAGATTCCGTACATGGTCAACAAGAAGGACATGATCGCCCACATAGGCGAGCTCGTCCGTGACAAGAAGATAGAAGGCATCGCCGACCTGCTGGAACTCACCAGCCGCGAGGGCATACGCATCGAGATACCCCTCAAGATGGGCGCCAACTCCAACGTGGTGCTGAACACCCTGTTCAAGTACACCGCCCTGCAGTCCAGCTTCGCCATTAACAACGTGGCGCTGGTGAGGGGACGCCCCCGTACACTCACCCTCAAGGAGATGATCGCCAACTTCGTGGAATTCCGCCATGAGGTGGTGGTGCGCCGCACCAAATTCGAACTCGACAAGGCCCAGAAGCGTGCCCACATCCTGGAAGGTCTTCTCAGGGCCATCGACGTGATAGACGAGATCATTCACATAATCCGTCACTCCAAGAGCGTGGACGATGCCAAGGCTGAACTCATAGCTACCTTCGGATTCTCCGAACTTCAGGCTGCCGCCATCGTTGAAATGCGTCTGCGCCAGCTCACCGGTCTGGAGAAGGACAGGCTGCAGGCCGAATACGACGACCTGGAGAAGTTTATCGCCCGCTGCCAGGAGATCCTCGCCAGCGAGAGCGAGCAGCTCGCCATCGTCAAGTCCGAGTCCGCAGAGATGAAGGCCAAGTACGGCGACCCCCGCCGCACCGAGATAACACTCAGCGCCGACGAGTTCAACCCTGAGGACTTCTATCCCGACGAGGACGTGGTCATCACCATATCCCACATGGGCTACATCAAGCGCACCCCGCTCAGCGAATTCAAGACCCAGAGCAGGGGAGGCGTGGGCAAGAAGGCCAGCGCCACCCGCGACGAAGACTTCATCGAGCACATTTACGTGGCCAACATGCATTCCGTGATGCTCTTCTTCACCGACAAGGGCGTACGTTACTGCAAGAAGGTCTACGAGCTGCCGGAGGGTACCCGCACATCCAAGGGCCGTGCCGTCCAGAACCTGCTTTCCATCGACGCGGAAGACAAGATACGCACCTACCTCAACATCCCTCTGCCCAAGAATGCGGACGCGGATGCCGAGCGTTACGTGATACTGGTGACCAAGCGCGGCGTCATCAAGAAGACCGACCTGGCCGACTACACCAACTCCCGCAGCTTCAACAAGGGCATCATAGCCATCAACATCCGCGAGGGAGACGAACTGCTCGACGCCCTGCTTACCGACGGCAAGCATGAGATAATGATAGCCGCCCGCAACGGCCGCTGCTGCCGCTTCGACGAGGAGGAGCTCCGCAGCCTCGGACGCAATTCTTCCGGCGTCCGCGGTATCAACATCGAAGAGGACGACGAGGTAATCGGAGCCCTTTCCGCGAACCCGCAGGATGCCGATTACGCTTCCCGTACCGTGCTGGTAGTCAGCGAGAACGGCTATGGCAAGCGTACCTCTCCGGAGGAGTACCGCAAGACCGCCCGCGGCGCCAAGGGCGTACGTACCATAAACATCACCGAAAAGACTGGCCCGCTTGTTGCAATCAAGTCTGTGACAGAAGATAACGACCTGATGATTATCAACAAGTCCGGACTCACGATCAGGATGTCCGTGACCGACATCAGAGTCGCAGGCCGTGCCACGCAGGGCGTCAGGCTGATCAACATACGCGAGGGAGACTCCATAGCGGCCGTCTGCCCGGTACCGAAAGAGGAGGAACAGGATGTTGCTCCGGAAACTGAAGAGACAATTGAAACTAATTAAAATCTGATAGACAATGAAAAAAGTATTGATGGTTTTGGCTCTTGCAGCCGTCGCATTTACCTCAGCGAACGCTCAGGTCAAGAGTATCGCAGCCGCCCAGACTGCAGTGCAGAAAGCTAAGGCTGATGTGGAGAATCCCAAGAAAGCCGAGAAGTACACAACCTGGATCAAATACGGCCAGACTCTCGTGGATGCATACGATGCACCTGCAGGAAGCGGATGGATCGGCGCCAACAAGAACGAGGTTCAGCTCGTTTCCAACAATGAGAAGCCTTTGTCCGTCGAGCAGGTTGTCCTGAACGGCCAGACCTGGGAGAAGGAAGTTTATCCTACCAGGAACTACTATTACAACGAAATGGGTCAGCTGGGAATCATCGAGGTTACCAAGCCTATCTACGAAAATGCCCTTATGAGTGCCCTTGATGCTTATATCAAGGCCGGCGAGCTGGATGTCAAGCACCAGAAGACCAAGGATATCACCGGAGCAATGCTTTCCATCTCCGGCAAATTCAACGAGGAGGCATATACCGCCTATACCCTCGGTGACCTGAAGAAAGCTTCCGAGCTCTTCGAGTCTGCCGCTATCGCCCGTGAGGCTGAGCCCCTCAGCCAGCTGGATTCCAACTCCATCTACAACGCCGGCTTTACCGCATGGCTTGTCGGTGATATGGACCGCGCAGAGAAGTTCTTCAAGCGTTCCTATGATATCGGCTACTACGGTGACGGCGGCGAGACTTTCGCCAAGCTTGCCGACATAGCGGAGAAGAAGGGTGACGCCGAGAAGGGTAAGGACTATCTTGAGGAAGGCTTCCAGAAGTTCCCTCAGAGCCAGAGCATCCTGGTCGGCCTTATCAACTACTACATCAACAACAACGGCAGCACCGACCGTCTCTTCGAGCTTCTGGACGAGGCCAAGAAGAACGAGCCCAACAACCCTTCGCTCTATTATGTGGAAGGCAATATCTGCAACCAGCTCGGCAAGACCGAGGAAGCAGTAGTGGCTTACGACCAGTGCGCCAAGATCGATCCCAAGTACGCTTACGGATTTATCGGCAAGGGCCAGATGTTCTACAACCTGGCTGTCAAATACTCCGAGGAGGCCCAGAACGAAATGGACGACGCCAAGTACATGGCCCTCATAGAGAAGTTCGAGACCAGCCTCAAGTCTTGCATCGAGCCTTTCGAGCAGGCTTACAACCTCCTCGACGACGAGCAGACCAAGGTGGCCGTAGCCGAGTACCTCAAGAATGCATGCTTCCGCTTCCGCACCACCGACGCCTCCTATCAGGAGAAGTACGACAAGTACGCTGCAGTCGTTGCCGGCGGCAAATAGTATAAGCTTATCTTTAGAAGGGAGTCAATCGGAAACGGTTGACTCTTTTCTTTATATAAGAATTTATTTACCTTTGTAGGTTATGAACAAAGTCTCTGTTATCATCATCCTGGCCGCTTTGACGGCATCGGTTTCTTCCTGCGATTTCTTCCGCGGCATCGCGGGCCGTCCGGGCTCTGCCGAACTGCAGCAGAAGCGGGAACGCATTGAGATGATGGAGGCTCGCAGGGACTCCCTGGAAAAGGCAAGGCTGGATTCTGCGGCACGCGCTGAAAAGGCCGCTGCGGATTCCCTCTATGCGCTGGATACTCTTTCCCGCAGCGGCTTGCTCCGCAATGCTACGGCATTGTCAAAGGCTCCCAGGAAGAATCTGGAGCACCGCTACTATGTTGTAGCGGGCGCCTTCTCCAAGCCGGAAAACGCCGAGCGTCTGGCGCTGCGTTATTCGGCCGCAGGTTTCGAGTCTGTGGCTTTCCGTTACAGCAACAGTCTGACTGCCGTATTCGTGGCTCCTTGTGACTGTATATACGATGCATTGGAGGCCTATCGTAAAGTGATGCAGCTGCCGTTCGCATCCAAGAATACCTGGGTACTTGTAAATGAGTGAGATATGAGACGACTGCCGCTTCTGCTTGCCATTCTGCTGCCCTTGTGTGCCGCCGCGCAATACAAGACGCCCTCCTATATGGACCTCTCGGAAAGCGAGATGGTACGGACCATGAAGGAAGATGCCTCGTATCTGGCGTCTATGGCCATGGAGGGGCGTGCCGCCGGTTCGGAAGGGGAGCTTGAGGCCGCCCGCTACATGTCTTCCCGTCTTGAAGGGCTTGGGGTGGATCTGCTGTATGGCAACGACGGAGATGTTTTCGGCCTTCAGCAGGAGAATGGTGACACCCTTCGCTCCAGGAACGTGGCCGCTTTCATCCCCGGATATGATAATAAGCTGAAAGAGAACTATATAGTCGTTTGCGCCAGGCTGGATAACCTGGGTACTGCAGTAGTCAATGTCAACGGGGAGAAAGTTAGCAAGGTTTATTGCGGAGCCAATGGCAATGCATCAGGACTGGCAATGCTGCTCCAGTTGGCAGACCGCCTCAAAACCAACCAGGTGCTGCTTAAACGTTCCGTAATTCTGCTGGCCCCTGGAGCATCTCTGAAGGATGGCGCAGGTTCCTGGTATTTCCTGCACCGTTCGTTCCCGGCAGCAAACAAGATAGACGCCATGGTGGAATTGAACATGCTCGGAACGGGTTCTGCCGGTTTTTATGCCTATACCGCATCGAATGCAGACATGAACCGTGTTGTCACGGCTTTGTCCAATACATTGCAGCCCGTTCAGCCCAAACTGGTGCCGGCCGAGCCGTGCCCTTCGGACCACCGCATCTTCTATGATGCCAAGATCCCATCGGTTATGTTCACCACCGGAATGTATCCGGAATACAACAGCGAGAAGGATACTCCGTCTATCCTTCAGTACGACTGGATGGAGAGGGAAGTGGAGTACCTGTACAATTTCATAGTGGCCATGGCCGGCGGCCCCAAACCCGAATTCGACCCGTCGGAGGCTGCCCGCGAGCTGTACCTGGAGGGTAGTTCGGATGTTATTGCATATTACGACTGCGATGTCAAGCCCACATTCCTGGGCAGCAGCGATCCCACCGTATTCTTGAAGAAGTGGGTATATGTGTATCTGAAGTATCCTCAGGAAGCGGTCCGCCAGGGCATACAGGGCCGCGTGCTGGTAGACTTTATAATTGACGAAAAGGGCCATGTGACCAATGTGCGTGCCGTAAAGAGCAGCCATCCGTTGCTGGAAGAAGAGGCCCTCAGGGTTATCAAGGCGTCCCCGGACTGGAAGCCCGGGCGCGTAAGAGGCAAGAAAGTTAAATCGGAGATTTCCCTTAACGTGGAATTCCGTCTGGAAAAGAAGAAATAATATGGAGTACGATTTCAAAGCGATCGAGAGCAAATGGCAGGCCTATTGGGCTGAGCACAAGACATTCAAGGCAGTGGAAGATGCTTCCAGGCCCAAATACTATGTGTTGGACATGTTCCCTTATCCTTCCGGGGCAGGCCTTCACGTGGGGCATCCTCTCGGCTATATCGCCAGTGACATTTATTCCCGCTACAAGAGGCTGAAGGGCTTCAACGTGCTGCATCCCATGGGCTACGACGCCTTCGGCCTGCCGGCTGAGCAGTATGCCATCCAGACGGGGCAGCATCCGGAGAAGACTACCTCCGAAAACATCGCCCGCTACCGTGGGCAGCTGGACCGTATAGGCTTCTCCTACGATTGGGACAGGGAACTCCGGACCTGCGATCCCGCATACTACAAGTGGACGCAGTGGGCCTTCCTGAAGATGTTCGACAGCTGGTACGACCCTGCCGCCGGCAAGGCGCGCCCGATTTCGGAGCTCGTTGCCCGTATCGAAAAAGAGGGGTACGAGGATGTGACTCCGGAGCTGTGGGCAGCGGCGTCGGAGAAGGAGAAGTCCGACATTCTGATGCGCTATCGTATTGCCTATCAGGGAGAAACCTCCGTCAACTGGTGCGAGGGCCTGGGAACCGTTCTGGCGAACGATGAGGTCAAGGACGGCCTCTCCGTGCGCGGCGGCTTCCCCGTCGAGCAGAAGAAGATGACCCAGTGGCAGCTTCGGGTGTCCGCTTATGCGGAGCGCCTGCTGGAGTCGCTGGACCGCCTGGACTGGAGCGACTCGCTCAAGGAGATGCAGCGTAACTGGATAGGCCGCTCAGACGGCACTGAAGTGGTCTTCGAGACCATTTGCGACGGCCGCCGCAAGCCCGTCACCATCTTTACGACCCGTGTCGACACCATCTTCGGCGTCACCTTCATGGTGCTTGCGCCCGAGAGCGAGCTGGTGGACGAACTGACTGCCGCCGACCGCAAGGAAGCGGTTGCCGAATATATAAAGGAGGTCAAGAAGAAGACCGAACGCGAGCGTATCGCCGAGACCAAGAGCGTAACGGGCGTTTTTGCCGGTTCCTACGGCATCAATCCGCTTACCGGCGAACAGATTCCCATCTGGATTTCCGAGTACGTGCTGGCCGGATACGGCACCGGCGCCATCATGGCGGTGCCTGCCCACGACAGCCGCGACTATGCCTTCGCCCGCAAGTTCGACCTGCCCATAGTGCCCATCATCGAGGGCTGCGACGTGAGCGAGGAGTCCTTCGACGCCAAGGAAGGCAGGATGTGCAACTCCGGCTTCCTCAACGGAATGGAGGTCAAGCAGGCAATAGAGGCGGCCAAGGATTACGTTGAGGAGAAGGGACTCGGCAGACGCAAGACCAACTACCGTCTGCGCGACGCCATTTTCTCCCGCCAGCGCTACTGGGGCGAGCCGTTCCCCATATACTACAAGGACGGCATTCCTTGCCCGGTAGCCGAAGAGGACCTGCCTCTCACGCTCCCGGAGATCAGCTCATACAAGCCTACGGGAGAGGCCCCGCTCGCACGGGCCAAGGACTGGACATACAAGGGATACCCTCTGGAGACGTCCACTATGCCCGGTTTCGCCGGCTCCAGCGCCTACTACCTGCGCTACATGGATCCTCACAACGACGCCGCCCTGGTTTCCCGCGAGGCAGATGACTATTGGCGCTCCGTCGACTTGTATGTGGGTGGAACCGAGCATGCTACCGGTCACCTTATTTACTCCCGTTTCTGGAACAAGTTCCTGTACGACCTGGGATATGTCTGCGAGGACGAGCCGTTCCGCAAGCTGGTGAACCAGGGTATGATTCAGGGCCGCTCCAACTTCGTATACCGTATAGTCGGAACAAACACATTCGTTTCCGAAGGCCTTCGCAAAGACTATGATACAACGGAGATTCATGTGGACGTGAACATAGTCTACAATGACAAACTGGATCTGGACGCCTTCCGTGCCTGGAGGCCCGAATTCGCCGACGCCGAGTTCATACTTGAAGACGGGGAATACCGCTGCGGCTGGGCCATAGAAAAGATGAGCAAGTCCATGTACAACGTGGTCAATCCGGATCTGGTCTGCGATACCTACGGAGCCGATACACTCAGGCTTTACGAAATGTTCCTCGGTCCGGTGGAGCAGAGCAAGCCCTGGGACACGAAGGGAATAGACGGAGTTAACCGCTTCCTGAAGAAGTTCTGGCGCCTGTTCTACAACAAGAGCGAGTGGCTGGTGTCTGACGAAAAGGCCACACCGGAGGAACTCAAAGTGCTGCATAAGCTGATAGGGAAGGAGCAGGAGGATATCGAGAACTTCTCCTACAATACTACCATCAGTGCTTTCATGATTGCAGTAAATGACCTGACGGCACTGAAGTGCAGCAAGAGGGAGATACTTGAGCCGCTCGTGGTTCTGCTGTGTCCCTTTGCTCCGCATATTACCGAAGAGCTTTGGGAGCGCCTGGGCCATGACGGTTCGGTCGCATACGCCAGCTTCCCCGAATTCATTCCCGCACTCGCAGCCGAGGACAATGTGACCTATCCGGTACAGTTCAACGGCAAGATGCGCTTCACGGTAGACCTGCCCCGCAGCGCTTCTCCCGCCGAGGTTGAGGCCGCCGTACGCGCGAATGATTCTACAGCTAAATATGTTGGTGAGCAGCAGATAGTTAAGGTTATAGTAGTTCCCGGACGAATTGTGAATATAGTAGTGAAATGAACAAGAAAGTATTAAGGACTATCTGGGAGTATCTTGCCCTCACGCTCGCGTGCTTCATATTCGCTTTTGCGTGGGAGGGCCTCATGATTCCGAACGGCATGTCCGCAGGCGGTATGATGGGTCTCTGCACGGTTGTCCAGTATGCTACCGGAGGCCTCATCCAGGCCCAGTATTCATATGTGGTCATCAATGCCATCCTGATTATAATCGCTGTCTGGGCTATGGGAATCGGCTTCGGCTTCAAGACCATCTACTGCATCCTGATGTCTACGGTTGCCATGGAATTGATTTCCGACGCTGTCTTCCTGCACAGCCTTGAGGGCCGGTTCTTCTATATCCAGGAAACTATCCTGATACCTATCCTGGCAGGTGCTGCAGAGGCCGTTGGCATCGGGCTGGTGATACGTTTCGGCGGAAGTACCGGCGGTACGGACATCATAGCCCTTATGATCAACAAGTACTGGCCTATTTCTCTCAGTACGGCATTCCTTGTGTCCGACCTTGCTATTATCTCCCTGCTGCTTTTCCTTCCTGATAAAACTTTCTCGGACGCCTGCTACGGTATTGTTGAGGTTGTAACCTTCTCGCTCATGATAGACCTTGTGGTCGGGGGAAAGAAGTCTTCCTACCAGCTGCTGGTGTTCTCACGCAAGCATAAGGAGATTGCCGATTATATTACGGACGTCATGTCCCGCGGCGTCACGGTGCTGAAGGCCCAGGGGTGGTATACCAAGCAGGATAAGGATGTGCTGCTTATCCTCATCAATCAGAAAGAGCTCCCTCAGCTGTCCAAGATGATCAAGGAGATAGATCCTAAGGCGTTCATGTCCGTGTCGCCTACCAATAACGTATATGGGGAAGGCTTTGACGAAATCAAGGCCGGAATCGTTAAAAACAAGAAGAAAGATGCCGCTCAGTAAGAAATCCGCATTTGTTTTTGTAAAGGAATACGCCCTTATCACCCTGGGCATCCTGCTCTATGTGACGGGCTGGAACTTGTTCCTCATTCCCAACAACCTGGTCGGCGGGGGAGTGTCCGGTGCTGCTGCAATCGTTCAGTATGCCACGAAGGGTTTCATCAAGATAGGTTCTACCTACTTCGTGGTTAATGCAGTATTGCTGGTCATTGCCATGTTCATCCTTGGCAAGGGATTCGGCGGCAAGACCGTGTATGCTGTAATCCTGGCATCCGTGGGCCTCAATGCCCTCCAGGGTGCGATTCCTGCGGAGATAACCCAGGCGCTCGCCATAGACAACGGTAAGCTTATGAGTACCATCATGGGCGGTATCCTTGTGGGAGTAGGTATAGGCATGACCATGTCACAGGGCGGAAGTACCGGAGGAACCGACATTATTGCGCTTATTGTCAACAAGTACAGGAATGTATCCCCGGGACGTATGATACTCTGGATGGATGTTGTCATCATCCTTTCTTCCATGCTGGTTCCTTCCTACTCTCCGGAAGGGGAGCTGCTGCCCTGGACTGAGAAAGTGACTACTGTTGTATACGGTTTCATACTGGTGATGGTGAACAGCACCGTTCTTGACCTTTACCTTTCCGGTTCGCGCCAGTCTGTGCAGGTGTTCATCCTCTCCCAGAAATATGCAGAAATTGCCGACCGTATTACCCAGGATCTTCACCGTGGTGTGACCGTACTGGACGGAAAGGGCTGGTACACCAAGCACAGTACCGAGGTCCTCATGGTGCTTACCCGTAAATCGGACCTGAGCATGCTGCTCCGTATGGTGAAGACGGTAGACTCCAATGCATTCCTTTCAGTATCTTCTGTAACAGGAGTTTACGGCAAAGGCTTCGACCAGATTAAAGAGAAAATCAAGGGACCAAAAGAGAAAGTTTCGAAAGAATCGTAAACCCTCAAAAATACCTCTTTTCTGACCCCCTGAATCTCGGAGCCAATTTATATTTTTGGCTCCGTTATGAAAATAAAAATCAGATCCCACAAACTTTTACGGCTGAGTGCATTGTTGCTTATGCCGCTGTTGTCATTGTATGATTTCTTTTCGGCCGGTGCATTGTCTCCGGCTGTACTGTGCCTGAATCTGTGGTGCGCTTTGCAGCTTCTGATTCTTTATCCTGCGCCTCACGAAGCAGCTCATCCGTCTGCTGCCGCCGTGTTGCTGTCGATTCTGGTATGCTTTTCTTTTAAACTCTCAGGAGCTCCGTCATGGGCTTTTGTACTTGGCGGTACAATGCTGGTGTCTTGCTTCTCCTTTCACAGGGGATACTGCCGGTTCGCTGATGTTCCTCCGTTGTTCATGGTATCTACCGTATGGGCCGGGGTTCTGGATTACCTGAGCCTGCTGCATCTGTCCTTCTTTATGCTTACGGGAGTCTGGCTATGCGTGCTGGTCAGGTGGCCTGCCGGGTCATGGGCATTGCTCGCCATGCTTGCCGTATTTTTCGGCATGCAGTATTATCGCGTACGTACGCGCAGAACCTTGTTTCTTGGTCGCAGGAAAGAGCAGATGATACGCCAGGGACTGAAGGGCTCAGGCTACAAGCAGCCGGTGCAGTATGTGGATTCCGACAGCCGCTCTGCAATCCTGTACAACGACGTAGTCAAGATTATGGAAGTAAAGAAGCCATATCTGCAGGAGGATTTCGGTCTGGATGACTTGTCCCGGATGACGCGGACCAACCGTCTGTACTTGTCCAAAGCGATTAATTTCCATGCAGGACGTAATTTTAACCAGCTGGTAAATTACTACAGGGTTAAATATGCAATGGAACTCATCCGCAAAGACTCGGGCCTAAAAATGAGTGAGGTGGCCTTGATGAGCGGATTCCACACCACCGTATCATTCAACATGGCTTTCAAGCTCAACGAGCACACTACGCCCAGCGAGTATGCGCGCAGCCTGAGTAAGATAAACTAGACCGGCCAGCTGGAGGGCGGCGGGGCTGTTACATGCAGCTCGTCGTGCTTGACGGGGTGCTCCAGACGAATCTCGTGCGCATGGAGGCATATGCTGCCGTCGGGGTTGGAACGGGGCGCTCCGTATTTCAGGTCGCCTTTTATCGGGCAGCCTATGTTTCCCAGCTGACAGCGTATCTGGTGGTGCCTGCCGGTCAGCAGTTCCACTTCTATCAAATGGTATCGTTCGGTGCTTTTCAGCCAGCGGTAGTTCAGTTTGGCCAGTTTGGCGCCGGGGCGCTCCGTCGTAATATAGGATTTGTTTTTCGGCTCGTTCTTGATCAGCCAGTCCTCCAGATGTCCCTCTGCGGGTTCGGGCTTGTTGCAGCACAGGGCCCAGTAAGTCTTGTGCGCGCGTCCTTCTTTGAAAATGACGCCCAGACGCCCGAGGGCCTTGCTGGTCTTGGCCAGCACGCAGATGCCGCTGACGGGCCTGTCCAGGCGGTGGGGGATACCCAGGAACACTTGTCCCGGCTTGTTGTCGCGTTGAGCGATGAACGCTTTATAGGTTTCTGCCAGACACTCGTCACCGGTTTTGTCGCCCTGCGTGATCTCTCCGGGCAACTTGTTGATTATCAGCAAGTGATTGTCTTCGTACAGAATTCGCGAGGCAAGCCCGGCATATTCTTCCGCTGTCAATTCTCTGTAAACCATAACGCAAATATATGCAAAATATGACAATTTGTCAGCAAATGCGGGATGGCAAAAGATTTGATGATTGAAGATGCGGACCGCAAGAGGTCCGGAGTGACAGAAGTAAAACAAAATAAAAGATTATAGATATGGGAAAAATTATTGGAATTGACCTCGGCACCACCAATTCGTGCGTAGCCGTCATGGAAGGCAACCAGCCTACCGTTATCATCAACGACGAGGGCGCTCGTACTACGCCGTCAGTTGTTGCATTCACAGACAATGGCGAGCGCAAGGTTGGATCTCCTGCAAAGCGTCAGGCTATTACCAACCCCGGCAACACCATTTTCTCCATCAAGCGCTTCATGGGCGAGACCTACGACCAGGTGAGCAAGGAAGTCGCACGCGTACCTTATAAGGTGAACCGTGGCGACAACAACACTCCCCGTGTGGATATCAACGGACGCCTCTACAGCCCTCAGGAGATATCCGCCATCATCCTTCAGAAGATGAAGAAGACAGCTGAGGATTACCTCCGTCAGCCTGTCACCGAGGCGGTTATCACCGTACCTGCATACTTCTCCGACAGCCAGCGTCAGGCCACCAAGGAGGCCGGTAAGATCGCCGGACTGGATGTGAAGCGTATCATCAACGAGCCTACCGCAGCCGCACTGGCCTACGGTCTGGACAAGAAGAACAAGAACATGAAGGTCGCTGTCTATGACCTTGGCGGCGGTACTTTCGATATCTCCATCCTGGAACTGGGCGACGGCGTATTCGAGGTCCGTTCCACCAACGGTGACACCCACCTCGGCGGCGACGACTTCGACCAGGCCATCATCGACTGGCTGGCAAGCGAATTCGCATCCGAGAACGGAGGCATGGACCTGAAGAAGGACCCTATGGCCCTCCAGCGTCTCAAGGAAGCTGCCGAGAAGGCTAAGATCGAGCTGTCCAACGCAGTGAGCGCAGAAATCAACCTGCCTTACATCACCGCTGTCGACGGTATGCCCAAGCACCTCGTGAAGACCCTCAGCCGTGCCAAGTTCGAGGCCCTCTGCGACGACCTCTTCCGCCGCAGCATCGAGCCTTGCCGCAAGGCCCTGGAAGATGCAAAGCTTACCGCATCCCAGATAGACGAAGTCCTGCTCGTAGGCGGTTCTACCCGTATTCCCAAGGTGCAGGAACTGGTGAAGGAGTTCTTCGGCAAGGAGCCCAACAAGAGCGTCAACCCCGACGAGGTCGTGGCAATCGGCGCTGCTATCCAGGGCGGTGTTCTCACCGGCGACGTGAAGGACGTGCTGCTGCTCGACGTTACCCCTCTGAGCCTCGGTATCGAGACCCTCGGCGGAGTTATGACCAAGCTCATCGAGAGCAACACCACCATCCCTGCCAAGAAGAGCCAGGTGTTCAGCACCGCGGCCGACAACCAGCCCAGCGTTGAGATCCGCGTGCTCCAGGGCGAGCGCCCCATGGCCAAGGACAACAAGCAGATCGGCGTATTCCATCTGGACGGCATAGCACCCGCACCCCGCGGAATACCTCAGATCGAGGTGAGCTTCGACATCGACGCCAACGGCATCCTGAGCGTGTCCGCAAAGGATAAGGCCACCGGCAAGGAGCAGAGCATACGTATCGAGGCCTCAAGCGGCCTGAGCGACGCTGAAATCCAGCGTATGCGCGACGAAGCCAAGGCCAACGAAGAGGCCGACAAGGCAGAGAAGGAGCGCGTCGACAAGATCAACAATGCCGATGCAATGGTCTTCCAGACCGAGAAGAACCTCAAGGAATACGGCGACAAGATTCCTGCCGACAAGAAGAACGCTATCGAGAGCGCATGCGCAGAGCTGAAGAAAGCTGTCGAGGCCAAGGACCTCAGCGCCATCGAGCGTTACAATTCCGAACTCGAGGCTGCATGGCATGCCGCATCTGAAGATATGGCCAAGGCTGCCCAGGGTGGCGCCCAGGGCCCTCAGGGCGGTGCAGGATTCAACCCCGGCAACGGCGGCTTCGGCGGCCAGCAGGGTGGCCCTCAGGACGGTCCCGGTCCGGACTACGGTAACAACCAGCCGGATGAGCAATAAAAAAAGTGGAGCCTCGAGCTCCACTTTTTTATTACCTTGTTACATCAGCCATTCGCTCATATCGAGCCCGGCGTCTAGGCCTTCACGGATGCGGGTTGAGGATATGTCGACGAGAGGGGAGTTGAGAATCTCAATCTTGCTTAAGGGTATCTGTTCCAGGATGCCCTTTTTTATTTGCTCAAGGTCGAAGCCTCTCCTGGGATAGACGACCACACCGTATTCGGTGAGAATGCGTTCGGCATCACGCCAACGCGGCATGCTGTAAAGATTGTCGGCACCGATTACCAGGACGAACTCGTTCTCCGGCTCGCGGAGGCGCAGTGCATCCAGGGTGCGTATGGTATAATGGGGCGGCTCCATGTCCAGCTCTATGTTGTCTACCCAGACATGCAGGTCCGGATGCCTGCGGGCGGCATCTATTGCGGCCCTGTACCGCTGCTCGCCGGTGAGCGCTTTGGAAGGGTCCTTGAAAGGGTTTTGCGGGGAAATGACCAGGTATACCCAGTCGAAGCCGCTGTCGTGCGTCAGGTATTCCATTATGGCCTGATGACCGATGTGCAGCGGGTCGAAGGAACCGGGGTAAACCGCTATGCGCATAGGAATTCGTCAACCATTGCCTCCGCCTTGGCGAAGGTGTCTTCCAGCTTGTCGTTTACCAGTTCGCGGTCGAATCGTCCGGCGGCAAAGTCGAGCTCCGACTGGGCCTTGTCCAGGCGCTCGCGAATGGCTTCTTCAGTGTCGGTGGCACGTCCGCGGAGGCGCTGCTCCAGCACCTCCATGGACGGCGGCACTATCAGTACGGACAGGGCCGCATCCTTGAAATACTTTTTCAGGCTTACGCCGCCTTTCACGTCAACGTCGAACACAATCACGTGGCCTTTCGCCCATATGCGTTCCACTTCCGACTTCAGCGTGCCGTAGAAGCGGTCATGATAAACTTCTTCGTATTCCACGAAGGCGTCTTCCGCAATAAGTTCGCGGAAACGCCCGGCATTTATGAAGTAATATTCAACGCCGTCCTGTTCCTGGCCCCTCGGGGCTCGGGATGTTGCGCTGATGGAGAATTCGAACTCCGGATGCAGGCCCAGGAGGTGTCCGACCACCGTACTTTTTCCGGCTCCGGACGGCGCTGAGAATATTATGACTTTTCCGCTCATAATAAATGATGATTTCGCGATAAAGATACTAATTCTTTTGAAAAGAATTGCTATATTTGCGTGATTTACAAGAACGTTAGTTTATACTGTTATATCAATTATGAAAGTTTCCTTTAAAGATCTTGGTCTGGTGAACACCCGCGAGATGTTCGCAAAGGCCGTAAAGGGCGGTTACGCCATCCCCGCATTCAACTTCAACAACATGGAGCAGCTCCAGGCCATCATCCAGGCCGCGGCGGAGACCAAGTCTCCCGTCATCCTCCAGGTGAGCAAGGGTGCACGTAACTATGCAAACCAGACCCTTCTCCGTTATATGGCTCAGGGCGCTGTCGAGTATGCCAAGGAACTTGGCTGGAAGAAGCCTCAGATTGTTCTCCATCTCGACCACGGCGACAGCTACGAACTCTGCAAGAGCTGCGTAGACTTCGGTTTCTCCTCCGTTATGATCGACGCATCCTCCCTCCCTTACGATGAGAACGTCAAGCTCACCCGCAAGGTTGTCAACTATGCCCACAAGCACGACGTCACCGTCGAGGCAGAGCTCGGAGTACTCGCTGGCGTAGAGGATGAGGTTTCCGCTGCAGTATCCCATTACACCAAGCCCGAGGAGGTTATCGACTTCGTCAAGAAGACCAAGTGCGACTCCCTCGCCATCTCCATCGGCACCAGCCACGGCGCTTACAAGTTCACTCCCGAGCAGTGCACCCGTGACCCTCAGACCGGTCGTCTGGTACCTCCGCCCCTCGCATTCGACGTGCTCAAGGCCATCGAGAAGAAACTCCCTGGTTTCCCCATCGTTCTCCACGGTTCCAGCTCCGTCCCTCAGGAGTATGTCGACATGTGCAACCAGTACGGTGGCAACCTTCCCAATGCAATCGGTATCCCCGAGGAGCAGCTCCGCAAGGCCGCCAAGAGCGCAGTCTGCAAGATCAACATCGACTCCGACAGCCGTCTTGCAATGACCGCCGCCATCCGCAAGCACTTTGTTGAGAACCCCAGCCACTTCGATCCCCGTCAGTACCTCAAGCCGGCACGTGAGGAGATGAAGAAGATGTACGTTCACAAGATTGTCAACGTCCTCGGTTCCAACGGCAAAGCCAGGTAGAATCAAAAAATCGTAAAAATTAAGGGCCCGAAGTCATTCGGGCTCTTTTTTTTATAAAAAATTTTTACCTTTGCCGGATAGAGCTGTAATAGGAGGAAGGCAAGATGATCAGAATTTTCTACCGCTCCGGGGCTGAGATCCGTCTCGCCCAAGCAGAAAAACAACTGACTGCCATCGGCAAGGACAACGTACTCTGGATAGACCTCATCTCCCCGAGCGGTGAGGAAAAACGGGCCGTTGAGGCATTCCTCGACACGGAAATCCAAAGCCGGGCGCAAGCTGAGGAAATCGAAAGTTCTTCCCGCTTCTGGGAGGACGACAAAGCCATATACGCCAACACCAACTTCTTGTCTCCCGCCGACGACGAGATGTTGATGGATCCTGTATCCTTCATCTTGGCCGACCGCAGCATCACGACCCTCCGTGAGATTCCCCTCCGTTCCTTCGACACCTTGCAGCGCAAGATCCAGGCCCTGCCGGACCAGTTCCCCGACGGCTTCACCGTATTCGTGGAGATTATGGACAAACGTGTGGACCTGGACGCAGATATCGTGGAGCTTATCTCCAAAGACGTCTCCCAGTTCAGCAAACGTATCAACCAGCAGGAAGATATAAACGAGGAGTTCCTCCTGGACATCAATCAGCTGCAGGAGAACGCCATGTTCGTCCGTGAGAACATTGTGGATAAGCAGCGACTGCTTTCCAATATAATCAAGAGTAAACGCTGCCCTAAGAATTCCGATATCCGCGAGGACCTTGGCGTTATTCTCCAGGACGTAGCATCACTGATCAACCATACCAACTTCGCCTTTGAGAGGCTGGAGTATCTGCAGGAGACCGTAGTGGGCCTTATCAACTTGGAGCAGAACAGCATAATGAAGATTTTCACCCTCATTTCGCTGCTCCTCATGCCTGCAACCCTGGTCGCCAGCTTCTACGGCATGAACGTCACCCTGCCTCTTGCCGACAAGTGGTGGGCCTGGCTTGCGATTGCCCTCCTGATGGTCTTCCTCATCGTTGGTATCTGGATGATTTTCAAGCACAAGAAAATGTTATGAAAAGACTCGTTCCCATTCTGGCGCTCGTGGTGTTTGCCGCTTGCGCCAAGCACGTTCAGCTCCTGCCGGAATCGGCGTTCAATACGGAAATCGACGGCAAGCAGGTATCCCTTTACACTATCCAGGGCGGCGGCCTGACTGCGCAGATTACGAATTACGGCGCCCGCGTAGTGTCGTTGTGGGTGCCCGACAGGGACGGTTGCCTGCGGGACGTGGTAATTGGATACGGCAACATCGAAGCCTACGTGAACAATCCCGGCGAGCGTTTTCTCGGCTCCAGCCCCGGACCGGTTGCGAACCGCATAGGCGGGGCGTCGTTCGAGCTGGACGGCGTTACCTATGAGCTTGACAAGAACGACGGCGAGAATACTCTGCACGGCGGTTTCGTGGGTATAGACAATCTTGTCTGGGACGTTGTGGAGCAGGGAAAGAGCAGCATCAAGATGCGGGTGGTCCATCCCGACGGCCTCGGCGGCTTTCCCGGCAACAAGACCATAAGTGCCACGTTCACGCTAACTTCCGATTCCTCACTGAAAGTTGAGTTTGAGGCAACGACCGATGCCCCTACGCCCATGAACCTGGCGCACCATTCGTTCTTCAACCTTAAGGGCAGCGGCGACGGCGACATCCTCGGGCATATGCTTATGATCAAGGGGTATGCTATAACGCCCGTGAACGAGCAGCTCATTCCCGGCGACGAGGTGGTGGTGCTTGACGGGACGGCTTTCGATTTCCGTGAGCCGCATCCGATAGGGGAGCGTATCGACGCCGATGATGTTCAGCTTCATAACGGTCACGGGTACGATCATAACTGGGTGCTGGATGTTGACGGGACTGGTTCCCTTACCGTGAACGCCACCGTGTTCGACCCCGTGTCCGGTACCTTCATGGAGGTCCTTTCCGACCAGCCGGGCCTGCAGTTCTACAGCGGCAATTTCTTCGGGGACGGCAAGACGGTCGACAAGTACGGGCACGCCATCGTGTTCCGCGGCGCCCTGGCCCTCGAGACGCAGAAGTTCCCGGACAGCGTCCATCACCCGCAGTTCCCTAACACCATTCTCCGCCCCGGCGAAACCTATCGCCACACCTGCGCCTACCGCTTCAGCTGTAAGTAGCTTAACGCATCGCTGCTTTTGCCGGCCCAGGCAGCTCCGTTCGCGGGGCGCCTTCCCACTTCGTGGGCCCCTTCCCTTTTCGGGAGCCAAAGGCCCCGCAACCGGACTGCCTGTTGCCTCTATCAGCGCTGCTAGAAGAGGAGGGAGACGCCGATGGCGATGAGGACGAGGCCGCCGATTATTTCGGCGACGCGCCCGACACGCCTGCCGATGAAGCGGCCGCCGCAGATGCCGAGGACGGCGGAGAGGGCGGTGACGGCGAAAACGGCAATCAGCAGCGGCAGGAAGCCGTTCCAGCTGGTGTCTTCCATGGACTGTGCGACGCCGACGGCAAGGGCGTCGATGCTGGTGGCTATGCCTCCGAGGACGATGTTGCGCCAGCTGTCGAGTTTTCGCACTTCCTCCTTGCCGCGAATACCCTCATACAGCATAGAACCGCCGACGTAGAGCAGCAGCAGGAAGCCTATGATGTGCGATATCTTGATTACGTAAGACGCAAAGAGGCTGCCGAAGGCCCAGCCGGCGAGCAGAAGCCCGGCCTGGATGACGGCGAAAACAGCGGCTACTTTCGCCACTGAATTCCAGCGCAAGTCTTTAAGTGTCACGCTCGAGCAGAGAGTGACGGCAAAGCAGTCGGCGCAAAGTGAAACGGCCACAAGAATGGCCTCAAGTATTCCCATAAGCTTAAGGTTTGAAAATCTGCCGGTTGACTATGGAGCGGCCGAGGGTAAGCGTATCGGCGTACTCCAGTTCGTCACCGAATCCGAGGCCGCGGGCCAGAGTTGTAACCTTGCAGCCGCTGCCTTCTATCTGACGGTAAATATAAAATGCCGTGGTTTCTCCTTCAACGTCGCCGGAAAGGGCCAGCACGACCTCGGTTCCGGGGCCGACGCGTGCGACCAGTTCCCTGATGGTAAGGTCCGACGGCCCAACTCCGTTGATGGGGGAGATTATGCCGCCAAGTACGTGATACACACCATGATACTGACCGGTGGCCTCGATACTCATGACATCCCGGACGCTCTCGACTACGCAGATGGTATCATGGTCGCGGCGGGAGTCGGCGCATATGTCGCACTGGTCTCCGTCGGCCACCATCATGCAGGTCTTGCAATAGTGGACGCCCTCCGCCAGATTGTCGACGGCGGACGCAAAACGGTGTATCTTCTCCGGCGGCTGCTTCAGGAGGTGGAGCGCCAGCCTGAGGGCACTGCGGCTTCCTACTCCCGGCAGGGAGCTTATGGCCTCTACCGCATCGCGGAGGGCCGAGGAAGGGTAATTATCTGAAGGAATCATTCAACGACAACTCCGTTCTTCTTCCAGTTCATGAAGCCGATGACGCAGGTGACTATGTACAGGGAATACATGATAGCCATCAGCCATTTTTCCTGTGTGGCGTAAACGGAGACTATGAGAGTGTTGGCGATAATCCAGTAGAAGTACTGCTCGGCATGGGACTGGGAAAGCAGCCAGGCCGCGACGATGCTGAAGACAAGGGATGCTGCATCCAGAACCGGCATGGGGTCGCTTGTCTTGCTCAAAATGAAAGACAAGACGGGTGTAAGGACGGCTATTGTGCAGAATGTCATCAGCAGGCGCTGCTTGGTCAGGTGCACCACGTGAATCTTGCCGCCGCTTTCCTGATCGAACTTGCGCCAGCGTATGATTCCTATTATGGCGATAACGATAAGGTACGCATTCAAAGCTACCTGAGCCCAGAGAGGAGCCCATGTTCCGTCATTCAAGTTGGTCACGGCAACCGTCAGGGCTGCTATGGAAGTGAGTATGCTGAAGTACCACATCCACTTATGCTGGAAAATCTGGAGCGTCATATAGGTAATGCCGCATACCAGCGGAATTATCTGGATCCAGGAGTGGTTGTCTGAAAACCACTGGAGAATGGGGGCGGTAAGTATCGTTTCCATACCACAAAAATAATAATAATATTTTTCTTATTATCAATTATTTTACCTAAATTTGCGCGCTTTTGTAGGGATGGAAATCCCACAAGCACAATACATAATGTTTAATTACTAGTTTTTCAAAAGTTTAGTTTAAAATGGAAAATGAAGAAAAAGTAACCAAGGCTGCTCAGATGCTGAATGCGTCCGTCGCTCCCGAAGAATTCGATTGGGAAGCGTTTGAAAGCGGCAAAGATGTCTACGGAGCTTCAGAGAAAGAGGAAATCGAGGCTGCGTACGACAAGACTCTCGCGCGTATCGACGCCAACGAGACCAAGGAAGGCGAAGTCACCGCTATCAACAAGCGTGAGGTAGTCGTTTCCGTCGGTGGCAAGAGCGAGGGTGTCATCATGGCAACTGAGTTCCGCTACAATCCTGACCTCAAGGTCGGTGACAAGGTGGAGGTTCTCGTGGAGTCCCCTGAGGACAAGAAGGGACAAATCGTCCTTTCCCACAAGAAGGCACGTGCACTCAAGTCTTGGGACAGAGTCAATGAAGCGTTCGAGAAGGACGAGGTCGTCAAGGGTTTCGTGAAGACCCGCACCAAGGGCGGTATGATCGTCGACGTATTCGGTATCGAGGCTTTCCTGCCCGGTTCCCAGATCGACATCAAGCCTATCCGTGACTACGACCAGTATGTCAACCAGACCATTGACTTCAAGATTGTCAAGATAAACAACGAGTACCGCAACGTGGTCGTGTCCCACAAGGCACTGCTCGAGGCTGAGCAGGAGGCCAAGAGGGCCGAGCTCATCGGTAAGCTCGAGAAGGGACAGGTCCTCGAGGGCGTGGTCAAGAACATCACCAACTACGGCGTGTTCGTGGACCTCGGCGGTGTGGACGGTCTCATTCACATTACCGACCTTTCCTGGGGCCGTGTCAACCACCCCGAGGAGATCGTCTCCCTGGACGAGAAGATCAAGGTCGTCGTGCTCGACTTCAACGAGCAGCAGAAGCGCATCGCTCTCGGTCTCAAGCAGCTTACTCCTCATCCTTGGGATAACCTCGATCCTAACCTCAAGGTTGGTGACAAGGTCAAGGGTAAGGTCATCCTGCTCGCAGACTACGGCGCATTCATCGAGATCGAACCCGGCGTGGAAGGTCTCGTACATGTTAGCGAAATGTCCTGGAGCCCTCGTCTCCACAGCGCTCAGGAGTTCCTGAAGCAGGGTGAGGAAGTTGAGGCACAGGTTCTCAGCATCGACCGTGAGGCCCGCAAGATCTCCCTTGGTCTCAAGCAGCTCACCGTCAATCCTTGGGAGAATATCCGCGAGAAGTATCCCGTCGGCAGCAAGCACACTGCTACCGTCCGCAACGTCACCAACTTCGGCGTATTCGCTGAGCTTGAGGACGGCGTAGAGGGTCTCGTACACATCAGCGACCTCAGCTGGAACAAGATCAAGCATCCTTCAGAGGTTGTCAACGCAGGCGACACCATCGAGGTCCAGATTCTCGACTTCGACGAGGCCAACCACAAACTCAGCCTCGGCCACAAGCAGCTCACCACCAACCCTTGGGATGAGATTGAGGCCAAGTTCCCCGTGGGCAGCACCGTAGAGGGCACCGTAGCTTCCGTCACCGACAAGGGCGCAATGATCACCCTGGACGGCGACGTGGAAGGATTTGCCTTCAACCGCGAGATCGTCAAGGAAGACGGCAAGGCTGCAGTTGCAGGCGAGAAGCTTCCGTTCAAGGTTGTCGAGCTCCGTCGCAGCACCCGCCGCATCATCCTCAGCCACCTGCGCACTTACCAGGAGGTGAAGGAGAAGGCCGCCGCTACCGAGGCCGAGACCACCAAGAAGGCTGTCAAGAAGGTCAACTCCAATGTGGAGAAGGCCACCCTCGGCGACATCGACGCCCTGGCAGCACTCAAGGAGAAACTCGAGAAGGCTTCCAAGTAATGCTCTTCAGCGTCACGACAATGGGCACGGCTTCGGCCATGCCCATTTCTGATAGAAATCCAAGCGCCCAGATGCTCACTGCGAACGGGCGCTTGTTTCTTATTGATTGTGGTGAAGGGACGCAGAAGCAGATGCGCAAGTGCCACTTCTCCTTCGTGAAGCTGGAAGCCATTTTCATCTCCCACATACATGGAGACCATCTTTTCGGCCTGTTCGGTCTGCTGAACTCCATGGCTATGTACGGGCGTACGGCTCCGCTTGATATCTACGGGCCGCAGGCTCTGGGGGGCATACTCAATTTCTACAAGAGCTATTTCGGATCCGAGGATCTGTTCGAGCTCCGCTTCCATCCTCTCCAGATGAAGGCGCCGGAACTGATCCATACGTCCAAGCATCTTACGGTCAGCGCTTTCCCGCTGAAGCATAAAATAGACTGCTACGGTTTCCGCTTCGACGAGACCGTAACTGAACGCCACAGGCAGGAGAATCCCGCTTACGTGGCCAAGTCCTACGCCTACTGCTCCGATACGGCTCCGTTCGACGAGCTTCCGGAGTACGTAAAAGGCGTAACCTGCCTCTATCACGAGGCGACATACATGAACGACATGGCCGACAAAGCCGCGGTCCGTTTCCATTCGACGGCGGCGCAGGCAGCTGAATGCGCGCTTAAGGCCGGCGCCGGCAAGCTTGTCATAGGCCATTATTCTTCCCGCATCGCAGATATCGGCGCGCTTCTTGCAGAGTGCAGGGAAGTATTTCCGAATGCCGAAGCGGCATCCGATTGCGATGTTTTCGAATTTTAGTATCTTCGCACTTGTGAAAAAGTATTTGTTCATTATACTCGCTGCCCTGCTGGCCATTTCGGCGACAGACGGGGCCTATGAGAAGTACATAGAAAAGTATGCTCCGATAGCCAGGTCCGAGATGAAGCGTACCGGTGTACCGGCATCCATCACCCTTGCCCAGGGCCTCGTGGAGTCCGCCGCAGGCCAGTCGGCCCTGGCCGTCAAGGCCAACAACCACTTCGGAATTAAGTGCCACGCGGACTGGAGGGGAAAGAAGATGTACAGGGACGACGACAAGGAAAACGAGTGCTTCCGTGTCTATTCCAATCCTGAAGCCTCTTTCCGCGACCATTCTGACTTCCTGCGCTACAGGGACCGCTACAAGGGCCTCTTCGAGCTCGAACCTACCGACTACAAGGCATGGGCTGTGGGGCTTAAGAGCGCCGGCTATGCCACCGACCCCCGCTATGCGGAGAAGCTTGTCAAAGTGATTGAAGAGTACAGGCTGTACCGTTTCGACCAGGATACCGTTGTGCCTGAGACTCCTCAGGTGGTAGAGCAGCCCGTTGAAGTCAAGCCCGTAAAGGTCCAGGAAGAGTATCATTTCTCCTTGTCCCGCACGGTTTACGAAATCAACGGCGTTCCTTGCATCTATGCCGTGGAAGGTGATGACTACGCGTCTATCGCTGCTGTCAACGGCCTCTTCCTCAAAGAGTTGCTTTCATTTAACGATCTCAAGGCCTCCGAGCCTCTCAAGGCCGGTGACGTGGTGTTCCTGAAGGCGAAGAAGAACAAGGGCGCCCGTGGCTCCGAGAAGTACATCTTCGGAGAAGAGCCTGAGTCCTTAAGGGCGGTATCACAGCGCTTCGGCGTCAAACTCTCGGCAATACGCCGCATGAACAAACTGTCTGCCGACTACAAACCGGCCGAGGGTGACACCATAGTCCTGCGCCGCCGATGAAGACTATTGCAAAGCTTCTGGTAGTCCTTCTGCTGGCAATAGCTGCGTTCGTCGCCTACAACTGGTTGAGGGATAACAGGCTGCCCAATTTCTACGGGAACGCGGAACTTTTCGTGGATGAGGGCGACGGCCCTGACGAGGTTATAGAAAGCCTCAAGACGCAGCTTACAATACTCAGCGAGAAACGTCTGCGCAAGGTGTTTGCGCAGAAGGAAGTGGCCTCATTCATCAAACCGGGGCACTACCTCATAGGTTCATCATGCACCAGCGTATATGTGGCCCGCATGCTCAATAACGGCTGGCAGGCGCCAGTACGCCTTACGCTTGCAGGTTCCCTCAGGACCAAAAAGGAAATCGCCCGCAAAATATCGCACCAGCTGCAGATGGATTCCCTTTCCGTCATCAGGGCCTTGGACGATGAAAAGCTGCTGGCCGCTTACGGGGTGACGCCGGATAATGTATTCGCCGCTTTCTTTCCCGCCAGCTATGATATATACTGGACAGCATCGTTGAGCGATGTCCTCGACCGGTGCAAAAAGGCCTCTGACGCATACTGGACGGACGATAACCTGGTGAAGGCGGCCAGGGTGGGGCTTTCCCGCAAAGAGGCGGTAGTGCTCGCCTCCATAGTGAAAGGGGAGTCCAATTACAAGCCCGAGCTGCCGAAGATTGCCGGCGTGTATATCAACCGGCTGAACAGGGGAATGCTGCTCCAGGCCGATCCGACCGTAGCTTACTGCTACGATTATGAGCTCAAGCGCATACTCTACCGTCATCTTGAATTCGATTCACCTTATAATACATATAAGTATCCCGGTTTGCCTCCCGGCCCCATTTGCGTTCCGGACAAGGAGTATCTGGATGCGGTGCTTAACCCTGACTACGGCGGGGGCAACCTGTTCTTCTGTGCCAGCAAGAATCTGGACGGCACACACGTGTTTGCCAAGACTGCCGAGGCCCATGGCCGAAATGCAAGGGCTTTTCAGGCGGCATTGAATAATAAAATTTAATTATTGTATTTCAATAAATAATTATTATATTTGCAAAAACCTTAACGAAAAACAATATGAAGAAAGTTTTGATTTTCTTTGCAGCAGCATTTGCTGCAGTAATGGCAAGCGCACAGACTCCGCTTCCCAATGACTCCGCCGTAAAGGTTGGCAAGCTTGATAATGGCATGACCTACTACATCCGGCACAACGACAAACCCGCACAGCGTGCCGAGTTCTATCTCGCCACACATGTGGGCGCTATCCAGGAGACACCGGACCAGGACGGTCTGGCCCACTTCCTTGAGCATATGTGCTTCAACGGCCTCAAGAACCTCCCCGGCAAGCAGATGCTTGAGTATCTGCAGAGCATTGGCGCCGAGTTCGGCCGCAACATCAACGCCTCCACCGGTGTTGAGGTTACCCAGTACATGCTCAACAATATGCCTGTGACGCGCGAGGGTATTGTGGATACCTGCCTTCTTGTGATGCACGATTATTCCCATTTCGTGCTTAACGAGCAGGAAGAGATTGACGCCGAGAGGGGAGTCATCCTCGAGGAGCGCCGTACCCGCCGCAACGCCCAGTGGCGTATCTACGAGCAGGACAGGCAGTACATGTATAAGGGTTCCAAGTATGCAGACTGCTCTATTATCGGCAGTCAGGAGAACCTGGAAACCTTCAAGCGCGAAAGCCTTGTGAATTTCTACGAGACTTGGTATCGTCCTGACAATCAGGCTCTTATTGTAGTGGGTGATATCGATGTCGACAAGATCGAAGCTAAAATCAAGGCTTTGTTCGCCGACATACCTGCACCGGTAGATCCCAAGGCCAAGGACGTTATCAAGATCCCCGACAACAAGGAGCCCATCATCGGTATCGCTACCGATCCCGAGCAGCCCAACAGCGAGATAGAGCTTATCTGGAAGAGCGATCCTCTGCCTGTGGAATATAACAATACAGACGTAGCCGTCCTGACCAATCTTATCAAGGGTGTCATCTCTTCCGTAATGAACGAGCGCCTGCAGGATATCTCATCCAAACCCGATGCTCCTTTCCTCGGAGGTGCTCTCGGCGATACACAGATGACCGAGACCTGCGACGTGATTTACGGTGACGTTTCTTTCAAGGAAGGCGAGGCTCTTACCGCTCTGGAGGCTTTCTACACAGAAATCGAAAAGATGAAGCGTCATGGCTTTACCGACAGTGAGCTGCAGCGTGCCAAAGATGAAATCATAAGCAGCTATGAGAAGGCCGCGGAAGGTGCAGATACCCGTAAGAATGCAGAATTCATTCGACCTCTTCTCCAGAACTTCTTCTACAACAAGCCTTTTATGGAGCCTTCAGTTGCAGCGCAGCTCGTAAAACAGCTTCTGCAGATGGTTCCCAACCAGGTTTACAACCAGACTGTCGCCCAGATCATCACCGACGATAATATGGTGGTTATTTACAACGGTCCTCAGAAGGAGGGTCTTGTGAATCCGACCGAAGCTCAGTTGCTCGAGGTTATCAACAAGGTTAAGGCTTCCGAGATCGCAGCCAATGCAGAGGAAGAGATTGCAAGCGAATTTGTAGATCCTGCAAAGCTCAAGGGCAGCAAGGTGAAGAAGAGCCGTGAGTTAGTGAAGGGCTTTACCGAGTGGACTCTTGCCAACGGTGTGAAGGTTGCTTTCCTGCCTACCGACTACAAGAAGGATCAGGTGATTATCCGCCTTGTCAAGGACGGCGGTTTGTCCCTTGTTCCTACCGAAGACCTTTCGTCCTTCGAGAGTAACGTCTGGAGCCTCTTCATGAGCAACGGCGGCGTTTCCAAGTATCCTTCTACTACCGTTTCCAAGATGCTGGCCGGCAAGCAGCTGAGCGTGACTCCTTACTTCGAGAACCTTACCCACGGTATCTCCGGAGCCTGCCAGCCCAAGGATCTGGAAACCACTCTTCAGCTTTTCTATCTGTACTTTACGGACATGCGTTTCGATGCCGACGAGTACAACGTTGGCAAGCAGCAGATTGCTGCCATACTGCCCAATATGGTCAATACTCCTAACTTCAAGTTCCAGCAGGAGCTCCAGCGTACCGTATCCGGAGGCAACCCCCGTTCCGTCGTCATCGACGAGAAGGTGCTCGAGCAGGCCGACGTGAAGGTCGTTGAACGCAACTACCGCAAGCTCTTCAAGGACGCTGCAGGTACCGTTGTCTATATTGTAGGCAACGTTGATGCTGAGACCCTTAAGCCGCTGGTGGAGAAGTACATCGGTTCACTGCCCAAGGGTAAGAAGGCATACAACTGGGTCGATGACGGACAGCGTATTCCTGCCGGCCGCGTGCTCAACGAGTTCAAGGTCGATATGCAGACTCCCAAGTCTACAGTTTTCCAGTTCTACTCCAGCTACGATGTGAATTACAGTGTTGCCGAGAAGGTTAATCTTGCCGCTGCAGAGTATATTCTCGATATGATTTATACCGAGACCCTGCGTGAGGAAGAGGGTGGTACCTATGGTGCTTCCGCCGCTATCTCCATCGTCAAGTATCCTGTGGAGCGTGCTCTGGCTCAGGTGTACTTCGACACCAACCCCAGCTCTGCAGACAAGCTGCGCGAGCTTGCTACCGCAGGTCTCAACAAGCTTGCGACCGAGGGTCCTACCGCAGAGCAGATGACCCGCGTGACGGAGAACTTCAAGAAGAACGTTCCCGAGAAGCGTATCCAGAACAGCTACTGGATGGATGTAGTGAATTACTGGTATCGCTTCGGCAATATAGATTACGATGCTGAATATGAGGCTGCTGTGAACGCCCTCACTGCTGAGGGTATCCGCGACGCCGTGGCAAAAATCATGAACTCCGGAAACTTCGGCGAGGTCGTGATGAGCCCGGACAAAACAGCCGAGCGCGAATAACGTTTGATGCCGCAGTGCCTGTAATTTTACGGGGCGCCTCCCCGCAAGCGGGTCCCCTCCCTTTTCGGGAGCCAAAGGCCCCGTAAAAATACAGGCACTGCGGCTACCGTTACTTCTTTTTACGGCCGCTGTAGGCTGTACCTTTTACGTGAAGGATAACTGGTTTTTCCAGATTCGATAGATAGACTGTAAGGGCTTTATCGAAAGGATAAGGCCCTTCGTCGTTTGCATAGGTCACGTCTATGGTGCCGCTGGCTCCGGGGGCGATGTCTTCGCGGGTCCACTTGGCAGACGTGCAGCTGCAGCTGCTGGTTACTACGTAGATGTTGAGTACGTCCTTGCCTATGTTGGTCACCTTGAAGCTGCAGCTTACGGCTCCGTCCTTGATGTCCACTTTACCGAAGTCGTAAGAAGTGGCGTCGAAGCGGACCGTTCCGCCGAAGTCCTTCTGGGCGGCGGCTATGAGGGCTGAGAGCGAAAAAACAAGTATGAGTGCTATGCGTTTCATGGCTGCAAATATATGCAAAAAATCATTCTTGGTATTGATTATTCAAATACAATACCGTAAATTTGCGGTCACTAACAAAACACTTAATTATGGCTTACAAAATTTCTGCAGATACCTGCGTTGCTTGTGGCACCTGCCAGGGTGAATGCCCTACCGGTGCAATTAAGGAAGGTGATGTTTACACCATCGATCCTAACGTGTGCATCGACTGCGGCACTTGTGCCGATGCTTGCCCCATGGGCGCAATCACCCCCGGTGAATAAGAAATGCATCAACGATAAAAACGGCGACCTGCAAAGGCCGCCGTTTTTTTAGTCTTTAACCTGTGCCAGGGCTTCCCGGACCAGAGCTTCAATCTCGTCGCACAACTCGGGGTTGTCCTTGAGGAGCTGCTTCACGGACGCCAGGCCCTGGGCCAGTTTCTCGCCGTTGTAGCTGAACCATGAGCCGCTCTTGTGGATGATGTCGAACTCAATGGCCAGGTCTGCAATCTCGGCTACGTGGCTTATGCCCTCGCCGTAGACGATGTCGAACTCGCACTTCTTGAAAGGCGGGGCCATCTTGTTCTTCACGACCTTCACGCGGGTGCGGTTGCCGGTGGCCTCGTCACCATCCTTGAGCTGGGTGGTGCGGCGTACGTCGATGCGCACTGAAGCGTAGAACTTGAGGGCGTTGCCTCCGGTGGTGGTCTCAGGGTTGCCGAACATGATGCCTATCTTCTCGCGCAGCTGGTTGATGAAGATGCAGCAGGTGTTGGTCTTGGAGATGTTGGCGGTGAGTTTGCGGAGAGCCTGGCTCATCAGGCGGGCCTGGAGGCCTACCTTGTTGTCTCCCATTTCTCCTTCAATCTCCGCCTTGGGGGTAAGTGCCGCTACAGAGTCGATTACGACTATGTCGATGGCTCCGGAACGGATAAGGTTGTCTGCAATCTCGAGGGCCTGCTCGCCGTTGTCCGGCTGGCTGATAAGCAGGGTCTCCAGATTGACGCCGAGGGCCTGGGCGTAGCTGCGGTCGAACGCATGCTCAGCGTCGATCATAGCGGCTATTCCGCCCTGCTTCTGGGCTTCTGCGATAGCGTGAATGGCAAGAGTAGTCTTGCCGCTCGATTCGGGTCCGTAGATTTCGATGATGCGTCCCCGGGGGTAACCACCAATGCCAAGTGCGTGATCCAGTGCGACAGAGCCGCTCGGTATCACCTGGACATCCCATTGTGGCTGATCTCCCAGCTTCATAATCGTTCCTTTCCCGAAATCCTTCTCGATCTTGTCGATCGTGGCCTGCAATGCTTTGAGTTTCGCGGCATTGGTTTCAGGGGCTTGTGTTTCAATTTCTTTAGCCATAACGTGTGGTTTTAAAAGTTAGGTTTACAAATATAAGAGAAAATTCGTTATTTTTGTATTGTGAAAACAAAGTTGCTCGGAAAAAATCCGGACGAGCTTTCCGCCCTGGCCGTAGACTGCGGGCTGAAGCCTTTTGTAGGTCGTCAGCTTGCCGAATGGCTGTATGTCAAAAGGGTTTCCGACTGGTCCGGAATGAGCAATATTTCCAAGGATTCCAAGGCCCGTCTGCAAGAGAAATACGATCTGGGAACATCCGCTCCCATAGGCTCCGCCCGCTCCTCCGACGGTACCGTCAAGTACCTCTTCAAAGTGGGGGAGAACGAGGCGGTGGAGGCGGTATTAATACCTGATGAGGACAGAAAGACCCTTTGCGTAAGCTCCCAGGCCGGCTGCAAAATGGGCTGCCGTTTCTGCATGACCGGACGCCAGGGCTGGCACGGCAATCTTGATGCCGCCGACATACTCAACCAGTTCATCAGCATCCCTGAAGCGGGAGAGCTTACGAATGCGGTATTCATGGGCATGGGAGAGCCGCTGGACAATTATGACGCCGTATCCAGGGCCATTGATATCCTTACCGACGGGAAAGGCTTCGGCTGGAGCCCCAAGCGTATCACGCTCAGCACCATCGGCGTACTGCCGGTGCTGAAACGCTTCCTGGACGAGCACCGCTGCCATCTGGCGATCAGTCTTCACAACCCCTTCCCGGACGAGCGGCTGGAGATGATGCCGGTGCAGAAGGCGTGGCCGCTGGAAGACGTGGTCGCCCTGCTCAGGCAGTACGACTTCTCCGGCCAGCGGAGGGTGAGTTTCGAGTACACCATGTTCGCCGGTTGGAACGACGACAAACGGCATGCGGATGCGCTCATACGCCTGCTTGGCGGGCTGGAGTGCCGGGTCAATCTCATCCGCTTCCACAAGATACCGGATTTCCCTTACGATTGTGCCCCGGCCGTAAGGATGGAAGAATTCAGGGACAGACTTAATAAACACGGATTGGTATGTACGATAAGAGCCTCCAGAGGCGAGGACATTCTTGCAGCCTGCGGAATGCTTGCCGGACAGCGGTCGCAGCAATAGCTGTCGCCGTCCTGACTTTGCCGGCGCTGGCCCAGAACCACGCCAACGGACTTGCGGTAGAAAGCACGAGCCCGGAAGCCGACGCGGCCATCATCGTCAAGATGCGTGCCCATATGGACAAGATACATAAGGAGCAGCACCGTCCGACCGTGGGCCTTGTGCTCAGCGGAGGCGGCGCCAAAGGGGCGGCACACGTGGGCGTGCTCAAGTATCTTGAGGAACAGGAGATTCCCGTCGATGCAATATTCGGCACCAGTATCGGAGGACTTGTCGGAGGTTTCGCCGCCTTGGGCTACAGCCCGGAGTTCATGGATTCACTTTTCCGCAATCAGGACTGGTCCGTGATGCTAACCGACAGGATAGACCGCTCGTATTACTCCCTTCAGCAGAAGCTTTACAAGGAGACTTACCTTCTTTCCGTTCCATTCCATTATTCGGACAAGGATTTCCAGACCAGGATTGACGAGCAGGTCCGTTATGGCGACCCTAACGAAAAGCGCGAGTTCGGACGCAACTCCCTTATGACCTCGCTGCCTTCCGGCTACGTTTACGGTTTTAACGTAAACAATATGCTCTCCAGCTATTCCGTGGGGTATCAGGACGACATGTCGTTCGACGAATTGCCGATTCCCTTCTTCTGTGTGGCGGCGGACATGGTGAGCGTAAAGGCCAAGAACTGGTCTTACGGTTCGCTTAAGACAGCCATGCGCTCCACCATGAGCATACCTGGTATGTTCAAGCCTGTAAGGACGGAGGGAATGGTTTTGGTGGACGGCGGCGTAAGGAACAATTTCCCTGTGGACCTTGCCAAATCCATGGGATGCGATATTATTATAGGCGTTAGCCTCTCCGACAAGGCCCCTTCGTATTCCCAGATCAACAATCTGCTGGATATAGTAAGCCAGTTCATCACCATGCTGGGCTACGAATCTTTGTCGAAGAACAATAGCGCCCCGGATGTCTATATCAAGCCGGACCTTGACGGTTACAATATGTTGAGCTTCAATCCCGTAGCCATCGACACCATGATTCACCGCGGATATGAGTCGGCCCTGGTAAAGTCTGAGGAACTGGCAGAGGTGAAGAAGCTGATGAAGGGGGCGAAACCCTATTTGAATGCTCCGAAGGCAGTAGACATAAGTAAAACGCCTGTCCAGATATATGCCGTCGAGTTCAAAGGCCTGACCAATTCCGAGTCCAAGTATATGCACAGGGTCATAAAGATAGATGCAGGCTCATATGTGGACAAGGCAATAATGGAAGATGTGATGTCCAAGATTGAAGCTACCGGATGTTTCTCCACCGTTAGCTACAGCATACTTGGGTCTTCCGAACCTTACAGGCTGGTATTTGACTGTGTCAAGGGCCCTCTCCACCAGCTTGGCATGGGCGTACGCTTCGATACTGAAGAATGGGCCAGTTTCCTGTTCAACGTAGGCTTCAATGCGCATAAGCTCAATGGAATCAAGTTTGATATAGACGCAAAGCTAGGCCGTACCCAGATGGTCAGGGGCAAGGTTTCCCTGGACGTGGACTGGTTCCCGACCATCAACTTTGATGCAATGGCCAGGAACGTCTCCGCGTCCATTTATCCTGAAATAATGGGCGCCACGGAGGAAGCGAGCTGGAGCGGTCATTCCGAGCGCCTTTACCTTTCCAACCTGAAATGGAAGACGGTGGACTTCAACCTGGGAGCGCAGTACCGATATTACTCCCTCTCTTCTAAGAGTAAATACGGGTACGACATTTACAAGTTGAATCCGGATCTCACAAGAGGCGGATTCCTGGGTGTTTTCGGGAACGGAACCTTGTATACCATGGACCGCTCTTTCTTACCGTCCAAAGGTGTGAAACTGACCTTCGGCGCGGATTACGACTTCATGAAGTACGGCGGGGATGAATTCTCCCCGATTTTTACCGGCTACGTCAATTTCAATACAGTCATACCCTTCGGCAACGGATTCGCCCTCCTGCCGGAACTCCATGTCAGGGCCATGCTGGAGAACAATTTCATGCCGGCCGATTATGACTCCGACAACCCCAAGTTCTCGCTGTCGCACAAGAACTATGTGGGCGGCGCTATTCCAAACCGCTATATTGACGGCCAGATTCCGTTCATAGGATTCGGCAATGTCTACCAGGCAGGTCCGCTGGTGGGAGTCGCACAACTCGGACTCAGGGGCAGGCTGGGCAATTTCTACATGACCGCAACCGGAGGCTATTTCCAGGAGTATTATAAATACGGCGATATTATCAATAAAGAGAATATCCTGGAATCGTTGATACCTGCGGCATGGGGAGCAGGCCTCGAGTTCGCTTATGTTACGCCCATCGGCCCGATAAAAATGCTTGGGACCTGGTCTCCGCGAAACAATAACTTCGCACAGGATTCCGGCTTCTATGTTTCTATAGGCTTTGATTTCTGATATGGACTCCGAACAGAAAAAAGTGCTTGACCGCCTGGAGGCGCAGTGCTCCAAAAGGGAGTATTGCGTGAGCGATGTCCGTACGAAGGCGTTCAAGGCTCTTGACGGAGACAGCAACAGGGCCGCCGAAGTAGTGGACAGTCTGGTCAAGGACAAATTTGTGGACGACGCCCGTTATGCAGGTGCTTTTGCCCGTGAGAAGTCTGCCCTTACAGGATGGGGAGTGGTGAAGATACGGTATGCCTTGCGTGCCAAAGGCATTGCACCCGAAACAATAGCGGAGGCCTTGGAGGACATAGATGCCGGCAAGGCCGCCGACAAGCTTGAGAAGCTGATGGCAGCCAAGCGCAAGAGTCTTGAGGGTGATCCCCAGATTAAACTGAAACTTATCAAGTATGCCCTCACAAGGGGATACGAGTACGACGAGATACAAGAATACCTGTAATGGAAAAACGCGAGACCATACACCTGTACACGGACGGTGCAGCAAGCGGTAATCCCGGCCCGGGAGGCTGGGGAGCCGTGCTTTGCTGCGGAAGCCTGCGGAAGGAGATGAGCGGCGGCTTCTCGCTCACCACGAACAACCGTATGGAACTCCTTGCCGTCATCAAGGGGCTCGAGGCTATTCGCTGGCAGGGTGCGGAAGTGGAGGTATGGAGTGACTCGCAATATGTGGTGAACACCATAACGCAGGGCTGGAAGCGGAAGAAGAACGGCGATCTTTGGGAACGTTACGACGTCCTTGCAAAGGGCTTTTCGCTTAAGTTCCATTGGCTTAAGGGTCATGCAGGGCATCCCGAGAACGAACGCTGCGACCGCCTCGCAGTGGAAGCCTATTCCAAACCCGGACTTCCCCCGGATACCGGATATGAAGAATCAACAGAAAACAAACTGATATAATATGCAGAAAAGAAAACCCATAGTAGGAATAACACAAGGCGATTCCAACGGTATAGGATACGAGGTAATAATCAAGGCCATCTCCGACCCCAGGGTATTGGAGTTCTTTACTCCTGTCATCTACGGCTCTTCCAAGCTTTTCGGCTTCTATCGCAAGAGCATTCCGGAGATAGAGCAGATGGATACCAATGTGATAACTGCTGCAAGCGATGCCAAGCCCAAGCGCATCAATATTCTGAACTGCCTGCCCGAGAACGTGTTCGCTGAGCCCGGCCAGGCTACGCCCGATTCCGCCCGTGCCGCTATTACTGCCCTGGACAAGGCTGTCGAGGACATAAAGGCGGGGACGATAGACGTTCTGGTCACAGGCCCCATCAACAAGAAAGCCATGTCCGGCCAGGGTTTCGGCTTCCCCGGACATACCGAATACCTGCAGCAGCAGTTCGGCGTAAAGGATGTAACCATGCTCATGACCAGCCACAGGCTGCGCCTTGGAGTAGTTACCGGGCATATACCCCTGAAAGATGTCGTGCGTTCCATAAGCAAGGAAAAGATACTCAGCAAGCTCAGGCTGATGACCAAGTCCCTTAAGGAGGACTTCTGCATCGACCAGCCGCGCATTGCAGTATTGAGCCTTAATCCCCACAGCGGAGACGGCGGACTGCTGGGCTCCGAGGAACAGGATATAATCATTCCGGCTATCGAAGAGGCCACCGCCGAAGGCATACTTGCATTCGGGCCCTATTCTCCCGACGGATTCTTCGGCCTCGGCCATTATGAGAAATTTGACGCCACCCTGGCAATGTATCACGACCAGGGGCTGGCTCCTTTCAAGGCGCTGTCGTTCGAAGACGGTGTGAACTTTACCGCTGGCCTGCCCATCGTAAGGACTTCTCCCGACCATGGTACGGCCTTCGAACTTGCCGGCCGTGACGAGGCAGACCCCCAGTCCATGCGTTCGGCTATCTTCGCCGCCGTGGATATATTCAACGCCCGTCTGGATTATGCCGTGCTTCAGGAAGGTAAAATGGAAGAACGCCATCTGGAAGGCGCAGAGCGCAGGGATCGTGGAGGGAGGCCTCAGATAGCATAATGCACGCCGGTAAGTTTCTCGCAACTATAGCCCTGCTGTGCCTTTGCCTTTGTGCACGGGCTCAGTTCCGCGTCGATACGGAAGTCCGGAACTTCGTACAGGAAGATTTGCGTAAGGAAGCACCTTTCTATGACCTGGGTGCATATACCCGTCTGGTACCTTCCACCATGCATATGGGACTGGGCTTCGTAGGCGTCCCGACCAGGCATGCCCTGCTCGACCGTACCATAGAAGAGACAATAGCACATGTATTCGGCCTCTCAACCGGCTTTTTGCTGAAGTATACGGTAACCCGTAACCGCCCCGATGGAAGCGACAATCAGTCATTCCCGTCGGGCCATACGCTCTTCGCCTTCACCGGTGCCGAGCTTACGCGTATGGACTACGGCTGGGGCTGGGGCGGCGGTGCTTATGCCGTTGCCGTTTTTACCGGCGCAGAACGCTTGTGGGGCGACAAACACTGGGTCACTGACGTGCTTGCCGGAGCCGGCATTGGTATTCTTGCCGCGCACGTCGGCGGCTGGCTCCTGGAGCCCGTAAAGAATCTTTTCGGTATCCCGACCATCGAGTGGGATGGCTTCCGGAAGACGCAGGTCGCTTTCGCTCCCTGCATCGACCCTTTCAGTGGCAGCTACTCTGCAACTTTCTCGCTGACGTTCTGAGGTACTGCCTCCCGGAACGTCGCTTCGCGACCCCTCCCTAAAGGGCCCCTCCCTCTTATGGAGCCGAGGGTGGCTACAGTTCCGGAAGGCAGTACCTCAGAATGTCAATCAGTATAGAAACGGATGAGCCGCTCCAGGGCCCGCTGGCAAACGGGGCAGAATCCGGCCGCGGTGTTAGTCTTCATACGGCAGTCCTCGCAGCCGCGCCATACGCCCTTGCTCTTGTAGCCGCCGCCTTCATGGACGCCGACCCCGTCGGTGCCGACCATATCCTCCCACTTGCTGCTGAAGTCGACCTTGGTCGTAAGATTCTGCTCCCACGGCTCCGTGTCGGAAGGGTAGTAGTCGCCGAACTGGTCGTCGTAGAAGTACTCGTCAGCCAGGCCTCCGAAGCTGTGACCGAATTCATGTACAACCACCGGCTTGAACTGCCCGTGATGGGCCGTCGTGAGAGTATAGGAGTTGTAGATGCCGCCGCCCCCGTAATAGTCGGTGTTGGCCAGGATGATTATATGCTCGTAAGGAATGCCGGCGATAGCGTCATGCAGGTCTTTTACGTGAAGTGTAGTGAGGTAGCGGTCTGTATAGAAGGTATTGAAATGCGAATGAAGGGGAGTGTCTTTCCAAATTCCCCGGCCGGGGATGCTGACGCCGCTTTCAGACGATACCAGGCCTGCCGCACGGAAATTGAAACGGTCCTTCATCGCCTTGAAAGGCTCATGGGAAAGTATCGCCTCCATGGCGGCGCGGGCGTCCTTGTAGAAAGTCTCCATCTCTCCGGGCGTATATCCCTCGGCCACAATAAGCACGTCTATGCATTCATTTATGGAGCCGTTTATCATCAGGTCCCTGGAGGCAGCGGTGCAATTGGCGGGCCGTATGAGTATGTCCGAAGGGTCGACCGGGTGAGTGAAGGAGGCCGTTACCCTGGCGTGCGGGTCGAAGAGCTCGACAGTCACCGTCGCCTTGGCCTCAGGCATCGGTACGAGGAAGACGTTCTCGAAACTCCGGCTCGTGCGGGTGGCTTCTTCGGTGGTCTGCCATTCCTGGAACAGGGAACTGAAGGAGGTGCGATAGAGCACGTTGCCGGACTCGTCGCGCACCGTTACCTGGCCGTTGCCCTTCAGGGGCAGTTCGTCCATGTGGCTCCGTCTGCCGGCCCATCCGTCAAGGCTTCGCAATTCGCTGAGGGCTATGCCGGCATGGTCGGCATCTCCGTAGAAAATGTAATCCAGGCGCAGAGTCTTGTCCTGCGCATATAATGCCGCTGAAAGCGACAGGAAAAGGAACACAAATAATCTCTTCATATAAGGCAAAAATACGATTTTTATCTTAAATTTGCGAACTATTAACTTATAACCGACATGCTTCATATACGGACTCGTTCCGAACTTGTTCAATATTGCCTTGACAACAAGGTTGAAATTCTGAATTTTCACTATTGCGGATGGGACGGTCGTCTCAAGACTCTTAATTTCGTAGTCCGCGACGAACAGCATCTTTTGAATATACTGGAGGCGGGGGAGCGCGTAGACGGCTCCAGCCTGTTCCCCTTCGTGGAAGCGGGACGCAGCGACCTCTATGTCGTGCCACGCTATCGTACTGCCTTCCGTAACCCCTTCGCCGAAGTGCCCACGGTAGACCTGCTGTGCTCTTTCTTCAACCGTGACGGAGATCCTTTCGAGAGTTCTCCGGAGTACGTGCTGCACAAGGCGCACCAGGTATTCAAGGAGCAGACGGGCCTGGAGATGCAGACCATGGGCGAGCTGGAGTATTACATCATTGCTGAAGATGATGGCATGTATCCTATTGCCGACCAGAAGGGCTACCATGAGAGCGCACCGTTCAACAAGTTCGAAGACTTCCGCGTGGAGGCGGTTCGCCTGATTACGCAGGCTGGCGGAATGGTGAAGTATGCCCATAGCGAGGTGGGCAATTTCCGGATGGACGGCAAGATTTACGAGCAGAACGAGATTGAGTTCCTGCCGGTAGATATCGAGGATGCGGCCGAGCAGCTTATCGTTGCAAAATGGATAATGCGCCAGCTGGCATACGATTATGGGGTGACTATTACCTTCGCTCCCAAGATTACCGCCGGCAAGGCGGGCTCCGGCATGCACGTGCATTGCAAGTTTACAAAGGACGGCAAGAGCGTAATGGCGGAGGGCGGTGACATTACCGATACAGTCCGCAGGGCCATTGCCGGCTACATGGATGCCGGTACGTCTCTTCCTGCCTTTGGCAACCCTCATCCGCTGTCGTTCATGCGTCTGGTGCCGAACCAGGAGGCTCCTACGTCTCTTTGCTGGTCTCATTCCAACCGCAGCGCGCTCGTGCGTGTGCCTCTTGGCTGGACGAGTACCAAGGATATGTCCGCCATCTGTAATCCGATGGAGACGCCGGTCGCCCGCGACTTTTCGGACAAGGCTACTTTCGAGTGGCGTGCTTCCGACGCGAGTGCCAACTTCTATCTGCTGATGGCGGCCCTGTGCTGCGCGGCGCGTCACGGCTTCGCGATGCCGGACGCACTGGAGGTGGCTCGCAAGACCTATGTGGGCCTGGGCGTGGACATTCATGCAAAGAACAATTCCGAGCTTCTGCATTCTCTTGAGCAGCTTCCGGCTTCCTGCGCCGAGGCTGCCGTGGAGCTGGACAAGGACCGTCGTATCTATACCGACGACGGGGTCTTCTCGGATGCCATGATAGATTATCTTATCTCCTGCTTGAAGTCATTCAACGAGGATGACCTCAAACTGGAGAACAACCTTCATCTTGCGTAGATGGATAAAGGGGCTCACTGGTATGTAGGCTGCGTCCGCAGTTGCCAGGAAAAGAAGGTGGCGGAGAACCTTGGTGCGCGTGGAGTGGAGTTTTATCTGCCCATACGCAGGGAGGTGCGCAAATGGAGCGACCGCCGCAAGATTGTGGAAGTTCCCGTTATTCCCCGTTTTGTTTTTATCCGCTGTGAAGAATCTGAGAGGGTGGGGATATTGGCAAAAGAACCGCGTATCTGGCGTTATCTGCCTTTCGAAGGGAAGGCGGCGATAGTGCGCGACGAGGAGATGGATGCCTTCCGCAAGATGGTGGAGCAGGGCGGCAAGACCGTCAGCTTTACGGACAGGCCGCTTGCCCCCGGTGACAGGATTCGTGTTACCAGCGGTCCTCTCACAGGCCTGGAATGCGAGCTGGCCAGTGTTGACGGCAACCGTTGCCTTGCCGTCAGACTCGGGCTTTTGGGCGCGGCTACAATGGACTTGGATATAGAAACAATAGAAAGATTATAATTATGCAACAGGGTATCTGGACTATAGTGCTGTTGATTATCTCCAACGTGTTCATGACTTTTGCGTGGTACGGTCAGCTGAAACTTCAGGAGATGCATATTTCTACCGACTGGCCTTTGATAGTTATCATTTTGCTGTCCTGGGGAGTCGCTTTGTTTGAGTACTTTTTCATGATTCCGGCCAACCGTATAGGTTCTAATATCAACGGCGGTCCTTTTAACCTTATGCAGCTGAAAATCATTCAGGAGGTTATTTCGCTGACCGTCTTTACCATTATAGTGTCCCTTGTTTTCAAGGGGCAGCCGATTCAGTGGAACCACTTTGCAGCCATGCTGTGCATGGTTCTCGCCGTTTTCTTCGTGTTCCTGAAATAATCTAATAAACCGAAAATTCGTATATCCGGGCAACGTTCCCGCCCTCCTGGTCGCCTGCGGTAATGCTAAGGCGGACAAAGCGGGCCTGGACGGGGGCGCTCAGTTTGCGCGAGGTCTCAGGCTCGGTATTGCCGCTAACGGAATCGGCCGTGCGCCATTCTTCATCCGCTGAATTACGTACCTTCAGGGCGAAGGTATCCGTAATGTAATCAGGGTCTTCTGCGCCTGCATGCAGCACGCTCCAGCCGCTTACCGGCCTTACGCTGCCGAGGTCGAACTCTATGAATTTTTCCGCATTCCCGGAATTGTCGCACCATTTGGTGTCCGGGTCGTCGTCCACGGCGAAGGCGGGTACCTCCCTGCGGTTTACATGACCGCTGCTGGCTGAAAGGTTGGCGGCGGATACCAGGCTCAGCTGTCCCAGCTCCAGTTCGGGATCAGGGCAGACCGGAAGGCTGAATCGAATGATATCGGAGGCCGGAGATACGTTGTTAACGTCATCCTGCACAGCAGTGGCGGCAAACACCATCACCTTTTTGTTGACAGGAAGCGTAATGCTGCTGGTGCCGGCAGGCAGGTCGATGGGGATGCAGAACATGTAGGTGAACTCGTAGGGAACGTCCTTGTTCTGTTTGGCGTTGTGCTTGTGGGTGCCGACAAAGGCATATCCGGCGTCCTTGACAAAGCCTTCAGTATGTCCTGTATGGCCCCACTGGGATACGAATCCGCTGAAATCGGGAACGTTTACGTCCACCGGAGTATCACCGGCGATAAAGCGTGCGCGGGTATCTCCGTTGGAAGAAGCCGCCAGCAGGTAAACGCGGTTCCAGTCGCCTTCCGGAAGATCTATTACCTGGCCGCGGGCACGCAGTGCGACAGGCCCGGTCGGGTCTTTAAGAGCGAAGCGTATGCCCTTGTGCTCAAGCTCTGCGGGCACAAGCTCTGCGGCGTAGGAGTTACCCTTGCCGTCTATGTTGCCGTCGGCCCTGAAGGCATTGTACGTGGCGGCGTTGAGGCTGCAGGGGAGAGGCAGCTGAGCCTGCACCAGGCCATCGGGGGCCTTATCATGCAGCCGCACCAGGAAGGTCTTCATGCCCCATGCGCCGATATCAAAATGAAGCTCGTTTCCGATGGCGCTGGCAGGACCGATAACGTCCTCGTTACCATTCAGCTCGCAGGCGCCGGCTATGGCAGCAGGGAAGCTGACGCAGATGTCACTGGCCTCCTTGCCGAAGAGCTCATAGAGGCGCACCACGTATCCGCTTCCGTCTTCCGCTTTCTTGACAGCACGAATCTCCACGCCCTTTCCTTTCACGCTCGCGAAGCTGAAGCTCCTGCCGAGGCTGCCGGCGTGACGAATCGTCGTGTAAGCCTTGACCGGCTGGTTGAGCACCTCTGCCTTACGGGGAATGCAACCCTGCCTGTAGTCGCCTTCATGGGCAATAATAGAGTAGGTAAACTCGTGATGTCCGTTGTCCTGCTTATTCTGGTATTTGTAATAGTTGCGTGTCTTGGGTGTATGGAGCAGGGTGAGGCGGAGCATATTGTCGGCAGGCTTGTCCCATCCGTACTTGCAGTCGTTGAGGATAGCCACCCCGTAGCTGCCGTCGGCTTCTGCCAGTTCGGCCCACTGCTGGGCGTACACTTCGTACTGCTCGATAGTGTTGTTGGGCCTCTCGATGGAACCGGTGCCTATGTCGTAGCGTGCGACGGGGTTGGAGACGGTGAGCGGGAATTCCGCCTTCAGCAGGGCGCCCGTGCTCTGCCAGTCGACGTCGTTGACTATGTCTATGCGTTCCTCGTCGGCACCGTCGTACAAGCGTATGTGCTGGATGAAATGCGAGCCGCCGAAGTCGCGTTCGACCTTGATGGAGGCCACCAGAGGTCCGTTTTCTTCAACGGAGATACGGACGTTTCCGTCAATCGCCGACGGGGATCCGTCTATAGTCTCCTTGGTTATTTCCCATGCGGGCCAGTTGAACGACTCGTTCCGGGTGAAGTACGCCAGGCGTATGGCCTTGCCGTCCTCCACAAGCTGCCTGCCGTTGCGCTTGTCCACGAGGGAGCAGATGTCGCCGTTGGCGTCCAGCTTAATGCTGTAAATCGCGTTCTCAATGCTGCCGGTGCCCGTTTTGAGGGAGCTCTTGCTGCCGGCGGCCTTGCCCTTTCGTATGTCGTAAACGGCGTATCCTGCCGCAGGCACTTCGGCCAGGAATGCGACCCTTCCGTCGGCAAGCTTCTGGGCTCGTACGGCCTTACCTCTGCCGTCGAATATCCTGGCGTCGCTGCTCTCGACCGTCACAATCTCCTTGCGGGGGAAGCCGGATGGGTTGAACAGCACGACCGGGGTGCCGGGGACCTTGGTGTCCATGCGTGAGGCTACAGCACCTACGGAGGTGGCGAGCACGTCGGAGAACTGGCGGAGCGATATCATTTCGTCGTTCCATGAGAATTCGTACGCCCGCGGAATGCTGGTGCCGGTGAGGTCGTCGTGGAACTGATGCCATACGAAGCGGCGCCAGGCCTCGTTCAGGCGGGCCTGCGGATAAGGGACGCGGCCCAGCCAGTCGGCCGCCACAGCGCTTCGTTCGGCTGCGTCGGCGAGTTGCTCGTTGAGGCGGTTGAAGCGCTTCATCGCGGCCTGCGACGTGTAGCAACCGGTGCCGTGGACGTCCATCGTGAGCTCCTTGTCCCAGACGGGCAGTTCGGGGTGTTCGCTATATGGCAGGTAGTCTTTGAACAGCTGGTCCGAAGGGGCGCTGATGATGTGCACGCGGCCCTCGGAACCTGCGTTCTGCCTGTCGATGGCCGCCTGCACCGTGGCCACCGATTCGATGGTGGGGGAGCCGCCCGTGTCGCCCGTGCCGTAATAGCGGAAGGCGGTGTTGAAGTGGTTGCGAGCTGCCAGGTCCACCAGCATCTGCGAATCGGTAAGGTCTTCCGAATTGAAGCGGGTGGTGTAGTTCATGGCGTTTGCGGCGACCATTATCACATTGCCGTCCAAGGCACGCCAGAGGCCGAATTCGAAGGGGACCTTGCTGCCTGTGCCGGGGAGGTTCTTCTCGCGCCACTGGAGCTTCTGGGTGGAGAAACCGATGAGGCCGCAGTGCGCTGCAACGGCCGGCAGATGCAGTCCGAAGCCGAAGCAGTCCGGCAGGAAAATATCAGTTCCCCTGGCGCCGAACTCCTCCTGATAGAAGTGCTGGCCGAGCAATATGTTGCGGGTGAGCGACTCGGGGGAGGGGACGTTTGCGTCGGAGGCCTCCCAGCTGCTGCCGCTGATGTGCCAGCGGCCTTCGGCTATAAGACCGCGAAGCTGTGCATACGCTTCAGGGTAATACTCTTTCATCCAGGCATACTTGATGCCGCCCTCGAAGTTGAATATGTAGTCCGGGAACTTGTCTATGAGCATCAGGTTGCGGTTGATGGTCTTGGGTACGTACTCGGAAATGGTGGTCTGTACGTCCCAGTTCCACTGAGAATCCAGATGGGCGTTGGAGACAAGATAAGCCTTTGCCTGGCCTTCGCCGTTCTGAGCTGCTGCGATACTGGAAATAAGCGCCATGGCGGCGACGGAAAGAATAAGTCTGGCGGTTCTCATATAGCTTAACATGGATTGAAGTCTAGTTCAAGTCATAAATATACCATTTTTTGGATACAATTCACAAAGAAGATTTTATTACCTTTGCCGATATGTATATGAAACGTATCCTTCTGCTTCTCACGCTTGCCCTTGCTGCCTGCTCCCAGGTCAAGGCTCCGCTCGTCGGCATCACATGCTCCCGTTCATCATCAGGCTCGACGCTGCTTTCTTCCGCATATTCGGAGGCCATTTGCAAGGCAGGCGGCGTGCCGCTTGTAATTCCGACCGTGCAGACACGCGAGGAGGCCGATGCCGTCATATCCGCGCTGGACGGCATCGTGTTTTCCGGAGGGGAGGACGTCAATCCTGGCTGGTACGGCGAAGACATCCTTAACGAGACTGTATATATGGACCCCGTCCGAAATATAAGCGACAGCCTTCTGGCAATGGCCGCTCTGGACTCAGGGAAGCCTGTCCTCGGTATCTGCAGGGGAGAACAGCTGCTCAATGTGATACTGGGCGGTTCGCTCTATCAGGACATCCCATCGCAGATTCCCCGGACTGTCGGGCACGGTGGCGGGGCCATGCATAAGATCGGCCTGGCTGAAGGGAGTGCACTGGAAGCCATTTTCGGACCGGATTCCTTGACGGTGAACTCCTACCATCATCAAGCGGTGAAAGATGCCGCCCCAGGCATCAGCGTCACTGCGCGCAGCGCTGAAGGGGTAATTGAAGCATACGAGACCACGAATGTCCTGGCCGTCCAGTTCCACCCGGAGAAACTTCTCCAGCAAGGTGATGAGAAGTGGCTGGCGCTCTTCGAATACTACGTGCAAATGGTGGCAAACAGGTAGTCTTATCTAACTTCAATTATCCATTCTGGTCGAAGAGTATTATTTATGATTTACTGTTTCTTCTTGCTGAATACGGGCCACCAGCTGTCGTCGCCGTAATTCTGGCCGATACCGGAAAGGACAGCCATATCTTCGTCGGAAATGGTGAAGTCAAGCTGGACGTTGGATTTGATGTGATCCGGCTTGGATGATTTGGGTAGGGACACAGTTCCCAATTGTAAAGTATACTGGATACAGAGCTGAGGGATGGTCACTTCGTAACGTTTGGCAACGGCCGCAATCTCGGCATTGTTTAAGGCCTGCCCATGGGCAATAGGGGAGTAGGCCTCTACCAGAATATTCTGTTCTTTGCAGAAGGTAAGCAAATCCTGCGGAGTCTCGCCGATGTGCAGCAGAATCTGGTTCACCATGGGTTTGATGCGGCAGTCTTCCAGAATGTTTTGCAGGTCGTCTGCCAGAAAGTTGGATACGCCGATGGACTTGACCTTCCCGGCTTTGTATGCATCCTCCAGGGCCTTCCATACCTGTTTGTTCTCATCAAAGTAGCGTTTGGCGCCTCTGAACTCGGCCCAGGGCTGCGGGCAGTGAATGATGATAAGGTCAGCATAGTCCATGCCCAGTTTACACAGGGATTCGTCGATGGAAGCGGCGGCCGATTCGTAGGTCTTGTTCTCGGCAGCCACCTTTGTTGTGATAAAGATCTGCTCGCGGGGGATTCCGGCAGCGCGGACGCCTTCGCCCACGCCGCACTCATTGCCATAGGCCTGTGCGGAGTCAATGTGCCTGTAACCAATGTCAATGGCAGCCTTCACGGCGGCTGCCGCCTCGTTGTCGGGAATTAGCCAGGTGCCCAGTCCAAGCTTAGGAATCTGGACGCCGTTGGAAAGAGTGTAGTATTCTTGGAGTATCATAGCGTGTTGATTTGCGCTAAGATAACAATAATATCCGCTTCGGCCAACTTATATCAATTTTAGATCATTCCACGTTCTTTCTTGATAGACTCGTATGCTTCCTGCACCTGACGGAACTTCTCGGCTGCAGCTTTTTGCACGTCCGGTCCCAGGGTAGCCACTTTATCCGGATGGTTCTTCATCGCCATCTTCCGGTAAGCGGTGCGCACCTCATCATCGGATGCAGTAGGGGAGACATCCAGTACAGTGTATGCGGCGTTGGTCTCTTTGTAGAACATGGAGATGACAGACGCATAATCCCCTTGACTGAGGCCGATAGTAGCGCCGATAGCTTCCAACACACCCTTTTCCTTCTTGTCAAAGTGATCGTCGGCTATAGCGATTTGGACCAGGTAGTGGAAGAGCTGAATGCGCTGAGAGTAGTTCATGTAGCGCGCAATCTGCGGTCCGACGGAGTATATGTTGATATCTTGCCGGGTAAACTCTTCCAGCATCCGCATCGCCTCAGGCACGGCAGCGTCACCGAAGCTACGGCGGACGAAGTCCTTTACATAGTCCAACTCGGCTTGCAGGGTTTTCCCGTCAGCCTTGATGACCGCTGCCGATAGAACCAGCAGGCTCACCAGGAAACTGTTTCGCTGCTCCGTTGAGCTGTAAGTACTTCTTCTGTATGTTCCCGTTTGGGTGTTTTCGCCGTCTGAGAGCTGCCGGGAACGCTCGATATAGCCGTCAACGGCAGACCCGAACCAAAAACCCAGCAGAGCTCCGATAGGCCCCAGTGTTACCCATCCCAGGAATCCTCCTATCCATTTTCCATAAGCCATTTTCTCTTCGTTTGCGAAGAAGACATCAAAAATCGCTCCGCATTCATTTGACTGACAATATGACTCGCGTTCTCACCGAAAATGCTTATATTAGCTTCACTTATTTAATTATATGGCACTTGAATTCGGACCTTTGAAACGAAAAGATTGAATACGAAAAAAAGATAAATGATCTCAAGTTCTGTTTACCTATGAAATCAAAAGTCATATTGATAACCGGTGCCAGCAGCGGTATCGGTTATCTGACGGCCCTGAAGCTTGCAGCTGAGGGGCACCGTGTGTATGGCGCAGCACGGCGCCTGGATAAAATGGAACCGCTTAGAGAGATGGGCGTGATGCCGTTGAAACTGGATGTTACGGACGAAGCTTCCATGGTGTCGGCTGTCGATGCAATACTGAAGGCGGAGAACCGTATCGACGTGCTGGTCAACAATGCCGGCTACGGGTACCTGGGGGCGATTGAGAACGTCTCCATGGATGAAGCTCGCAGGCAGCTGGAGGTCAACATCTTCGGACTGGCCCGCATGACGCAGCTGGTGCTCCCGGCAATGAGGGCGCAGCGCGGAGGTCTCATAGTGAACATATCGTCCGTGGCGGGAAAGGCGGTAGTGCTCTTTGGAGGATGGTACAATGTGTCCAAGTATTCTGTGGAAGCCCTCAGCGACGCCCTCAGGATGGAAGTGAAACCCTTCGGCATCAATGTCAGCATAATAGAGCCCAGCGGAATAAAAACTCCCTGGGGTCTTATAGCGGCCGACAACCTGGAAGCGTCATCGGCCGGATCGGCCTATGAAGAAGAAGGAAAGAAGATGGTCCGGATGTTCCGCCGGGCATACACTTCCAATATCCTGTCCGGCCCGGACCGGGTGGCCGCATCTATAGTCAGGGCGGTGAATGCGAGGCGTCCTAAGCTGCGCTATCGTCCGGGGCTCGGAGCAAGCACTATGATCTTCCTGCATGCCCTTCTGCCTGCGCGCTGGTGGGATGCCATAATAAGAACCATACTTTAAGTGGTAAGACTATTTTCCGATGCAGAAAATAGTTCAAATTCATATATTATTGTAAATCAACAATATAACAAAAATACTGTTTCAAGATTGTCCCCGTTTTGTCCCCGAAATTCTGAGGGGGACGAAAAATATTAGGGGCGCTGGTGGCACGGGGGACAAAATATGAAAGATGCGGCCTTGCATTGCTGCAGGACCGCATCGGGTGTTAACAAGAGAAGTCTGGCATCAGACCTCCGAAGGCAAAGGTACGAAATATCTTCGAGAAGCATAGAGTGCTTCCGCTATGGTGGCCACGTGGGTATGTGGTAGAAATTGCGTAACTTTACACCGTTAAATCGGTATTTACCACATCAGTTATGACGTCTCGTATTCTATTCCTTCTGCCGCTATTCGCAATGATTTCCTGCGGAAAAGTCACTCCGGCCGACAATGGTGAAGAGCCTTCGAACCCGGATAACCCTACGGTAGAAATCTCAGTACCGGACAACTACGTAAAAGTTGAAACCTCCGGGAGCTATACTTTCATTGCGACATCTTCAAATGTTGCCGGCGGAGAGACCGTTTCCATTCCCAGGGAGTACTACATCTGCAAGTACGCGGTAACCAACAGCGAGTGGAAAGCGTATATCGATGCGACCGGAGCGTCTGCACCTAAGTATTGGAATGGAAAGACTATTCCGGAAGGGAGGGAGAAGCATCCGGTGCTTTGGATTTCCCGCACTGAAGCTGAGGCCTATTGCAAATGGATGAGTGAAAAAACCGACGGTTGGGCATTCCGTCTTCCCACATCGGCCGAGTGGGAGTTCGCAGCGGCAGGAAGTGCCGGAACAGCCTATCCCTGGGGCGAAAAGGCAGATGCAAGCTTCTCCGGCGGAGAGCTATCTTCAAAATTTAACTACAATGCTGTCATAGCGGCAGAAGTCCTCAAGAATCCGGACAGGATGGCCACGTATAACAACAGTAAATCAACCAGATACGGCCAACAGGACAAGATCTCGGATATCATTTCCGTGAGCGCAACAGGCGGCGTAACGGGATGGGTGGATCATACCAATTACCTTGGCTTCATTTACACAGACATATTCACGGAAATCAATGATGCCGGCGGCAATACCTGCGCCGTGGATGCATACCCGGAGGGCGCCTCATGGTGCGGATGCCTGAATATGTGCGGTAATTGCTGGGAATGGGCATCCTCCATCGAAGTTGCTCAGAACGGCGCAGAAAAAGGCCAGAGCGTGAATGTCATACGCGGCGGCTCGTGGTACGCCAATGCATCAAGCTGTAAGGTCTCTTTCAGAGGCGAGGGACGCAAAGCGTCGTCGGCATATAATACAGTAGGTTTTCGACTTGTGGCCGAACCAACCAAATGATTTAATCCGACAAATACCAATTTATCGGTGTAGCATAGGCCCCGACAGTCCGGAAGGATTGCCGGGGCTTTCTTATGAGCATGTCGCGAAAAATGCGTAACTTGCGTTCGCTAAATCGGAATTTATCGGTGTAATACAAGCCCTGGCATTCTTGATGGAGTGTCAGGGCTTTGCTGTTAAGAGGGAGCAAACTGCAGGAGAGGCCAGGAAGGTGCAGGCAAATTCTTTTAAGTTTATTAACCAAATTGTTAGAAAAATATTATCTTTGTAGGTGCAAAATACTACATCCGATGGGAAAGCATAAAGACAGCAAACGGGAAGAGGTTCTTATTGCAGCCGAAGAGGTGTTCCTGAAGAAGGGCCTCGAAGGTGCCAGAACAGCGGAAATTGCGCAGAAGGCAGGCGTGACTCACGCCGTGCTGCATTACTGGTTCAACACGAAAGAAGACCTTTTCAATGTCGTTCTTCAACGAAAGATGGAAGACTTCAGGGAATCTGTCGTAGTTGCATTCTCCAAAACGGAAGGGTCGATTGAGGAGCGAATCGAAAATGCAGTCGGCATTCATTTCGACTTCATACGCAGCCATCCGGAACTGCCGCGCTTCATCGTGAACGAAGTGTGCTGCAACCCAGACAATATAGAACCC
>JAFZIO010000031.1 GCA_017554335.1 Bacteroidales bacterium | reverse complement strand
GTGGCTGGAACACCTCCTTTTTGGAGCGAGACCTTGACACACGGCTCTCGCGGATGTTCAAGGCACGGTAGCCTTGTACTTATCTTTTTCTTTATTATATACAGGCTCGTAGCTCAGTTGGTTAGAGCGCCACACTGATAATGTGGAGGTCCGCGGTTCAACTCCGCGCGGGCCTACTTTTTTTCTTCGGGGGTATAGCTCAGCTGGTAGAGCACATGCTTTGCAAGCATGGGGTCAGGAGTTCGAATCTCCTTATCTCCACCAAAAAATTTGCTGGTCAGAAATGACCAGCATTTTTTGTTGGAGATTATCTCCCCCGCGCTACGCGCGCCCCCAGGGGCAACGGGGGCATGCCCCCGAACCCCCAGCCCTCCGGGCTAGTTTCACGGTACCCCCTGCCAAACGGCGCTCCGCGCCTCTAATACCTTCCCTCGGGGAGGTGGCTTAGTCGGCCTTCGGCCTCCATAATCAAGGGGCGTACCCCCCGAACCCCCAGCCCTCCGGGCTTTCTTGTTTGTTGGTTTCTGACAAGTTTTGCCTTTTTTTCTGACAACTTTTGCCGGCTTTTCTGTCAGAACTGAGGCTCTTTCATGCGTTCTGACAGGTTTTCTGCATTTTTCTGTCAGAACTGGCGGAAAGGGGGCCGATCTGACAACTTTTCGCGAAAAATCTGTCAGAATCCGCGGGAAGATCGTCGTGCTGAATGCTTGAGGTAATGGTCCCGCCGTTGCGAAACGAGACAGAGGGGTAGCCGCGGCGACTATCGTCAACAACTATTTCCGAATTTCCTTTTTTTTTATATTTTTGTTCTATGCGTTATATTCTCGTGCTTTTTTGGTCGATGTGCGTGTTGAGTCTTTCGACTCTCTACGCACAATCATCAGGCAAGGCCGATATATACGGCACGGTACGCGAGAATGTTGATAATGGTCTCCGGCTTGTTTCACGCGGGTTGCCGGGGGCTACGGTGCAACTGGCGACAAGTACAGACACATTATATACCACCACCAATATCCAGGGTGTTTTTCTGTTTAAAGGTATTATTCCGCAGAAAGTGCGCCTCAGGCTGTTCATGCTTGGAAAGAATGCCATTGAGGGAGAGTATGAGATTGAAGCCGGCCGGAATGCATTCTACTTCACAATGGATGATGCCAGGGAGCAGCTGGAATCGGCAAAAGTAACGGCGGAGTCTGAATTGTCCCGCACCGTGGCCGACACTACCGTTTATAATGTCAAATTGCTGAAGGCGCTCGATTCAGAAAGCGCCCGGGCGCTGCTGGAACAGCTGCCGGGCTTCAAAATCAGTAATGACAAGATTTCTGTTGATGGTGAAGAGGTAAAGCGGACGTATGTAAACGGCGTTTTGGTCTTCGGCGACCATCCGGTAACAGCGGTGGATGCTGTCAGGGCCGACGAAGTGACCCAGGTTAATGTCTACGATGAATTGAGCGCGGAAGACAAGCGACGCGGCCTGATTCATGGCCAAAAAGAAAGGGTTATAGATATTAAGACCAAGAATAAGATTGTATCCCTTACCGATGCTGTCGTCCTCGCCGAAGGCGGTGCCGACCAAGGCGGGCAACTACGGTATCAAGGCCTGGGCGCCGCGGCATTCTGGTCGGAAATGTTCAACGTCAGTGCCATGGCGGCATGTGACAATCTTTCCGGTTATCTTCAAGATGACTCTTATATTTCAATGGCACCGATGCAGCTCGCCAAATCGGCACAGACTCATTCTCTGCCTCGCAACTCTGTTTCAGAGAGTATAACGACCAAACTGGAATTTGAAAAGTATTGGAAGGATCGTGCGTACGGAAACAAGCTGCAAGGGTCATATTCGTATGGGAGGAAGCACATGCGAACCGCATCAAACACACTGACGCAGTATTTCCCGACTAACGACAATCCGGAAATGGCTTATTACGACACGACGTCTTCCGTGAATGTCACCAACCGTCATAATTTCATTATCCATGCCGACCTCCACGACACTCCGCTCAAATCCATCTCAATATTCGCTACCGGGGCTATAGATGACAACACTCAGACAGACAGGAACATAGAGAAAATTGTGTCAGACAACATAAGGCTCCGGCAGGAATCCGCCAAAAACAAACATGGAAACCAAAACTTGGAATTGCATGCAGGATGGACGGACAACGACCTTAAGACTATAATACCGACTATTGAGTTGTCGGCAGGATTCAGCAGGGAGAATCTGGTGTCCTGGACAGTAGATACAATGGCAACATCCTACAACAGGCGCAGGCTTACCACGGAAGGCGGCGGTAACGGAATGCGCATAGATGCACATGCCCGCCTGTCTTACAAAGCATTTAACAACGACAAGCATTCACTTCTGATAGACGGGCGTTACGATTTCCGCTACAGGAATATCTCCAAGCAGCAGATGTCAATAGACAGCCTGGACGTTACGAACCCGATTATCAGTATCGGAAGTACCTTCGATTATACTTGGAATAATATAGACAATGCTATCTCGTTGTCCGCATCCTACTCGACAAGCAAATTGACGCTCTACGGAGGGGTTTCGCTAATGGACGAGATGGTTCTGGGTGATGACAGGTTCCCGAAGGCGGATCCGATAAACAGGCATTATTTTTCAGTGCTTCCCAGTGTCGCGCTTAAGTACGACAACCTTAATTTCCGTGTATTAACCCATGCTGTTACCCCGGCGCAAGAACAAATCCGAAACTATATCAACGACACCAACCCTATGGTTCTCACAGCCGGCAATCCGCTTCTGAAAGAATCATACATGATTGATGGACAGTTGGTGTGGACAGTCCCTCTCGGAAAGAATGGCAGCAGGATAATGCTGACTGCGTCCGGTAATTGCATGTTCAATCCCGTAGTATCTCATTCGACTTACTTTAAATCTGACACTGTCTTGCCAGAGTATTTCGATTATATGGCTCCGGCAGGATCTATGCTGTACAGCTTTACGAATTCCAGCATCCCGGCCTGGTCCGCACGGGCGTCCTTTTCATACTCGGGTGTTTTGTTTCAGAAAAAACTGCTTGCAAATCCAGGTGTTTCCGGCTCATTTGACAGGCGCCCCCAGTATATCGGAGAAGATGTAATAGGCGTCAATGACACCCGCTTGTCCTTTTCTTCTCCGCTCAGGTATTCTCCATCCAAAAAGCTGATGGTTACATTCAATCCAACCTTGTTATATTGGAAATCATACAATGACCAGAAACAGACACTTGCCGAGTCGTTGAGTTCCAATGTGAACTTGATGATAAAATACAACTTCCTGAAACATGGGTTCGCAGAGTTTCACAACAGGTTCGGATACAGTCACTACATATCAGGATCGGGCAAGGACATTACCACCGATTTCCTTTCAGCTACTCTTGGATGGAGATTTCTGAAGAATTCCCTGTCTGTCAGCATTACCGGCAACGATCTGCTCAACGCATCAACCAGCTATACAACGGAATCGACGGCTCAATACTTCCGTGAGAATTGGATGCCCAACTACGGCAGGTACTTCTTGTTGTCTGTCATCTATGAATTTAGGAAGAAGAAATAATTTGATGGAAATTATTCATTTATGACTGTCCGCGAAAAGATAGAGTTGTTGCCGCACCAGCCGGGGGTTTATCGTTATTACGACGATAAAGGGACTGTCATATATGTGGGCAAGGCGAAGGACCTTTTCAAGCGGGTGCACCAGTATTTCGTACCGCCGGAGAGGCTGAACACAAAGACCCGCCTGCTGGTCGCCAGGATCGCCGACGTGCAGTATTCGGTGGTGGAGACGGAAGCGGACGCGCTGCTGCTGGAGAACAACCTCATCAAGCAGTACAAGCCCCGCTACAACATACTCCTCAAAGACAGCAAGACCTACCCGTGGATATGCGTCACGGGCGAGCCCTTCCCGCGGGTGTTCCTGACCCGTCGTGTGGAGAAAAACGGCTCCCGCTACTTCGGACCGTACAGCTCGGTATACCACGCCCGCGCGCTTCTGGAGCTCTTTAACGCCAATTATCCGCTCCGCAGCTGCCGGCTCAAGATAGACTCCGACGCCATCCTGCGCGGCAAGTACCGCCCCTGCCTGGACTACCATATCGGCCGCTGCCGCGGGTGTTGCATAGGCAAGGTGTCGCAGGAGGAGTACAACAGCTGGATCGATGAAATCGTGCGCCTGCTCAAGGGCGGCGTGAACGAGGTAATCGGCAGCTACAAGGCGGCGATGCAGGAGGCCGCCGACCGCCTGGACTTCGAGACTGCCCAGGAGTGCAAGCTGCGTATGGAAGCCCTCCAGCGCCATTATGCCAAGTCCATCATCACCTCTGCCGGCGACCGCGACCTGGACGTCTTCTCGCTGATCTTCGACGGTGCCGACGCCTTCGGCAGCTTCCTCAGGGTACGCGGCGGCGCCATCATCCAGAGCCTCAACCTCGGTTTCAAGATGCAGATCGAGGAGGAGCAGGCGAGCGTGCTCAGCAGCTTCATCGCTGAAATCGAGCAGAAATTCGGCGACCTGGCAAAGGAGATTGTGGTTCCCTTCCTGCCGGACGTGGAGATTCCCGGCGTCACTTTCACCATCCCCGCCCGCGGCGACAAGTTGTCGCTGCTTGAGCTGAGCGCCAAGAATGCCAAGGAATTCCACTTCAACTCCCTCAAGCAGCGGGAACACACCAACCCCGACGAATACCGCCAAGGAGTTATGGAGGAGCTGCGCAAGGCGTTGGGCATGAAGGAGTTGCCCCGTCACATAGAGTGCTTCGACAACTCCAACCTGCAGGGCACCAACCCGGTGGCGTCATGCGTTGTGTTCCGGGATGCCGAGCCCAGCAAGAAAGATTACAGAAGATTCAAAATCAAAACGGTCATCGGTGCCAACGATTACGCCTCCATGAAGGAGGTGGTCAACCGCCGTTACGCCCGTATGCTGGAAGAGGCGCCGGACGACCTGCCGCAGCTGGTGGTAATCGACGGCGGCGCCGGTCAGCTCAACTTCGCCTGGCAGGCCGTCTGCGAACTGGGACTGCAGGACAGGATGTTTGTCGTGGGCCTGGCCAAACGGCTGGAAGAAGTGATACGCGTCGGCGACCCGTACCCCCTCTTCATTGACAGGAATTCCCGTGCGCTCAAGGTGCTGCAGCAGATTCGCGACGAGGCGCACCGCTTCGGCATCACCTTCCACCGTTCGCTCCGCAGCAAATCGTCGCTCCACAGCGCCCTGAGGGACATTCCGGGAGTGGGTCCAAAAACGGAGGAACGCCTCATGCTGCACTTCGGTTCGCTGGCCCGGATCAAGGCCGCATCGGAAGAAGAACTGGCCGCTCTCGTGGGCCCGAAACTGGCAGCCGTAATAGCGGAACAGAAGTAGGACTTATTTGCATTTTTTAGTATTTATTTTTACCTTTGTTCCCTGTGATTGATTAGAAAGTACTAATTAAATAAACCAATATTTATTATGGAATACGAAGAAATCGTAAAAAAAGTGAAGGCCATCATCGTCGACAAGCTCGGCGTAGAGCCCTCTGAGGTTACTGAGAACGCCAATTTCACCAACGACCTTGGCGCCGATTCCCTCGACACCGTAGAGCTCCTCATGGAGTTCGAGAAGGTTTTCGGTATCAAGATCCCCGATGAGGAGACCAGCAATATCGCAACCGTCAAGGACGCAGTTGACAAAGTAGCCGAGAAGCTCGCCTAATACGAGACTTTATACATTTAAGGCGGATGAATTCCTATGGAGTCCATCCGCTTTTTATTTGCCCTTGACGATAATATTGTGTACCTTTGAAAACACCACATTAATAACGACTAAATGAAATATCCTTTCACAGGACCCCCCTCACGAACGATAAAACTGCTCTTTTGTGTTGCAGTTCTGGTTTCGTGCTGGGCCCCGGTCCGGGGGCAAAACCGCAACCAGTCTCATAACCTGAGAGTTACGGTGATGTCCGATTCTGACGGGCAACCGGTTCCCGGAGCGTCGTGCGTACTCACGGACTACGGTATATTTGCTATGGCGGACCTTGACGGCGTGGCCGTTCTGGAGAAAGTTCCGTCCGGAAAGGCGACCATGCAGATCCAGATGCTCGGCTACGAAGATTTCAAGCAGAGCTACGTTTTCCGCTCGGACACCACCTTTACCGTCCGCATCAAGGAATCTTCGCTGGCTCTCGACGAGGTCGTAGTGACCGCCAAGGCCAGCGCGGCGGGTTCGTCCACCAGCTCCAACATCGGCCGTATGGCCATCGACCACCTTCAGGCCACCAGCCTCAAGGACATCATGCAGCTTATCCCGGGCGCGCTCATGAGTTCCTCCGACATGACCTCGGAAGAGAAGCTCACCATACGCTCCCTCAGCCAGTCCACCGCCAACAACGCCTTCGGTACGTCCATCATGATCGACGGCGTGCCCATGTCGGACAACACCTCCCTGAGCGACAAGGCCAGCGGCTCCACCGGCGGCTCCGGTGTGGACCTGAGGCAGATCAGCGCCGACAATATCGAGTCGGTGGAGGTCATCCGAGGCATCCCGTCGGCGGAGTACGGAGACCTCACTTCCGGGGCGGTGGTTGTGAACACCAAGGCGGGCTACACGCCCTTCGAGATACGCACGAAGGTTAATCCAACCACCCTCAACACATCCTTCGGCAAGGGCTGGAAGTTCGACAAGCAGGCCGGCAGCCTGAACGTCAACGCCGATTATGCGCGCGCCGGCGGCGATCCCCGCACCCGCGGCCGCTCATTCGACCGAATCAGCGGAGGCGTCACCTACAGCAACACCATCGGACGCATCTGGTCCACCACCACCAAGCTCAACCTCAGCAGCATCATAGACCTCAGGGAGGAGGACCCCGACCTGGAAGTCGAGGGCACGGTGAACAACCAGAAGCAGTACAGCATGCGCCTGACGCACAACGGGCGGATTTCACTCAACAAGATGTTCTCCCGCTCGCTCAATTATGCCGTCGGCCTTACTCTCTCCGAGTCCGACAGCTGGACCTCCAGCATCGTCTCCGCGGGCGGCGGTCTTCCGGTAATTACTTCTATGTCAGACGGATACTACCGGGTGCCTTACATCACCGAGTCGTACAGGGCCGCCGGCGGAACCGTTTCCCGCCCCGTATCCTTCTACTCCAAGGTGGGCAACGTGTTCAACCTGGAAACCGGCAAGATACGGCAGCGCTTCAACATGGGTGCTGAGTACCGACTGGAGTCCAACAAGGCGAGGGGCTTCTACAACGAGGATGACTTTATGCCCCTCAGGCCCACCAGCAACGGACGCCCCCGGCCGTACTATGACATCCCGGCGCTCAACCAGCTTTCCGCATATCTGGAGGACAACCTCACCTGGGAACTTCCTCTGGACATGGAGCTCAAGCTCCAGGGCGGCTTGCGTTTCGACATGCTGCAGCCGGGCCTGCCGGAGCAGGTTTATTCCCTGTCGCCCCGATTCAACGCGGCCCTTAAGATAACCGACTGGCTGTCGCTGCGCGGCGGCTGGGGACAGAGCAACAAGACCCCGGGCCTAGCGCACCTTTACCCTGAGCCCAAGTACATGGACAGGGAAGCCGCAATCTATCTGCCGTCCGATACGGAAAAGACGCTGGTGGTATACAACACGCACATTACTGAGGTTGTAAGGAACAATTCCCTCAAGAACGCCACCAACACCAAGGCGGAGATAGGTTTCGACATGAATTTCAAGAACGGAATGTCCGCCTCCATTGTGGCATACCAGGATGAAATGCTCAACGGATTCGGCAACTATACCGAGTACGACGTCTATTATTCCAACTACTACACCGCCCAGAGCGGCATAGTGCTGGACGCCAACGGTTTCCCGTACGTGAACTGGAGCACTCCGGCGCGCGTGGACACCGTCTTTACGACCAGCGGCCGTATAGGCAACACCCAGGCCAGCCTTAACCGGGGCGTGGAGTTCGACTTCAACTTCGGACAGATAAAGGCGATACGCACGAGCGTGCTGCTCAGCGGCGCCTACATGGAAACGCAAACCTGGACTACAGGTCCCAACTTCTCCAGCCCGTCCGCCATACCGGCCAGCTCCGTGTACGCCCAGGGCGGCTCCAACACTCCTCCGTTCAAGCTGCTCTATCCCAGCGGCCTTTCCAGGGACATAGACCGCCGCTTCAGCGCCAACCTGCGCCTGGTGTGCAACATCCCGAGGATGAAGATGGTGGCGTCCCTCTCCAACCAGGTGATTTTCTACCAGTACCGCCACACTACCAACCAGAAGAGCGACCCCATCGCCTGGGTAGACACGGACCTCAGCATGCATGAGATTACCCAGGCCATGCTGGACGACCCCAATTACATGATCAAGGGCGTTTCGCTGGCGGCCCAGCGCAAGAATCCGGCGGACAGCAACCCTGTCACGCAGCCGCCAATCTGGCTCATGAACATGCGACTCACCAAAGACGTATCCAAGAACTTCGGTTTCTCGTTCTTCGTGAACAACGCCTTATTCTACATGCCTTATCAGGCCAGTTCCTACTCCGGAACGCTGACGGAGCGCAATACCGGCACCTTCTCCTTCGGAGTTGAAATGTACGTAAAGATTTGACGTATGAAAAGGATTATCACAGCTTCAATCATATTGGCGGCGGCCCTGCTGAGCTTCTCCTGCAAGCGGCAGGCCCCTTCCGAGACCGGCTCCTTCCTGCTGGAGTTCAAGCTCCCTGCCGAGTGCCGCGAAACTGCCTTCTACGCCAACCGTACGGTGTCTCTGACAGGCGAAGTGGACTATGAATTCCAGACCGACGTCTGCGGTATGGTGAACGTTCCGGGCATAGTGCCTGGCATCTACGACATCATCACCAATACGGAGATGAGTGGCAAGGAATACAAAGCTCTCCTGAAAGATCCTGATGCGCAGGGCATCGAAGACAAGGCGCGCGTGGTAGTGGGCCTGTCGCTTATGAACCAGCGCATTTTCGAGGCCCGGGACATTTCCGTAATGCTCAATGCTGCGGTAATAAAGGGCCTGCTGATCTCCAAGATTTATTATTCCGGAACCAGGGACAAGATGGACCGCACCTATACCACGGACTCCTACGTGGAACTGTTCAACAACTCCGACGAAGTCCAGTATCTTGACGGCAAGTACCTGGGGCTGGCGGAGTCCGTATCTCCCGCCGCATATCCGGCCAAGGACAATCCGGACTCCATCTACCTGCGCCAGTGCTGCCGCTTCCCGGGCAGCGGAACCGATTATCCCGTACAGCCTGGCTCCAGCGTGGTGATTGCTGCCAGAAGCGCCCGTAACCATCTGGAGAGCGCCCTCAACACCGTTGACCTGTCATCGGCGGCCTTCGAAGTCAAACTCACCGAGGGCTCCGGCAACCCGGACGCCCCCATGCTGCCGCTGATTACCAATTCCACCAGCATCCAGTATCTCAACCTCCTCAGCGGCGGCCCCAATACGCTAGTGCTGTTCGAGACGGACGAGGACGTGATGAGCTGGCCGCAGGTCTACCAGATTGGCAAGACCTCCGGCGAACGCTTCCTGCGTATCCACAAGAAAGTGGTTACCGACGGCGTGGAGTGCCTCAAGAAGCCGGCCCAGACCGACCCGGACGTGAACACCAAACGCCTGCAGGAAGACATTGACGCCGGCTACATAACCATCACCTCGGTGAACGGCTACAACCATGAATCCGTGGAGCGAAGGGTATCGCGGCAGGAGAACGGCCGCTGCTACCTGGTAGACACCAACAACAGCTCCGCCGACTTTGTGGTGTGCACCGATCCTACTCCCCAAAAGTACGATAAGGAGGGCCTGCTATGAGAAAGTTGACGATTCTTCTGATGCTGCCCCTCTGCACTGCAGCCTTTGGCCAGCAGCCTTCTTCCTTCCGCCAGCTGGAACTGGAAGGCGTGCGCCAGCAGTTCGACGCCACCAACAACGCCGCCGGAATGGGGCTCGCGCAGCCGTCCGGCGGCAGCAGGACCGAACTTGGCGGCACGTACGAATGGGGCGACTGGCACCTCGCCCAGCAGGGGAGTGCCGACCTCGGTCTCGGCTTCTCCACCCTCCGTTACGACAGCTTCAGCGACAAACTGTTCATGAAGGGCTCCTTCTCCTACAACTACAATCATGAGAAGGACCGCAAATGGTCGGATGTAATGGACCCGTGGTTCTCGATTCCGTACATTTACGCCAGCTCGGTTGCCAAGGACTACGATTCGCACAACTGCGCTCTCAACTTCGATCTCTATACCGCCCCGCTTGCCGGATGGGTGTCCGTGGGCTTGCGTACCGACTACGAGGTGGCGGATATTTCCGGCCTGCGCGACCCGCGTCCGAGGACGGGATACATCAACTACCAGCTTGTGCCGTCGGTGCTGCTGAGTTTCGGCAGGCATCACGTGGGCCTGGACCTCGGATACGGATACTCCAAGGAGAAGCTCTCCGGCCTTACGACCATCCAGTCGTACCCTAACCTGTACTACTACAAGATGTCGGGCCTGGACCATGTGGACGGCGCAATTGCCGCCTACAGCGGCTTCAAACGCCAGTTCGCCGGCAGCCGCTTCCTTGGAGATGTCTCTTACAGCTATGACTCCGAGGGACTTAAGGCCATGGTTTCCGGTGGCATGGAATACGGCCGCCTGGATTCCTACGGCGACAAGATGCAGAGCCCGGGCTCATGGAACTACTACCTTTACAATATGGTAGCCGACGTGCAGCTGGTCTCCGGCAGCATGTTGCACAAGATCACCCTGCGCAGCGAGTTGAAAGACGGCGGCGCGGACGAGTACCTGCAGGAGCTGACCAGCGAGAAAGATCCCGAGACCGGCGCCACTACCGAGACTTGGGTGACACTGTACGAGTATACCAACAGGTATATTCTCGGTACGTACGACGCTTCTCTGGATTATACCCTTTACGGTGGTTGCAGTGACAGCGATTACTTGTGGAAGGTTGAGGCGGAAGCCGCTTACGGCAGCTTTGTAAAGGAAATGTATCTCCCGTTCTCCGACTTCGCAGTCGCCGCCGCGGATTTCTCCCTCGGAGGCGCGGTACGCCTGATGCAGAACAGGGGCCATAAGCTTGAGCTGGAAGCCGGACTGGCTTATCACATGGCCATTGAGGCCTACCAGGACCTGCATTTCGACGGTATCTACGTCAACGAGGTCCTGAAGCCGGACCTGGCTTACTATTCCATGAATGCCATAGGGGCCCGGGGAAAGCTCACCTGGCTCTTCCCTCTGAATTTGGGGAAAGCCGGCCTTGCCAACGGATATGTCAGCCTTGGCGGAGGACTTACCAAGGCGCTTCCTGATGGCGGTTTGTACATTCTTGGCGTTTCCGTCGGCCTCTTTACCTTCTAGCCGGACCAGTTTATGAATAGAATAATCATATTGCTCAGCGCTGTAGCTCTCTTCTCCCTTGCCGCCTGCAATCAGGAGAAAGATACGCGCTATTTTGCCCCGGAGATATCCTTCGAGAACGGCAGCTACCCGGTTAAGTCGGAAGACGGCGGCCTGGATGTGGCGGTAACCCTTTCACGTCCGGCCACGCAGGAGCTGACGATAAATCTCAATATAGAGAGTTCCCTCCAGGAGGAGCTTCAGTTCAAGCTCAGTTCCCACAGCCTAAGCATTGCAGAAGGCGCCAGCTCGGCCAGCCTGCATATCACGCTGGTGGACGATGAGATATGGGACACTGAATCCTGGATAGATTTGATTCTGGCCCCGGGTACACGTTATACCCTGAATCCGGACAGCAACTGCACGGCAAGGGTCAGCATAAGCAAGGATGTCCAGCTCCCTGCGATTAAGCTGATAGTACCCTCAGGCGTTGAAATCAATCCTTATCTGCCGGAGACCTTCAACTGCGTGCTGGAAACCAGCAGGGCTCAGGCCAGGAATATGGCGGTGCAGCTGGACTTCGGCGACCTGGTATGCGGAAAAGACTACCTTATCAACGGCGAAGCCACTACTGTAGTTACTTTCCCTGCCGGAACAGAATGGATACCATTCAAGGTCCAGATCCTTTATCAGGACGTTTCGGGCATAGACAAGCACGCCGTGCTCTCGGTGGTCCAGCAGAAGGGCCAGTATGTGCCTGCCGCAGGGGTGTCGGAGGCTGACATCCACCTGTACGACCCTATGGTGGACTTCAAGCCGCTGCTGAGGACCTCAGCTTTGCAGAACGGTGCCGGCTTCCAGATCCGCCAGGCCTTCAAGGGTCCGGACGGGGCGTGGGAAGGCAATACAAATGTCGACCTTGGCCAGTCGTCTGAAGGCTCCAACTACCTGCGTTGTTACCGCAACATGTTCGATCACCCCAGCTTCGGCTGCCGGGCTAATGCCTCTGTTTCCCAACCGCTCCGTATATCCGACCTGTTCCCCGTGTACGAGTACAACGTCTCCAAGAACCCCGTTGCCATTCTTGATTATGGCAACGACCAGGGACACAGGCAGTTTACGCCAGTCGATTCGCTTATGCGCTTCGTGCTGGACAAGGGAGAGACTCAGAAAGGCGGCATATATCTTACCAAGCCACGTACCTTCGAGGCGCGCATAGGCACTTACGCCGAGTGGCAGGCTGACGAAGCCGGCGGAAAGGCGTGGGTGGTCGATTCAAAGGCTACCAAGGGGGATATAGCAGCATCTACCCACCATGCCATAACAGGACGCATTTCGGTTACGCTTCATAAGCTTGAGGGCCGCTTCGACTTCTCCAACAGCAGCGAGCCGGTATTGCTTACCGCATGGTTCAGCAGTGATTCGGACCAATTCTTGCAAGAAATAGATAACACAAAGATTGCCGCCACTCAGGAGGATGGTCTGTGGAAGATAGAATACAAGCTCTGGCCGCGTTGAGAAAAGTACTTATTATATCCCTGTCGCTTCTGCTTTCCCTTTGCTCTTTTGCAGAGGAGCATCAGGCATTGTTACATGTCCCCAAGGACAGGGTTAACAAGCCTCTGCTCTTCGGCTCCCGCATAGTGGACGTGAACCGCTCCTGGGGCAAGGTGTTCGCCCCGGGCCAGCGCAATCCGCATCCCAAGCTGGTGCAGTTTACAGAAGGAAAGAAAGAAGGCACACTGGTGCTTAAGTCGTTGAGCGGCGAGTACGTCAAACCTGGAAGTCGCGGCCACTTCAGCCCGGTTATCTTCTACATAATAGACGAAACGCCGGAGGAGTATGTAATTAATATCACCAATTTCTTCTCCACTTATCCGGTGTCTGTTTCGGCTGTTCCGCCCAAGGTGCTGGAGGCTCCGGCGGAGGAGCATGAGATTCTGGACGTCAGCGTATCGGACAAGTATATCCAGGTCACAGGGCATTATGTATATGCCTGCGGCATCGATGTAACGGCTGCCTGCTACCTGGTTTTCCTTGATGAAGAGCCCATGCCGTGGCGTAGCGTCGACCCTAAGCTTGCCGGCTATAACGGCGTGGACATCCGCCTCCCCGGTTCCCGCCATGTCAGCCTCTCGCACCGATGGCGGGTCACACCTGGCAAGACTATAGATTTCTATGTGGACCGGTCGTTCCCGGATGAATGGTTCCCCTATATCAAAGAGGGCATAGAGGATTGGAACAAGGCCTTCCGCAGCATTGGCCTGGGTGACGTGCTTGCTGTGCATCCCGAGCCGGACGACGCCACTTTCGACCGTTTCTCGCCGCTGGTGAACATGGTGCGCTTCATCGATGTGGATGAGGCGAACGCCAAGGGAGACGTGCTGGTCGACTCCCGCAGCGGGGAAGTGCTGCAGGGCGACATTCTCTGGTGGCGTGACGTTATCGACTTGATGTGCAACTGGCGTTACGTGCAGACGGGTGCCGCCGACCCTGAGGCCCGCAGGGAGGCGTACCCGATAGAGATTCTGGGGCCTATGATACGGCATGCCGTGTGCCACGAAATGGGCCACGTGCTCGGCCTGGGCCACAATATGGGGGCCTCGTGGGCCTATCCTGCCGACTCCCTCCGTAACGTGCATTTCACGCAGAAGTACGGCACGGCCGCCTCTGTGATGGACTACGCCCGCTACAACCACCTCGCTACCGCCGCCGACGTGAGGGCGGGGGTCAACCTGATGCCGCCCCGTATCGGACCGTACGACTATTACGCCATTGCTCTGGGGTACGGCGACGGCGACGCGCAGGCCGGTGAATATTGCTACTTCGCCCCCTTTATCTCCGCGGCCATTTCGCCGGATCCGTCAGCACAGCCGGAGACTCTTGGCGACGACCTGCTCCGCTCTTCCAGGGCGGGCCTGGGCAACTGCCGTGCGCTGCTGAATCTGGACGGGCTCACCCCGGAGCGCCTGGAGGTACTGAGAAATCAATATTATCACTATATCTGGCTCTCCCTTTCCAATATCGGGGGAGTGGTTTCCGGTGTGCCGGTGACGCGCCGGCTGCGGGAAAAGACCATGGCCTTCGTGATGGAATCGCTGGCATCCGTCCCGTCGCAGTTGATCGATGCCGGCCGGCAGAAACGTATTCTGGATGAGCTGGAAGGGAACTTCCTGCCGCAGAGAGTTAAGGAGAATTGCGGCGAGAAAGAGCTGGAACGCTATTACAGGCGCCTGCGCTGCCTGCACAAGAGATATGACAAACAACTTACTAACAATACTAATTATGACAAAAACAATCATTAAGACAATTGTCGCCGTGCTGGCGGCAGCCTTGGTTTTCTCATGTGAGAAACCCCCTGTGCCCGAACTGGGCCTCTCCGACAAGGCTGCTAACTTCAGCGCTTCGGGCGAGCTTTCCAAGACTATCCAGGTTACCGCAAACTATCCCTGGACTGCAACCAAAAGCGCCGACTGGATTACTCTCGACAAGACTTCCGGCGAGTCCAACGGCTCATTTACCATCACCGTTCCCGAGAACAAATCTTTCGAGGTTCGCGAAGGTACCGTTACCGTAACATCCGAAGGCCTGACCGAGACTGTTACCGTGAAACAGATTTCTCCCGAGCCTTCTCTGGTCGTTTCCGAAGATCTTTATGAGGTTCCTGCAGCTGGCGGAACCGTTCAGATTGCGGTTACATCCAACGTTGCATGGACCGTGGAAGTTGTTGTGGATTGGGTTACAGTCGACAAGACCTCCGGAGAGAACAACGGCGTCATCAATGTTACCGTTCAGGAGAACAAGTCTGCACAGAGCCGTGGTGTAGTATTATCCATAGACGGCAAAGATCAGAATGTCAGCGATTTGGTCGAGTTGAAGCAGCTTGGCGCAGAACCTGTCTTGAGCGTCTCTCCCGATACTGTGAACAACCTACCTGCCGAAGGCGGTACCGTACAGGTTGCGGTTACATCCAACGTTGCATGGACCGTGAACATTGTTACCGACTGGGTAACAGCAGACAAGACCTCCGGCGAGAATGACGGCGTCATCAACTTGCAGGTTCAGAAGAATATCAACCCGATGGGCCGTGGCGTAGTAATTTCTATTGAGAATACTACGAGCAACGTCAGCGACCTGGTTGAGTTGACCCAGCTCGCAGCTCCTCTAAGTCGCCAGACCGATTCCCTCGCGCTGGTAGCAATCTACAACGCCTCCAAGGGCGCTACCTGGAAGGCAGATAAAGTTTGGGACCTGACGAAGACCATCGATACCTGGTCCAGCGTTACCGTCGACAAGACTTCCGGACGCGTCACGGCACTCAAGATCACAGCCGCCTCCACCATCACCGAGACCTGGACTCTCCCTGAAGAGGTTGGCTACCTGAGCGAGGTCACTGATTTACGTATCAACAGCCAGAAGCTCACCGGCGAGATTCCCGAGTCGCTCTATAAGCTTTCCAAACTCAAGAACCTGTACCTTCAGAATAATGACCTTACAGGCGCCCTGTCTTCCAAGATTACGGATTTCACCGAACTTGAGAGCATATATATCGACAGGAACACCAATTTGTCCGGTAGCCTGCCTTCCAATATCGGCAGCATGAAGAAACTGAAGAACATCAACATCTCACAGACTTCTATCGGCGGTTCGATTCCTGCAGATCTGGCCAATTGCTCCGCGCTGGCGAACCTGATGGCCTACAGCAACAAACTCAGCGGCGAGATTCCCGATTTCTGGGACAAGCTGCCCAACATGACCGTCATTCAGCTTTATGGCAACCCCGGCATTACCGGTCCTATCCCTGCAACCATGGGAACCCTGAAGAAGGCTACCGGTATCCAGCTGAAGGAGTGCAACCTTACCGGCAACATCCCCGCCTCTTTCGGCGGTCTGGAGAAGTGCGGAAACCTGCAGCTCAACGGCAATAAGCTCAAGGGTGTGGTTCCCGCCGAGGTTCAGGCACATGCCAACTGGAAGAACGACAAGTGGAAAGTGGCCACCAACATCCTGCCTCAGCAGGAAGGCTACGGCCTCACCACCGAATAGCTTTCCGCTCCTATACTGTTAAGGTGCATCCTCCCCGGGTGCACCTTTTTTCGCTGCCGCTTGCTGTCTTTTGGCACGGAGCGGCCGGAGGGACATTTTCGTCTCGCGGCTTCGTGCCCTTCGCTTGCTCGACGGCTGACATCCTCCCTTTTACGCTGCGCGTAACAGTCGTCGAACAGACGCCGTCGTGCTTTGCACCGCTGCGCTCTCGGGCCCTCAGCTATTTCGCTCGCCTCAGGCCCCTCCGACCATCTCCGCGCCACCGCCAGCAGCGGCAGCGTCAAACGACGGAAGTGTGGCGGTGCTGCAGGAACCGTGTCCACCCTCGGACACGTTAGAGGGAGGGGCCCACAAGCGAAGCGCAGTGGGAGGGATGAGCGCGAAGCGCGAAGTTCTCTGCAGCCCGCCACCTGCAGGCGTAGCTGCCAGAGGCTGGCTATTTAGAACGGAGCGATAAGCCGAAGCCGCCGGAGCGGGCCATCCGGATACGGAGGGTATCGGAGGCCGTAACGGTGGAGCGGGTGATGGTGTACGCCTGAGGTTTCGTCTCATAATCGGCATCGGGCGCGTCGGCATACAGCACCGCCTCGTACTCAACATCCGGGGTAAGGAAGTCGAGGGCGACCACCGCCTCGTGCGCCTGCTCGCCGCAAACGCCGCCCACAAACCACACATCGTGAACCTTCCCGCCCGCGTGAACGAACTCGTAAGCACTCGACTTGCCGCTCAGGCGCCCGGAATTCAGCGTCTCCAGACGAGGCTTGCGGGCAGTAACGATATACTCGCCGGGCTCCGCCTCAAGATAAAGCGACTTCTCCCAGTCGACCGCCACATCCTTGATAAACTGGAACGCATCCGGGAAACGCTCGTAGTTCTCCGGAAGGTCGGCCGCCATCTGCAGGGGAGAATAGAAAGTCACGTACAGGCCAAGCTGGTTGCCGATGGTATGCCGCATCTTGCCGTGCTGCCCGGGAGCGGTGACTGACATATCCTGCTCGAAAATGCCGGGCGTGTAGTCCATAGGGCCGCCCTGCAGACGCGTAAACGGCAGGATGCAAGTGTGCCCCGGGTTGATGTTGGAGCGGTACTCCGTTCCCATGGCGCTCTCGTTGCCGATAAGGTTGGGCCATGTGCGGCAAAGACCGGTAGGACGCACTGCCTCATGGGCATTCACCATAATATGATGCCTGGCAGCCTCCTTAAGGGCGTACAGGTAATGGTTGATAAGAGGCTGGCTGTAATGGTGCTCGCCGTAGGGGATGATATTGCCCACGTAGCCGCTCTTCACGGCATCGTAGCCATACTCGTTCATGAGATTGTACGCCGCCTCCATATGGCGCTCGTAGTTTACCGTAGACGATGAAGTCTCGTGGTGCATGATAAGGCGGATGCCGTGCTCGTGCGCATACTTGTTAAGCGCAGGCAGGTCGAAGTCCGGATACGGCGTCACGAAGTCGAACACATAGTCCTTCTGGCAGCCGAACCAGTCTTCCCATCCTTCGTTCCAACCCTCTATGAGCAGGGCGTCGAAGCCGTTGGCGGCAGCGAAGTCTATGTAGCGCCTTACGTTGGTATTGGTGGCTCCATGCTTGCCATGGGGCTCCAGAGCCCGGTAGTCGGTCACACCGAGCTGCACGGAAGGAACGTCCCAGGTGTAGCTCCACTCGGATTTTCCGGTAATCATCTCCCACCAAACGCCCATGTACTTCACCGGATGAATCCAGCTTACATCCTCTATGGCGCAGGGCTCGTTAAGGTTGAGTATGAGCCTGGACGCCAGCACTTTGCGGGCGTCGTCTACTATCATGATGGTGCGCCAGGGAGTCACGCAGGGCGCTTGCATACGGCCTTTTACTCCTTCGGCATCGGGGGTAAGCCATGTGCGGAAAATCCTGTTGCTCTCGTCCAGCAGCAGATTGGTCGTCGGATAGTTGACCACCGCAGCCTCGTGAATATTAATGTACAAGCCGTCATCAGTCTTGAGCTGGAGGGCGGTCTGAACACCGGCGTCGTCGAAGCCGGTCGCTGAGGCGTTGCCCAGGCGGGTTTCGCGTGAGCGGGCACGTATCTCGCTCATGCGGCTGCGGGTGTAGTTGTATTCCTGAGTGTCGTAATCGCCGCTGATCCACCATGCAATGTGATCACCTGTCATGGCGAACTCAGTACGCTCCTCGGCTATGTTGAAGTAGCGGAGCTTGTTTTCCTGAGGGAACTCGTAGCGGAAGCCAAGACCGTCATTGTACATGCGGAAGCGCAGGCACATTATCACGCCACCCTTTTGCTCAAGCGTAAGGAGCATCTCGTTGTAACGGTTGCGGATGTCGCGCTCCTCGCCCCAGACCGGTTGCCAAACCTCGTCGGCGCTGCTGAATTTAACGTCGGTAACCGAGAAGTCGTAGTCAAGCGCTTCGCCGTCGGTAAGGTCGAACCCCAGCATCGAAGGAGCAATTACCAGCTGCCCTTTATTGCGTATCTCGTACATAGGGGTACCGTCCTTGTCTGTTCCGGCCAGGACGGAAAGTTGCCCGTCGGGGCTGGCAACTTTATAACCAAATATTTGCTTGTCAGGTTTGCTGCAGGCGGAGAGCAGGAGAATACCCGCAGTCAGGAATATAATGTGCAGAGTTCTCATAATCGATTACTGTTGGAATACTACGGAAGATGAAGCGCCCAGGGTAACTGAGCTGCCTGATACGGAGACCTCACCCAGAGACACTACTTGCTTGTCCAGCTTGTCTCCGCTAAGGTCGAGGGTAACGGCAGTACTGCCCACATTGTGCAGCACAAGGGCCTTGTCTCCTCCGGAAGAAGTCATATACCAGGCTGCTACGCTGCTGTCGAGAGTATTGTTGCTGTTGTATTTGCCATGTGCCGACATCTTGCCGGTAGCGAGGGCCTTGCTGAGGTTGCGCGCCTGGGTCCATTTGAAGTAGGTGGCCAGCAGCGAGTTGGCATCTGCCTTCTGCTTCTCCACGGAGATTTCTTCCGTCATCATGCTGTAGTCCACGTGCCCGCCCAAATCAGCTGTCGCAGCCTTGCCGGGGGTGTCCCAGACAATAGGGGTGCGTACCAGCTCGTCGCGCCCGCCTTCGTCGCCATCCTTGCCCCAGTACCCGAGCTCCTCGCCCTGATAGATGTAGGGCTCTCCTTCAGCGGTCATGAGGAAGGCGGCCGCCTGCTTGAGTTTTGCCATATCTTTACCAAGTACGGTCGCAGCACGGGTCTCATCATGGTTGGTGAGCTTGGTGGCAGGAATGGCATTTGCGCTGTTGTCCGCATACAGCTTGCGGTAGCCCATCAGGTCTTTGGCAAAGTAGCAGCCCGTCCTCTGGTTGAGCACCCATTTCAGCCTTTCCCAGAAGTCGAATTCGAAGCAGGCCGGAAGAGCCTTATAGTATGGAGCCACGCTGGAGGCATCCATCCAAACCTCGGCTACCATATAGAAATCTTCATTGTGCTGTTTGCGGTAGCTGCTGTTGCAGCGGTCGTACCACTTCTTGAGGAATGTAACGTTGTTGGAATTGTTGAATGAGTTCATGCCCCCGTAAATGTGCTTTACGGCGTCCAGGCGCAGTCCGTCGATACCCATTCCTATCCATTTATCCACCGATGATGCGATATCCTGGAAGCAGGCGTTCGTCTCGGCCTTGGAGACGTCTCCGTAATTAAGGTCCGGCATCCAGCTGCCGAAAGCCCCCATGAAGTAGACTGTCTGGGTGCTGAGGTTGGAGATTTCTATTTTGTACTTTCCGTTGCCGGTAAAATAAATGTCGGCACCGTCTCCTACCAGATTCAAAGTTGAATCGCCCGAGAGGTTGGTCGTCTCCGCAGCGCCGAACTTGGAACCGGCGTCCCAGTTGGGGTACTTCCTCACCAGGATGCCCGTCTTGCCGCTTATTTGCACCACGGCGTAGTAAGAATCCTCACCGTTGCTTTTCATCTTGACTTCTCTGCCTTCCTGCCCTTCGCCCCACATCCACAGGTTCCAGGAGGCGTTGCCGCTGGTAACAGCTTCGTTGGTGGCGGAAATCTTTAATTTGGGGGAGCCGCTGGTGGCCGCCTGCCACTCGTCTTTGTTATAGCTGTAACCGCTGAGCATGGGGAAGTTCCTGATCTCGGCGGAAGGATTGGAACTGATCAAGTAATAGTCCCTGTACGGGCTGGAGGCATCAGAGAGGGCTTCAGCGAACCAGGGATGCCCCTTACCGCTATGGTTAAGGACATAATCCATGTAGATTTTTATGCCTTTCTGGTGGGCTTTGTCGATGAGGTCCTTGAAGTCCGCCTCGGTTCCATACTTGGAATTGAGGGCGTTGTAATCCGTCACGTCGTAGCCGTGATACGAATCGGCCGGATGTGCGGGGGAAAGCCAGATGGCAGATACGCCGAGGGCGTCCAGATAGTCCAATTTAGAGGTAATGCCTTTGAAGTCTCCTATTCCGTCGCCGTCGCTGTCTGCGAAGCTGTAAATAAGAATCTGGTAACTTATATGTCCTTGTTTCTCTCCGGAAGCGTATGATGGAATGACAACATTGCCGTTGTCCGGGACAAGCGGATCTTTGCATGCCGCCAGCAATAGGGGCAACAGTGCCAGAAGTAGGATGACTCTTTTCATAGGAATACTATCGGATTTTACAATAATAGTAAATCCGAACCGGAAATCCAAATAAAAAGCCACCCCGGCAGAACCGGAGTGGCTGATAACTACCTGGTGAAAAAGGTTTTACTTCACAACGTAGCCGGGGAAGTAGACGTTGCCGCCATCCTTACTGCGGTAAGAATCAACACCAATCACATCACCGGCTTTAACCTGCTGGTCAAAATCGGCGCGAGGAATTGACATTTCGATCTTAACGACCTCTGCGGAGGAGTCTGAGCCGGTAATCTGAATATTATCCAACTTCAGGCCCTTTGCAACGCTATCTGAACGAGGTGCGCCAACCTTATTGTTCTCAAAGATATACATAAAAGTATATGCTTCGTAGTTATTGCCGTTCATGCCGGTAGTGCCACTGTATTCTCCAGTAGTGTGATTATTGTCCCAGTCAAAGTAAAGATAGAGGTATCCGCCGCCACTCCAAAGCCTGGAACCGGGATCTGTTTCAACGTAGAAATAGAAGTTGTTGGCATCATTCCAAACCTTGAATGCCTTATAAACATTTGCAGGCTCTGCACCGGGAACACTTGCCCAGTCGTCAAAGTTGCCGTCAATCTTGATATTGACATCAGCAGGGGCTGCAGAACCGCCGCCGCTGAAAGTAACACCGTCAGTGGAACCGACGAAGCCGCGAGGAGCAATCCAAGCCTTGTAATTCTCGGCATTGAGCTCAGTAGTAACGTCGCCCTTGACGATCTTGCCTCCCTCTACCTTTCCGGTAAGGGCAGTACTCAGTTCGGCATTGGGAATGGCCGCGGTGCTCACATAACCGGAACCGATAACTATACCGGCATTGGCACTTTCACCGCCCTTCATGACAACGTCTTTGCCTACGGTGAAGTTCTCGAAGGTAGAAGCAGGGTTGCAGGAGTAACCCAGCAGGGATCCGATGTAGCCGTTGCCTTCAACGGTAATGGAACCGGTGTTGGTGCAGCCGCTGCACTTGATGATGCAGGTGATGGTCTCGGTGAAGCCGACGATGCCGCCGATGTGGTTCTTTGCGGTAGCGCCGGAGCAGACGAGATTACCGCTGTTGGAGCAGTCGATAACTTCAACGGAGATAGGCTGGTTAACATCAACTGCTGTACCGCCGCAGTGGCAAAGGATACCGCCGAAACGGTCGGAGGTCGATGCTACACCGTCAGTGTGGGTAATATTGCCGTTGTTGACGCAGCTCTTGTAAGCGACATGGCTTGCATTGACGGGAGTACCATAGTAACCGGTGATTCCGCCGACATAGTTGTATCCACTTGTCGCGTTGGATGCTACGAGAATTTCAGCGTTGTTGGTGCAGTTCTCGAAGAGGCCTTCCTCAAGGTTGTTGAAGTAACCGCACATACCGCCGATACGGGGAGTACCCTTTCCGGAGAAAATAAGCTTTCCGTTATTGGTACATCCAATTACAGAACCGGTAGCCTCAAGGTGACCTACGATACCACCGAGCTGGATTGCGTTGGCAGAGCCCATATCAGCAACGGCGTGGGAAATCTCACCGTTGTTTACGCAGTTCTTGATGGTAAGGTTCTTGCCGCCGAGACCGACGATGCCGCCGATGCGGAAGCTTGCCTTGACAGGGGTGGCGATAACAACAGAACTTTCGCAATTCTCGAATACTGCGCCATCATCAGTAGTAGCACCTGCGATACCACCCACGTTTGAAGCGGTAGCGGCGACGGAGGTAAGGGTTCCGGCGACCTTGAGGTTCTTCACTGTTCCGGTAACCTTGCTGAAGAGACCGGAATTATAGGCGGCGTCAGCGGGAACATTCAAGTTGTAAGTTACAGTGTGGCCCTTGCCGTCGAAGGTTCCGGCGAAATCACCGGGAACGTAGCTCTCGGGGAGGGTGATGTCTGCGCCAAGTTCAGCCTCGGCGGTAGGATTGGCCATCCAGGCGATGAACGCCTCAGCGGTAGTGATACCGTTGCTTGCTGCACCATCCTCAACAGCGACGGTGCCGTTGTTGAAGTCGATGATGATCTTCTTGCCAGCCTCGATCTGGACGCGGTCCTGATCGTTGCCGCCGCCACGGTAAGCAATCTTGTTGTCGGAGAAGAAGATGAACTCGGTCTT
>JAFZIO010000030.1 GCA_017554335.1 Bacteroidales bacterium | reverse complement strand
TGGCATACTCCCGCCAGATTTTCGCTCATAATCTGTCGGATTTGAATAAATACGGACGATTCTGACAAAAATACGCTCGAAATCTGTCAGAATGGAAGAACAACTGCCGTCGCTGACAGAAATAGCGGCGAAAGCTGTCAGGATGGAGGTGCCGCCGCCGGAATATGCGGCATCCGGCGGCTACGGCGCGCCGCTGCGGGGAGCTCGCCACAAGGGCTTTCCTCGCGGCGGCCGTCACCAGCACAATAGGCGGAAAGTTGGTCTCCGGCCCCTCATCTGCCGTCGACGACAACGTCACCAGCCGCCCTCCCGGAGCACAAAAAAACCGCCCGCAAAAGACTTGCAGGCGGACTCTAAGAAACGAACCCAATTGCGGGCGGAGTCGGGCAAAAGCGAAAGAACCTAGTTCCCCAGCGGATAGGTTCCGTCGGCAATCATCTTCTTGACCGTGGTCAGGAAGCCGAGGCACCTCTTCTGGTACTCTTCCGGATGCTTGGCGTAGGCGTTGGCGTGAACTGCGCCCTCGGCCACCCATTTCTCCTTATAGCCATAGATCTTGGCGTCGTAGTTGGCCTGAAGGTGAGAGAAGGGAACGAAGTCGTCGGCATCGCCATGGATGAAGAGCATGGGCAGGACGCACTTGGCAAGCTGGTCAGTTGAGGAAGCCTCCCAGAAGCCCCAGCCATAATTCTTCTTTGTTACGAGGCTGGCGCTCTGCAGCACATCCGGCGGAATGAAGCCGAAGCTCTGCTTGCGGTTGCTGTTGAACTGCTTGACCACAGATGCATAGCCGCAGTCCTCGATGAAGCACTTCACGTAGCCGGGAAGCCTGTCGCCGCTGGTCATCATGACGGTTGCTCCTCCCATGGACACGCCGTGGAGCACCATGAAATCATCGTTGAACACCTCATGGGCGATGGGGATCCATCTCTCGATGTCCAGACGGTCATACCAGCCCATCTGAATTTCGTCACCCTCTGAATAGCCGTGGTACTGCAGGTCCGGGAAAAGGACGTTGTAGTTGAACTGGTCGCGGTACATACGCACCAGATACAGGAACACATAGTGGTTGTCACCGTAGCCGTGTATCACGATAGCGGTTCCCTGGGCTTCTTCCGGCCTTGCGGCGGAAACGTAGCAGGCGTGGATCTTCTTTCCGTCCCAGCTGGTCGTCCAGGTATCCTTAAGTATGCCCTGGGCCTTAAGTCCGTCGTACCAGGCAGTACTGCCGGGCATAAGGGAATCGGCCTTGTGGCGGGTGCGCTCTATGTCGTCAACTCCATGAGGAGTGGGCTGAAGAGCAAAGCCGCTCATGAATTTGCCGGCCATACAGCTGCTGAGTGCAAACACAGACAAGCCGACAATTACAATATGAAATAATCTCTTCATGCAATAAATAATTAGTTATTAGTTCAATTTTGCAAAGTTACAAAAAACTGTTACCTGTACAAGCCGTCACGGGAAAGCAGATGGTCCAGATTTCCAAGACCGTACATCGCCACTGCCGTAACCACCGCCGAGTGCTCCATGTACTCCGGAATCAGCTTCCCGTACATATCACTCTCCGTATGCCAGATTTCCCTATAATCGAAGTTCCAGCCGCGGGGGTCGGTCTCGCGGAAAGAAATCGTTGGCACGCCGTTCATGGCAAAGTATGCATGGTCGCTGCCGCCGGCGTTGCGGGGACGGGGGCCCGAAGGTCCTCTCCTCTTCTCCACCACGAACGGCACGTCGGAATACCCCTCCAGCGGCTTGCAGACCTTCACGAAGTCGTCGTACATAGCTTCAGGCACGCTGACGCCGGTAGCCATGGTAGGCCCGCCGTCGCGGTTGAAGTAGTTGGATATCTTGTCCAGCGGAATCACCCCGCTCTCGACGAAGAACTTGGAGCCCAGCAGGCCGAACTCCTCGCCCGTCCATACGCAGAACATAAGGGTACGCTTGGGCTTGGCCCCGGATGCCGCAAGCAGACGCGCCGCCTCCATGGTCACGGAGACGCCGTTGCCGTCGTCAACAGCACCGGTGCCGCAGTCGTAGGAGTCCAGGTGGCCGCCGGCCAGCACGTACTCCTTGGGATACTTGCTGCCGCGCATGATGCCTATGACGTTATGATACTTGACCGGCCCGCGGTAGAAGTGGTTGCGGATGTCGAACTCCAGGAAGAAGGTCTCCTTGCGCTCCACCTTCTTCTTGACCACGGCGAACTGCGCCTCGTCGAGAAGGATGTCGCAAGCAGTCGGAAGGGTCTCCATGGTCAGCTTGTAGCAGCCGGCACGGTCGTACATGACCTGCATGGGCACCTTTGCCGAACGGATGAAGCCGAGCACGCCGGCGTCCACCATCTCCCTGTAGAACAGCGCCGTAGCCTTTTCGTACGGCAGCATCTCCTTGGCCACGGAGTCGCGGTGCTCCCAGTTCCAGCGGTTGCGTTCCATGTTCTTGCGGTCGATCTCCTCGTTGCGGGCGATGGCCACGGCACGCAAGCTGTCGCCCTTGGGCGTCCAGTCGATCGCCATGCCGTTGGATTCGGCGTCCAGCAGCACCCAGGCCCCCTTCAGCAGGCCCTTCATGCGTTCCAGCTCGCGGCGGGAGTGCGGCTCGATGAGCACGTGCCCCATCTGCCTGCCATGCGTTCCGGCGGTGTAGGACGGGGTACCGAAATGCAGGGGCATGCCGTCCTCGCTCAGCATGCGGCCGAACCAGGGGCCTCGGTTGAAGCCGACGTTGATCTCCCCCGCTTCCTGGACCATTACCTCGAGGCCCCAGGACTCGAACTGCTCCTTTACCCAGGCTTCCGCCTCTGTCAGTGCGGCAGAGCCGACGATGCGGCCGCCTATCACATTGGCGAGATGGTCGGCATGCTGCATGGTGCGGTTGTCGGTGCGGCCGGTCTCAAGGACAGCCTTGACCACCTTGTCCTGGGCAAAAACTCCCAGGGAGCACGCGGCAGCCACCAGGACCGCCACAGCGAAACGTATAAATCTTTTCATCTTTACTTCTCAGGTATGTTGACCAAAACCTCCTGCAGGAAGTCCCAGACCTTCTGCACTGAAGGGATGTATGCGCGCTCGTCCGGGGAATGGGGGCTCAGCAGGGTCGGACCCATGGAGACCATGTCCCAGTGAGGGTAGGCGCCGGAAAGGATGCCGCACTCGAGGCCGGCATGAATGGCCATGATGAGGGGATCCTTGCCGAACATCTTCTTGTATACCTTCTGCATGATGGCACGGATTTCCGACTTGGCGTTGGGGGCCCATCCGCTGTAGCCTCCGGTAAAGCTGACACGTATGCCGGCCAGCTGGAACACGGACTTCATGCGGGCGGCAAGGGCCATCTTGGCGGAATCCACCGAGCTGCGCATAAGGCACTTCATTGAGAACTCGCCGCGGTAAATCTTGACCATGGCGAGGTTGTTCGAGGTCTCCACCATGCCGGGCATAGTGTCGCTCATACGCTCAACGCCGTCCGGGCAGGCCAGGATGCAGCGCACGAAGCGCAGTGCGGCCTCTTCGGTGACGTACTTGCAATCCTCGTGGTCGCACACCTCGCCGGGAGCGGCTACGTAAGGCTCGAACACCACCTGCAGGTTGGGATCGGTGGCGGCGTACTCGGCCTTCAGTTCTGCGGCTACGCGGGCAACGGTGCGCTTTGCGGCGGCGAGGCCCTTCTTGGGCACGTATACGGTAGCGAACGCCTCACGCGGGATGGCGTTGCGCAGGGTGCCGCCCTCCAGGTCGATGAGCTTGACGCCGTTGCGCTCCAGCAGGGGCAGAAGCACACGTGCGATAGCACGGTTGGCGTTGGCACGGCAGAGGATGATATCCATGCCGGAGTGACCGCCCTGGCATCCCTTGACGGCCAGGTTGTAGCACAGGTGGCCGCGGGGCTCCTTCTTGCGGCGGTAGCGGGCGCTCGCGCTGGCGTCGAGTCCGCCGGCACAACCCACGTAGAGCTCGCCCTCGGTCTCGGAATCGAGGTTGATGAGAATGTCTCCCTTAAGCAGGCCCGGCTTGAGCAGGTTGGCGCCGGTCATGCCGGTCTCCTCGTCGTAGGTCACCAGGATCTCGATGGGGCCGTGCTTGACTACGGGCGATTCGGCAACTGCCATCGCCAGTGCCACTCCGAGGCCATTGTCGGCACCGAGGGTGGTTCCCTTGGCACGCAGCCACTCTCCGTCCACCCAGGTCTCGATGGGGTCCTTCTCGAAGTCGTGCTGAACGTCGGCGTTCTTCTGGGGCACCATGTCCATGTGGCCCTGAAGCACCACGGTCTTGAGTTTCTCGTAGCCGGGGGTGGCAGGTACGCGCATGATCACGTTGCCTGTGTCATCCACCTGCGCCTCGATCTTGTGCTCTGCGGCCCAGTCGAGGAGGAACTTGCGCACTATCTCTTCGTGCTTGGAAGGACGGGGGCAACGGGTAAGGGAATAGAAGTTATTCCATACGATTGAAGGTTGTAAGTCTTTGATTGTCATATCTTATCTGGTTTAATTAGATTCTTTCCATTCAACGCCGGTCTCGTCTTTCCAGCGCCTGTGGGTCCACAAGTAATTCCACGGCTGCGCCTTGATGTCGGACTCCAGCATTTTGTAGTACTGACGCATTATCGCCTCCGGGCTCATGGAAGCAGCGTCCTCGCAAATGGTCTCGTACTTTATTTGATACAGGCCGCGGCGCACCTGGGGCATGCTCATATAGCACACAGCCATACCCATTTTGTGAGCCAGTTCTGCTGCGCCCTTCATGGAAACGCATTTCTGGTTCATAAAATACAAGCGCTGGTAGCCTTTGGACTCGGCGTAAGGGTACTGGTCGGTAATGAAATTGTAGATAATCTTCTCGTCACGATGCTCCATCACGAAGCGCACCGCCTTTGTGGACTCCAGATAACCGCGGTAGTTCTTGCGGTCTTTCAGGGGCGCGGTACGGTTCTTCTCCATTATCCTGTTCCAGAACTTGATTGACTGAAGGCGGTATACTACGAAAAAGTCATTTTCGTCTATAACGCAGGGGCTGTCGCTGTAACTGGCAATGCCGCCTATGAGCTCCCAGTTGCCGGAATGGGTCATGAGAACCATGACGCTGGGGGCTTTCCCGTAGAGGCGGCCTATCTCTTCCGGGTTCTCCAGCTCCACAAGATGCTGCCTGCGGAGGCGTTCGGGATTGCGGCATCCGCCGAACCAGACCGACTCTGCCAGCATTTCGCCGAAGTGAAGGTAGAACTTGTGCCGCAACTCTTTAAGCTCGTCGTACTTAAGCTCGGGGAAACTGCGGGCCAGGTTTACGGTTACGTCCGTCAGTCTGTAGCGGAACACTTTTTCAGCCGTCCAGGAGACAAAGCGCCCCAGCGCATAATGCGCCTTGAGCGGGAGCAGCGCCAACAGGCGGAGGATGAACTGAACGACTATTCCCATATCATGACAAATTTAAAAAAATTCTTGAACTTTCGGAGGATAATGCGTATTTTTGAGAAATTTAAAAACTAAGAACCATGTTCAAAGGACAGCCTAAAGGCTTATTCGCTCTAGCACTCGCCAACACGGGCGAGCGTTTCGGCTACTATACAATGCTAGCCATCTTCCTGCTCTTCCTGCAGGCAAAATTCGGCTTCTCCGCAGCGGCGGCAGGCCAGTTCTACGCCATTTTCCTGGCAGCAGTATATTTCATGCCCGTCATCGGCGGATGGCTGGCAGACAAGATCGGCTTCGGCAAGTGCGTCATCACCGGCGTATGCGTCATGTTCGCCGGCTACCTCTGCCTGGCCATTCCTACTGACGCCTTTGCGGCCCGCGGATTCGCCCTGGCCCTGATGATCGGCGCCCTGCTGCTCATCGCCGTAGGTACCGGCCTCTTCAAAGGCAACCTGCAGGTGCTGGTAGGCAACCTGTACGACGATCCCAAGTATTCCGCCAAGCGCGACTCCGCCTTCAGCCTCTTCTACATGGCCATAAATATCGGCGCCATGTTCGCCCCTACGGCGGCAACCGCCCTGACCAACAAGCATCTGGCAAGCGCAGGCCTCATCTACAAGGCCGACATCCCCGCCCTGGCACACCAGTACCTGGGAGGCAACCTGGCCGACACCAGCCTGCTCGAATCGCTCCAGGCAGGCATGCCCGGTGCCGACGTGGCCGCAATGAGCCTCACCGACTTCAGCCAGTACTACATCAACAATCTGGCGACCGCCTACAACCTCGGATTCGCGGTGGCATGCGTGTCCCTCATCGTCTCCATAGCCATCTACCTCAGCTGCCGCAGCTGGTTCAAGCATGCAGACGTCAATGCCAAGCAGGCAAAGGCCGGCGCTGGCGCCTCCGTCCAGGAGCTCACCCCCAAGCAGACCAAGGACCGCATCGTGGCCCTCATCTTCGTATTTGCGGTGGTTATCTTCTTCTGGATGGCCTTCCACCAGAACGGAAGCTCGCTGACCTACTTCGCACGCGACTACACCCAGAGCACCGTCAGCGGCATCACCAGGATTGGCTTCAGCATCTGGCCCCTCTTCCTCATCGCAGTGTCGATTTACACCCTCTTCGGCATCTTCCAGAGCGAGAGCTCCAAGGGCAAGATAGGTTGCGGCATCGTTACGGCAGCCCTCTGGGCCGGCGCATGGGCCATTTACTCCGGCATGCCCGAGAGCTTCAGCATCCTGCCCCAGCAATTCCAGCAGTTCAATCCTTTCTTCGTGGTGGCTCTCACGCCTATTTCCATGGCGCTGTTCAGCTCGCTTGCCAGCAAGGGCAAGGAGCCTTCCGCACCCCGCAAGATAGGCCTCGGCATGTTCGTGGCGGCCCTCGGCTACCTCATCATGCTTGCCGCATCCAAGGGCCAGCCGGCTCCTTCCGAGCTGGTCAACGTTGGAGGCGTGTCCCCCGATCCCGTGGTGCCCGAGTACCTTATCTCCACCTATCTGGTGCTGACCTTCGCCGAGCTGCTGCTCTCCCCTATGGGCATCTCCTTCGTATCCAAGGTTGCGCCTCCTAAATTCAAGGGCCTCATGATGGGCCTCTGGTTCGCCGCCACCGCCATAGGCAACTACCTCAGCTCCATTCCTTCCATGCTGTGGAACAATGTTCCCCTGTGGGTCAACTGGACCGTACTCATGGCCCTTTGCGTCATCTCCGGCCTGGTCATGTTCTCCATGCTCAAGAAACTTGAGGCCGCTACTGCAGACTAAATGAAACGGCTGACTCTCATACTCGCCACGCTCCTGCTGGGCGCCTCCGCGCTGGCCCAGCCGCTCCCGGACACCATCTATGCGGAGGTCCGGGACGGCCACGTACAAGGCATAGCGCTGGACCGGGCCAAGGGCTACATGTACTACTCATTTACCAGCTCCTTCATCAAGACGGACCTGGCGGGTCGCGTAATAGGGACCATCAACCGCATCCAGGGGCACCTGGGAGCCATGACCCTCGGACCCGACGGACGCGTGTATGCATCCCTTGAATGCAAGGACGACGTTATAGGGCAGGGTATTGCCAACAGGCTCGGGGTAGACAAGCTGAGCCATGAGCAGTCGGTTTTTTATATAGCAATTATAGATGTGGACCGCATAGACCGCGAAGGCATGGATCCGGAAAAGGACGGAGTCATGACCACGGTCTGCATACGCGAGGCCTGCAAGGACTATGTGGACCACACCTACGGTTGCTCCGGGATAGACGGGGTTACCTTTGCCCCGGCCATTGGCAAATGCGGCAAGAAGCTGTACCTATATGTAGCCTACGGCATTTACGGGGATAACGGACGTACCGACAACGACAACCAGGTGCTGCTCTGCTACGACGTCAAAGACTGGAAGCGGAAGTACGAGACTCCCGTGGTATTCGGAACTGTGCCGGACAACGGTCCGGACAAGCCCCTTCACAAGTATTTCGTATATACCGGCAATACTACCTGGGGCGTCCAGAACCTGGCATGGGACCCGTTCACCAACCGCATTTACATGGCCGTATACAAGGGCAAGAAGCCCGGGTATCCCAACTATCCCCTCTTTGCCGTCGACGTAAAGCAGAAGCCCGTGAAGGCCGTCCCCAAGGGTCTGAACGAAGAGCATGAGACGCTCGAGCTGTCCAGCCAGGGCCTCTACGACGAGGCGACCGGCATACGGGGATACGACTTCAAATGGGGTTCCACCGGCCTGTGCCCCTTGGGCGACGGCCTGTGGTATATCTCTGAAAATCATAAGGACAAAGAAACAGGCATACAAAGCTGCACCGCCCGCCTTTACCAGTGGGTAGGATTCGGCAACAAACCATTCATCTCCAAATGACAGAAAAGACAGCGGGCCTGCTCCGGGAGTGGGCGGAAGAATACAACGACCTCAAGTATTTTCAAGACGACCCCATCGCCTTCCCCAGGGAATTCGTGCGCCGGGGCGCCTCCCTGCAGGACATTGAGATCGCGGCCGTTTTCGCGTCCCACCTTGCATGGGGCCGCAGGGCCATGATCTGCCGCGACTGCGAACGTCTCTTCGACGAGATGGAGTGGCGCCCGCTGGACTACGTGATGGCGGGGGCCTACCGCAATGACGACACCTCCCTGCACCGCACTGTAAAGTGGAGCGAGATTGCCGGAATCTGCGGACGCCTGCGCGAATGGTACACCTGGCACGACACGCTTGAAGTACTGTCCGCCAAAGAGATACGCTCCATCGTTTTCCGCCGTAAAGACGACCCCAAGGCCCCCGACAAGAAGATTAATCTTATGCGCCGCTGGATGGTGCGCAACGACGGTAAAGTGGACCTGGGGCTCTGGCAGGACACCAGTCCCGCGGATCTTCTGGTACCGCTCGACGTCCACGTGTACGGGCAGGCAAAGGCCCTCAGGCTTACCCGCCGCAAGCAGAAAGACATAGTTACAGCCCAGGAGATTACCGGAAAGTTCAAGGAGATCTGGCCGGACGACCCCGTGCTGGGCGACTACGCGCTGTTCGGATACGGAGTTACCCATAACGACTGATGCCGAGGCTCTATATACTTGCAGGATGCAACGGCGCCGGAAAAACCACGGCGTCTTACACGTTCCTGCCGGAAATCCTCGACTGCCGCGAATTTGTGAACTCGGACGAATTCGCCAAGAGCCTCTCCCCTTTCGACCCCTCGGTGGCTTCTGTTTCCGCCAGCCGCTACATGCTCAGGCGTATCCAGTACCTGCTCGAACGCGGCGCAGACTTCAGCATAGAGACCACCTTGGCCACCCGTTCGCTGGTGAGCATAATAAATGAAGCCCGTTCCAGGTCTTACGTCATCACCATACTGTACCTGTGGGTACAGTCGCCGGAGATTGCTATCCAGCGCGTGCGCGACAGGGTGGAGACAGGCGGGCACAACATACCCGAGGAAGTGCTGCGGAGGCGCTATTCCACCGGTCTGCAGTACTTGTTCAACATTTACATGCCCATCTGCGACCGCTGGATGATAGCCGACAACTCCGGCCCCACCTTCGTGCTTATAGCGGAGGGCGACGACAAGCGAACCATTATCAAAGACGAAGAAAAGTTCCGCAGAATCAGGAAGATGATTGCGACAGATGAAGAGGAGTTGTATTGATATATTCGGGGTCGGCATCCCGCAGCTGCGGGCAATCGTGTCAGAAGGGCTGAAAGGCGGAAACTGGTGTGACCTCTACTTCGAGCAGACGGTCTACAACGACCTGCTGCTCCGTGACGGCGTGGTCGCTTCCGGAGGATTCCATCTGGACTACGGTTGCGGCGTACGCGTGCTGGACGGCGAAAAGACAGGTTACGCCTATTCCGAATCCACCGACTTACCATCGCTTATGGATGCTGCCCGTGCGGCCCGTTCCATTGCCGGCCGCAGCGGTTCCTTCGGCGTAACTGCCGGAGCCCCCGTGCCCCCTCAGCTGTACGCCATGAAACAGGCATGGGCGGACGCCGACAAGAAGGTCCTGGCGGCATGGCTGGAGCGGCTGGAAGCGGCAGTACGCACCCGCGAGCCCCGTACCCTTAAGGTCATCGCCATGCTCTCCTGGTCGCAGAGCGACATAATGATGTACAACAGCCTGGACGAGCTGACGGAAGACAGCCGCCCGCTGGGGAGCGTGACCATGACGGTTATCTTCGGCAACAACGGGAGGACGGAGCAGCGCAACGTTTCCAGAAGCCTCCGCTGCGGCTCCGAGATGCTGGGCGAGCAGCTGCTGGCAGAGCTGGCAGACGAAGCCGTCCGCGGCCTGGACGACAGTTTCGCCGCCCGCCGGCCCAAGGGAGGCCGCATGAGCGTGGTCATGGCCGCCGGCGCCTCCGGAATCCTGCTCCACGAGGCCATGGGACATGCGTTCGAGGCCGATTTCAACCGCAAGGGGCAGTCGATCTTCTGCGACAAGATGGGCCGCCGCATCTGCAAGAAAGGCATCAACATACTGGACGACGCCACCATCCCCGGCAACCGCGGCTCCATACGTTACGACGACGAGGGCGTGCCCGGGCAGAAGACCTACATGGTCCGTGACGGCGTGCTTACGTCTTACCTGCACGACCGCATAAGCGCTAACTTCTACGGCGTGCCGCCAACCGGAAACGGAAGGCGCGAGTCGTTCCGCTACAACCCCATCCCCCGCATGCGTACGACCTACATGGAAAGCGGCGCCGACGGCACCTTGGAGGATCTTATAGCCTCCGTGCGCAAGGGCGTCTACGTAGACAAATTCGCCAACGGCGAGGTACGCATAGGCGAGGGCGACTTTACCTTCTACGTCAACCGCGGCTACTTGATAGAGAACGGCAGGCTGACCATGCCCATAAAAGACGTGAATATAATAGGAAACGGGCCCCAGGCGCTGGCCGACATAGTGGCGGTGGCCGGAGACCTTAAGATAGACGACGGCACCTGGACCTGCGGCAAGGAGCAGAGCGTAGCGGTCTCCTGCGGTATTCCGAGCGTGCTTATCAAGAACTTAACCGTAGGCGGAGAATGATTACCAGGGAAGAAATGCAGCTGACGCGCGAGTGCGTGGAATACGCTTTGAGCCAGGGGGCTTCCGCCGTACGAATCACCCTTACCAAGAGCGTCGAGA
>JAFZIO010000029.1 GCA_017554335.1 Bacteroidales bacterium | reverse complement strand
TCACAGTACTCTTTCAGGTCCCCGTCCTTGCGGCCCAGATACATGCTCCAGAGGGCATACTCGTAATCATTCTTAATGAGTTGCAGGAGGGCCGTGCCGTATGTCTGTACGGTAAGATTATAGTCCCTTTTATAGAATTCCGGATTGCAGGAACGCTCCAGGCGCGCTTTGTTCTTCTCTACGTATTCTTCCTGGTCTGCATTTTTGTTCTCGTAGAACACTATTACAGGTTCATCAAAGGACTTGATTTCTTCCTGCAGGTCTTTGCGCAGCTTGTCGTAATCTTTCCAGTTGATGTTGCTGCGTACTGTTACATAGCGGTTCGCTGCATCGTACCAGTCCCAGGCCAGGTGCTTTGACCGGGCTTCCGCCTTGATTGCTTCCAGGGCCTTGACTTTGTCTTGCGGCAGGTCTGCCTGGTCCGCCTTGTAAAATGCTTTCCAAAGACTTACGAGAACGTGGCCTTCGCTGTCTTTCACTTGGGAGAATCCGTTGATTGCGGGGATGAGCGCCAGTGCCATTGCCAGAACGATGCGTTTCATAACGATTCAATGTAAATTATGGCCTCCGACACCACGAAGGTGCTTCCGCCTATATATACTATTGCGCCGGGCTGTTGTTTTGCACGCTCCAAGGCTTGTTGTACGCCTTGTTTTACGCTTCCGGCGGCTACGGTATTGAAGGATTTCAATTTCAGTGCCAAGTCCTGGAGAGGCATGGCGCGGGGGGTCTGCGGCTGCACGAGATAGTAGGTCGCGTCTGCAGGGAGGTAGTGCTTGATGTCGTCTACGTCTTTATCCTTCATGGCACCATAAACGAATATCACAGGCTTTCCTACAGCTTTGAGTTTCTGCATATTGGCCTCCATGGCAGGGGGATTGTGGCCTATGTCGCAGATGGTCAGCGGGTCGCTGAGCAGCTGCTCCCACCTGCCGCGCAGGCCGGTGATCTGCGCCGCATGTGCCAGAGCTTCCAGCTGCCGCTCCGTTGGCGTAAAATGCAACTCGCTGCCGCTTAACGACTTACCAATTCCAAGCGGGGGAATTTGCCCCCACTTGGATTCTGTATCATGCTGTATCTCAGCAGCTTGCATTTTACGTCCCACGAGATATAGGGCGGCGAGGACGGTGCGGAGGTTAAGATACTGGCAGGGCCCTAAAAGGTCGAGGGTGAAGTTGGTAGCGGGCAGAGGGTAATCTTCAGCGAAATACAGGGGGGCGCCGACGGAGGCGGCGATGCGCTCGAAGACGGGCTGGGTCTCGGGGTCGCGGCCCCAGACGAGGGCTGGGACGCCGGGCTTGAAGATGCCGGCTTTCTCGGCGGCGATCTCCGCACGGGTCGAGCCCAGCAAGTCGCAGTGGTCCAGGCCGATAGATGTAACGATTGATATCTCCGGCGTTACGATGTTGGTGCTGTCCAGACGCCCGCCAAGGCCCGTCTCTATGACCGCCACGTCCACCCGCTGCTCGGCGAACCACCAGAACGCCATGCCGGTCGTAACTTCGAAAAACGTCAGGCCCTCCCGGTCGTACCGCTCCAGAAACTCGCACACCGCCTCCTCCGGAATCATCGAAGCGGCCGGGAGCCCCCCTGCCTCAGAGGAACCGTGTCCACCCTCGGACACGTTAGAGGGAGGGGGCCAACCGTAAGGTTGGGAGGGATGAGCGAAGCGAAGTTCTTTCTGAGGCAGGGGGGCTTCCGGCCGTACTTCGATAATCTTGATTCTTTCCCGGAAGTCGACCAGGTGCGGAGAGGTGTAGAGACCCACGCGGAGGCCGCGGGCGGCGAGGGCGGCGGCAAGCATGGAGCACACCGAGCCTTTGCCGTTGGTGCCGGCGACGTGGATGCTGCGGAACAGCCGCTCCGGATGGCCAAGATACCCGGCGTAAGACTGCATGGCATCCAGCCCCGGCTTGTAAGCCGAGCCGCTGAAGCCGGCATCACGCACGCTGCGGTGCCGCTCGTACAACGCCTCAACTACCGCAGAATAATCCATCAGAGCCAGTTGTCGAAATAATCGGTAATCTTCAGGTATAGATGCTCCCTCCAGGGACCGATCACGTTGTGCTGGCTCCGGGGGTATGGATAGTAGTCCGGAAGGACGTTGTGCTCCACGCACGACTGCATGAAACTCAGAGAGTTAATCGGCAGGACGGTGGGGTCGACCATGCCCTGGCAGACAAGCAGGCGGGCCTTAAGGAGCGGCGCCTTGTCGACCAGCGAAGTGGCGGCGAAGCCCTCCGGGTTGGTCTCCGGCGTATCCATGTAGCGCTCGCCGTACATCACCTCGTACCACTTCCAGTCGATCACAGGACCACCGGCAACCGCCACCTTGAAGGTATCGGGATACCGGGTCGCCAGCGTGATGGTCATGAAGCCTCCGTAGCTCCAGCCTACCACGCCGATCCGGGCTTCGTCCACCCATCCCTCGGCGATCAGCTGCTTCAGGCCCTCCATCTGGTCGGCACTCTCGAGTTCACCGCAACGGCGGTTGATGGCTTTTTCGAACTCGGCGCCACGATTCTGCGTGCCCCTGTTGTCCTGAATATAAAGCACATAGCCCTTCTGCGCCATCAGCAGCTCCCAATAGCGGATGTTCGCCAGCCAGCGGTCGTTCACCATCTGGCTGTGCGGCCCGCCGTAGACGTAAACGATCAGCGGATACTTGCGCGACGGGTCAAAGTCGGCCGGCTTGACCATGCGGTAGTAGTTCTGGTACTGCGGGTCGGCGGAAGGCACCGTACCCATCTCCACCGTCACCGGGAGGCAGGACGAGAGGGGGACGGCAGCCGTCGCCAGCTCCTTCTCCAGCTTGCCGTCAGCCGAACGGAGCACCGCCTTTCCGGGCACGTCAACCGCGCTCCAGCTGTCGATGAAGTGGCTGAGGTCGGGGCTCATACTCACGGAATGCCATCCGCTGCCGTCAGTCAGCTGCTCCGGCTTGCCGAACTTCAACTTGCTGAGCAGCATCGGCTTACGCTTGCCGTTGGTGCGCTGCAGGCGGATGCGGAAGAGGTGATTCTCTACCGGCGACACCTCGGCGGACGTATAATATATGTAGTTGCCGTCGTTGGTCAGATAGCTGACGTCCGCGCTGCACGGCGTGAGGCGGCGTATGCCTCCCTCCAGGTCGCAGAGGTAAAGCTGACGGTAGCCGTCGCGGTTGTCGGTGGTGTAGATGAAGAGCTCCGACCCGTTGACGAAGGAGACGCCGCACTTCGGCTCCACCCACGCCTCGTTGTGCTCCTCCAGCAGGGTGCGGATGAAGCTGCCGTCGGTGGCGTCGTAGAGGTTCATGTGCATATGGTGCTGGCTGCGGTCGAGCACCTGCACCAGCAGCATGCGGGAGTCGGGCGTCCAGCTCACTCCAGCGAGGTAGCGCTCATCGGTGAAGTCGCTGACATCCAGCGTACAACGTATGTTGCCGAGGGTGTCGCAGACGCAGAGGGCCACGTGCTCGGAGTCCATTCCGTTCATAGGATACTTGATGTTCTCCAGCTGGCCGGCGCGGTAGTTTATGTGCAAATGCGGGAAGCTGCCGACCTGCGTTTCGTCGACCCGGTAGACCGCCAGCAAAGCGCCGTCGGGCGAGGGGAACCAGCCCTGGCTGATGCCGAATTCGTTGCGGGAGGGCACCTTGCCGTAGGTGACTTCGGGGTTGTCCGACTTGGGCAGCACGGGGGCCTTTCCGGGCTTCGGGAACGCCGGCTTGTCCGTAAGCTCGGAGGTCTCCGTCCAGCTGTACCGCTTCATGGACGGACGTACCTTGGACCCGTTTATGTCTTTGCAAGTCAGCATCTTGCCGCCTTCTTGTCCGACGGTGACGCTTTTAATGACTGTTCTCTGGGAGATTTCCTGCGACCGTACGGGGACGGCTGAAAGGACGGCAGCAAGCAGCGCCGCAAGTATCGTTAGCTGTTTCATACGAACACAAAGATATCAAAATAATTGCTATTTTCGCAGTATGAAAAAGAAGTTTGTTCTGCTGCTGACGGCGGCCTGTCTCGGCCTTGGTTTTTTGACCGCGAACGCCCAGCAGACCGATGCGCTTGACGCCATTCGCCAGGATCCCGACAAGGCCGGCAACGTGTTCTACATGTACAACCACGACATTCCCCCTTGCGCCAAGGCGCCCAAAGGGTATAAGTCGTTCTATATCAGCCACTACGGCAGGCACGGAGCGCGCAACCATTCGTCCAACAAGGACTTCGATGTGATATACGGACTGTTCACTGCGGCACGGCAGCGCGGACTGCTGACTGACCGCGGGACCGAGTTCCTGTCTTTATATGAGAAGGCTTATCCGGTATTGCGCGGCCGCGCCAGCGACTTGTGCGACCTTGGGTTCCAGCAGCAGTACAAAATAGCCCATAACATGTATGCCTCGCACAGGCATATGTTTAAGAGTGGCGCGCGGGTAGATGCAGTTTCTACCATCGTCCCGCGTTGCATTCTTACGATGAGCGCTTTCACGGACCAGCTTTTGCGCGAGAACTCCAGGCTGGAGATATACAAGCAGTCCAGCGAGAGCACGATGGGGTACCTGAATCCGTTTTCTTTGTTCAACCCCGACGTTCATGAGACTGACGAGGGCTACAATAACAAGTATGCTTACTGGCAGAAGGACTTCCGGGCCATGTGCAAGGAGAAACTGCATCCGGCGGAGGTGTTCGGGCCGCTTATCAAGGACTGCTCCATTCTGGATGAGTTCGGGAAGCCGCTGGATCTGGAGATGGCTCTCTTCTCCGTTGCCAGTAACGTTCAGGTGAACGGTCAGCTGGAGGACAGCTTCTGGCCTTTCATTCCCATGGAGGAAATTTGCAACATTTACGAGTGCCGGAACTTCAGGTTTTATGCCTCAAAGAGCGCCGACACCTTGTATCAGAAGGGGCGCCAGTGGGCTTTTGCTTGGCGTACGATGCAGGATATTATCGACAAGGCGGACGCCGATATTGCTTCCGGCGAATATGCCGCCAGACTGCGCTTCGGGCACGATATCATTGTGATGTCGCTGCTGGTGCTGCTGGATATCGACGGCTATAACAAGCCGGTGGGGAGCATTGGCGAAGTCAAGGATGTTTTCCGTTCGTATGACTTCCCTATGTCGCTGAATACCCAGTTCGTGTTCTATAAGAACCGCTCCGGCGACGTTCTGGTACGTTTGCTCTACAACGAGCGCGACCTGGCCCTGCCCATTCCCGACTGCGGCACGCCGTATTTCTATTGCTGGTCCGATTTCCGCGACTTCGCCTTGCAGCGCATCGCCCTGGCCAAGAACATCATCGCCACCACCCAGGCGCCGCCGAAGAAGTAACAGCGCACGAGCTTTTGCGGCCGGAGGGCCTTCCCTACCGGGGCGCCTCCCCGCGAGCGGGTCCCCTCCCTTTTCGGGAGCCAAAGGCCCCGGCAGGGAAGGCCCTCCGGCCGCTGCTGTGCGCAGATGGAACCTGCTAATAATCTATTTCGGACAAGAAGAGGGCGTGACCGGGAACAGATTCGCCGGCGTCGCTGCGGCGGGACTCATTTGAGTCGGGAGCGTCAGGAGGGAGAACCAGGGCGGAGAAATCTTCGATGCTGCGACGGCCGCGGCCCACTTCGAGGAGGGTTCCGACGATGGCCCGCACCATATTTCTCAGAAAGCGGTCAGCCTCGATAGTAAAGCGCCAATAGTGCGGACCACCGTCCGGAAAATCAGCCTTAAATCCGGACGGTGCTGTACGGACAGCCGGCTCATATGGTTCCCAACGGGCGCAGAAGACGTTGCAGATGGATGTTTTGTTGTCGCCGCCGCTCTTCTCGAAACTGGAGAAATTGTGGGTGCCGAGCAGGGCGCCGGCGGCGCGGTTCATAGCGTCAAAGTCAACTTCCGGATATCCGTAAAAATAGGAGTACCGTTCACAGAACGGATCCTTGATGCGATGCAGGAAATAGGTGTACTGCCGCTTCCTGGCGTCGAATCTTGCATGGAAATCCGGGGCTGCCGGGGTAATACTGATGATGCTCACAGACTTTGGCAGAATAGCATTTAACTTGTACCGTAACTGCCTGCAGTCCAAAGAGTCCGGAACGTCGGCGAGGGGGGCCGGCACTGGCCCGTCAAAATCGAAATGTGCGACGTAATGGCTGGCACTTACTCCTGTATCTGTGCGTCCGGCGCCAGTTACGCCGATATGCTCTTTAAGCAGAGTCTCCAGCGCGCGTTCCAGGGCTTCCTGGACGGATGGTTCCTGCGGCTGGAACTGCCAGCCGCAAAACTCCGCTCCGTCATATGACATATCGATTCTGTACCTCATCTTCCGCAAAAATAGCACTTTCTGACAGAAAAGTACCCAAAAACTGTCAGATTGCCCCAAAAATCCTGCTTTCTGACAGAAATACTGCAAAAAGCTGCCGCGCAGGCAGGCACAGTTTTTGCGGGCACTTACGCGCGCATTATGCGCTGAAAAGGCGCAGGAGCGGCGAAACGCGATAGCGGCAAAATGCGACACTAACGAAAAACTATAATACCAAAAAATGGAAAGCGTAAACATCAAGGAACTAAACGAACGCATTCAGAAAGAGAGCGGATTCGTAGACATTCTTTCACTTGAAATGGGCAAGGTTATCGTGGGGCAGAAAGGTCTTGTGGAGAACCTCATGATAGCACTTCTGGCAGACGGACATATACTCCTCGAGGGCATGCCGGGACTCGCAAAAACTCTAGCAATCAGCACCTTGTCCAAGGCGATCAACGCCAAATTCAGCAGAATTCAGTTCACCCCTGACCTCCTCCCTGCCGATGTCACCGGCACCCTGATCTACTCCCAGAAGAAAGAGGAGTTCGAGGTTCACAAAGGCCCTGTCTTCGCCAACTTTGTACTTGCCGACGAAATCAACCGTGCCCCTGCAAAAGTGCAGTCGGCGCTGCTCGAGGCCATGCAGGAGCGTCAGGTCACCCTCGGCGACCAGACTTACAAGCTGCCCGAGCCTTTCCTCGTGATGGCTACCCAGAACCCCGTGGAGCAGGAGGGAACCTATCCCCTGCCCGAGGCACAGGTTGACCGATTCATGCTGAAGGTGAAAGTAGACTACCCCAAGAAGGAGGAAGAGAAGCTCATCGTACGCATGAACAACAGCGGCGAATTCCCCCAGCCCAACGCTGTGGTGAGCCCGGAAGAGATAGTCCGCGCCCGCAAACTCGTCCGCGAAGTGTACATGGACGAGAAGATCGAGCGTTACATAGTGGACATTGTGTATGCCACCCGTACCCCCAAGGAATACGGCCTGGGCGAGCTCGAGAACCTTATCGGCTTCGGCGCATCACCGCGTGCCAGCATCTCCCTGAGCCTGGCTGCAAAGGCCTACGCCTTCATCAAGCGCCGCGGCTACGTGATTCCGGAAGACGTGCGCGCAGTGTGCTTCGAGGTACTCAGGCACCGTATCGGCCTGACCTACGAGGCTGAGGCGGAGAACGTCACCACCGAGCAGATTATAGAGAAGGTTATCAATGCCGTCATTGTTCCGTAATGAAACCGGAAGAATTAATTAAGAAAGTCCGGAAGATCGAGATCAAGACCAAGGCGCTGAGCCACCAGATCTTCGCAGGAGAATACCATTCCGCATTCAAAGGACGCGGTATGGCCTTCAGCGAAGTGCGTGAGTATCAGTGGGGCGACGACGTGCGCAGCATGGACTGGAACGTTACGGCACGCCTCCGCAGCCCTTACGTGAAAGTGTTCGAAGAAGAGCGCGAACTCACCGTGGTGCTGCTGGTAGACGTGAGCCGTTCCGGCCTCTTCGGCACCGTCGGGCAAACCAAGCGCGAGCGCATAGCGGAAATAGCCGCTGTGCTGAGCTTCAGCGCGATACTCAACAACGACAAGGTCGGCGCCCTGTTCTTCAGCGACCATATCGAGAAGTTCATCCCGCCCAAGAAAGGCCGCAGCCACCTGCTGCACATCATACGCGAGATGCTTGAACTCGAGCCCACCTCCGACGGCACCGACATAGGAGGCGCCCTGAGGTACCTCACCAATGCCATCAAGAAGAAGTGCACCGCATTCATACTCAGCGACATGATTGACGTGGACGAAAATGGCGAGCCCCGTTACGAGGAGGCACTGAAGGTGGCGGCCGGCAGGCACGAGCTCTCGGTCATCAAGGTTCACGACCCCAGGGAAGAAGGCCTTGTGCCGGTGGGCCTCGTGCACATAAAGGACGCTGAAAGCGGCCGGGCGGCATGGGTCAACACGGACTCCGCAAAGGTGCGCAGAGCCTACGAAGAATGGTTCCGCAAGCTTTCGCAGAAGGAAGACAAGCTCTTCAACAAGTATCAGATAGACAGTGTGGATATTGCCACGGACCAGGATTACGTGAAGGGTCTGATGGCACTTTTTGCTCATAAATGAAACTGCTTACAATAATACTGGCGATAGTCATGGACGTGGTCCCCGGAGGAGACGCGGTTCTTCAGCAGCTCCAGAAGAGGGACTCCATCCTGATTGCCGACCAGTTGCGCTATTCGGTCACGCTCAAGGACCTGGACAAGGACAGCGGAATTGCCCTGCCGGATCTGAGCCAGGTCAGCAACGACACCCTGACCATCATCGGCGGGTGGCAACTGGACACCCTGGTGCGCGGCCGCAAAGTGCACTCCCGTAACGCCAAAGCGGCGGCTAGAATACTTCAGAAGCCCTTCGACCTGAGTGCCGGCATAGTGCTCGCCCCCTTCGAGGAAGGCACCTACGAGCTGCCGGACATCCCGGTGGTCCGCAGGAGCGGCGACAAAATCGACACCCTTATCTTCAAGGGCCTGGAAATGGAGGTGAAGACCATGCCGGTAGATACGGCGACCTTCGAAATCCACGACATCAAGGGGCAGATCGAGTACCCCGTCACCTTCAAGGAGGTGCTGCCGTGGGTAGGCGCAGGCCTGCTTATAATAGCGCTGATAATGCTCGGGGTGGCTTTGATCGACCGAGCCAACAAGCGCAAGGCGGAGGCCGGCAAGCCCAAGGATCCCGCCTACATAGTGGCCCTCCGCGAGCTGGACAAGTACCGCTCCGACAAGTACTGGGCCCCCGAAAAGCAGAAGGCATTCTACTCCGGCATAACAGACGCCCTCAAGTTCTACATGGACGACCGCTTCGGTGTGGACGCCCCCGAGATGACCACGGCGGAGCTCTTCAACGCCCTCAAGGGCGACAAGGACATTACGCCGGAAATGTACAACGACCTGAAGGAGCTCTTCGAACGGGCGGACTTCGTAAAATTCGCCAAGCATGTGGCGAGCGACGAAGAGAACGCCGGTGCGCTGCCGCTGGCGGTGCGCTTCGTGACCACCACCTATCAGGCTGACATAGAGAAAGAAACGGGCGGACAGGAGGCCGCGGAAGACTGATGTTTTTCGAGTATCCCAAGCTTCTCTGGCTGCTGGCGGTGCCGGTGCTGCTCCTCATCCATTACTTGTGGATGGAGCTCTTCGGCCGCCGTCCGCACCTGCGCGTGAGCACCGCCGCCCCCTGGCTCAAGGGGGGCACTTCGGCGCTTGCCGTCATACGCCATCTGCCTTTCGCACTGCGGCTTGCAGCCCTGGTGCTGATTATTGTCGCCATTGCGCGCCCCCGCTCGAGCACCGAGATAGAAAAGGTAAACAGCGAGGGCATCGACATAGTGCTGGCGATGGACGTCTCCACCAGTATGCTGGCCCGCGACTTCAAGCCGGACCGCATCAGCGCCGCCAAGGACATCGCCATTGAGTTCATCGCCGAAAGGCCCTCCGACCGCATCGGAATAGTGGTATTCGCCGGCGAGAGCTACACCCAGTGCCCTCTGACCACCGACCGCGCCACCCTCATCAACCTGATGAAGGAGGTGCAGACCGGACTGATAGAAGACGGCACCGCCATCGGCAACGGCCTTGCGACGGCAGTGGCCCGCATGAAGGATTCGGACGCAAAGAGCAGGGTGGTTATCCTGCTGACCGACGGCGTGAACAACTCCGGCGAGGTGTCGCCACAGACCGCGGCAGAGATAGCAAAGACCTACGGCATAAGGGTTTACACCATCGGCGTGGGCGCCAACGGAATGGCCCCGTACCCGGTTATGACCCCATGGGGCCCCGACATCCAGCAGATGAAGGTCGAGATTGACGAACAACTGCTGCAGGAGATAGCGGACGTGACCGGCGGACGCTACTTCCGTGCGACCGACAACACCAAGCTCTCCGAAATCTACTCGGAAATCAACCAGATGGAGAAGGCCCGCACGACCATAGACAGTTTCCCGGTTTATAAAGAACTTTTCGGCAAGTACGCCCTGGCGGCACTCATATGCCTGCTGCTTGAGCTGCTCGTGCTGGTATTGATAAGGAGGTTGCCGTAATGTTGTACTTCGCTTCACCCCAATACCTCTGGCTCCTGCTGCTGGTGCCCCTCTTCCCTGTAATCTACGGGATTACAAGGGCACTCCGCAAACGCCGCATAAGCAAGCTGGGCGACCCTGCCCTGGTCAAGGAGCTCATGCCTTCCTGGTCACGTTCCAAGGGCTGGGTGCGCATTGTTCTTTACTCCCTTGCCTTCTTCTGTTTCGTGGTAGGACTGGCACGTCCGCAGATGGGCGCTAAACTGAAGGAACACGAAACCAAGGGCGCGGAAATTATGATCTGCCTGGACGTGTCCAACTCCATGCTGGCCGAGGACTACTCCCCTTCCCGCCTGGACAGGGCCAAACTGGCGATTTCCCGCGTGGTAGACAAGCTTCAGGGCGACCGCATCGGCCTTATCATCTTTGCAGGGACCTCCTTCGTACAGCTGCCTATTACCACGGACTACATATCCGCCAAGATGTTCCTGAACAGCATCAACACGGAATCCGTGCCGGTTCAGGGTACCGCAATTGGCGAGGCCATACTTACCGCCGCCAAGAGCTTCAGCGCCCAGAGCGAGAAGAGCCGCGCCATCATTGTGATAACCGACGGTGAAAACCATGAAGACGACGCCGTGGACGCCGCCAGGCAGGCCGCGGAGCTCGGAATCAAGATCTACACCATAGGCGTTGGATCCCAGCAGGGACAGCCCATCCCCATGAACGGGGAGCTCCTGAAAGACAGCGAGGGCAACATCGTGGTAACACGCCTGGACGAGGCCACGCTGCGTAAAATAGCGGCCGAAGGCGGCGGCGCCTACGTGCATGCCGGCAACGAGGAATTCGGCCTCAACCCTATTATCGACGACATCAAGAAGATGGAGGCGGAGAAATACAACTCCATCGTCTTCGAAGACTTCGACGAGCAGTACATGTACTTCTTCGGGGCGGCCCTGCTGCTCTTCGTACTGGAGATGCTCATCGGCGAGCGCAAACACAAAAGGAGACTGTTCGAATGAGAAAACTGATATATACGCTGCTGTGCCTCACTCTCACATCTGCCTGCCTGTTCGCCCAGGCCGACAAGCGGGACGTGCGCGCCGGCAACCGCAAGTTCAAGAAGGACAACTTCAAGGAGGCTGAAATCGACTACCGCAAGGCAGTGCTGAAAGACAGCCTCTCAGTAGCCGCTTCCTATAATCTGGGGTCGAGCCTTTACCGCCAGCAGGACTGGGACAACGCCGGCAAGGCGCTGGAGCAGGTAAAGGACGTGGCACCTGCAGGCGAACATGCCGCCGACTGGCATTACAACAGCGGCGACGTGGCCCTGCAGAAAAAGGACTACGCTTCTGCCGTAAAGGCCTTCCGGGAGTCGCTGCTGCTGAATCCTGACGATCTGGACGCCAAGGAGAATTACATCTACGCCAAGAAGATGCTGGAAAACCAGCAGAACGGCGGTGGCGGCGACAACCAGAACAACAACGAAGACCAGAACCAGGATCAGAATCAGGACCAGAACCAAAACCAGGATAACCAGGACGATCAGCAGGATCAGAACCAGGACCAGCAGGATCAACAAGATCAGCAGGACCAGCAGCAACAGCAGCAGCCTCAGGAGCAGAAAATATCTCCCCAGCAGGCCCAGCAGATGCTGCAGGCTATCCAGGCAAAGGAAAAAGAGACCCAGGACAAGGTAAAGAAGGAAAAGGCGGAGGCACTAAAGTCCCGTCAGAAAGACAAGAATTGGTAGAGCAATGAGACGAATAGCATCCGTAATTGCATTCCTGCTCGCGGCCGCGGGCGCACTCGCGCAGAACACTATTAAGGTGAATGTGCAGAACCTCGTGGCTGTAGACGAGCAGTTCAGCGTGACATTCATAATAGAAGGAGAAGGCAAACCGTCGGACTTCGAGTGGGAGCCCGGGGACGACTTCCAGCTGGTCTGGGGGCCCCAGAGAGGCACCTCCAGCTCCGTCAGCTGGGTAAACGGCAAGAAGACATCCTCTTCGCAGACCACCTATACCTACGTACTCATGCCCCGCAGCACCGGAACCTTCCAACTGCAGGCGGCTACGGCCACCGTCAAAGGAGAGAAAATCAGCTCCAGGGCGGCCACCGTTCAGGTAGTAGGCAACGGCGCACAGTCATCCGGAAGCCAGCAGGGTAGCTCCAGCCAGGCCCAGCAGAGCGCGCAGCAGGCACAGACCGGCAGCGTGGCCGGGGAAGACATTTTCATGCGCCTCACGCTCAGCAAGAACAAAGTGGTCGTAGGAGAGACGATAAACGCCACCCTGAAGCTCTACCACAGGGTCAACATCGCCGGCTTCGAAGACGCCAGGTTCCCCACATTCAACGGCTTCTGGAGCCAGGAGGTGCAGGCCCCCAGCAACATAGAATTCCATCGCGAGAACGTGGGCGACAAGATTTACGACGCCGCCGTGCTGCGCAGCTGGACCCTTATCCCCCAGCAGGCCGGCGAAATCACCATCGACCCGGCGGAACTGGTGTGCCTGGTTAACGTACGCGCCCGCAGGAATTCCAGCGGCAGCATTTTCGACTCCTTCTTCCAGGACGACTATACCACCATACGCAAGAGGGTTACGACGCCCGCGCTGAAGGTGCAGGTGAACAAGATTCCCGCGGGAGCGCCGGCATCGTTCGGCGGTGGCGTGGGAACCTTCCGCATGAGTGCCTCGCTCACCCGCGACTCCCTAAAGACGCACGACGCCGCCTCGCTGAAGGTGACCGTAAGCGGAAAGGGCAACATCTCCCTGCTGGAGGCGCCCAAGATCAGCTTCCCGCCGGACTTCGAGGTGTATGACGTAAAGACCAGCGAGTCAGGAGGAAGCAAGACCTTCGAGTACCCGTTCATCCCCCGCAGTCCCGGCAATTTCACCATAGGACCCGTGGAGTACAGCTACTACGATGTTGCCGCCGGCAAGTTCGTCACCCTCCGCAGCCAGGAGATGCCCCTTACCGTCAGCCGTGGCAATGAGGCCGCTGCCGCCCAGGGAGGAGGCCAGCTGGTCCAGGCACCCGCACGCAAGGACGTCCGCGACCTCGGTTCCGACATACGCTTCATCAGCACCCGCACGCCCAAATTCAGCAAGGCGGGGACCTTCTTCGTGGGCTCCGGGGCCTTCTGGGCCATAATCGCACTGCTGGCTGCAGTCGCCGCCGCCATCTGGTTCGCCACCCGCAAGCTGGCGGCACGCCGGGCCGACGTGGTGGGCAGCAAGAACAGGGCCGCCACCAAGATGGCACGCAAGCGCCTGGCGCAGGCCGGAGAATTCCTCAAGAAAGACCTCTACACCGCCTTCTACGAGGAGCTCCACAAGGCCCTGCTGGGCTTCGTGGGCGACAAGCTGAACATGCCCGCCACCGACCTCAGCAAGGAGAACATAAGCGAGAGGCTGGTGGAAGGTGGGGCCACGCAGGAGCAGGCGGCACGCTTCACGGAGCTGCTGGACGCCTGCGAGTTCGCCCG
>JAFZIO010000028.1 GCA_017554335.1 Bacteroidales bacterium | reverse complement strand
GCAATTCACCGAAGATGATTATCCACACTATCTTCATTCTGACCATGTGCTGAAATACACACTTCGCATCACGTTGAAGAATATCAGCCCGTCTATCTGGCGCAAGGTTGAAGTTCCATCAAACATATCCCTCCGACATTTGTCGGAACTGATAATGGCTGTGATGGGTTGGAGCGGGGGACATCTGAACCAGTTCCGGAAGGGCCTGGATACGTATTATGAACCTTGTTATCAGCGGGATGGAGATATGGAGGATTTCTCCGATGTGCGTATCCGCCATTTCAATCAAGAGGAGTTTTCTATCGGCCAGATCTTGGAGGAGAAGGGACGGAGTTTCTCCTTCGATTATGATTTTGGGGACGGCTGGGAGCACGAGGTGCGTCTTTCTTCTGTTTCTGAATATGCCGATGGCGAGCCCCGGAAGATTCGCTTTGTCAGCGGAAAGCGGGCGTGTCCTCCGGAAGACTGTGGCGGAGTGTGGGGCTATGAAGAGCTATGCGGGATAGTCAAGAAGAAAGCGGCAGGGATGCGGCTGAACAAGGATGAACGGGAACGTCTGGAATGGTATTCCGGTGATTATGATGACTGCTTTGATCCTGAACTCCTCGACTTGGAAGCGTGTGCCGATGTTGCGGAGTCGTTGAATGAAGACTGAGGGTTGATGATCATTTAGTGGTCGCTATTGAATGATTGGTACAAACCCTTTCGGCAAATCATAATCGGCATAGACTTCCCGGCGGGTGGTGGGTATGTCTTCCCCGGTGATGGGATTGTGCCCAATCTTCTGATATTCATGCCAGTAGACACCAACACCTCGGCGTTGCCAGACGGGTAGGTCATTGAAGTTGATGCCACGTTGGAAGAGGAGCTCGTTCTTGAAAGCAATGCTCTTGCCTTCGAGCTCTTTGCTGGCTTTTGATGCGCTTAGACCTTCCTTGCGGAGCGTCCAGTAGCACCAGGATTTGAGGCAGTTGCGGTGGGCGTCTTCCATGCGCCAGCGGAAGTAATCGGCAACCAGCTCCTGGTTGGGGAGGGGGATGATGCGGCAGTCGAAGACGGCGGGCTGGCCCAGGAGTAGGGAGAAGCGGGCACTGGCGGTGCCTGCAAGGATGGAGTTGAGTTTTCGGACTTTGCGGCCGAATACCTGGGCGTCTTTGGCGAAGAGGAGGGAAATCTCGTCGCTCTGGGTGTATCCATAGGTGATTTCCATCCCGGTATCGGCCACCAGGGCCTTGACGGTTTCCACCATCATCCGGTTGAAACGCTCGTCAAAAGGGGCTTCGAACTGGCAGATTTCTTTTGTGAGGCGTGTGAAACTGCGCCCGTCAATGCGGGCCAGCAGGTAATTCTCAGGCGGGATGATTTGGTCGAGCGATTGCTCGTAGACGCGCATTTTGGTGTCAAGGCAGTTGAAGGTCATTAATGGGTTTCTTTAAAGTGTTCCATATCTCGCTTGATAATGCTCTCTGCATTGTCCAAATAGGACCTCAGTTTGGGATCGTCCATCAGTTTAGATGTCTCGAAATCCCGTTTAAGATCCTCAAGGCAATTCAATGCTTTGTGACAGGCATCAATATCTACCAGGGATTCGGCACTTATGAGGGAACCGAGTACAAAGTAGAGCATGTCCGCTTCGTGGAGTTTGTCTATTAGATTCTCTTTTTCCATCATCGTTTTTGTTTGTCTAGTTGCTTCTTAATTATCTGATTCACTCGCTCAAACGATACAGGGGTGAAATCGTTGTTATCTACTCCGACATCGTATTGTGTCGGATACAGGTACTGCAGCCTTTCGGCATCTAAACCGGTGTTATTCTTTCGGGAGTGGACATGGCCGAAGAGTTGCCAGACCTCCCTGTAACCACCCTCAAAGCAGAGGAATGGATAGTGACACAGATAGATCCGCTGCTTGCCGATAGTAATATGCATCTGCATCGCCACATGCTCAAAGCGGCCGATGAAGCCTTGGCGCAGGTTCTTCAAGTCGTGATTGCCGAGTATCAGATAAATCTTGCCGTTCAACCGGTCAAGCACCTTTGTCCACTCGGCGGCACCACCCAGGCAGAAATCGCCTAAGTGGAACACCGTATCGTCCATTCCAACCACACGATTCCAATTTGCAATCATCGTTTCATTCATCTGCTCAACATCCTTGAACGGACGATAACAGAACTTGATGATGTTCGCATGGTTGAAATGCGTGTCGGAGGTGAAGAATGTGTGTTCTGGATCAAAATTGAAGTTCATTTTTCTTCTTGTTTATTCTTCTTCAAGTATCCAGCAATTCTCGTCCAACTCGGGCACCAGTGCGCCCTTCGATTTGCAGGAGGAGGTTGGTTCGTTGGCCCATGATAATAATGAATTAAGGTTAAGCGCAAAAGTAGACGACTCTTACTTTGCTGAAGTCGAAGGTATCGCTAAACTCATCTACAAGGAAGAGAATGGTATTCAGTTCATCCACAACGATTTGATAGCTCTCAAGATACTCGTTAAAGATGTATCTGGGCGTATGGTAATACTCCTCAGAGTCTTCAGGCTTTTCTTTTCCCTGGGCCGAGGCAAGCATACCCACAATCAGCCTCAAGTTGTTGTCGTGGAATGCCTCGGCAAGTTCAGAATAGATTTTCTCCCTACACTTGTCGGCATAGGCTTCCAGTTCGACGAGCGAGAAGCCTTCCCATCTGACAGGGTATTCCCAGCCCTCAACATACTGTTGTGCTTCCTCGCTCAGTTCGCCCGGAGCCATTGAGTGGCTGATGTCTTCATCGGAGTAAAGTGATCCGGTGGAGTAGAAACCGGAAGATGTCCTGCTGAGGAAGCAACTGTGCTTTGTCAGTTTCAGGTCCCCGGCGATTAGATCAGGCTGGCTATAAATACCCTCATTAAATTTGCTCCAAAGTGGCAGGGCGTGCCATTTGTTGTCCTTGCCCAGGATCTCTATGAATCTGTGTGCGTATACTCCCATGTTTGTTTTTTTCTGCAAATTTCGCCGTTCCGGATGGTGTATCCAAATCTTTGCAAGGTTTGCAAGAATTTGGAAATGAGAGAGATAAGTGTAATAGAAAAAGAATGGAGAAATGCAAATCTTTGCAAACCTTGCAAAGATTTGCAGAGTGTAGATGGGCCGAGTATCTTTGCCGAAAAACAGGATCGACTATGATTATAATACCCGATGTCCACGGTCGCACCTTTTGGCGAAAGGCAGTTAATGAATGCTTAGGGAAGGAGCCCATCCTTTTCCTTGGAGACTATTTGGATCCATATGCATACGAAGGCATTACTCCCGCGGATGCGTATCAGGTATTTCATGAGATTATTGACTTAAAGAAGGCGCATCCAAACGATATCACGCTGTTGCTGGGGAATCACGACCTGCATTATTTGAATCCTGATATGGAGGGCGGCCGGCTGGATTACAAGAGGCGGGAGCAGATTATCAATGATATCACCGATAATGCCGAGCTGTTCCGCATTGCCGAGTCTGCAGCTATTGGTGGTAAGAATTACCTTTTCACGCACGCTGGTGTCAAAAAGGGATGGCTTCAAGTCTATCAAGATGTGCTTGGTAATCCTAATCCCGATGAAATAGCAGACCGACTGAATACACTATGGCTTGACTCATCTAAGCGCCCTCAATTGCTCAATATGATGGCGGATATCCCATATATCCGCTGGGGGAACAGTCCATATGGGAGCCCGGTTTGGAATGATGTTAGAGATATGGTAGAAGGCCAGCAAGAGATTCCAGGATTCGTTCAAGTTTTCGGGCATACCCAGCAGATGTCTCAACCTGTTATCTGCGATTACTATATGTGCTTGGATGTGCGATGTGCGTTTAGGCTGAATGATGATGGAATAGTATCGGTTTGAGCCCATGTCATACGAAAAAGAAACTTCTTTTCCAAGGAATAAACGTTTAGTTGCAGTTTGTCTTTTGAGGACTTAATAATGAACCACTTACATGAGTATGCTTTTGTGAAAATGAATCTGTTCATTTACGTAATTAATTATACATCAGCGTTTTGTTAGTTAAACGTTTCTTCTTCGTTTTTCAAATTTCTTTTCTCCACCTTGCGGGCAAAATGAATTGAACTATGTCTTTGGATCTTTACATTATTGCACCGGAACCCGTCATTAAGCATGGGACGGGTGTCTATGTCCGAGAGAATGAACAAACGCTTGAGCTGAAAACGAAGGATGAGGTGCGGGCGCATTTCCCGGATAGGGATTTGTCACATATCCAGGAGTTTGATTATGAGGATGATAACTACTGGCATGGGAACATTACCCATAATATGGGGCAGATGGCCCGTGAGGTACCTGTTGAAGGAACAAATCTGACATTATACGACTTGTTGTGGCATCCGGAAGATCAGGAGTTAAACATGGCGGGTGCGCCAGGTTTCCCTGTCAAGACATGGACTTAGACCTGGACAAAGTTGCATTATACGGAAACTTTTAATACCTTTGCGATGGAAAGGAGGATACGCACATATGGCGGATACTTCGAGGCGTTTATGGCGACCCTCACGGAGGACCAGCGGAGGAAGGTCAACTACGGCATTCTTTTGTTGAAGACCGTTAATCGACTACCAGCTAAGTTCGTCCGACATATTGAAGACGGGATTTATGAGTTGAGGACTGAATTTGAGGGGAATATCTTTCGGACGTTCTTCATCTTTGATGAGGGGAATGTTGTGGTGCTCTTCAACGGTTTTCAGAAGAAGAGCCAGAAAACGCCCAAGATTGAGATTGAAAAGGCAAAACAGATAAAGAAAGCATATTATGAAAGAACACGTTAACGACAATCAGGTAAGGGATTACGATGTTGTCCTGGATGCCGAATTCGGTGCCCCCGGCACGCCTGAAAGGGCTGCGGCGGAGGAACAGGCGTATGCTTTCTACTCTGGGCAAATTATCCGGGACGTCCGGAAGGGGGAAAAGGTAACCCAGTCGGAACTGGCCTCCAGAATTGGCACTACTAAAAGCTATATTTCCAAAATTGAGAACGGTACAATGACCCCGAGTGTGAGCACGTTCTACCGGATTGTAAGCGCGCTTGGGCTTAGGGTGGAGATCGTGCGGCCGATGGCAACTTAGACTCCGCAAAGCTTGTTTCTAACCAGGAACTCAGTTCTTCTGGTACCTGTGATATAATTATAGGGATTGGCGTTATTGGCGTATTGCTGATTCTCTACTTCTTGTAGATGAGACAAGAACTCAGATGGGCTAACCCATCTGGAGAAGGGGATTTCTCCTTCCAATTTATGGGGGCCTAATAGGTAACCGACTTTATAAGAAGGGATGATGAAATCCTGTTGGTCTTCAATAATGATAAGATCCATTGCACCATTTTCATTCCCGCAAAGAACAAGCAGGTCCCTGCAATCCTCCAGCTTTTTAAAGTCATAGTTGCCACAATCTATATCTATCTGTTCAATCCCATCTATCTCTTTGACTCTTTGGGTGAAGAACTCAAAAATATCAGGTTGGCCGCTCCTTCGACTATAATTCTCTGAATGAATTTTTTGGAAGGCATTTGTTAATGGAAAACTAAGGTAGCATTTAATACTGTACAGGCGGTTTAATCTAGCACCGCTACGATCCTCGATTTGAAGGAGGATATTGAATAGTTTGCTCATATTATCGTTCTTTTTGGCAAAGATAGGAGGCTCTGGAGCGGTTTTCAAATCTTTGCAAGGTTTGCAAGAATTTGGAAATGAGCGAGATAAGTGTAATAGAAAAAGGATCGAGATATGCAAGTCTTTGCAAACCTTGCAAAGATTTGCAGGGGGGCGAAACGACGCCCTACCTTTGCATCAAACCGGCGGGGTTATGCAGCGGTCAGCAGAAGAGTTTCATAAGGATATGAACCGAGTATACTTCACAGCAGATCTTCACTTTGGCCATTATAATGTGCTGAAGCATTCCTTGAAGCGGCCTTTTGTGGACAAGGATGAGATGGCAGCCCACGATGCGTGGCTGCTGGACTTGTGGTGGAGGACCGTGGATTATGGTGATACGGTTTATATCCTTGGTGATTTGACCTGTTACAGGGATGAAGCGGCCCGGCAACTGTTGGAGAAGCTGCCCGGACGAAAGTACCTAATTGAGGGAAATCACGATTGCTCAGTTTATCCTTACGGCAGCTATTTTCAAGGGGTTTACCAGGTGATGGAGAAACGGTTTAAACCGGCCGATTATCCCTTTTTGAAAGAGGATTTCCAGGTGGTGATGTGCCATTATCCTATGATTACCTGGAATAAGAAACAGAAGGGGGCGGTGATGCTGCACGGCCATTGCCATGGGGCTTTGGATAAGTATAACTCGAAATCACCGGAACTCAGGTTTGATGTTGGACTTGATGGCTCTCTGGCTAACCTAAGATTCCTAACGCTTGAGGATATCTATAACGCTGCAACCGAGAAGATTACGCAGTATAAGTGTAACTCGTTTGCTAAGTATGCAAAGAATAACTATAGGTCTGAAGTAAAGAATAAAAAATATGAAGATACAATACGCATCGGATCTGCATTTGGAGTTTGCAGAGAATAAGAGTTTCATAGAGTACGGGGGCTTGGAGCCGGTGGGTGACGTTCTGGTGCTGGCGGGGGATGTGTCGTACCTGGGGGACCGGAAGATGTGGAAGCGGCCGTTCTGGGACTGGTGTGCGGAGCACTTCCGGGAGACGTACGTGGTGCCTGGAAATCACGAGTTCTACGGCGGGTTTGACATCGGCCGGACGATGGTTGATTATGAGCTGGAGGTTCGGCCGAATGTGCGATACCTGAACAATAGGAGTGTCGTGCTGGGGGATACGGAGCTGTTTTTTACGACGCTCTGGACCAAGATTGACCCGACGCGCCTATGGACGGTGCAGCAGGGGATGAACGATTATCGGTACGGGAAGCTGAACGGGAAGCGCTTTTGTGCCAACGATGTCGATGAGTTGCATCAGCAGTGTATGGACTGGCTGTCGGGAGCGCTGGAGGCGTCGGAAGCAACGCATAAGGTTGTTGTGACTCATCATTGTCCTACGCTTCGCAAAGAGTTCAATAGCTATCCCGGAGGCGCGCTCAATACAGCCTTCCAGGTAGATTTGGATGCCTTTATTGAGGCCTCAGGCGTAGATTATTGGATCTATGGACACACGCACTTTGCTGGAGGTTCGGGCACCAAGATCGGCGAGACTACACTCCTTTGCAACCAGCTTGGCTACGTTTTCCAGAATGAACATCTGTACTTTGACGGGAAAGCCGTTGTAGAGCTACAATAGCGAGATTCTGTTCGGAAAGTAAACAATCCGCAAATCCAATCGAATTCAAGCTTGAAATTGTTTGATTGGGTAGATATCTGTGACGATAATTGCCATATAATAGATTAAAGACGAATTATGAGAAAACAGTTTTTACAAACCCTTATTAAACTTAGAGACGGGGAAACGGTCCCTGAGGTTTTGATGTCAGAAAGGTTAATCAATGAGTTATTAACCCGCGGTGCTGTGACATGCATCAAAAGTTACCAGGTAGTGTCTCAAGAAGCTTACAAAGAGTTTATCTATGATATTGGTCTGTTACCCGAATTGCTGGAACACGATTTGGCGGAAGCAGAGTATTATGGTGATTGATTTGTATTGTTAAACGATAATCGCTATTTTTGCCTATGATAATGCATAGTATTATGGCAAAGAGATATCCAGTGAAAGAGGAGCTGCCGCATGTTCTTGAAGAGCCTGCGGTGGCATATGGAGTCTCTCCCCGTGAGCGCGTGATGGCAAGTACGGTGTCGGTAGACGAGTACTTCGATGAGCTGATTGAAAAGGTGCGCCAGGACTATGCAAATCTATGAAGCTCGGCATATGGTGTCTCATAACTGGCGTTGGGATTATGTGTTTCACGTAGAGGATGGCTTTGTGATTGTGGACCGCATTATTCCGGCGAAAATGAATAAGGGATAGATAGTCCCTATCCAATAGACGCCTTGGTTCGGTAGAGTCCGGAACCATCTCTCGCAATGTAATATGGTTGCGCTTTACGAGAACCTAAGGCGCTGACGAACTTCTTCTTGATGCGGGAGATGTTGGCGTAAAAGACCCTTTTGGACTCGGAGCAGAGGGACTCCAGAGCCTCTTCCCGCAGGGGTTTGTCGTCGAAGCAGGATTCCTGCTCGTAGATGCGGCAGAGCTCTTGCCAATGGGCCAGGAGGCTGTCGGAAGGGATTCCGTCGGGGTGCGCCAGGAACAGCCGGTAGAGGGTGCGCTCCATCGGGTTGAGAGCTACGTACCGGTTTTCGTCGGGCAGGAGGATGATTCCCCGCCGCTGGCCGATGATTATGCTGTGCCGCCTTCTCATGACCACAAAGGTCAGTCGAGAAATCGGCGATTTCAAACGATTACAAGCTTGTAATTGCTTGGAGATGTCGATTGTTTTGCTATGCGATGAACTTTTCGTACCTTTATGACATGGCGATTCATGGAGGCATAGAGGCGCGTTTGATGTGGATGCTGCTATCCGGGGCCCAAGGGGTGCTGGAGGAGCCGGCGGTGGATTATGGCGGCATGCTGGAGCGGATGGAGGCGGAGGAGCTGCTGGCGCTGATGGCGAAGGTGCAGGAGCGGCTGAAGGCGATGGGCGTAAGTGCGGACGCCACCGGAGCGATGCTGGGGTCCGATGCTGCGGCACCGGTGGAGCTTTATATCGACCGGCAGTACACGATTCGTATGGAGGCCCCCGACGGCCCGGCATTGCCGTTGCGGCCGCTGGTTAAGGCACTGTTTATCCTGTTCCTGCGGCATCCGGAGGGCATTCTGCTAAAGCAGCGGGACCAGTATCGGCAGGAGTTGGAGGAGATTTATGCCGTCATCTGCCCGAACACCGCCGTTGAAGATGTCCGGGCGCGCGTCGGGCGGCTGGTGAACCTGCAGGACAACTCATTCAGCGAGAAGGCGTCGGTGCTCAATGCCCGGCTTGAGGAACTGCTCCCGGCGGGTACGGCGGAGGACTATAAGATCCATGGGTATAACGGCCATCCGCGAAGGATACCGCTGAATTCGCTGCTGGTACATTGGTTCGGGGATGAGTAATTATGGCCTTTTTGCATCCCTTCCAGGGATTCACGTCAGGCTCAGGCAGATGCAGTAGGGAATAGTTGACGGTAGGCGTCGGCCTTTCTCTCCAGCGGCAGGGGGTAGGCGCGGGAGGTGGAGGGCATGCGCCAGAAGCGAAGGGATGCCCGGTCGGGGCCGGGCATGACGTCACCCCCGACTTGATCGGGGGTCTCTATGTTGACATAGCCTCCAACTTTTGGCACCGGGCAGCCGAAAGTCTGGGCGACGATGCTGCTGGCTTTTTCGCCGGTGGTGACGAGGGTGTGGCAGGACGGGATCCGGGCCAGCAGTGCCGGGATGTCGGTGGGGGTGACCACCTCCAGGAATGCGTCGGAGGCGTTGTCCTTGAGGCGGCGGACTTCGGTGGCGGTGTCGTAGAACGCCAGGCCTTCCCGTGTGCAGAACGCCCGGATCGCAGCCTCGTCGAACCGCTTCTCCGCGGGCACGCAGAAGTGCTCCTTGTCCCCGAAGTGAATCAGCCCCATGATGCGCCAGAAGTCGTTGATCCAGTTGGGGTAGTAGAACGGCATGCACCACCTGTGCTCCTGCGGCGGGAAGCTGCCCAGGAACAGGATGCGTGCGTTCGCGGGCAGGAAGGGCTCGAAGGGGTGCTTTTCGGTATTCATTCTATTGCGAAGATAGCTGGCTGTTTAAGCGTGCGGCCGCTTATTCTTCTTCTGAAGCCATTTGAAGATATTCCGTCCCGTTTCATTATGCGGGAGCCACATAGCTGCCCAAAGAAGGATTCTTTCGTGAGGGTATTTCCGGAAAGGAAGGGCTTTGGCGAAGCGACGGGCGGTGTCCTGAAACCGCTTGCTTTGCGGAATTCCAAAGTAGTTATATAAAAAACGCTCCAAATGTTTTGCTGCCTCTCGATTCTCTTCTCCTGGAGTAAAATTTGTCGAGATGATGTCGCAAACCAGACATCCGTGAGTGCTAAGGACATTTTGAGGGGTGCCTTTGCAGATGGAATCATGATGGTTGTAGTAGAAGTACGTTACATCTGGAATGGTATAAACATGGCTGAGATACTTCATTTCGAAAAACGTCCACAAAGTATCTTCCCAAATCATTCCTTCTTTAAACCGCAGCTGATGCCGATTAATAAAATCCCTGCTGGTAAGCTTGTTCCATGCTGCGGGTGGCAAGCGGCGATCGATAGTTAAATACAAATCGCGAACTGCATCATGTGATGATAAGTCCTCCTTACAACGCCAGTTGCTTTTATGCTGATCCAACAGCCCGTTGTTAGAAAAGTGCAGATGCTCTCCAATCACCATTTCAATATTCTTATTATTCAGCACCGGTGCCATCAACTTTTCTACACAATCGTTGCTAATGATGTCGTCACTGTCGATAAACAGGATGTAGTCACCTGTGGCTGCATCTATACCCGTGTTGCGAGCAGCAGAGAGACCTCGGTTATGCTCATGATGAAGGATGCGGAAGGTGATGGGACCGTCATAAGCCGCAATTATCCGCTCACAAATGGCAATACTGTCATCGGGCGAAGCATCGTCTACCAGAATGCACTCAAAAATGTTGTATGTCTGCTTGATGACAGATTTCAGACACCGCTCTATATATCTGGAAACATTATAGACCGGAATAATCAGCGAAATGGTAATAATATCTTCATTTTCATGCATATCAAGTTCAAAGGTAACAAAAGATTCAGACACGCACTCATTTTTATACGAATTAATTTGCAGCATTGCAAAATACTATGTAATTTAGTAAGTTAGTTACGTTAGTTTATAAATAGTGTACCAATTTTCAAATTCAATCATGGAAGAAAAGAAGAAGTTCGAAGAGCCATCGATGCTGGTTATTGAGTTGCGGTCAAAAGCAAGTATCTTGCAGGCGTCATGTACTATTTATGATGCTTGTCAAAACCCTGTCAGTGACGAATAAATGCCGAAATTTTGGTTTACCTATGCGGGTCATCTCTCCTGCATCATCACTTGTTGACCAAGTAGTCGGCAAACAAAAGCGCAAAGAAGGTCAGACCTATCGGCTGATGACCTATGTAATCCAATGCCCTGTCGAAGACGGGGTATTGCTTTATCATACGCTGACCTGTTGTATGGTATTGCTTTGCCACGAGGAAGCCGCCAACATGACGTCGCAGCAGGAGTTGGTCGACAATTGGTTCCTGGTGCCTGAGGAACACGATGACCTCAAGCTTTGTGCGCAAATTCGACAAATGGCAGCTCTCTTCCTGCCTCCTGCCAAGAACATTAAAAGCTATACTATTTTACCTACTACGGGATGCAATGCCCGCTGTTTCTATTGCTACGAAAAAGGGACGAAGCCCGTAACAATGACGGCTGATACGGCCGACAAGGTGAGCCTATATATCAGGGAACATCGAGGGGAAGAGAAGGTCAGTATCCGTTGGTTTGGCGGAGAGCCGTTGGTGAACGCCAAAGTGATTGACCGGATATGCACCGACCTAAAGGAGCATGATGTGCCTTTCCGCTCTTCGATGATATCCAATGGCTATTTGTTTGATGCCGACATGGTGCACAGAGCTAAGGAACTGTGGCAGCTAAAGCGGGTGCAGATTACCCTTGACGGCACGGGGCATACTTATAACCAGGTGAAGGCCTACGTCTACAAGAACGTCAATGCCTTTGAACGGGTATTAAGGAATATCGAACTACTGACGGCTGAAGGAATCAGGGTGCCCATACGCCTGAATGTAGATCATCACAATATGGGCGAGATGGCACAGTTGGTCGCGTTGTTGCATCAGCGGTTTGGAGCCAACAAGAGTCTTTCTGTCTATTCGCGCGTGCTTTATGGCGAACGCACGCAGGAGGAAAGCGCCCTGCTCTATGAAAAGCGTATGCAGTTGGAGCAGCAGATTGCAGCCAATGGCTATGGCCAGAAACAAAAACTGCAGAAGGACATCAAGCTGAATTGCTGCATGGCCGATAACGACCAAAGTGTGATGATTAGCCCTTCCGGATATCTCGGCAAGTGTGAGCATTATATCGACCGCGAGTTTTATGGGCATATTGACAGCCTGGAACATAACGAGACTATTCTGCGTAAGTTTAAGGAGCGTCCTGCAGAAATAGAGGCTTGCGCCACCTGTCCCTGTTATCCCCAGTGTGTACGTCTGACGATGTGCGATAACGGTTGGTACTGCACACCTGAACGGCAGAAGGAACGTATCTACAACACCATCGAAGCCATGAAGAACGAGTATGAGCTCTGGCTTAATAAGAACGAAAACGATAACGAAAACGACGATGAAGCTGAAATATGAGTTTTCCATCCAGGAGGTGGCCGACATGTTTGTGGCAGTAGCCAAGAACCTCGAGACGCAAACCGTTGAGAAGGTTTTCAACCTCAACGAGACGGGAGCCATCATCCTTCAGGCCCTGCAAGATGGCAAAGACGTCTCTGATATTGTTGCTCTTCTTCTGTCGAAATACGACGTGAATCAGCAACAAGCAACTGACGAGGTGAACGCCTTTATCACCATGCTTATAGAAAACGGTTGGGCGGAATAACCACTAGTCCAATCGTGATCGATGACAGATTTTCGGCCAAAACCTGTCAGGGACGGTGGAAATTCCTTCAATCTGACAGAAAAACGGCCGAAACCTGTCAGGAACGGTGAAAATTCCTTCAATCTGACAGAAAAACGAGCGAAACCTGTCAGGAACGGTGATAATTCCTCCAATCTGACAGAAATACGGCCAAAATGCGTCAGGAGCGGGGCGACAAACCGTTAAATCATCGTCACCTGCTTGCCACGCAGGTACTTTTCCAGCAAATCGGCGGTCTTGAGCTTCACGAAGCAGGTGGGGGTGCCGTCGGTGCAGGCGAACCAGTCTGCGGAGGCGATGGGGGCGTCCATGACCAGGTGAACGGGGGCGCAGGCGGGCCAGGCGGCACTCAAAATAGTAGTGGCGCCGACGTGCACGCCGGTGAGTTCCCAAAGCTTATCAGAAGAGGCGAACGACACCCGCGGAATGCCAAGCGCCCCGCAGAACTCGCGGGTCACAAACGGCTTGTCGTGGGAGGTGACGTAGAGGTAGAACTCGGTCTGCTGGCGGTTGCACACAAAAATGGTCTTGACAATCTGCACGCCGATCCGGGCGCTGATGTGGGCGCAGTCCTCCATGGTGATGCCGGGGTCGGTATCCACCCTCTCAAACGCTATTCCGCTCGAGGCAAACGTCTCATAAACAAGCTGTTGCAGTGGCGTCTCGAACTTGGCGGGAGGCGTGGAAAGGGGGGCGCTGACAAAGAAATCGTTCATAATACGGAAGGCTCAATCAATAGGCAACTTGTAAACATTGGTCTCGTAGGGCCGGAAGCCGACAGCCCGGTAGAGGCGGTTGGCGCTCTCGCGGAACGGACGTGAGGTGAGGTGCAGCTCGATGGGAGCCAGCTCCCGGCGAGCGTAGCCGATTATGTGCTCCATCAGCAGGCGGCCGAGGTGCCTGCCGCGGAAGGCGCTGCTGACGACGACGTCCTCGATTCCTCCCTTGCGGCCGGTAGGGGAATGGCTGACGCAGAGGCTGGCGGTGCCGATTATGTGCCCGTCCTCGACTACCGCAAACTGGTGGGTGGCGGGATCAGCAACCGCGGCCTGCAGCATTTCGGGCGTGAAGGTGATGGTAGCGTCCAGCTCGGGCATGAGGGCGAGGATGTCGGCTGTCTGCCAGGGCGTCAGGGGGCTTGTCAATTCGATTATTTCCATAGGCTTACTTGCGGAGGTATTGTTGGCGCTCGGCCTCGGGGAACTTCTCGATTGCGTAGCGCAGCATAGTGCGGGGCATGACCTGATAGCGGGGGGATTCCGGGTCAAGCCCGGAATGAGGGAGGGTGGCCCCGGCATAAGGGTCAGGCCCCTGCAGATACCCCTCCAGCGCCGCCTTGTCCTTCTTGCCGGCCTCGCGGAGCAGCCAGCCCACGGCCTTGTGAATCAGATCATGCTCATGGTGCAGCAGAATGTCGGCAATGGCAAAAGTGTCCTGCAGCTGGCCGTGGCGCACGAAGGTCATGGTGGAGACCATGCCGATGCGCTGCTCCCACATGGTCTTCCCGTTGCGGGCCAGGTCGTACAGCAGGGAGCGGTCGGAAGAGTTCAGAAGCCATTCGCCCAGAAGGGGATAGCAGCTGAGGTCTACCAGGTCCCAGTTGTTGATGTGCTCAGTATGTGTCAGGTAGAAGTCGATGCACTGCCGGCGAAGCGCAGGAGCCTTCTTCGCATGCTTGAACACCTCCACCAGGGCCAGGAGCGCCGCCAGCCGCAGCTCGTGGTATTCGGAAGAAACGCACTCTTCCAAATCGTCAAACGAGAGCTCCTTCCAGCACTCGCGCACCACATCCCGCGTCACCGGCACCTTGATGCCCAGGAACTTGTCTCCGAAGCCGTATTGCCCGGGGGCTGTTTTGAAGAAACGCGCCAGGCCGGGAACCTGTGAAGGGTCGGCATGCGCAAGCATCTTTGAAAGGAGTATATTCATGTCAGCAAAATTACGGAAAATCTCCGTTTTTATGTACATTTGTGCCCGCAAACTCAAAACTTAGGCATATGGTAAAAATCGGTACTCCGCTTACGAAGGTAGCAAAGAAGGCACTGCTGTGCGGCTCTGGTGAATTAGGAAAAGAGGTGGCAATCGAGCTTCAGCGCTACGGCGTTGAGGTTATTGCGCTCGACCGCTACGAAAACGCACCCGCCATGCAGGTGGCCCACCGCAGCTACGTGCTGTCCATGCTGGACGGCGCCAAGCTCCGGGAAATAATAGAGAAGGAGCAGCCCGATATCATCATCCCCGAAGTAGAGGCCATCGCCACGCCCACGCTGGTCCAGCTGGAGAAAGAGGGCTACAACGTGATACCTACGGCCAACGCCACGTTCCTGACGATGAACCGCAAGGGCATACGCCAGCTGGCCCATGAAACCCTGGGCCTGCCCACCTCCAACTACCGTTTTGCCGCCACCCGCGAGGAGTTCGACGCGGCCATCAAAGCCGTCGGCACCCCCTGCGTGGTGAAGCCCATCATGAGTTCCTCCGGCCACGGCCAGAGCGTCTGCAAAACGCCCGCAGATGCCGATAACAGCTGGGCCATCGCCCAGGAAGGCGGGCGTGCCGGCGCCGGCGAGGTCATCGTGGAAGGCTTCGTCAAATTCGACTACGAAATCACCCTGCTCACCGTACGTCAAGCAGGCGGCACCACCTTCCTAAACCCCATCGGCCACCACCAGGTGGACGGCGACTACCGCGAATCCTGGCAGGCGCAACCCATGAGCGAGACGGCCCTGGGGCAGGCGCAGGACATCGCCAAAAAGATTACCGACGCCTTGGGCGGCTACGGCATCTTCGGTGTGGAAATGTTCGTCTGCGGGGACCAGGTCCTTTTCAGCGAAGTCTCACCCCGTCCCCACGATACCGGCATGGTCACCATGATTTCCCAGGACCTGAGCGAGTTCGCGCTGCATGCCCGTGCCGTCCTCGGCCTCCCCATCCCCAAGGTCAATTTCTTCGGCCCCAGTGCCTCCAAGGCCATAGTCGTAGAAGGCGACACAACAGAAGTAGTATTCGAAAACCTTGAAGAAGTGCTCGCAGAGCCGGATGTACAAATCCGCATCTTCGGCAAGCCCTTCATCAAGGGCCACCGCCGTATGGGCGTCCTCCTGGCCCGCGACGAGAGCGTAGAAAAGGCCCTCGCCAAAGTGGAGCGCGCATATGCCAAGCTTAAAGTGCGGGTATTATAAAAATAATTACTACATTTGTGAACTAGACCATTATTGATAACGCATGATAAAGAGCTTCATTAAGAAGATTTCGTCGTGGTATTTCAGCAAGAATGTTCTGCCCTACTGGGTTATTCTGCTGGCAGACTCAACTATTGTGTTTTTATCCAGCGTTTTCATCTACTGGATAGCAAACCGGTCCCAGATTACTTTCGACAATAGAGATTCTGTACTTTATACGGCTTTGACTTACGCCGTCCTCAGCTGGATAGGCGCGAAAACCTTCCGTACATATTCAGGCGTTTTGCGTTTCTCGAGCTTCGTGGATCTGATGAAGCTTTTGTACGCCAACACCCTTAACCTTGTCATTGCCCTGGCCGTTTGCCTTGTCGGTAAATGGCAGGGATGGGAGTTTGTCTCTGCCCTGTCGCCATTGGGAACGGTACTGGTCTTCCTGCTGGCTACAATGCTCATGTGGGCATCCAGAATCATGGTCAAGATGGTGTACGACGCCGCCATTTCCGACGCCAAGGCCATGCGCGTCCTGATTTACGGGGCTATGTCCGGCGGTGTGGGAATCGCCAAATACATACGTTCACAGAGCCCGGCCCGTTTTGAGTTGTGCGGCTTCATTTCCGACTCACCTAAGATGAAGAACATGAAGCTGATGGGCGTGATGGTTTATTCGGTAGACGATGACCTTGCTGCAGTCATAAAAAAGGAACGCATAGAAGCGGTTCTCGTAAGTCCCCTGAAGATCGATGAGTTCCGCCAGAACCAGAAGCTGCAGGACGTATTCATCGATGCCGGCTGCAAGATATTCCTTTCCCACGAAGCCAGCGAGGCAAACGTAAAGAACGGCGAGATTGTAGAGGAGATGGATAATATCCAGCTCAAAGAGGTGAGTGTGGAAGACCTTCTGCCCCGCAACGAGATACGCGTGGACATGAAATCGGTCGGCGAGCAATTGCAGGGAAAGCGTATCCTTATTACCGGTGCCGCCGGGTCCATCGGCTCTGAAATTGTACGCCAGGTGGCCAAGTTCAAGCCTGCCAAGATGATGCTTATAGATCAGGCCGAGACCCCTCAGCACGACATTCGTCTGATGATGGCCAAGGACTTCCCGGATGTGCCCTGTGAGGTGGTGGTGGCGAGCATCGACCGTCGCACCCGAATGGAGAACATATTCAATCAGTTCAAACCTGAGTATGTGTTCCACGCCGCTGCCTACAAGCACGTGCCTATGATGGAGGACAATCCATCCGAGGCCGTGATTAACAATATTTACGGCACCAAGATAATTGCTGACTTGAGCGTCAAAGTGGGTGTCAAGAAGTTCGTGATGATCTCAACAGACAAGGCCGTGAACCCCACCAACGTAATGGGCTGCAGCAAGCGTATCTGCGAGATTTATGTCCAGAGCCTGGACCGTAAGCTGAAGCTGGAGGCCCTGGAGAACCGCAAGAAGCAGGTGGCCGGCCGCACAGGCTCGAAGGAAAGGCTGGACTATACCCAGTTCGTCACCACCCGCTTCGGTAACGTCCTGGGCAGCAACGGAAGCGTCATTCCTCTCTTCAAGGAGCAGATCAAGAACGGCGGCCCCGTCACGGTTACAGACGAGCGTATCGTGCGTTTCTTCATGCTTATCCCCGAGGCCTGCAAGCTGGTGCTTGAAGCCGGAACCAAGGGTAACGGAGGCGAGATATTCGTATTCGACATGGGCAAGCCGGTTAAGATTGCAGACCTTGCCAAGCGTATGATTGCCTTGTCCGGAGCCAAGAATGTGAAGATTGAATTCACCGGTCTCCGCGAAGGTGAGAAGCTCTATGAGGAGGTTCTCAACGAGATGGAGGGCACCAAGCCTACATTCCACGAGAAGATACGTATAGCCCAGGTGCGTGAGTATGACTACGATGAAGTCAACCAGGCCATCGAGCAGCTTGTGGAGACGGCTAAAAAGTACGAAAACATGGAGACCGTCCGCAAGATGAAGGAGATGGTCCCTGAGTACAAGAGCAACAACTCAGTTTATGAGCAGCTCGATGCCGAAATTTCGGCCGGGGGGGGGCAGTAAAACCCTGACTAACTGATACTTACTCTTAAGAGAACTACAACACCATCCATAGAGGAGGCCAGGATATAGACATCTTGGCCTCTTTTCCATATCTGCATGGGGTTCACCAGAGCCACGGAAATCTTGTGCGTCCACAGCGGGCTGCCGTCTGCCAGGGAATAGGCGTGAATGTTTCCCTTGTCGGAGGCTGTAATCACCATGCCGCCGGCCTCCACCAGCTGAGTGGGCCCAATCTCGTAATGCATACCGTTGGGCACGCGCCAGAGCTGTGCGTCCACGGGCAGCTCTCCGCCGGCGGGTACGGGCACGTCGGCACGGAAGGCGTATGACGTATTGTGCATGGTCTTGGCCAGCACGACCTCTCCGTCCGAGCTGAGCCCTATGGCCTCCCGCCCGCCTTCAACGTGGAAAAGCTCCTTTCCGCTGGAGGCGTCCAGCACGTACACGCGCCTGTCCGGAACTGCAATGAAGATGCGTCCTGCGGCCTTTACGGGCCATGTGGCGGCAGGGGAGTACATGCGCGACGGCTTGCTGCACTTCCAAACCCACTTTAGCTCTCCGCTCCCGGTGTCCAGCGAGTACAGCTTGTTCGCCCAGCTGCCGAAGACCACCTGCTGCTCATCCACGTACGCACGGCACTCCACGAACCCCTCCACTCCTTCGAACGACCATACAGGGGCTCCCGTACGCAGGTCGAGCGCCCGGAAGACTCCGTCGGAGGCGCCTATGAACACCTTGCCGCCGAAGATGACGGGGGAGGCGAGCACCGACTTGCCGGCGCGTGCCGTCCACAGCGTGCGGCCGCTGCGGGCGTCGAGGGCATAGATGCCGCCGTCCGTGCATCCGAACACCAGATACCTGCCGCTTACGGCCGGGGTGGAGAATATCTTGCCGGGGAAGTCCTTACTCCACAGGCGCTTGCCGTTGCGGACGTCGATGCAGCGCACGCTGCCCGATGCGGTGGTGTACCAGGCACGCCTGCCCTGGGCTGCGAAGCCTGCGGCTATGTTGCTGTTGTCCTGGAGCTTCCAGACCTCCTGCACCTGCGGGAAGCGGTCGTTGACGTCGTACCGCAGCCAGGGGTAGGAAGCGGCGATGCCGTGGGAGTCGTACCGGACGGTGTCTGCGACCTCCGCCAGCCGGCGTGAGTACCACGGCTCCAGCTGCACCCAGCCGGTGTCGGACAGCCTGCGCTCGCTTATGCTGACGCTGTCGGCCCAGAGACGTACGACGTTGTATCCCGCCGGGCGCGACTTGTCCGTCATGCTGGAGCGGCAGAGCACCGCCGGCAGTCCGTCGTAGTCCATCACCCGGTTCTGATGCCAGTGGCCGCCTATTTCCAGCTGCACGCCGGCCCGCTTGAGGGCGCGGGTGACGTCGAAGTAGTTCAGCACCGACGTGTCCTGGGGGTAGTGGTTGATGAAGATGCTCTTGCGCCCGGGCTCGAGGGTCTCCAGCCACTCCATGCTCTCGCGGGGCAGCAGGGCGGGCGCCATACGCATGTCGGGGCCGCTGTTGCATCCGAGGAACCTCCAGCCGCCGGCTTCGAACTCGAACTGCTCGTAACCGAAGACGTTCCTGAAGGTGTTGCAGCCGCTCTCCGACCACTTTGCGTCGTGGTTGCCGGCTACCACCCAATACTTGTAACGCAGGGAGTCCAGCATCTTCTTTGCCATACGTATCTCGTCGTCTGCACCGAAGTCGGTCATGTCGCCGCCGAACAGCACGAAGTCCAGCGAATCCAGGCTGTTGATATCTTCTATGCAGCGCCGCAAATCGGTCACCGAGTGCGAACCTTTGGCGAGGTGAGTGTCTGTGAGGAAGGCAAAACGCAAGGGGTTCTCGGCCCTCCCTTCATACGACACCAATCCCAGCAGCATTGCTACCGGGAATATTAGTTTCTTAAGCATAAGCGGCTGCTATTTGGTGTGCCTGTAAGGGTTTTCTTTCCATTCTCCGCCGCGGAAGCGGTGCATTTCTTCCAACAGGAAGTCCCAGCGAAGGGCGTCGCGGCTGTCCGGGTAGAACTCGTAAAACACATTGTCTACGTACGTGGCGATGTGGGTGATGTCCGTGACCATTCCGAAGGTCGGAATCTTTTCCAAGGGGATGAAGAAGTTGAAAGGCTTGCCGTTGTTGGTGCCGTCGAAGTGAACTCCGTCCGGTTTGAGGCACAGGATACCGTCTCCGGTAATCTCGGAAGAACGGGAGACCGGCACATATTTGTAGTCCGGCAGAGTGCCGAGCTTGCAATGCTCGGAGAAGCAGAAGTCGGAATCCTTGACGTCTTCCTTGGCCTTTTCGCGCTCCATGATAACCCAGTCGCTCACGATGGGCGGGCAAACCGAACCTTCTCCGACCGGATGAATAGCGTATTCGTCGTCCATCTCTATGGTGTTGCCGCAGGCGTTGCAGGTCATGGTATTGCCGTGGGTGCTCATATCGGCTATCTTGCCGCATTTGGGGCACATGTAGAGCAGGGTGTCCAGGCCTTCTGCAAGATTCCCTTTGTTCTTGAACTTGACATGCTCCTCGGAATTCCAGAGATAATCGTCCTGGGCCAGCAGGCGGTTCATGGTGTCTTCTATCTCTTCAACACTCATTGCTGCCAGCTGTTCCGGAGTGAACATGCGGTCAACCACTATGTCTACGCGGCCAGGGCGCTGATCAAGGCAATGCTTGGGATTGAACAGGTAGCCTCCTTTGATTTTGGTGTAATAAACGGGCACTCCCAGATGCTTTACCAGTTTTCCGGTACCGGGCATCACGGGCTGCTGCATACCGGTAATGGAACTCATCCCGGAAGGCATGAAACAGATGTTTCCGCCTTTCTTGATAATCCTCTTTACGGAGATGATAGTGGAGGGGTCGGGGACGAAATTCCGTTTGGGTATAACCTGCAGCCAGTGCAGGAGGATAGTGGTAGGAGTTACAAAAAATTCGTTGTAGCCCACTACATAATTGAGGCGCTTAGGCCATACCGCCGGGCTGCAGAATACGTAATCCATTCGGGCGGCGTGGTTGCTCACCAGGACTATAGGCCCTTTTTCCTTTCCCGGGCGGGCTTTAAACGTAAAATGGGTATGGAGCTTTATCCGGAAGATATTGATAAGTGTCCCGTACAATAAGGAGTAGAGCACAATATTGGGCTTGTGCACCATTCGTCTTTTAAGACGTTCGGCTAAGGTTAGTCTCATAGGTTAAAAATCTTGTCCAAATATAATCATTTAGAACGAGAACTTATAACCTATGCTCAGGATTCCGTTGATGGCCTGCTCCCTGGAATTCAGCTTCAGGACGGTGCCGGTCTTATCTACGTCGATTTTCTTGTCGTAGCAGTAATCCAGCATGGTGCAGATATCTATGGAGTGGTGCTTGGAAAGGTTCCATTCCAGGCCCAGGGCGCCGCGGTAGCGGTTGAAATACGCGGAATTATATCCTGTGAATACATAGTCTGCATAATTGAGGCTGGTGCTGCTCCATGTAGCGGAGAAGGACGGGTCGTTGAAGATATTCCTCACTTCCACGAAGGCGTAAGGCTCTATGTATTCAAATCCCTTGTACTGCACCTTCGCCCTGGATTTCAGCACAAGCGGGTTCTGCACTTCCTGACAGGGGTTTACAGACTCCGTCTTGTGGGTGAGGCGAAGCTGCTCCTTGACGGAGAAACGCCAGTCGCCCGACTTCCAGGAGAAAGTCAGGTCTGTATTGAACCTGTGCCTGGGAGTCCAGCTGTCTGTCTTATGGTGATAGAGGTAGCTGTAGCTGACGCCGGCCTTCAGCCAGGGTGCTATCTTGTAGCTCAGGCCCAAGGTGGCCTGATGCCTGTCGAGGCGCGACAGCAGATCTTCCGTGCGCAGCTCGTATTCTGCCTCCAGGTGCAGCCCCTTGGCGATTTTCCAGTCAAGCGCCACCGAGCTTCGTGTCTGGAAGTCGTACACGGGATCGTAGGTCAGTATGCCGTATTCGTCGTAATTCTGGGCAATCGCAGGCAGTGCCGCGAACGCCGTCAGAGCAAGTAACAACAGACGTTTCATAGCTATTCCACGTAATTCTTTGCCTTGGTAAGTTCGCCTATCGACGAGCTCTCGCCCTTGCCCAAGGTGTAATACACTTTGATGTATGCAGCGTCGCGCAGGAAGTCCACGTGGCCTATCTCCACGTTGTCCACCTTGCCGCCGATGCGCTTTTCGAGGTCCGCAATGAGTTCGGCACGCCTTTCCGGAACTATAAGCTCGATGCGGTCGTAGAGCACCAGGCGGGTGGCGGTGTGCTTGAGCGCGCGTCCGCTCTCCAGAACCCACACCAGTATGACTACCAGCAGGTTGGATATGACCAGCACACCCAGCGAACCGAGCGACAATTCGTAATGAGGATAGTCGCCGGACGCTCCTACTATTTTATAGAGAGGGGAGAGGCCGTTTACCGCGGCAACTGCGATAATGATGAACAGATAGGTCATCTCCCTGATGGGCACAGTCTCCGTCCTGTAGCGTATTACTCCGAAGATGGCGAACAGACCCAGGGTAAGGCCCACGCCCACCTCGGCATTGCCCATCATATAAAGGAGCAGCAGCATGGCGGAAGAGAACACCATGAAGGTGAAATAGTAGTCGCGCCTGCGGCTCTTGCGGTAGTAGAAGAACTGTACCAGTATCCAGCATACCGCCAGGTTCAGGAAGAAGCGGATGGCGAGCTCGGCAAGGCTCTGCGATGTGGTCATCATGGCGTCGATAATGGTCTGTACGTCAATGACTTCTTCGTCGATGTCTATCATATCAGTTTATTGTTTATTTGTTTTTCTATCTTGCGTATCTTGGGTTTGAATCGGTTGGTCTTTAGCCCGGGCGAGGTAAGTGTAATGCCTACGCAGTATTTGCTTACGCGTATTGGCTTAACCCTGTGGTCCAGCAGTATGCGTTTCATTGTGCTTTCCGCCCTTCCGTCCTGCTTGAGCTCTATCACAACCCCGTTGCGCAGGGAGGCGTCCAGCCCTGTGCGGAAGTTGTTGAATCCCAGACTGCTGTCTATCGTGATGCGTTCCGTCATTGCGGGGTTCACCAGAGTAATGCGCCTGAATATGGTTTCCAGCGAAGGGCTGAGCTCGGCAGCGGTGAACCAGGACTTTGCCTCCAGATACTCGCAGGCAGTCACGTCTGCGCTGAAATCCTTGAACTCGGCCAATGGGATTTCCACCCTTTTCTTCTTGGTGCGCCCGTGGTTGTTTTTGCGCTTTATTTCCAGGAAAGTGGTCCCTGAACCCACGTACACACGTGTGCGGACCTTCTGGCGTACAAGCCGCCTGTTGTGGTGGTCCATGAACATGCGCAGTTCCGGGGTGTCGAAGTACAGGGTGTCGTAGGAGGCCATCTTGCTGCCGTCCGTTACCAAGGCCCGGTAGCCGCTGTTAAAAGCATCCTCCAGAATTCCCGCCAGCGTCTGCTCGTCGGTAAGGTATTTTGTGTCGATACGGTTCATAAGCTTCACTCCGTCCATCTCCTCCAGGGAAACGGGCGGGAAAGCATCTATGAGCCTTGAATCAAGCATCTTCCGTCAGATATTCAAACACCTTTATTGTCCTTAGTTTGCCTTTGGCGTCGTAAGTATATTGCTTCTTCTTGCGTCCGAATTCGTTGTATTCGAACTTCTTGATGCTTACAAGCTTGTTGTGCTCGTCGTACAGCAGCTCGCGGGTCACCTTGCCGTCGGCTCCGTGCTCGTAGCGCTTGCGCCATTTCTGCTTGCTCTGCCCGTATTCAATCTCCTCAATCTTCTTTCCCTCAGGACTATAGGTGGTCTGGTGGTCCAGGACGCGGGCGTTGGTTTTGGCGTCGGTGTTCCACTCCTTTATGATAAGGTTCTTCTTGTTTATCTTCTGCTGTTCCTGGGCGCACAGTGCCGGTGCCAGGAGCAACAGAGCAGTAAATATAGTAAGTAATCGTCTCATAATCAACAGATCTATCTGCGTCCGCCGCTGTTTCCGGAATAAGTGGAGAGGCTGATGTTGCTGCCTCCGGAGAAACTGCCGGGTTCATACCCGAAGCCGCCCCAGATAATCTCTCCGCCGGATGTGCTCACGTCGGACTTCAGGGTGGCAGTGGCGCCGTTGCAGTACACCACCATCGTGGAGTTGCCGCTGGATTCGGGCGTTTTGAATCCGAACACCGCGTTCCCGCTCTTGTCGTACACCGCGAGCCATTTGCCCTTGCCCCAGGAGGAGGTGCTGTAGGCCGTTCCGGTGATGGAGGAGCCGCTCTCGATGCCGCCTATGGCCACCAGCGTGCCGCTCTTGAGGTAGAGCTTCTTCTGCTGCTCGGTGTTGGCGTCCACCGCCACTTCCGGGCTGCCCTTGGTGCTTACGGCGTACACGCAGGCGCCGTCGATATAGAGGTTGCCGTTGGCGTCCAGGCCGTCGTTCCCTGTGGACCAGCCGCAAACGTAGCCGCCGCTGAGGGTCATGTCGCCCGCCGAATTGATGGCGTCGTCGGATGTGGAGTAGGCATACAGTTCGCCGCCGGTGACGGTAAGTTTGCCCTTAGCCTCGATGGCCTCGTGGTTTTTGCTGGTGACGCTTATGCTGCCGCCGCTTATGACAATGTCGCCGTCGAATTTGATGCCCTTGGCCGATTTGGAGCTGTCGTCGCTATTGGAGCTGCTGCTGTTGCCGCCGCCCGGACGTCCTCCGGGGCCGCCTCCGCTGCTGGAGGAACCGTAGTTGCCGCCAGATACTCCCACTCTCACGTTGCCCCCTTCGAAGCGGGCGCCCATGTCGCCGCTGATGCCCTTGCCGCCGTCGCCGGTGTTGGTGATGTCAAGCACGCCGCCCGTCATGACGAAGGTAGAGTCTGCCTTGATGCCGGCGGATGCGGTGTATTCGTAAGTATAGGAGCTGCCGGACGTTACCGCCTCCTTGAGCACTCCGCCGCTGACTGTTATCCTGATGTCGCCGCCGTTAATTGTTACGGAGCCGTCGGAGCTCATGCCCTTCTTGCCTGCGGCAGAGGCGCTTGCGGAAAGGAAACCGTCATCCACGATGATGCCGTCCTTGCCTCGGAGGGCGTGCCCGTTGGCCGACGTGGAAGTGACGGTCTGGGTGCCCATGAAGCGGAGGTAGTCGTCGGAAGTGATGCCTGCCTTGCCTTTGGCGTTCACGGTAAGGGAGCCGCCGCCGCTAAAGACCAGCTGCGCTTCGCTGAAGAAGGCGGCCTTCATGTCTTCGGTGCTCGTCTCTTCGGGGTAGTCGCCGGATGCGTTCACGGAACCGTCGGCCAGCTTGCTGCTGCCGTTAAGCACCACGAAGGTGCGTTTGTGGGTCTGCACGTTGATTGCGGCACCGCCGGCGTTGGTGAGGTCCAGGCTGTTGAGCACCAGCGCAAGACGCCGGAGGCTATAGACTTTCAGGCTGCCGTCGGAGGAGCTGCCGGAGAGCTCGTAACGCACGAATTCGTCGTAGTTGCGGTTGTCCACGGTCACGTCGGCGCCGCTGACGCTCACTATGCCGTTCTCGTCGCCTTCTACGGATGCCTTGCTGCCGTCCCATTTAATGCTTATGGTTCGGGAAAAATCAGTGAGGTTGATATCGTCCCAGTTGCCCTGGCCCTCCTCGGGGTCACCGTCGTCATCGTTCGTACTGGGATTCTCTACGGGTTCGTCTGTCGTCGCAATAATATCCTCCTGGCAGGAGGCAAAGGCGAAGCCCGATAAAGCGATTAATAATAGTACACGTTTCATAGTGCGATTCTTTACTCCTAAGGTAAGCAATTTCCCGGCCATTCTTCAATTGTCTCAGTAAAACCGCCAATTTTTTCAGCGAATCTTTATCGGCTTTGCATTGAAATGGCTATTTTTGTGGAAATGAAAGTAATCAGAAACGAAGAACAGCGGGAAAACCGTGTTTACCTGATCACCTGGATGGCCGTCTTTATGGTTCTTGCCCTGCGCATTGCCATAGAGTGTATAGTTCGTCGGGAAGCGGCTATCGACTTTCGTGCTATCCTGGCTTCCTGGGGGCAGGTGCTTCCTTTCCTGATTCTGTTCCTCCTGCATAATTTCTGCGTTGCACCTTTGCTTGTATATCGTAAGCAGACGGGTCTTTATGCTGTTCTGACCGTTTTGCTTCTTGCGCTGTATATCTTTTGGCTCTGGTTCTTGAAGGACTCTCCGGAGCCGGGTTTGACCCCTCCTGAGCCGGAACCGGACCGTAGCTTTTTGCCGCCTCCTGACGGCAGATGGGGCAGGCCCATGCATCCCAACGTGCTGCGGGTCCTGATAGCTGTGATGCTGCTTGCCGTCAACGCTGGCATTAAGGTGCTTTTCCATTCAGAGAATGAGCGGCTTAAGGTTCAACGCCTTGAAAAGGAAAACCTGCAGCATCAGCTGGAGAGTCTGCGTTACCAGATTAATCCGCATTTCTTCATGAACACGCTCAACAATATCCATGCGCTAGTGGATCTGGATCCAGAGAAGGCCAAGGAGAGCATAGTTGAACTTAGCAAGCTCATGAGACATGTGCTGTACGATTCGGACAAGGCCACAATATCGCTGGACCAGGAGCTGGATTTTTTGGATAACTATGTATCCCTTATGCGAATGCGCTTCGGAGACAATGTGGAAATTGAGTTTCTGCGGCCTGAGGATACTGCCGGAGCAGAAGTTCCTCCGCTGGCCTTCGCTTCATTCGTAGAGAACGCGTTTAAGCATGGCATCAGTTACGAGCGCCCGAGTTATGTGCATATAAGCGTGGCCGTGGATTCCGGTAAGATTATATTCAGGTGCAGAAACAGCAATAATCCTAAGCGCAGCGAATACGGCAGCGGTTTGGGAATGGCTAATTCGCGTCATCGCTTCGAACTGCTGTACGGCGAGGCATGTACATTGCATATTGATGATGAATCCGATATTTTCGAGGTGTTGCTCGTGATACCGGCCAAACCTTCTGACAGAGTATGATAAGAGTTATAGCAGTAGACGACGAACCTCTGGCCCTCAGACAACTGGAGACATATATTTCCAAGGTTCCATACTTCGAGCTGACCGGGACTTGCCGCAGTGCGCTCGAGGCCCGGGCGTTGTTGGATGAGAAAGTGGTGGATGCCATGTTCCTGGATATCAACATGCCTGATCTGTCCGGAATGGAATTTGTCCGGTTGCTGGACAATCCGCCTCTGGTTGTTTTTACTACAGCATATTCAGAATACGCGGTGGAAGGTTTCCGGGTAGATGCTGTGGATTATCTGCTTAAACCCTTCAGCCTGGCCGACTTCCTGAAGACGTCCGATAGGGTGAAGGCGCGTTATGAAGCGCTTCAAGCCTCCGCTCCGGCGCCCGTAGCCGCTACACCGGCAGAAGACTCGTTGTTTTTACGTACCGATTATAAATCCGTGCGTGTGAAGCTGGATGAGATACGCTACGTGGAAAGCATGAGCGAGTATATCAAGGTCTACACCGACAGGGAGAAAAGTCCGCTGATTGTGCTGCTTGGACTTAAACATCTAATTGAAAAGCTGCCTGCAGACCGCTTTATGCGAGTCCACCGGTCTTTTATAGTGCCGCTTCGTCGCATCAAGGAAGTGGGGAAGTCCGAGTTGGTCCTGGAGGACGGCAGCGTGGTTCCTATCGGTGATCTGTACCGTCAGGAACTGAAGGATTATCTTAGTAAGAACAGTCTGTAAATGAGAAAGTTGCTATCAGCTCTAGTCACCATCATGGCGTTTCCGTTCTGCCTTGCGGCTCAAGGGGAGCCGCAGCTGTATAATATGGGCTTCGACATCTGGTCCAAGTCTGGAGGTATCTGGTATCTTTGCCCCAAGAATACACCGGCGTCTGAGCGTGTCTGGGATTCCGCCAATCCGGGAACGGGCAAGCTGGGCGTGAACCTGGCTACGCCTGAATATGAGCATGTGGCGGTACCGGGCGGGGGTAAGGCTGCGGCGCGGCTGGAAAGCCGGACTGTCGCCTGGGCGTTCGTTGCCGGCAACTTGTATAACGGCCATTATGTTAAGGTCGTGGATCTGGCCGGAGCGGAGGCTGAATTGGGTACTCCCTTCACTGGCCGCCCCAAGACCCTGAAAGGTTATTATCATTACATCCCGCAAAAGATTAACCATGCCAAGGCCCCTCGGGAGAACCTGAAGGGCAAAACGGATGAGGCTATCATTGATGTTTTGCTGATGGATTGGTCCAAGCCTTACAGGCAGATCACTCACAAGACCGGTTTTATCGACCCCGACACCGATCCGCACGTTATAGCACGCGCGCATCTTATTATTAAGAAAGGGACCTCAGGTTACGTTCCTTTCGAGATCCCTTTCGTGTATCGAAGCGACAGCGCACCCTCCTACGCTTCTTTCACTATCTCCGCCAGCCGCTTCGGCGACACCCAGACCGGCGCCTCAGGTACAGTCCTCTACGTCGACGAATTCAGCTTTACCTATTAGCGGAGCCCGTTAGCGACGGCCACCGCCGCCCGAGCTGCCGCCGCTGTAGGTTCCCAGGGTAACCGAGTTGCCGCCGGAGATGCCGGAGGTAGCCCAGACGCCGTTGCAGTAGGTGGTGCTGCCGACGCTGACGCTCTTGTAGCCTGATGACAGCGAGGGCGCGGTAACAGCGACGCTGGAGATACCGGAAGGCAGTTTGAAGGCGCAGAGGTAGGTGCCGTTGCCATATAGGGCGTTCCAGGAACCTGCCGTGCAACTCATGGTCTTGACAGTTTGCGAAGCAGAGTATCCGCTTTCCAGTCCACCGTATGCGACTACGGTCGCGCCGCTGTTGATATAAAGCTTGTATCTACTCTCTGTATTGGCGTCAAGAGCGACTTCCGGGCTGCCTTTGGTGGTGATTGCCACAACATATCCGCCGGAAAGGATGAGGTCGTGGTTGGCATCTATGGCGTCGTTCTGGGATGAGTAGGCATACACATAACCGCCGTTGAAGTTCATCTCGCCCTGGCTGTTGATGGCGTCGTCTGCAGAAGATGTGGCATATATCTGTCCGCCGTTCACCGTTAGGTTACCTTTGGTTTCGAGGCATTCTGCCCCGGAGCAGCTCAAGACCATGCTGCCGCCGCTGATGATCAGGTTGCCGGCGTTTCCCGTCACGGTAGCGTGGTCACCGGTGCCGTTCTTGGTCACCCAACCGATTTTTATAGCCTTGCAGGACACGTCGTTGGTCTCTGAGCCGGTGGTGGTGATATTGATGGAGCCGCCGGTAATGTAGCTGTCGGCTACGGTGTGGTTGGTGCTGTCGTAGTCATAGTCTCCGGCACGAATTCCCTTGCCGCCTTTGCCGGAATTCTTAATCGTAAGCGAGCCGGCAGACATTGTAAAGAAGTTGTCCGCTTTGATGCCTGCGGTGCCTTTGTAATCTTTGCCCACGCTGTCGTACACGACTCCTCCGCTCATGGTGATGGTGGTAGTACCGCCCGCTACATTCACCAGCTCATCGCTGCTTATGCCCTTGGCGCCGTTTCCGGTGCAGGTGACGTTCAGCGTCCCGCCGTTGATGTATACGCCTTTGTCGGCCTTCACGCCTGCAGCATTTTTGAATTCTGCATCTTCGCTGTCGTATGCTGATGCGCCGGAGACCTTGAGCACGGTAGATCCTCCGTTGAATACCACCAGCGAATCGGAAGCGAAGCCCTTCTTTGTGGCGGCGCTCACCGTGGCTTCTATGCTACCGTTCGATACCAGGATGTAGTCCTTGCCGCGCACGCCGTGGCCCGCGGAAGAAGTGATCTTCACGGTAGGACTCGACATAAAGCGGACGTAGTCATCAGAGCTGATACCTGCCTTGCCGGAGGCGGTGACGGAAAGCGATCCGCTGCCGCTGAATACCAGCTGGCCCTCGCTGAAGAATGCCGCTTTTTCGTCCTCATCTGCCGGCGTATCGGTATAGCTGGAGCCGTCTGCGAGGCTGTTTGTGCCCTTTACCACAACGTATGTGCGCTTCTTGCTCTGGTTGTTGATGGCGGCGCCGTTCTTGTTGGTGATGCTCACCCCGTTCAGAACGATTGCCTGCTTCTTGGCGCTGTAGAGCTTGAAGAAGCCGTCGGAGGTGCTGCCGGAGAGCTCGTAGATGATGTTTTTCTTGGTGCCGTTGGTTATGGTGACGTCATTTCCGTTTACCGTCACGCTGAGGTCTGTGGCGTTCTTCACCACGGCGTCACCGGATGCGGAGAAGATAACGCGAACGGTATAATCGAAAGTGGTGTTGCTCACGATGTCATCATCGTTAGCATCAGAATCATCAGACTCGATTACGCCGCCGCCCAGGTCCTCCTCCTCTTCTTCTTCTTCTTCTGTTGTGTCTCCCCAGCTCAGTCCGGTAGTGACGTCACCCAGATCGATGCCGCCGGAGCGGACAATCTCTATGGCTGATGAGCTTGTCTTGGTGGCTACCTTACCTGAACTGTTGGTAAAGGTAAGCGTAAGGCCCTTGCTCAGACTGACCGGCACGACTGCCATATAGTACACTCCGGCAGGAATAGCCCCGCCGGACGACGCGCTCAGGGTGACGGATGACGAGGAGCCGCCAGAGCTGATGGTTCCGGTAGCGAAAGCAGCAGTTACAGTACCGGCAAGCAGTTCCGAGTTGTTGCCTTCAAGCTTGACGGACACGATATCCTCTGCTGCCAGCTGGATGCGTACCAGACCTGATACATTAAGAAAGTGCAGGGAGGAGCTTTGTGTTGCAGCTACCGACAGCAGCGCATCCTTGTCGACACAAGAAGATTCTGACACTTTCTGTGCAGAAGGAAGCACAAGGGAAACGCTTTCGCCGCTGCGGGAAGATACAGCATCGTAGGGATAAGACGCATATAGAGTCCCTGTATACTCACTGCTCAGGCTCCCTTCGAATACTGCGCTGTTTCCGTTGCATTCCTTTACGGTAAATACCCGTTTTGAATCATCGAAAACGGCGATAACATCAGTCTCCGTCCAATTAGGCGTCAGGTTACCGTCGCTGACGGACACCTTGCTGTCGACAGACTCGGCAGATGCTTGCAGGGTTACATAACTGAGCTCGGCAGATGAAGTTGTGGTATCTTCCTGAGGGACTTCTATTACTATATCATCTGATGCGCAGGCCGTCAGAAATGCCATTGCGGCTGCTGCCATACTTCTTACTATTGTTTTCATATCCAAATCGTTGTTTAAGAGTTACCATTCATACTCGATAAGATCATCATAGCTCTCGGTGGAGCCGGTAGCGTCGCTGGAACACAGGAGATGCTCCAGCCAGGCGCCGGGAATGGCGCAGTCGGGTTTGAGGTAGGTTTCAGTTTTCATAACGATTTGCTTTAATGTTTCGATGGGTTTCGAAACAAAGCTCGAGCCACGGCGGAAAAGATTCAGCGAACGGGCTGATTCTTTCAGCAAAACTTGCCTGCTCCTGCTTCTTTTGCGGAGCTCCGCAAACAGCAGCTGCGGCCCTCTGAGAGCCGTTGCCGCCCGTGGCCACGTGAACGGGAGGGGCCCGCTGCGAAGCAGGGGGAGGGACGAGGACCGAAGGTCCGAAGGCTAATCAGAGGGTGCTGCTGCGAATATAGCGGAGCTCCGCTAGCGAAGATCTGCGATCTCGTAGATGAGACGCTCGGTTTTCTCCCAGCCGAGGCAAGGGTCGGTGATGGAGCAGCCGTAGACATGGTCGCCTGACTTTTGGGCTCCGTCCTCGATGTAAGACTCTATCATCAAGCCTTTTACGAGCTTGCTTACCACGTCGCACTCGCGGGCGCTGTGCAGCACCTCTTTGGCGATGCGCCCCTGCTCCAGGTGCTTCTTGCCGGAGTTCGAGTGGTTGCAGTCCACTATGACCGCAGGGTTGGCGTAAGTGCCGGCGGCATAAAGGTCGGCCAGGCGCCGCAGGTCCTCGTAGTGATAGTTCGGATGGCTGGTGCCATGGCTGTCCACGTAGCCGCGAAGGATGGCGTGGGCGTACGGGTTGCCCTCGCTCGTCACGTCCCAGTTGCGATAGATGAACGAATGCGAATGCTGTGCGGCGTTGATTGAATTCATCATAACGCTCAGGTCGCCTCCGGTAGGGTTCTTCATGCCCACGGGGATGTCGACTCCGCTCGCCACCAGACGGTGCTGCTGGTTTTCAACGCTGCGGGCGCCCACTGCCACGTACGACAGCAGGTCGGACAGGAACAAGTGGTTCTCCGGGTAGAGCATTTCGTCGGCACAGGAGAAGCCAGTCTGCTCCAGGGCTTTCAGATGCAGCTTGCGGATAGACACAAGTCCTTTGAAGAGGTCCGGGTCGGCAATTGGATCCGGCTGGTGCAGCATGCCCTTGTAGCCGGCACCGGTAGTGCGGGGCTTGTTGGTATAGATACGCGGCACTATGACAATCTTGTCGGCCACCTTCTCCTGAACCGGCCGCAGTCGGGAAATATAATCCAGCACCGAGTCCTCCCGGTCTGCCGAGCAAGGGCCTATGACCAGCAGCAGCTTGTCCGAGCTGCCGTCCAGGACCGCCTTGACCGCCTTGTCGTTCTCTGCCTTGTTCGCCGCCGCCTCAGGGCTCAGCGAGTACATCTGTTTCAGTTCCTGCGGGCTGAAGAGCTCGCGGTTGAATCGCATATTCATCACTTATCGAAAAAAGTTCTACGTTCAGTCGAAAGGCGCATAAGCTGACGGAGGGAATCGGTATCTCCGGATGCTATGGCGCTTCTCAGTTCTTCCAGTTTGCCTGAAAACTGGTCTATCTGGGAGAGCAGCTCGTCCCTGTTCAGCAGGAACAGCTCGCTCCACATTTCATCATTGATTTTGGCGATGCGGGTGAGGTCGCGGAAAGAGTCGCCGGTGTATGCCGACATGTGCTCCACGTTCTTGCAGGTCATGAGGGCCACTGCGATGCAGTGCGTCAGCTGGCTCAGGAAGCCAATCATCTCGTCGTGCTTCTCCGGGGAGAGGCGGGAGAGGCGGGCAAAGCCCAGAGTCTCACCGAGTTGCTCTATCACGCGTATGGCCTCCTCCGTGTTGGAGTCCGTAGGCGTGACAATGTAGTTTGCCCCTTTGAAAATCTCGCAGTTGGCATTGCGTACGCCGTATACCTCGCGGCCGGCCATAGGGTGCGCGCCCACGAATTCCAGGTCCGGCCGCAGGGCCTTCTGTACTTCGTAAACCACCGAACACTTGACGCCGGTGACGTCGGTCAGCAGCGCCCCCGGCTTGATAAACTGCTGGTAATCAGCTATCCACTGAAGGAAGATATGTGGATAAAGGGCGAAGACCACAATGTCGTACGCCCCCACGAAATCCGCCGTCGGTACGGTTGTGCCGCGGTCTATGAGTCCCTGCCCGAGGGCGTAAACTATGGTGTCCTGGGACCGGGTGACGGCTCCCACTTCGTAGCCCTGACGCTTGAGCGCCTGGGCGTAGCTGCCGCCTATGAGGCCCAGACCCACAATCAGTATCTTCTTGTCCTTGCTCAACATAGCTTTTCCAATTCTTCTATCGTCCGCTCCAGCGGGCCATTGTTGTCTATCTTAAGTTCCGCGGCCCTGAGGTAGAAGGGGAGTCTGCGCTCGTAGAGTGCCTGAAGGGAGGCACGGTCGCGGGAAAGCGGGCGGTCGGCGGTAGGCGTGAGGAGCCCCAGGTTGCGCTGCAGCAGGCAGATTATGCCGTTGTGACGCAGCAGGCGCACGTTTTCGTCCTTCAGCACCGCTCCGCCGCCGGTGGCGATTATTACCCCCTGCTCGGCAGCGACCGACTCTATCGCCACGGTCTCCCGTTTGCGGAAGCCTTCCTCGCCCTCGCGTGAGAAGATTTCCGGAATCTCCATCCCTGCCTGCAGGCTGATTACTTCGTCTATGTCTATGTAGTGCCTGCCGGTACGTGCTGCCAGCTCGCGGCCAACGGTAGTCTTGCCGCAGGACGGCATGCCGGTAAGCACTATGTTGCGTTTGCCGTTGAGGATGCGGCCGTAGACTTCTGCGCAACGTTCCTCCGGGATGGTGCTGCCGTCGAAGAGTTCGCGGGCGCGAATCGCCTGGCCTACAAGCATATAGAGGCCTCCGTCGGCGGGGATGCCGCGCGCCTGGGCGTCCAGCACGAGTTGCGTCCGGAGGGGGTTGTATATGCAGTCCAGTACTCCCCGGAGCTTGGGGAAGAGGCTGAGGTCCAGCAGCCTGCCCTGCCAGTCGGGGTACATGCCCACGGGGGTGGCGTTAACTATTATGTCGCAGTCGCTCCAGGATTCGGGATCTGCCAGCTGAAGTTGGCCTTCTGCTGGTCTGCGGCAGGCGTTGCTGACGCTTGCCGCGCCCATGCTGCTGGCTGCAGCGGCAACGGCGGAAGCGGCACCTCCGGCTCCGAGAACAATCACTTTGGTGTCTTTGAAATCCACCCCCGCATGGCGCGCAAGGGCGATAAAGCCGTCGTAATCAGTATTGTAGCCGGTAAGCTTTCCGTTGTTGTTTACTATGCAGTTGACGGCTCCGCAGGCAAGAGCAGATTCCGCAATACCGTCCAGATGCGGCATCACCTCGCGCTTGTAGGGGATGGTTACGTTTATGCCGCGGAAGTCCCTTTCTTTCAGGAACCCGGGCAGTTCTTCGCGGCTTAGTTCGCGGAGCTCATAGGGCTCGCTGCATAGCATCCCGTGGATTTCCCGCGAGAAGCTGTGTCCCAGATGTTCGCCTATGAGTCCGAATTCCATTATCTTAGCCAGTCGGTTCCGTAGCGCAGCGCCAGCTGGTCGCAGAGAACTATTGCTGTAAGGCTGCTTACAACTATGCAGATACGGCGGATGATAGCCGGGTCGTGGCGTCCCTTGAGCTCGAGCACGGCCTCGTTGCAGCCGTCCATGTCTATGGTGTCCTGGGACTTGGCGATTGACGGGGTGGGCTTGACCGCGGCGTTGAAAATCAGCGGCATACCGTTGGAGATGCCTCCGTTGACGCCGCCGTTGTGGTTGCTGCGGGTGCGTACCTCGCCGCCCTCAATGCAGAAGCTGTCGTTGGCTTCCGAGCCCTTCATGCCGGCGAGCGCGAAGCCGCTGCCGAACTCGACTCCCTTGATGCCGCCTATGGAGAAGATGGCGTTCGCAAGCTCTCCTTCGATGCTGCTGAACCAGGGTTCGCCGACTCCCGCCGGGAGGCCGCAGACCGCCGTCTGGATGATGCCTCCTACCGAGTCTCCGTCGGCCTTTGCCTCAAGGATGCGGGCTTCCATGGCCTCGCGTACCTCGCTCAGTACGGGGAAGTCGAGCTTTGCTATGCTGTCCAGCTGGGCGCCGAGGGCCTCCGGGTTGGCTGCTTCGAACGGGGCGTCGGCGACTCCGGCGCACTCGAGTATGTGCGTGCCTATCTTGATGCCTTTGCGGCTCAGGGCGTCGATGGCGATGGCTCCGGCGGCGACTATGCCGGCGGTTATGCGTCCGCTGAAGTGCCCGCCGCCGCGCCAGTCTTCGAATCCGCCGTATTTGACGTGTGCGGTGTAGTCGGCGTGGGAGGGGCGTGCGAGCGTGTGCGTGGCTTCGTAGTCGGCGCTGCGAACGTTGACGTTGGGTATGACGATGGTTAGCGGAGCGCCGGTGGTGCAGCCGTTGAAAACTCCGCTGACTATGCGGTAGTCGTCTGGCTCGCGGCGGGCGGTGTCGGTCGGGCCCTGGGGGCGGCGTTTTGCGAGTTGTTCTGCAATGAACGCTTCGTTCACGGGGATGCCGGGGGCGATGCCGTCCAGCACGGCTACTATTGCCTCGCCGTGGGATTCGCCTGCGAGGGTGAGTATGACGCTTGTGCCTATGCTGTTTTTCATATTTTGCGTGCTTGTATTATGCTTCTGAGCTCCTCGGGGCCGGCTTCTTCGAACCTGAAGCTGCCGATTTGGTCTACCTTTACGAGCTTGACTGTCTTGCCGCTGCGTTTTTTGTCGTGGGCGGCGAATTCCATCAGCTCGTCTACGCTGAAGGGGTCTTCAGTCGGCAGACCGTACTTCTTCAGCAGCCCCTCTATCCTCTCCTTCGCCTCTCCGGTTGCCATATACAGCATTCCGATAGCTATCGCTTCCCCATGGTAGATGCTGCCGCCGTTTTGAATTCCTACTGGTGCCTCGGCCCCAGATATCTTCGCCCGCAAAGCTGGCTCATCCCTCCCACTGCGCTCCGCTTGTGGGCCCCTCCCTCTAACGTGTCCGAGGGTGGACACGGATACTGGGGCCTGAGGCACCACTCCGGAATTATCGGCGGCAGTGTGCGAAACGGCTGCGGGGATTGCCTCCGGAGACCGTGGCCGCCCATGGCCGCCCCGAAGGGCAGATGTCCCCTGGGGGACTACAGGGGGAGCTAACATCTCGGAGAGATGGGAGGGGCCCGCGCCGTCAGGCGTGGGAGGGATGAGCGAAGCGAAGTCTTCCGGAGGCAATTCCCGCGAAGTGGAGCATCCTGCCGCTGCTTCGATGGCGTGGCCGATCGTGTGGCCGAAGTTTAAAACTGCACGGAGGCCGTGCTCGGTGGGGTCTTCGGTGACGACGCGGAGCTTGATGCTGAGGGCCGCTGAAATGACTTGCTCCATGATGGGGCGCAGGTCATCGGTATCTTCCAGGAGGCGGAAGAGGGCGGCGTCGCTGGTGGCGGCCATCTTGATGACCTCGGCAAGACCTTCGGCGAAGAGCCGCGGGCTCAGTGTGTCGAGGGTCCGGGTGTCGATGATGACGCCGGACGGGTGGTGGAAGGCGCCGACTATGTTCTTGATGCCCTGGAAGTTGACTCCGGTCTTGCCGCCCACGGAAGAGTCGACTTGCGACAGCAGGGTAGTGGGCACGTTGTACCAGTCTATGCCCCTCATGTAGCAGGATGCGGCAAAGCCGGCGGTGTCGCCCACAACGCCGCCGCCTACGGCGACTACTGCGTCTTTGCGTGTGAAGCCATGCTCCAGCAGTGCCGCCAGAATCTGCCGCACGGAATCCAGGCTCTTGTTTTCTTCGCCTCCGTCTAGAACGAGCAGATAGCCTTCCGGGCATTGTGCCAGTACGGCTTCCGCATATTGCGACGGCACGCCTTTGTCCGTGACTACCAGCACCTTGCGTTGCAGACACAACAACTCCCCAGCCTGGGCGAGCGCCCCGGGGGCTATCGTAATCTTGTACGATACGGCTTCGTTGTTGTACTGCAAAGTCATCTTACAGTGCCAGGCTGTTGTAGGAACCTATAAACTTAAGACGGTCGCAGACGGTCTTCAGCTGGCGCAGCAGGTCCTGGCCGTTCTCGGTGTCCACGCATCCTTCGAGCTCTGCAAAGAAGTAGTGGTTCCAGAGCGGGCCGGCTACCGGACGGCTGTGCAGGCTACTCATGTTGAATCCGTGCGAACCGATTATATTCAGGATCTTGGCAAGGGCGCCGGCTTCGTTGCGTACGGTGAATACCAGTATGAAATGCTCGCCGCTGCGGCCGGGCAGGGAAGACTTGTTGAGGGCACGGGAGAAAACGGCAAAGCGGGTGGTGTTGTTGACGGAGGCGTTGATTCCGGGCTCCAGGATCTCGAGCCCGTAAAGCTCTGCCGTCTCGCGGGATGCGATGGCCCCGATGCTCTTGTCGCCCGTCTCCGCGACATATTTTGCCGCCATGGCCGTGTTGGCGAATTCCTTCGACTCCAAGCCGCGGTCGGTTATGAATTTGGCGCACTGTGCGAGTGCCTGGGGGTGGCTGACGACGGTTCTGATGTCGCTGCTGCCGGCCCCCGGCAGGCCCAGAAGGTTCTGGGAGACGTCGAGCTCCAGCATCAGGTTGATGTAGAGGCTGCCGCTGAAGCAGAGGTCCATGACTCCGCCTACGTCGCCGGCGAAACTGTTCTCCACAGGGAGTACGGCCACGTCGGCATCTCCGTTCTCGCAGGCCTTGTATGCATCCTCGAAATCGGGGAAGGGGATGGTGGTCGCCTCCGGGAATGCCTTGCCGGACGCTATGTGTGCGAAGGCTCCGGGTACGCCGCAGTAGGCTATACGCATGCCGTGCATCAGCCTGCCCTGGAAGGCCCTGGAGATTTTCATCATGTCCTTCAGGAAGAGGACATAATACTCCTGGATGGCCGGATCCTTTATGTTGCCGATGTTGTTCGCTATCACGCGCTCCTCTTGCCTGGCGTCCAGGATGGGGAGGCCGTTGCCCTTCTTGTAGTCCAGAATCTTGCCAACAAGACGCATCCGCTCTTCAAAAAGGGCGGCAATATCTTTATCGACTGAGGCAATGCCCAGCCGTGCTTCTTCAAGTTCGTTCATATTTGATTAAATCCTACTGCTCAGGCTCGAACATATCCTTGCCCACGCCGCATACCGGGCACACATAATCATCGGGCAGCTGCTCGAACTTTACTCCTTCGGCTTCCTCGTCATGGACGTAACCGCAAACTGTGCAAACGTACTTCATACTTAATAATATTTGTAGAAATGCAAATATAATTTTATTCTGCGGGAAATCAAAGTGCCGCCGTCATGGCAAAATGTCAGAACGCAAAGCAGGCGCGGATGAGCCAGTTTTCAGTTTTGGGCGAGTCAATGAAGCTTGACCATTTGCTCCCGTCATAATAGAGGCACTTGGCATGATCTTCATCAGATCCGTCTGTATAGGTCCAATATGAGCATGAACTTCCCGAACCTAAAACACTTCCTCCGGCATCCGTCAGCCTGGCGCAGAAGCCGCTGATATCAGTTACTGCGGGGTCTTCGGCATAGTAGCCCCAAAGCATAAGCTGCCATTGTTCAAACGTAGGAAGCTGCCAGCTGCCGCCTAACAAGGAGTTGGAAGCCGCCCAGTAGTAAAGGCCCCAGTCTCCGACGGTCAGATCAAACGTGCAGGCATACTCGAGAACGTCTTCCAGAGATATGGCAAGGCCATGCTCGCAAACTCCATCCCTTCTGCCTACGTAGGCAATCATAGCTTTTGCCGTGGCACCGGCTGCGGAGGCGGCAGAGGCGTTGCTATATATATTGCCATTCCCGGCAATCACTTTTCCGATATCTTCTGCAGTTACGGAATAGAGGGGAGAATCAAGCGAGGAGAATGAGACTTCGCGCTCTATGTTGTACACCTTGCTGCTGAGATTATTATAGCCCAGCTCAACTATCTTGTAGTCTGAGGGGTCAGAAGAATTGGCAAAGCGCAATGCGTGATACTCACTGGCGGTAGTGGCCTCAGATATATAACAGGCAAATGTGACTTCGCCGAGAGCATCGGTAGTAACGTAACCCAGTGTCTCAATGGTGTCCAGGCTGTTCCTGTTGAAGCCGTTCAAATATGATAGCTGATAGTTGGTATCGGCGGACAATTCGCTGATGTAACAGTTGAAGATCGGCGTACAGAGGTCATCATCGTCTTCCACGCTCAACGAGAAGGAACCTTCATCATAGAAACCGTAAACATACAACTGCTTGCTCATCAACTCGTTTACAGTAGCTGCGGTTTTATTTGTGAAGAAGCCCCTCTTCCCGATATCGACGGTAAATCCCACGGCCCCGTTGTGGACCAGCGTGCCCACGGCAAAGGTACATTCTGCAAAGGGGTCGGAAGCGTTTGCAAATTCGTGGGTTGAGGCGTCAAATACATTATCATCGGGATTATATACATAGACGCTCAGGTCTCCGGCAAACCTTGCGCTGGTCGCACCTTCAGCAGGCGTCCCTACAATGTCCAGATAGCCGGCAACAATCTTTAGCGGATATGTGCCTGCTATTTCGCCCCGTACATACAACTGATCTCCGGCGGTGAAAGCCAGGCTGCGGTCGGAGCCGTTGATTACTACAGAACTCTTGGTCTGTAAGAAGCCGGCGCCGGCAGTTACATGAACTTTATCGGTAACAAGGTTAACGTCTATATCAATCTTATTTTGGCATGATGCCATGGCCAATGCAAATATGGCAAGAACAATAATCTTCTTCATACTACCAGTCCTCCTCGCCATAAAACACATTTAAATCTGCAGGATCAGACGCAACCAGCATCGCATCCGTCAAATCCAGCTCCCCGACTATTGTCACAGGAGCCTTATAAACAATCTTGGGGTTCATTATATAAACTACTTGCTGACCAGCAAAGTTACAAATCTTTCCCTAAAACAAAAGGGACTGTAAATCTTTTAGTTCTGCAAGGGTGCGGTATCGAGAATGAGACCGAGATCGTCGATGAGGGCGCGGACCTCGTCCGCGTTGGAGAAATTGGCTGTGATAAAGAGTTCCATAATAGCCTGTGCTTTTAAATTACAATGCAAAGGTACAGGCCCTGAGTGTCAACTTTTGACACTAATCAAAAAATTTGCGCAGGTATCAAGTTTTAAATGCAATTTTTTAGATAAGGACTGAGACAAAGGTCGTTAAAATTGAGTAAAAAGGGTATCCACATTGGGATACCCGAGGAAAACTGCCTATCTTGTGGCCTCATTCGCCAAAACTCAGTCACAGATGAAGCACTTATCCGAAAGGCAAAGGTATGAAATCTATGGCTTAATACAAGCCGGTTTC
>JAFZIO010000027.1 GCA_017554335.1 Bacteroidales bacterium | reverse complement strand
TGGAGCAAACTCGACCCTGAAACCGGCAGGGAGTTGTTCCGCAAACTCGTACAAGAAATAAGAAATACACGATAATATGGCTACAAAAGGAAAAGTGACAGGCATCGTCTCCAACCTGGTGACAGTCCAGGTTGACGGCCCCGTGGGCGAGAACGAGCTCTGTTACATCAATCTCGGCGGTACCCAACTGCTTGCCGAGGTAATCAAGGTCACAGGCGAGAAGGCCTCCGTTCAGGTTTTCGAGAGCACCCGCGGCTTGAAGAACGGAGACGAGGTGTCTTTCCTCGGCAGGATGCTTGAGGCCAGTCTGGGCCCAGGCCTGCTTTCCGGCGTTTACGACGGCCTTCAGAACGACCTTACCACCATGGAAGGGGTCTTCCTGAAGAGAGGTGAATACACCGACCCCCTGAACCACGAAACGCTGTGGGACTTCAAGCCCCTTGCGGCCCCGGGCGACAAGGTGAAAGCCGCAGACTGGCTCGGTGAGGTACAGGAAGGCTGGCTCTCGCACAAGATCATGGTGCCCTTCAAGTTTGACGGTGAATATACAGTCAAGACAGTCGCCCCTGCCGGCAGCTATAACATAGACACGCAGATCGCCGTGCTGACGGACGCCGAGGGTGAGGAGCACACGGTCACCATGGTCCAGAAATGGCCTGTGAAGGTGGCTGTGAAGGCATACGTAGAGAAGCCCCGCCCCTCCAGGATCATGGAAACGGGTGTCCGTATCATAGACACCTTCAACCCCATTGCGGAAGGCGGTACCGGCTTCATCCCCGGACCTTTCGGATGCGGCAAGACGGTGCTGCAGCATGCCATCGCCAAGCAGGGCGAGGCCGATATTGTGGTCATGGCGGCCTGCGGCGAACGTGCTAACGAGGTGGTGGAGATCTTCACCGAGTACCCCGAACTTGTGGATCCCCATACAGGCCGCAAGCTCATGGAGCGCACGGTTATCATATGCAACACCTCCAACATGCCGGTGGCTGCCCGCGAGGCCTCCGTTTATACGGCGATGACCATTTGCGAGTACTACCGCGCCATGGGATTCCGCTGCCTTCTGCTGGCCGACTCCACTTCCCGCTGGGCCCAGGCACTGAGGGAGATGAGCAACCGTATGGAGGAGCTTCCCGGACAGGACGCCTTCCCCGTGGACCTTTCCGCCATTATTTCCAATTTCTACGCCCGTGCGGGACAGGTGGTGCTGAACAACGGCAAAACGGGTGCCGTGACCTTCATAGGTACGGTCTCCCCTGCCGGCGGCAACCTCAAGGAGCCTGTGACGGAGAGCACCAAGAAGGCCGCCCGTTGCTTCTACGCCCTGGAGCAGAACCGCGCCGACCAGAAGCGCTACCCTGCCGTGAATCCTGTGGATTCCTATTCCAAATATCTCGAATATCCGGAAATCCAGGCCAGCCTGGAGGAGAGCGTGGAGCGCGGCTGGATAAACAAAGTGCTCAAGGCCAAGAACTACGTCCGCCGCGGCAAGGAAATGGCGGACCAGATCAACATCCTCGGCGACGACGGCGTGCCCATGAGTTACCACGAGGCTTTCTGGAAGAGCGAGCTTATAGACTTCGCATTCCTGCAGCAGGATGCCTTCGACGCCGTTGACTCCGTATGCCCCATGCCCCGCCAGAAATACATGCTGGACCTTATCCTGGAAATCTGTGACCGCCAGTTCGACTTTGAAGACTACGAGAAATGCCGCAGCTGGTTCAAGGAGCTCATCAATGTCATGAGGCAGATGAACTACTCCGAATACGAGTCCGACAGTTTCAAGAAATATAACGAATCGCTCACTAAACTCCTTTCCGAAAATGGCAACTAAAGCATACCAGCGCACATATACCAAGCTGCAGGCCATCACCAAGGCCACGGTGTCCCTGGACGCCAGAGGTGTAGCAAATGACGAACTTGCCAGCGTGAACGGCAAGCTGGCGCAGGTGGTGAAGACCAACGGCGACCGCGTGACCCTTCAGGTGTTCTCCGGGACCGAGGGCGTGCCCACTGATGCCGAGGTGTCCTTCTTCGGCGCACCTCCCACCCTGAAAGTGAGCGAGCAACTCTCCGGACGCTTCTTCAACGCCTACGGCAAGCCCATAGACGGCGGTCCCGAGGTGGAAGGCGAGGAGCGCCAGACCGGAGGCCCTTCGGTCAACCCTTACAAGCGCCGCCAGCCCAGCGAGCTGATTCCTACCGGCATAGCCGGCATCGACCTGAACAACACCCTCGTGTCCGGCCAGAAGATTCCCTTCTTCGCCGACCCCGACCAGCCGTACAACCAGGTGATGGCCGACGTGGCCCTGCGTGCCGACGTGGACAAGATCATCCTCGGCGGCATGGGACTGAGCAACGACGACTATCTCTTCTTCCGTCACGCCTTCGAGAGTGCCGGCGCCCTTGACAGGATAGTTTCCTTCGTGAACACCACCGAGGAGCCTCCCGTGGAGCGTCTGCTGATCCCCGACATGGCCCTTACTGCGGCTGAATACTTTGCTGTGGACAAGAACGAGAAAGTGCTTGTACTGCTTACTGATATGACCCTGTACGCCGATGCGCTTTCCATCGTGAGCAACCGTATGGACCAGATTCCTTCAAAGGACTCCATGCCCGGTTCTCTCTATTCTGACCTGGCAAAGATTTACGAGAAGGCGGTGCAGCTGCCGGCAGGCGGTTCCATAACCATAATCGCAGTTACCACGCTTAACGACGGAGATATAACCCACGCCATTCCGGACAATACCGGATACATCACCGAAGGCCAGATTTTCCTCCGAGCCGACTCCGATTCCGGCTGCGTCATAGTGGATCCTTTCCGCAGCCTCAGCCGACTCAAACAGCTTGTCCAGGGCAAGAAGACACGCGAAGACCACAGCCAGATAATGAACGCAGGCGTGCGCCTTTACGCAGACGCACAGAATGCCAAGACCAAGTTGCAGAACGGCTTCGACCTCAGCGATTACGACCTGCGCTGCCTGGACTATGCAAAAGACTACGCCAGGGAGCTGCTCAGCATAGACGTCAACATCACAATTGACGAGATGCTGGACACCGCCTGGAAGCTCTTCGCCAGGTACTTCTCCCCTGCAGAGACCGGCATCAAGCAGAACCTTATAGACAAATATTGGCCTCAGTAGGATGGCGATCAAGTTCCAATATAACAAAACGTCCCTGACGAACCTCGGCAAGCAGCTGAAGATCAGGCAGAACGCCCTGCCGACCCTGAAGAATAAGGAGTCGGCCCTGCGGGTCAGCGTGATTACGGCCAAGGCTGAGGCTCAGGCACAGGCGGACGAGCTGGAACGCAAGCTTCAGGAGTATGACTACCTGGCTGCGCTCTGGAACGAATTCCAGCCTGGCCTGATAAGCATCAGCGACGTCCATCTGAAGACCGTCAAGATAGCCGGCGTTAAGGCCCCCCAGCTGGAAAAGATTGACTTTGAGCTGCAGCCTTTCAACGCATTTGCGGCTCCGGCCTGGTACGCCGACGGCATACGCATACTCAAGGAGCTCAGCACCCTGGGTATTGAGTCCGAGGTTTCCGAGGAGCGACGCCGTATCCTTGAGTTCAACCGCAAGAAGACCACCCAGAAGGTGAACCTTTACGAAAAGGTGCAGATTCCGGGTTATCAGGAGGCCATACGCAAGATAAAGCGCTATATGGAAGACGAGGAGAACCTATCCAAGGCCTCGTCCAAGATAGTAAAGAACCGCCACGCGGCACAGGAAGAGGAGGAAGGCTTATGATAGAGAAAATGACACGCTACGAGTTCATCCTGCTCAGCAGTAACAAGGATGAATTCATTTCCTCTCTTGGTGAACTGGGGGTTATGGACATCAACCGTTCCTCCAAACCCATGGACGAGCGCTCCTGGTGGATGTACTCCCGACTGGAGGTCCTAACCAATATGATGGGCGATCTCCGCAAGGACAAGAATCATGAGATGGAGGTCCTCCTGGCGGAAAAAGAACGCCTGCAGAGAGAACGTGCCGAGCTCGAGCATTGGGGCGATTATGACAGGGAGAAGTTGCAGGCTGTCGGACTGCCGGTCCGCTTCTATTGCATGCCGGAGAAGAAGTTCAAGCCCGAATGGGAGGACGAATGCGTGCTCCAGGTGGCCGACAGGGCGAACGGCAAGGTCTGGTTCGTTACCGTAGGAGACTTCGAGATACCGGCAACTCCCCTGCCGGAGCCCGCTGCCAGCATCTCAGAGACAGACGCCATGCTTGTTGAGAGCGAAGCGAAGATAGCTGAGCAGAAGGCACGTTTCGAGCAAAAGAAGAGTGAACTTCCTGCATTGGAAGCCGAGGCGGAATCCATCAGAAAAGAGCTTGAGCTTTATCTTGCCGGCAAGGCAGGAGAAGAGGCGGCAGAAGGCATAATCACAGTCTATGAAGGCTTTGCTCCGAGCAGTGAAGACGCACGCCTGAAAGAGGCTCTGGACGCCATGGACTGTGTCTGGTTCGCATCTGAAGCAAAGATAGAGGATAATCCTCCTATCAAGCTCAAGAACAACAAGTTCGTCAAACAGTTCGAACCCCTTACAGACATGTACGGAAGGCCGGATTATAACGAATTCGATCCCACTCCCTACATCTCCGTTTTCTTCCTGCTTTTCTTCGCTATGTGCATGGGCGACGCCGGTTACGGCCTGATTCTTTTCATAGGCGGATTCCTGCTTAAGAAAGTACCAAGCATGAAGAACCTTGCTCCCCTTGTAAGCATATTGGGCGCGGCAACATTCGTGGTCGGCATTATGATGCACACCTTCTTCGGCTACGACATCGCCACCCTGCCATGGATACCCGGCTGGCTCAAATCCATAATGATTACCGGCACTATAGGCGGCTTCGAGGCGCAGATGGTCCTGGCCCTGGCCATAGGTGTAGTGCATCTCTGCCTGGCCATGGTTGTCAAGACGGTTTATGCTACTAAGAACAAGGGATTCCTGGAGTCACTCAGCGTCTGGGGCTGGACCCTGCTCATTGTGGGCGGCGTAATAGTAGGAGCATTGGCCCTGCTCAAGCTTGTTCCTCCTGAAGTAACCAAGTGGATAATAATCTGCCTGGGCATCATTTCCGCCCTTGGTATCTTCCTCTTAAACGACATTCACCGCAACCCGCTGAAAAACATAGGCTCAGGCCTCTGGGAGACATATAATACCGCAACAGGTCTGTTGGGCGACGTACTCAGCTACCTGCGGCTTTACGCCCTCGGACTTGCCGGCGGAATGCTTGGAAAGGCATTCAACGACATTGCGTCTATGACCCTTGGCGACGGCGGTTTTAGTCTTGGTTGGATTGCTTTCCCGGTTATCCTTATAATCGGTCATGCGCTTAATTTCGCGATGTGCTGCCTGGGCGCCTTTGTGCATCCCCTGCGACTCAACTTCCTGGAGTTCTTCAAGAATGCCGGTTACGACGGAAAGGGTCGTACATACAAAGCATTAGAGAAATAATTAACTAAAAACATTAATATTATGAACGAAATTTTAGGTTATCTTGGTCTCGGACTTATGCTTGGACTGTCCGGTATAGGCAGTGCATATGGAACTACCATTGCAGGCAATGCCGCCGAGGGTGCCCTTAAAAAGGCTCCCGAAAAATCCACCAGTTACATGATTTTGTCCGCACTTCCCGCCACTCAGGGTATTTACGGCTTTGTGGGCTTCTTCATGTGGCTGCTGGTCTTTAAATTCGATTTTGCCGCCAACGGTCCCCTGCTCTTCGCGATGGGATTGGGAATGGGTATTGTATGTCTGTTCTCGGCGATACGTCAGGGGCAGGTATGTGCAAACGGCATCATAGGTATCAGCCAGGGACACGACGTCCAGACTAATACTTTCATATACGCTGCACTTCCGGAGTTCTATGCGATTCTCGGTCTGGCAGGCGTTCTGATGCTCGCTATGGTGATATAATTCTTATTTGCACTTAAGCAGGGCGTAACCCCGCGGCGGTGCTGAAACGAGGGACTCCGTCTGGTAGATATTTGCAGCCAGGCGGAGTTCTTCCGGTATATAGACCGAGACCATGGCCGTCTCTGCGCTGAAATTACATAAAACCAGCCAGGCGGACTCATCGTCGTAGCGCATGAAGACAAAATGTTTGTCCGGGTTGAAGCCGGATGCGGCTCCGCAGCAGTAGCAGAGATCCCAGTTGCTTCCGTTCAGGAATACCGGCCTGCGTGACAAGGCCAGGAGTTCACGGTAACGGGTGAGCAATTCCTTGCGGACGGCAAGCAGTTCCGTGCCAGAGTGAACGTAGTCATACAGGCACCCTAGCCCTTCCGGTTTGCACCATTCGAAGATAGAAGTCCGGCCTTCGTGGCCCTCTGCGGCATCCTCCCCCACTTCCTGGCCGGCGTACAGCATGAACGAAGCGTCGTTGAACAGCAGGTCGAAGGCAAGGGCTCCCCAGACGGCGTTGGCGTCACCGGCGAACCAGGGCGAAGGGATGCGCTGCTCGTCATGGTTTTCAAGGAAATTCAGCATGCTGGACTGCCTGGAGCCCAGCCACTGCCAGTTCCAGCTGAGTTCACGTGCCGAGTGGGAGCCCGCCAGTATTCCCCTGAGAATATCGTAGCTGCCGGTCTTGTCGTAGAGCAGGTCAAATCCACCTTCGACCAGATATCTGGTGTAATTATCCTGCCGGTAAACCTCCGCCACGAACAGCATGCCCGGGAATTCCCGTTTTACGGCCTTTATTACGCGGCCAAGCGCATCGGCGGGCACCAGCTCCACCATGTCGCAACGGAAGCCGTCTACGCCTTTTGAGGCCCAGAAACGCAGGACCTTCAGGTACTCCGCCTCAGTTCGCGGATCGGACCAGTCAACCTTGCGCGTGTCGGTCCAGTCGCCGTCGCAGTAATTATGGACGGCCAGCCCGCCTTCGTAGTCGCATCCCACGTGGTTGGGGATAAAGTCGACAAGGCATCTCAGGCCGGCCGAATGTATACGTCCGACCAATGCTTCGAACTCCTGCATCCGCTTGCCGGGCTCGTCCGCCAGATACGGATTCACGTCGTACCAGTCGCAAACGGCATATGGCGAGCCGGGGTCGCCTTTGACGAAAGGTTTGCCGCTGGAGTGCCGCGGGATGCCGGTGAGCCACAGGTACCCGACCTCCATAGACTTCAGGTACGCAAGCAATTCGGCGTCGCATGAGGAGAACTTCCCTTTACCCCACAGGCGCGGCAGCAGCTGGTATATTATGCACTTGCCGTTCATCAGAAAGGATAACCTACGCCGAAATGGATTGACGAGCCTCCGCTGCGGAACCACTCGTTGGGACGTATCCAGCGGTCGTTGCCACTCAGGCACGGCTCGTATATCTTAAGGCCCCAGTCGATACGGAGAAGTATAAAATTGAGGTTCAGCCTGAGGCCGACGCCCCAGTCGAGCCCGAAGGTCTCTATCCACTTGGGGTATTCGATAGGGAACGGATAATCTTCATCACTCTCCCACTGGCCATCGAAGTCCCAGACGTTGCCGGCTTCCGCGAACAGCGCGCCCTCGAACTTCCAGAAGAGCTTCTGGCGCAGCTCTACGTCAAACTCCAGCTTGGTCTCTCCGGCCTGGCTCGCAATCTGGAAGAAGCTGTAGGGCTTCTCGGCTCCGGGGCCCAGGGAACGGACCTGCCAGCCGCGCATGCTGTTGGCGCCGCCAACGTAGAACTGCTTCTCGTAAGGCATGTACTGGGAAACGCCGTAACCATGGCCTATGCCTCCGGAGAAGTTGAGCGCCAGCTTGGTGGAGGGAGAGAACATGATACACTTGGTAAGGTGCAGTTCTCCCCTGGCATACTGGGCATAATCCATTCCGAATACCTGCTTGTCGCCGTATTCGTTTTCCGGGAGTATCGGGTTGAAAAGCGATATCACGTTACCTGCTACGTCGAAGCCGAATCGGACAGATGTGTAGCCTCCTTTTGGGATGACGCTGGTGTCCGAGGTCCAGTACAGCTGCCCGCCGAGGCCGGCGTCTATATGGTCATAGAAAGACTCCAGCAGTGCCATGTTGCTGAAGAGTGTGGAATAAAAGTCCTGACTGATATAGCCGACCTTTACGATGGTCGTACGGAAGGGATACAGCTGGTAATAGAACTTGTCGTTATTGCCGGTATAGCCGAATGACGCATTTCCGATGAAACGCCTGAACTCCGGCCTGTCCTGATAGTTGAAGGAGGCCTGGAGCTCAGTACGCGGAATGCTGGGGCCCTTGAAGACGCTGTTCGGGAGGCCGAGGAAACGGGGCAGGCTCAGGCTCATGGTTATACCGAATTCATTGGCCGATATATCCGTGGTGAACTGGCGCTGGAAGTTGCCGGAAAAGCCCATGGAGAACCACTCCCCGCCCCTGAACAAATTCTTGTTGTAGAAGCTGATGGCAGGGGAAACGCCGAAGAAGCCGTTGGCGTTGGTGGATGCTTCCAGATTCAGTTTGACGCCCTTCAGCTTGCTCTGGCTCAAACTAATATGGCAGTCTACCGTGGCGCTGTCTGACGGGGTCATTTCCACGGCCACGCTGTTGAACAGCCGCAGTGCCGTGAAGCGCTGGTAGTCTATGTTCGCCACTTTCTCGCTGTAAAGGTCGCCGGGCTTGATTATATTAATGTCGCGCAACACCTTTTCCCGGAAAGGGACTATCTTGGAATGAGATATCTGAACCTGACCTATATGATACTTCACAAGAGGCTCGGCATAGCTTTCTGCTTCTTTACGGGAGTATTCGCGAATTTCGTAGGTAAGTATATTGCGGGGGCCCAGGGTATCAGCCTCAAAGAAATAATTGAATTTGCTGAGGTCGTAGTATCCCCTGTTCCTGAAGAAAACTGCTCCGCGCTCGCTCTCTTTCTCGAGGCTTTTTTCCGACAACCAGTCGCCTTCCTTCACGCTGATGTTCTTGATGTCATCCTTGAAATCTTCTGCGAACTCCCCTTCCGGCACCTTGAAAACTATGCTGTCTATACGGCTTCGCTTTCCTGGAGTAATTGTATAGGTAACCTTTACGTTCTTCTTGACAGTATCTACTTTAGCAGTTACTGTAGAATTGTAGTATCCGAGGTAGTCGAGGTGTCGGGCAATGTTCTCGCAGGAGCTCCCCAGCAGATTCCCGTTAAAGACGACGGGGGCGGTGCCGACCTTGCGCAGGGAGTTGTTCAGCCAGTCGTCCTTCTCCGGATTCGACCAGTTGTATATCCATCCGGATATGGTGGCATTGCTCGTCTGCTGTTTGACGTATGACGATACGTCGGAAGAGCTGAGGCCGGCCGGATCGCCGTCGAAGGCTATCTTGTTGCTTTTCAGCCTGTACTTCCCCTCCGGAAGCACCCTGGTGTTGCTACAGGCCCAGAGCAGGCCCGCAAGCATCAGCAGAACCACGATTCTCCAGCCCCTTCTCATCTCCTCCTGAATTCCGACAATACTATGGCACAGGCGGTGGCCACGTTGAGAGATTCGGCTCCGCGGCCGTTCCTGGCATAAGAAGGGATGAGCAGGCGCGTGCTTGCGAGCGCACCCACTTCCGGCGAGATGCCTGAGGCCTCGTTGCCCATTATGATAAGCCCCTCGTCCGCCAGCGTCTGGGAATACATGTTCTCCCCGTTCAGGAAGGTGCCGTACACCGGCATGTCCATGGAACGGAAGCGGCGGCATATGTCCGGCAGGTCGCAATACACCACGTCCACCCGGAATATGGAGCCCATGGAGGCCTGGACCACCTTGGGGTTGAACACTTCCACGCAATCCTGAGAGGCGAAGACAGTGCTGATGCCGAACCAGTCCGCCAGACGAATGATGGTGCCCATATTGCCCGGATCGCGTACCGCATCGAGTCCCAGATACAGGCCGCGTTCCAGCACCAGGCCCTTTGGGGCGGGCTTGTCGACAACGGCGAGGACAGGAGAAGGCGAACTCATGGAGGACATGCGGGACATGGCATCTTCGCCCACTTCTTCCGCCCTGTAAACCGCAGAAACCCTGAATCCAGAGCAGAGGGCCTCTTCCACGAGCTTTTCACCTTCTACGGCGAACTGCCCGTACTCATCGCGGAACTTCTTCTCTTTCAGGGATTTTATGCGTTTTATTTCAGCGTTGGTCAACATTTCCCTCACTTTAATTATTGCAAATTTAACAATAAATCCTTAAGTTTGCGAAACACAAATAAATAATCAGAAATGGGAAAGTTTGTCATTACTCTCAGAAAGAACGGAGAATTCCAGTTCAACCTCAAAGCTACCAATGGCCAGGTTATCCTCACCAGCGAGGGTTACAACACCAAGGCTGCTTGCCTTAACGGCGTAGAGTCCGTAAAGAAGAACGCCCCCGTAGAGGCCCGTTACGAGATCAAGGTTGCCAAGAACGGCAAGCCTTTCTTCAACCTCAAGGCCACCAACGGCCAGGTCATCGGCGCCAGCCAGATGTATGCTTCCGAGCGCACCATGAAAGCAGGTATCGCTTCCGTGATGAAGAACGCTCCCGAGGCTCCCGTCGTGGAAGAGCTTTAATTCTCCCCCATTGTCCAAACAAAAAAAAGACCGGATCATGACGATCCGGTCTTTTTTATTCTGTAGCATCGATTACCAGTTTAGAATCTTCTTGAAGTCGTAGGCTTCAGGATCGGCCACATACTTCTTGGCAGCCTCATAGTCTGCAGGAGTGATGTAGTGGCAGATATGGCTGTAATAGTTCTGGGCGATACCGCCGGAAATCTCTACGCGGCGCGGAGGAATCTTGCCCTCGGCATTCTGCAGGTCGTGCAGGTACAGAGGAGAAGCGTTGCCCCATGCGTCAACATACACCATGCAGCCGGTCTCACCCTTGGTGAAGAGCTCGTAAACGCCCATGGCCAGTTCAGAGCAGTAGCTCAGGTCGTAAGCGATAGGATCCTGGCAACGTACGTCGTAGCCTATTTCCACGGGACGGGTCTTGATCTTGAGACCGGTCTTCTTGAACTCCTTCTCGAGGATATCGTTGAAGAGGACGGCCTTGCTGATCTTGCCGAGCTCGGGATGTCCGTGCTCGTCGTAGGTCATGGTGACGCCGGCGTTCTTGATTTCCTGAGGATCAAGGTCATGGAACACGCCCTCCGCAACCACTACGGTACCGTAATCGATTCCGAGAATCTTACGCTTGACTATAGCGGAGATGGCGAGCTTGACTATCTTGTCCAGGCAGATACCTGTCTTGTTGAACATCTCGGGGATGATGGTCATAGGGCAGTGGGTAGCCTCGCCGATTCCCAGAGCCAAGTGACCGGCGCTGCGGCCCATGGCGCTGATGAGCAGCCAGTTGCCGGATGTGCGGGCATCCTCGTAAATGGTGCGGGCGATGTGTGCGCCCTCCTGCTTTGCGGAATTGAATCCGAAGGTCGGAGTATTGTTCGGCAGAGGCAGGTCGTTATCTATTGTCTTGGGGACGTGGATGTTTGCGATGGGGTATTTCTTAGCCTCGAGGAACTTGGCGATACGGTTCGCGGTAGATGCGGTGTCGTCGCCGCCCACGGTCACGAGGAGCTTGATGTTGTTGGACTGGAAGAGCTCCAGGTTGAAACGCTTCTCGAAGTCTTCGTCAGTGGGTTTGAAACGGCTCATCTGGAGGTAGGAGCCACCCCTGTTGAAGTAAGCGTCCGCCTTGAAGAAGTCGATGTCCTCGGTACGGGGAGCGTTGCTGAAGAGCCCGCTGTAGCCGCCGTGGAGGCCGATAACGCGATAACCGTTGGAAAGGAAAGTCTTGGCGACGGAGCACACAACTGTGTTCATGCCGGGGGCGGGGCCGCCGCCGCAGAGAATGATAATGGAATCTTTCATACTATTCGGAAATAACTATTTGCAACAAAAATCCTGCGAATTTAATAAAAAGCCAGCACAAAACGAAGGAAAAAGCGTATCTTTGTGGTGCTACTAATACTATTATGATTGAAATTGTTTCCGTACAGGGGAAACGCATGCTCAAGAGCTTTATCCGTTTCCCTTTGAAGATTTACAAGAATTGTGACAAGTGGGTGCCCTCTTTTGAAAGTGATGAATTCAATTCTCTCGGAGACAAAAACCCTTCCCTGGCCTTTTGCGACCGTGAACTCTTCCTTGCATATAAAGACGGAGAAATGGCCGGCCGTATAGCCGCCATAATCAACCACAAGGCCAATGAGAAATGGAACGAGAAGACCGTGCGCTTCGGGTGGTTCGACGTAATTAACGACTTTGCCGTTGCCGAGGCTCTGGTGAACAAAGTGATTGAGTGGGGCGCAAAATGGCAGGCCACCAAAATCAAAGGCCCCCTGGGATTCAGCGACATGGACAGGGAGGGACTGCTCGTCGAAGGCTTCGAGAACGAAAGCCCCACTACGGTTCTGTACAATTACCCCTATTACGGGGAGTTCCTTGAGAGAATGGGCTTTTGCAAAGACGCAGACTGGACTCAGCGCTATATAGACTTCGACGAAAACCTGCCTTCCATGATGCAGTATGCGCCGCTCGTAGAAAAACGCTATGGACTGAAAATATACACCGCATCTTCCTTGTCCAAGATGGCTAAGCGCGGCCGGGAAATGTTTCATGTGCTCAATGATGCTTTTGCACAGTTGTACGAATACAGCAAGTTGAGTGAAGAGCAGATAGATGGCTATGTCAAGCAGTATGTCCCCGTGCTTAACAAGGACCTTGTGGCCTTTGTCGTGAACGAAAAAGACGAACTGGTGGCTTTTACCGTCACCATGCCGCACATCTCCAGTGGCGTACGCAAAGCCAGGGGCCGCATACTCCCCTTCGGCTGGATACACATCCTTCCTCTCCTTAACCCTAAACGGAACCATATCACCGAAGGCCTGATTATAGGTGTTCTTCCGGAATATCAGGCCAAGGGTGCCGCCCTCCTTATGCTGAAGCACTTGCATGAAAATTACATCCGCCTGGGAATCAAGCGGATGTTAATGAACCCGCAGCTCGAAGACAACCATAAGGTGCAGACCCTTTTCGGAGACTACAACCCGCAGCCGTATCAGCGACGCCGCAGTTATGTAAAGGAGCTTTAAGCTCCCAGAGCTTCAATTACCCTGTCACAGACATCTCCTACCGTAACAGGAGCCGCCTGACCTTCAGGGAAGCGCATTTTGTATTTCTCCTCTACCGCGAGTGCCAGAAGCATCATGGTAAGAGAATCTATACCCAGATCCCGAATCAGCTCACTTTCAAAGCCAACCTGGCTCAGGTCGGTTTTGGGGCGGATAACGCTGATTATCTCCTTCAGACCCTCTAAAACTTCTTCTCTTTTCATACGCGGGCTACTTTCATACTACCGGTACGCTTGAAGTCCTCAGTACGTACGGTGACCTTGAGGATCTTGTGGGTACTGGGCAGTCCGGCATTGATTTTTGCCACCAGTGCATTCATGTATGCGACAACTTCATCCCATGCCTTGCCATCAAATGCCGGCATAAAAGGAAGGATCTCTACAGCAATGACTGTCTGACCGTTAAGATCATCTTCCTTAACCATCGCATCACGTACACAAGGATCCGCATAGAAAGGCTCTTCAAGGCTTTCGGGGCTCACGTTCTCACCGTTGGAAAGGATAATCAGGTTCTTGATGCGGCCTGTGATGTAAAGGAAGCCTTCGTCGTCGAAGCGCACCAGGTCGCCGGTACGGAACCAGCCGTCTTCCGAAAAGGCCTCTGCCGTTCTCACAGGGTCCTTGTAATAGCCGGAGAATACATTGTCGCCCTTTATCCAAAGCTCGCCGTCCACGACTTTCGTTTCCTGTCCGGGATAAATCTTACCTATCGAAGTAGGATGAGTTACTGCATCTGCATTGGCAGAAGTAAGGTTTGCGGTTTCGGTAAGGCCGTAACCAAAGCAGAATTCTACGCCAAGTTTGGTAAAAATGTCCACAAGGCGCGGAGGAACATTGGCGGCTCCGGAGATAATCATGCGAAGGCTGCCGCCAAGGAACGGGGCACCATACATTTTGACCAGACCGGCCAGAATGTCGCAGATACCGGGAACAATCACCAGGATAGTCGGTTTAATGACCGGCAGCTTCCCTATCGTGGCCTTCATGTCCTCGCAAGTGAAAATGAGGTTTCCGGTATAAAAGCAGCCCATTGTTCCGGCTATGAGGCCAAACACGTGACTAAGGGGAAGTATGGCTATATATCTGTGAAGGCCTATAACCTTGCCGGGCTTGAAAATAGCGTTGTAGTTGCCCCTCATAAGAGCCCTGTGGCTGAGAACGGCGCCCTTAGGCATTCCGGTGGTTCCGCCTGTGAAGAATATGGCGGCAGGAGAATCGGGATCGACGGTTACGCTGGGAGCACCGGCATCTGCAATGCTTCCGGCAGGCAGAACCTTGACACCCTGAAGCCCCTCTGTCAATGCCATAAATTCGTCACGCACAAAAATAGCGGCTATGTCGAATTTAGCACATGATCCGGCCACGGCGGGAGCGGGCAGGGATGCAGGAAAGTTCATAGCCACGTATCCTGCTGATGTAACAGCGAGGAACAGCTCTATTGCATCCTGGCTGTTGCGGTCGAAGATGGCGATATGGGCCCCTTTGGGAAGGCCAAGACCGAGGATAAACGCACGGCGGCGGGCCACACGGTCTCCGAGTTCTTTGTACGAAATTGTGTCAACCTGATTGGAAAGAGCGGGCAAATCAGCATACTCTTTGGTAAACCAGTCTGTGAATTCTCCCATGGTAGGAAGGTAAGGTATCCTTTCAAATTCCTCCTTGGGGAGCATGTTGTAGAAATACTCTGACATTGATATGTGGTTTAAGTTAAACGTGCAAATATAGGTATAATCGCGGAAAATACGTATCTTTGTATGCTATACACACGCGCACACGTAATGGGATATTCAGGCGTCAAGCAAAGAATAGAAGAACTCAGGGCCGTTCTCCGCGAGAACAGCCGCAAATATTACGTGGACAACGCCCCCACCATGAGCGACCAGGAATATGATTTCCTGATGCATGAGCTGGAGGCGTTGGAAGCGCAATATCCGGAGTTCCAGAGCCCGGATTCCCCCACCCAGCGCGTCGGAAGCGACATCGACGCCCCCTTCGGCGAGAACGCCGAGCTCCAGACGGGAGCCGATTTCGTCAAACGGGCTCACCGCTATCCCATGCTATCGCTGGGCAACACCTACAGCATTGCGGAGGTGGAGGAATTCGCCGCCCGTGCCGACAAGAGTCTGGACTTTCCCTTCACCTACTGCTGCGAACTCAAGTTCGACGGCACCGCCATCTGCCTGACATATCGCGACGGCAAGCTGGTGCAGGCCCTCACCCGCGGCGACGGGGTCCAGGGCGACGACGTCACGGAGAACGTGAAACGCATCTCCAATATACCGCAGAGCCTTCACGGAGACTATCCCTCCGAATTCGAGATAAGGGGCGAGATACTGATGCCGTTCGCCTCCTTCGAAGCCCTGAACAAGGAGCGCGAAGATATAGGCGAAGCCCCGTTCGCCAATCCCCGCAACGCCGCTTCAGGTTCCCTCAAGCTGGGCAATCCGGAAGAAGTCGGCCGCCGCGGCCTATGGTGCACCCTGTACCACATTCCCGCCCAGAGCGTGCCCTTCGATACCCACGACGAAGCCCTGGCCAAAGCGGCCTCCTGGGGCCTGCCGGTATCGGAACACCGCCGTCTCTGCAAGGATATGGACGAGATCCGCCGCTTTATCGACCATTGGGACAAAGCCCGCCGCGACCTCCCGTTTGCCACCGACGGCATAGTCATAAAGATCAACGAACTGCAGGCTCAGAGGGCTCTGGGCTATACTGCCAAGTCGCCCCGCTGGGCCGTTGCTTACAAGTTCAAGGCCGAGCAGGCCTGCACTCCCCTGCTGAGCATCGACTACCAGGTAGGACGTACGGGAGCCGTTACTCCGGTGGCGAATCTGGAACCCGTGCAGCTGGGCGGCACCACCGTCAAGCGTGCCACCCTGGTCAACGAGGACCAGATTGCCTCCCTGGACATACGCGTCGGCGACTCCGTCTACGTGGAAAAGGGAGGGGAAATAATCCCCAAGATTACCGGCGTCAACCTGGACCTCAGGCCCGCCGGCGCCGTTCCTCCGGAGTTCCCGAAACTCTGCCCCGACTGCGGTACACCGCTGGTGAAGCAGGAGGGCGAGGCCAAGTGGTTCTGCCCCAACCGGGACGGCTGCCCCACGCAGATCAAGGGGCGCATCATCCATTTCATCGGGCGAAAGGCCATGAACGTGCTGGCCGGAGACGCCACGGTGGACCAGTTCTACGCCGCCGGCCTGGTGCGTACGCCTTCCGACCTTTATCGCATCAACAAGTATCAGCTGCTGAGCCTCGAGGGTTGGCAGGAAAAGTCGGCCCAGCGCTTCCTGGATTCGCTGGCGCAGACCCGGGACGTTCCTTTTGAGCGGGTTCTATTCGCTCTCGGCATAAGATTCGTAGGAGAAAGTACGGCGCGCGACATTGCCCGTCACTTCGTAGACATTGACACCATAGCGGCGGCGGACAAGGAGCAGCTGCTGGAGGTAGCGGAGGTAGGAGAAGTAATTGCCGGAAGCGTGTACGACTACATGCACAATCCCGCCAGCCTGGAGGAGATTGCCCGCCTTAAAGCGGCCGGACTGCAGTTCTCCGCCGCCGGAACCGCGGAAGCCGCTTCCGACACCCTTGCCGGCAAGACCATTGTGATTTCCGGCAACTTCAGCATCTCCCGGGATGATATGAAGGAACTGATAATCGCCAACGGAGGCAAGTGCGCAGGCTCGGTCAGCGGAAGCACAAGTTTCCTGCTGGCAGGCAGCAAGCCGGGTCCGGAGAAGCTGCGCAAGTGCAGCCAGCTGGGCATTCCGGTGCTGTCGGAGGCCGAATTCCGGGCCCTCCTGCCGGGCGCGCCGCAGAAAGAAGAAGTAGAAGAACTGACACTGTTTTAGTATATGGGAAGGCTGAAAGACTTGTTTACCGACCGTATATGGTCAATCGATACCAGCAAAGTCTCCCTTGTATCCAAGGGTTATGCCCGGCTTGTTACCCTGATTAAGCTGGTGCGCATAACCATAAACACATTTGCGGAAAACCGCATGGGCTTCCAGTGCGTGGCCCTCAGCTATTTTGCCACTATGGCTATTATTCCGCTGCTGGCTTTCGCCTTCGCGATAACCGGCGGTATGGGACTGACAGGTTACCTGGATACTGCACTCGGAATCTTTGCCGGATTCGTGGACAGCAACATGCTGGAAATGGTACAGGAGAAGGCCGAGAACCTCATAGACATTGCGAAAAGCGGCTGGGTGGGCGTTGTGGCTGCCCTGTCATTCCTGTGGACCATTCTGTGGATGATGTTCCAGGTGGAGCGTGTCTTCAACAACGTGTGGGGAATACGCAAGATTCCGCGCAAGATATACAAGCGTTTCGGCTATTATTTACTGGTCCTGATTCTTACTCCGTTCCTGGTTGTCATATTCGGTACCGGTATAGCATATTACGGTAACGTTACCAATCTGCTGGGCCTGGACCTCTCCGAACTGAAGTTCCTGCCCAAGTTGCTTGGTTACCTGGGCTTCTATATAATTGCGACTTTTACCTTTTCAGCAATGTACAAATTCATTCCGGCAACGGAAGTGAAATACAAAAATGCGCTGAGGGCGGCCGCCATTGCAGCCCTGTTTTTTGTGGCTTTCCAGTATCTGTACCTTGAGACACAGGTATTCGTTGCCCGTTTGAACACCGTTTACGGAGTGCTGGCAGCTATTCCCCTCTTCCTTATCTGGCTCAACTTCAGCTGGCAGATAATCATTTACGGGGCGGAGCTTACCTACAGTTTCCAGAACATCAAGAACTACGGCCTTCAGGAGGAGGGCGCAAAATGAGCGGTACACTCAAGAAGGAATACGACTCCCTGATGGAGCTTGCCCGCGGACGCTGCCGCGACAAGCAGGAGATGGACATGGTGCGCAAGGCCTACCAGGTTGCTTCGGAGGCGCATAAGGGCGTCCTGCTCCATAATGGCGAGCCTTTCGTCCTGCATTCGGTAGAGGTTGCAAAGATAGTGGTCGCAAACGTCGGCCTTGGCTACAAGTCCATCTGCGCGGCACTGCTGGTGGATGTCGTTGAACAGACCGACTACACCGTGGAGCACGTGCGCAGCATGTTCGGGGATAAGATTGCCGAACTGGTGGAGGGACTTGCCAACATCAACAATATTCTGGATACCGAGAGCGTAGTCAATCCCAGCGGTGTCTACAGCGAAGACGTTCAGGCGGAGAACCTGAAACGCATGCTGCTGAACATGGGTAACGACGTGCGCGTGGTTCTCATAAAGCTGGCCGACCGTCTGGAATGCATGCGCAACCTGGACGATATGCCGGAAAGCAAACGGGAGAAGGTGCTCACCGAGACCATGGGCATATTCATTCCGCTGGCCCACCGCCTGGGCCTTTATACCATTAAATCGGAGCTCGAGAACATCTGGCTGCGTTATGTGCATCCGGATGAGTACAATGAGATTGTAAGGCGTACGGACACCGGCCTCGCCAACCGTATAAAGGAGCTTGACGATTTCATCGAGCCTATTGCAAACGCACTGCTGGAAAAGGGATTCCGTTTTGCTGTAAAGAAGCGCATCAAGACACCGTACTCCATCTGGCACAAGATGAAGACCAAGCATGTGCCCTTCGAGCAGATCTACGATTTGTACGCCGTCCGCATTATTTTCGATCCGGAGACCGACGACATAGTGAAGGAGCGCGACAAGGCCTTCGTCATTTATTCTACCGTAACATCGCTGTACAAAGGTAAAGACAGCCGCTTCCGCGACTGGATAAGGCACCCGAAAAAGAATGGTTACGAGGCTCTGCACATGACCGTGATGAGCCAGAGCGGCATCTGGGTTGAAGTGCAGGTGCGCTCCCGCAGGATGGACGACATAGCAGAAAAGGGAATCGCCGCCCACTGGGCATACAAGAACGAAGGTTACCTCTCAGAAGCCGACACCCAGATGGACCGCTGGCTCGCCAAGGTGCAGGAAATCCTGAACAGCGACAGTATCGACGCCCTGGAGCTCCTTGACCTGTTGCAGGACAACTTCAGCAACAGCGAGATCGTGGTATTTACGCCGAAGGGCGAGCAGCGCAGCATTCCCAAAGGCTCCACAGCCCTCGACTTCGCGTACAAGATACACACCAAGGTGGGCAATCACGCCATTGCCGCCAAGGTCAACCAGAAGCTGGTTCCCCTTTCCAAGACCCTCCGTTCCGGCGACCAGGTGGAAATAATCACCGCCGTAAACGCCCAGCCCAAGCTGGAATGGCTCACCTTCCTCAATACCCGCAGCGCCAAGCGGAAGATGATGGAGTGGATAAGGGAGCATGCTCCCAAGGACGTAGAGCAGGCCGAGATACTGCTCAACTCCGGCGCCGAAGAGGAACCTGCCGAACTGCCCATCAAGATTATGCTGCAGGGACATGACCGTCCCGGGCTGGCAGAGGAAATAGAGAACGCACTTAAAAAGATCGACGGAATAGAGAACGTCGTTATAAGCAACATATGATAAAGAGATTCCTGCCCCTGATAGTGTCGGCGGCCATCTTTCTGCCGATGATATTCATCCATTCCTGCGCCAATACAACGCAGGCGCCGACGGGTGGCGACAAGGATACCATTCCCCCGCTAATCATAGGCATCAATCCCCTGCCGGGAGCGGTCAACGTGCCTGTAGAAGGCACCAAGATCGTCTTCCGCTTCGACGAGTACGTAACTATCAAGGATCAGAAGAACATATTCCTCTCCCCTCCTCCGGAGAAGCCCCTGAAGGCCCGTATTAAAGAGAAGTACTTGATAATCACCTTCGAGAGCCCCCTGGATTCCAACACTACATACACCCTCAATATGACCGACGCACTTGCGGACAACAACGAGGGCAACATGTTCCCGGGCTATACCTATATGTTCTCTACCGGTCCGACTATCGACTCCCTGCTGCTTACCGGCAAGGTTCAGGACTGCAACACTCTCCGGCCGGTGAAGGGGGCCACGGTCATGCTCTATAAAGACCTGTCGGATTCCGCGGTCTTCCTGAAACGTCCGGCCGCCGCCGTCAAGACCGACGACTGGGGCTATTTCTGCCTGCCCTACCTGGCAGACACCCTTTACAGGCTCTACGCTATCAAGGATGAGTCCGGCAACAACATCTACGACCCTGATACCGACCTTATCGGCTTCGTGGATTCTGTCATACGCCCCGTTGTGCGTGTGGTTGACACCCTGCCGGAAATGCTCAAATACGACATGACCGACACCCTGATGTGCGAAGCCCGCCGGGTGGACTACAAGATGCGCCTGTTCCGCGAAAAGCCTACCAAGCAGTATCTGGTAAACAAGGCAAGGACTGCCGACAGAGCCGCCTATATAACCTTCCAGGCCCCTTATGTCTGGATTGACTCTCTCTGGTTCAGGGGTTATAAGGCAGACCAGGTTATCTCTCAGTTCAATATACTGCAAGACAGTCTGGAGCTTTGGGTAAACAGCCGCAAACAGGCTCCGGACACGCTTCACTTGTTTGTGAACTACCGCAAGACGGATTCCCTCGGGCGCCTTCAGCCTGCCATGGAGCATCTCAAGCTCACCATGCCGGAAGGCAAGAAGCTCCTTCACAAGAAAAAGCGCAAGGACATAAAGCAGGAAGACACTACTTGCGTATTCAAGCTGACGGCCGCACCGGAAACGGTTGAGCAGAACGGCTTCGAGCTTCTGTTCAATCTCCCCATCATCTACGAGAATTTCGATTCCCTGCTTTTCCGCTACCGCAACCCCAAGCAGAAGGAGTTCAAGGGCGAAGTGACAGTGGAGCAGGATACGGCCAACCTGCGCCGTTACATAATCAGGCCCAGGGAGCAGCTGCTGCCGGGTTATGAATATACCCTCAAAGTGCCCCACCATTCGTTCCGCGACATCAACGGCTTCTGGTCAGACAGCACAGAGGTAAAAGTGAGCCTGCCTACGGACGAAAAGCTCAGTACCCTGAAGGCCAGCCTGACCGACGTTGACCGTAAGATAATTGTCGACCTGCTGGATGAGAAACGCAAGACTGTTCTGCGCCAGTATATTACCGACCATGACGGTACGCTGGTCTTCCCCTATCTGAAGGAAGGCAAATATGCCATCCGCATCACGGACGACGGTAACCGCAACTCCATTGTTGATACCGGATCACTGCTGGAACACCGCCAGCCCGAGGCCGTGCTGTATTTTACCATCGGAGAAAAAGACTTGATCGAGATTCCCCAGAGCGCGGAAGTGGAGCAGGAAATCAACATCAAAACCCTGTTCGCCCAATGAAAAAAGTCCTGATATTATTAGTGATGCTGGCATCGGGCGTCTTGCTCAGGGCGCAGACCGATTCCCTGATGTACACGCCGGAGTATCTTGATACCGTGAATGTCAAGCGTGTCACAACCATAAACGACTATCACATGATAGGCGTAAACTATGGAGTTACGTTCTCTACGGTGTATTTCAACCCGACCAAGATGGGTACCGCCTTCCGCTTCCAGCCGACATACTTCTCGGTTATGTACACGCATCACGAGAAAATGTTCAATTATATTCCCTATTTCGGCATCACCGCCGGCGTATCGTATTCCCACTCAGGCGTCCAGTTCGAGATGGACCCTCAGGACGGCTATCCGCTGGGCTACGTGGACGGAGCAACTGACGTTACAATCGAAACGGTGGAGGTGCCGGTGATGATGCAGATGCACTTCGACAGCGCCCCCTTCAAGATACTTGCAAATCTTGGCGGTTATGCCGGATACAGGCTCTCCATCGAGAGGAGCGGCGTTTGGATGGACGAGGAATATGCCAACAAGTTCCGCGATTATGAATACCGCTTCGACTACGGCCTTACAGGAGGCGCCGGCTTGGGATTCATGTTCGACCCCGTGGAGATACATTTCAATATCCTGGGACGCTGGAGCCTTCAGAACCTGTACGAACCGGACTACTACAACGAGACATTCCATCCTTACAATACCTATTACTACCGTTACGCCAACCCGATTGACATCGCCCTTACGGTGGGTGTGTACCTTCAGCTGACCAAGCGTACCGGCAAGACAACCAAACAGATTAAGAAAGAAGCCAGGGACATAGTATATGGAACGTTTGAAAACGATTGAAGTCAAGGTCGGTGACAGTCTTGTCATCGGCGGCGGCGCACCAATTGTGGTGCAGACCATGTGCAACACCCACACTTCCGATGTGGACGCCAGCGTGGCGCAATGCCTGGAACTGGCTGCCGCCGGGGCGCAGATGATACGTCTTACCGTTCCCGGGCTGCAGGATGTCCCGGCGCTTAAGGAGATACGCCGCAGGCTTCGCGAGTCCGGTTGTTCCGTGCCCCTTGTGGCCGACATACACTTCTCCTCCGATACCGCCATAGCATGCGCCGCCGCAGTCGAGAAGGTGCGTATCAACCCCGGCAACTTCCATCCCGACCATGAGACGGCACGCCGCAAGTTTGCGGAGTTCCTGGAAGTATGCCGCAGTCACGGCACCGCGGTGCGCGTAGGTTTGAACCACGGCTCACTCGGCAAGTATATTACCGAACTGTACGGAAATACCCCTTATGCGATGGCCAAGGCAGCGATGGAATGGCTACAGATGTGCGTGGACGCATCATTCTTCAACGTCGTGGTGTCTTTAAAGGCGTCCAATACCGTAGTTATGGTCCAGGCATACAGGGAACTGGTAAAAATGATGAAGCAAGAAGGGCATATATTCCCTCTGCACCTGGGCGTTACTGAAGCCGGCAACGGCGAGGCCGGACGCATAAAGTCCTGCGTAGGAATAGCCTCGCTTTTGCGGGAAGGAATAGGCGACACCGTACGGGTATCTCTGACGGAAGCTCCTGTAAACGAGATACCTGTGGCACGTTATCTGGCGTCACGCTTCAGCTCGGTTGAAGCTCCCCTTCCCGAGTCGGATGCCATGCTTGACGCTGCCATAGAATGGGGACCCAGGCTGCTTGACAGGGAGATAGATGAGATCCCTGCCGAGGCCGGAATCGATTCCCATCTTGCCGACGAAATAATGCAGGCTGCCAGGCGCCGCTTCTATCGCCCGGAATATATCGCCTGTCCCGGCTGCGGACGAACCATGTACAAGCTGGAAGAGACTTTCGAGGAAGTGAAGCGCCGCACCGCCCATCTGAAGGGCATGGTGATAGCTGTCATGGGCTGCATAGTAAACGGACCCGGAGAAATGGCGGATGCCGACTGGGGCTATGTAGGAGAAGGCGGCGGCAGGGTCACCATCTACCACAAGAGCGAACCGGTACTCAAACATATACCGGACAACGAGGCTATTGACAAGCTGCTGGAGCTGATAGAAGCTTCCTAGTCGACGTAGAGCAGCAAGCCCTTAAGATACTCACCCTCAGGGTGGTAGATATTAACCGGATGGTCTCCGCCCTGGCAGAGCCGTCCGATTATTCTTACCCTTCGGCCCGTCTGCGCGGCGGCGCTGAACACCAGTTCGGCAAATGCGATTTTGTCCACCACCTGGGAGCAGCTGAACGTGAATACCAGTCCGCCCGGAGCCACCTTGGAAATGGCTGCTGCGTTCAGCCTCTGATATGCGCGGAGGGCGTTCTTCAGCACTCCCCTGTGCTTTGCGAATGCAGGCGGGTCAACTATCATAAGGTCGTACTTCCCTTCTTCCACCTGAGCCAGATAATCAATGGCGTCACAGCACAGCGATCGGTGTTCTCCGCTGAAGCCGTTCAGGGCGACGTTCCTGTCTACCATGGCCATGGCCCTTGCGGATGAATCCACGCTGTCTACGGAAACGGCCCCTCCCCTGAGGGCGTAAAGGCTGAAGCCTCCTGTATAGCAGAAAAGGTTGAGTACGTGCCTTCCTGCAGCATATTTGCCGACCAGGGCACGGTTGTCGCGCTGGTCCAGGAAGAAGCCAGTCTTCTGGCCTTCCACCCAGTTTACTATGAATTTGCAACCGTTCTCACTAACGGTCGTTTCTCCGGACTCGAAGCCGGGAGCCTTGTACAGGTAGCCGTCAACAAGATCCAGTCCCGCCTTGAACGGTGCCGTGCCTGAACTCTTGTCATAAACAGCCTTCAAGCGGTCTCCGAATACTGCTTTCAGGGCTTCGCATATCTTTCCTTTGGAGCGGAACATGCCGGCGCTGTGGGCCTGCATCACGCAAACGCCGTCGTACCAGTCGATAATGAGCCCCGGAAGGCCGTCGCCTTCTCCGTGAACGAGACGGAAGCAATTGGTCTCGGCAGACGGAAGACCCATGGCCTGCCTGGCCTCAAAGGCGCCGGCTATTGCATCCTCCCAGAATCCGGGAGCCTGGGGGTCGCCCGAGAAGCTGAGTATCCTTACGGCTATCGAGCCTATCTGGTAATGGCCGGACGCCAGAAAGCGGCCGTCGCTGTCGTGGACCGCAACCAGGTCGCCTTCAGCAGGAGTCCCCTGTATTTGCGCTATAGCCCCGGAAAACACCCAGGGATGGAAGCGGCGCAAGGACTCATCCCTGCCCTTTTTCAGTATTATCTTTACCATTGTCTGCTGGTTTCTTCTTCTTGCGGTGGCGCTTGCGCTTAGACGTTCCGGCGCGGGCCTTCTCCGCCGCTATATTGGCCTCCTTGCGCTCGACTGCGGCCTCATGGGCTATCCGGTCCTGCGGGGGCAGCATCTCTTCCGGGGAGAGGGGATGCTTCTCGCATTCAAGCAGTTTCAGATACATCTCCCGGCACACCCAGGCATCGGTAGCGGCATAATTGCACTGTGACGGGCTGAGCTCCTCCGCTTCCCAGTTGGAGAGCTGTTGGGCCTTGGAGATGCGGCATTCAAGTATGTTGGCTGCAAGTTTTTTTACGCTCTTGTCCCTGATTCCCCACTCCCAGGCTATTTTCTGCAGGTCTACGAATCCGGCCGGCTCAAACTTGCGCAGTTTCTGCAAACCGTGTATATCGTCCAGGACGGCGGCGCCGACTTTCAGTATACTTTTGCTTGAGAGCACGCTGCACAGGGACTTTCGCATACCTAATTCCTGAACGCGGAAAAGATATGCTCTCTTTGGCCCTGAGAGCTGAAGCAGTGCGACCCCGTGATTATGCTGGCCCGGTGAGAACACCGGACGGCTTTCCGTATCGAAGCCCAGTATTTTCTGCCGCCTCAGGTAGAAAATGGCGCGTTCGTACTCCAGTCCCGCTTTGCTGATAACCTTTATTTCGCCGGGGAACGTCCCAAGCGGCATCTTCTCTATGTCAGTTGCTTCTACGCTAATCTTGAACATTCTCTGACGGTATCAAAAGGAACTGCTTGTCACTTGCCTCCGGGCTAAGTTTCACAAGGTATGAGGTAGAGACGGGCTGGGCAATCCTGTGGGTAAACAGACTGCGGTCTCTCAAAATGCCATAGCAAGCGGTCATTGTTAATTCAGACGAGCAGAATACCGTGAAATCCGGGGACAGCAGTTTGCCGTAGCGCAAGTATTCTTCGCGGTTGAAATCCCTTACGGCATCGAGCTTGTAGCGTACCGCCTCCATGTCCACGCTCCAGTCATCGATCAGAAGCGCATCCAGAGGATCCGTATTCCCTGCCTCCATATAGGCCTCAAAGAATGCGGAAACGGCTCCGCCTTCATAAGGGGTGGCGGCCGTGAAACAACGTGCGCCCACTATGTCGTGCTCCTTTGCGGCAGCTTCGAAAACTGCGCGATATACGCCTCCGGAGATATGGGTGGAGTCACAAAGTATGCCTACATTGAAATACTTCTTTTCCCCTCCGAAAACTGAATCCATAAGCAGTGCGGTGGGAGAAACCACGGGGACCTTGCATCCGGTCAGGGTAAAGAGGGTATCTATGTCGAACTTTCCCTCATACAGCAGCCAGGGGTCGGAAAGTACAATCATCTTGGCAGGATTCTTCTCCTTGTTGCCGTCAAGGTCGTAAATGCTCATGTTGCATGTCGGAGACAGGGCTGCAAGGGCATAATTGACGGCAAGGTGTCTGACCGCTCCGGGGTCGTTGGCTGCCGCGTAGGCCTCATACGGGGTGAATACCTCGTCGTACATTCCGGCAAAAGTCTCGCCGGCGAAGTCCTTCAGGCCGTCTTTCTGCAACCTGCCCCTGGCGTTCTCAAACACGTCGCATTCAATAAACTCCCTGCTTATCATAGCACAGGATTCGGGGGCCCCTACAATGTAGATGTCCCCTGAAGAAGGCACCTTGGAGAAAGACGCCAGCAGTTTATGCTCCGGGCTGTCGCTGTCGGCGGCGATCGCTTTAACCAGGCCTATGGTGTCCCTGCCGCTCTCGCGCACGGTGCATGAAACAGCGGCGAACAATGCCAGCAGAACCAGAATATTACGTTTCATTGTACTCTGTATCCAAAAAACAACGCAAGATAGCTAGAATTTTGCAAATTTCCGTATATTTGTAAGTCTTACATTGAATAAATGATGAAGAAGTTATTGATTATCCTGGCGCTCGGATTTGTCGCCGCAGGTGTTTACGCTCAGCCTAGGCCTGCAATACAATTCCCCGATTATGAATTCACTACGGTAAAGGCCAACCCCATTACCTCCGTGAAGAACCAGTACCGCAGCGGAACCTGCTGGTGCTACTCCGCATTAGGATTCTTCGAGTCCGAGGCCATCCGTATCAACAAGATTACCGATACCCTCAAGTATCCCGACTTCTCCGAGTTCTACGTAGTCAGCAATTCCTATTATGAGAGGGCCGTCAAGTACGTCCGCCTGGACGGCAAGCTCAACTATGCCATCGGTTCCGAGGCCGACGACGCACTCGACGTCATACGTGACCACGGTATCGTTCCCAACGACGCCATGACCGGCCTGAACTACGGCACCGAACTGCCTGTCACCGGTGAGATGGACGCCATCCTCCACTCTATAGTGGATGCTGTGGTGAAGAATCCCAACAAGACCCTCAGCACTGCATGGAAGAGGGCTCTGCAGGCCGTTCTGGACGAATATCTTGGCAAGCGTCCCGAGAAGTTCACGGTGGACGGCAAGGAGTACACTCCCGCCAGCTACCGCGACGCTCTGAAGATCAACCCCGCCGACTATGTCTCCCTCACCAGCTTCACCCATCATCCTTTCTACACCAAATTCGCAATCGAGGTGGAAGACAACTGGCGCTGGGACGAGGCATACAACCTCCCTATCGACGAGTTCATGGCCGTCCTGGACAACGCCATCAACAACGGCTATACCGCTGCCTGGGGTGCTGACGTAAGCCATCCCGGTTTTACCCGCAACGGACTCGCCATCCTGGTTGATGTAGACGCCAGCAGCTCCGCCGGTTCCGACCAGGAGCGCTGGGTAGGCAAGGCCGACGGAAAACCCGGCCGTCCTGAAATCAAGGTCGTGGAAGTGAATCCTACCCAGGAATCCCGCCAGATCGACTTCGACAACAAGACCATGACCGACGACCACGGTATGCAGATCTACGGTATCGCCAAGGACCAGAACGGCAAGAAATACTACATGGTCAAGAACTCATGGGGCGAGACCGGCAAGTACAAGGGTCTCTGGTATGCTACCGAGGCTTACGTAAAGGGTCAGTCCCTGGACATCATGGTCCACAAGGATGCTGTTCCCAAGGATATCAAGGCCAAGCTCGGCATAAAGTAATTTATGAAGAAATACGTACCTGATATGATAACCTCGATGAATCTCCTTTGCGGGATCATCGGGGTTGTTTTTGCATTCAAAGGACGCCCGGACATAGCTTTCTTCCTGATGCTGGCCGCTTCCGCCGCCGATTTTATGGACGGCGCTGCTGCCCGCCTTCTGGATGCCTACTCAGACATGGGCAAGGAACTGGACTCCTTGAGCGATATGGTTTCTTTCGGCGTGCTGCCGTCCGTCATGCTCTTCAACTGCTCCAGGACATGCATGTTCGGGGAGAGCTGGGTATGCTGGGTTCCCCTTGTTATCGCGCTTTGCAGCGGCCTGAGACTGGCAAAATTCAATGTAGACCAGCGCCAGACTTCCGGATTCCTGGGCCTGCCCACACCCGCTTGTGCGCTGACAGTCGGCTCCCTTTGCTACTTTGTAGCAGCCGAGCCGGGCTCATTCCTGGCAACCTGGTGCGCCGGACCGGTATTCATACCCGTACTGAGCATCGTACTGTCCTTCCTGCTTGTGAGTTCCATCCCCATGTTCTCCTTCAAGTTCCATGCGGACGATCCGCAGGTGCTGAAAAACAAAAGGATGGCGTTCGCATTTGTGGTGCTTGCCGCCATCCTGGTAGTTGTTTTCTGCCGTTTGGACTGGTCCCTGATCGTTCTGCTCAGTCTGACCGCCTACGTGCTGAAGAATCTGGTTTACGCTATCGCGAAGATTTAGCTTCGTATACTTCGGCCGCCGCCTTCATCTTCTCAACGCGTTTCTCGGTCTGAGGATGAGAAGCGAACATATGGGCCACCATGCTGGTTGAACTGCTCCCCGAAAGGGCGAGCAGTTTATTTAATGCATTCTCCATGCTGTGCGGGCTGTATCCCCTCTGGATAGCGAACTCGAATCCGTGCTGGTCTGCCTTGTATTCCTGGGCCTGTGAGAACTGTGCTGTTACCAGTGCCTCGCCCATGTCTCCGAGAAGCGTGGCTATCAACGCACCGTAAGAACCGGCTGAACCCACGACGTCACGGGCTGCAGATGCGATGTAGGCGTTCTTGAGGGCCTTTTTTGTGTCCTGGTGAGTCACATGGCCGAGCTCATGGCCGATGATGGCGACAAGCTCCGAATCATCCATTACGTCCATTAGGCCGGAATACACCCTGATGGATCCGTCGCCGCAGGCAAATGCGTTAATCTCGTCAGTCTTGTATACCTTGTAATTCACAGGCCTGCCGTCAATCTCGTCCACCCCTTTCAGAAGGCGTGCAAGACGGTTCTGGTAACTGCTGCCGGCAAGGGTGTTCTGGCCGTCCAGGGAGACTACGGTCTGCTGGCAAAGGGCAACAATCTGCTCGTCGGTTATGCTGGCGGCAGTTATGGTCTTTCCTGCAGCCGAGGCCAGTCCTTCAGGATTCCAGTGAATCTGGGAAAGGATGGAGCAGCTGCTCAGGGACAGAACAGATAAACAGATGATTAGCAGTCTTTTCATATCGTTATTATTTTAGTTCTTCAATCATTGCCCTGGCTATGGAACGGGACGCCCCGCTTCCGCCAAGGGATTCACGTATGAGGGCATAGCCGGCCTTCATCTTGTTGCGGTAGTCTTCGTCGCCCAGCAGCCGGCGAACCTCTTCACAAACTGCAGGGACGTTGAAATCCCCCTGTATTAGTTCGCGGCACACCTGTCTGCCGAGGCACAAGTTTCCCAAAGATACAAATTTTATTCGACGACGCACACCAAAAATCTTGTCTGCGACGAAAAAAGTTAGCGCACTGCTGCTCCAGCATACCACCTGGGGCGTTCCGATAAGGGCCGCCTCGAGCGATGCGGTGCCGGAATTGACTATCGCCGCATCAGCGTATTTCAGTATATCATAGGTGCGGCCGAAGAGCACGTCTACGTTTGAGCGGCCGCCGATATAGGGAGCATACTCGCCGGTGTCGGCAGACGGCGCTCCGGCCACCAGCACCTTCACTCCCAGTTTGTCAGCCACATCCATGCATATAGGCATCATGCGGCTGATCTCAGCCTTGCGGGAGCCGGGCAGCACCGCCAGATAAGGCTCCCCGCAGGGACGGCGGTATTCGTGGCCGTCTACCGCATCCAACAGCGGATTTCCCTTGTAAACGAAAGGTATGCCCTGCCCGGAGAAATACGGCACCTCGAAGGGGAATACCACGAACAGCTTGTCTACCCAAGCCTTGATCTTGCGGTTCCTGCTGGAACGGGAGGCCCAAGTCTTCGGGGCTATGTAGTAGAACACCTTGAGTCCCCTTTCGTGGCAGAAACGGGCGATCTTGAGGTTGAATCCGGGATAGTCGATAAGAATTACGACGTCGGGTTGCCATGCGGCGATATCCTGCTTGCAGTATTCCAGGTTGCGTTTCAGCCGGCCCGCCTTGGCAAGCACTTCCGCTATGCCCATAACGGCGCCTTCCTTATAATGGACCACGGGCGCAACGCCTCCTGCCGCTTCCGACATCAGGTCGCCTCCCCAGAAGCGGAATTCCGGCTCCGGATCTTCCGCCTTGAGGCCCTTAAGCAGATTGCTGCCGTGCAGGTCTCCGGAGGCTTCGCCTGCTATCAGATAATATCGCATAGGCGTTTGAGCTCATCTACGTCGGTGCCATAGATGTTCTCAGGGGTAATGGTAACGTAGCCTTGTGCCATCAGCAGGTGGTCGGCGTCGGCAGGGTTGTCGTCGTCGCTAACGAAGTCGCCTGCCATGACGTACAGCGTTTCGTCCGGCTGCTTGGTGTCGGCGTAGGCCCTGGCGGCGAAAGACTGGCTGAGACCCCTGGCTTCAAGGAACTCGGGTACGTACGGCATGTATTCCCTCTCCCAGTGGGCATATCCTACACGTGCCGGCACTATGCCTTTGATTTTGTCCGCGGGCAGGTCGGGGAAATTGATGTTATAGAAAGAGCCTTTGCGGGGGTTGAAATTGGGCAGGAGCTTGTTCAGGATTTCCGGGAGCATCTGCTCGATGGCCGAAAAATCGGCGTCTTCCGCGAACGAGTCAAGACTCACGCCTATTGAGTGTATACCGTTGAGCGTGCCCTCTTTGACGGCTCCTATGGTGCCGGAATATAGGGTTGCGGTTGCAGCATTGTTACCGTGATTGATGCCGGAAACCACAAGGTCCGGGCGTGCAGGGTACATTACGTTGTCCAGACCGAACTTGACGCAGCTTGCGGGCGTACCGTCAAGGTACCACCAGTCTTCACCGGGAAGCGTCTGGATATTCCTGACGGCGATGGGCTTGAAACCCATGGTGACGGCCATTGACATGCCGCTCTGGGCGGATTTGGGAGCCACTATTGTAAGGTCTCCGAAAGGCTTCAGCGCACGTACGAGGCAACGGAGTCCGCGTGACTGATATCCATCGTCGTTGGTTACTAATATTTTCATGTAATTTTTTATTGCAAATATAATTGATTTCTAGTAAATTTTTGATAAATTTGCGCCGCCAATTAGGACAAAATTATTGTTAAATTTTTTATAGACACAAAAATGGTAAAACTTGGTATTAACGGATTTGGCCGTATCGGCCGCATGGTTTTCCGCGCCGCTGTTGAGAATTTCCCCAATGACATTCAGGTTGTAGGTATCAACGACCTCCTCGATCCTGATTATCTCGCTTACATGCTCAAGTACGATTCCGTACACGGAGAGTTCAAGCACGACATCAAAGTTGACGGCAACTACCTTATCGTTGACGGCAACAAGATTCAGGTTTTCTGCGAGAAGGATCCTGCAAACATCACCTGGGGTGCACTGAACACCGACGTAGTCGTCGAGTCTACCGGTTTCTTCCTCACCGCCGAGCTGGCAGAGGCCCATATCAAGGCCGGTGCCAAGAAGGTTATCATGTCCGCTCCTTCCAAGGATGCTACCCCGATGTTCGTCTACGGCGTAAACCACAAGACCTACGCTGGCCAGACCATCATCTCCAACGCTTCCTGCACCACCAACTGCCTCGCCCCTATCACCAAGGTGCTCAACGACAGCTTCGGTGTTGTCCGTGGCCTTATGACCACCGTTCATGCTGCAACCGCTACCCAGAAGACCGTTGACGGTCCTTCCAAGAAGGATTGGCGCGGTGGCCGCGGTATCCTGGAGAACATCATTCCTTCCTCCACCGGTGCTGCAAAGGCAGTCGGTAAGGTTCTCCCCGAGCTCAACGGTAAGCTTACCGGCATGAGCCTCCGCGTTCCCACCTCCGACGTCAGCTTCGTCGACCTCACCGTCGAGCTCGCAAAGCCCGCTACCTACGAGGAGATCTGCGCCGCTATGAAGGCCGCTTCCGAGGGTGAGCTCAAGGGTGTTCTCGGTTACACCAACGAGGCCGTGGTTTCCACCGACTTCCGCAACGATGCCCGCACCTCCATCTTCGATGAGAAGGCCGGTATCCAGCTCGATCCTACCTTCGTAAAGGTTTGCGCCTGGTACGACAATGAGTGGGGTTACAGCAACAAGGTTCTTGAAATGGCAAAGGTCATCACGAAGTAATTGTCGCTTCCAAGTATGAATTAAGGCTGCTTTCGGGCAGCCTTTTTTTATATCTTTTCGAATTTGTAACCGAGCCTGCAGAGCTCGATGGCGGCTCCTATGCGGTACATGACCTCCATGGTTTTAAGAAAGAGTTTATAAGCCTCTGCCGTGCCGGGTTCGGCTCCGGACTTGTACAAAAAATGGCAGGCAGCTACCGAGCAGCTTTCCATGGCGGCAACGCTTTTATCTGATTCCCTGAGGATGTTCCCGGTGATATGGTCGTCCATATCGTCGAAGCCCCTGGGCCCCTGGAAGAAGGAATAAGGAGCGTCTTTATACTGCTCCCAGTTCTTGTCCCACAAATGGGCTACAGCCATGCCCAGATAGCCTGCGCAGGCAAGGCAGAATTCGGGATACTCGTTGAAGTTGTGTACTGCGTCTGCGTAAAATGAGGCAGCATAATTCATCCAGGCTTCATCTATATCAGGGGAAGACAACAACGCCCCTTTAAGATAACCGCTGCCTATTGCCGCCTTGAGCAGATAATCGGTCAGATCGTTTAAATAATCACTCATACTCTGAATTGCAAAATTAAGAAACAATTCAGAGAGCAGCAAAGAAATTAATCTATTTGAGGCTGAGGAAGAGTGCGCAGATATACCGTATCCTTTTTCATGCCGACACCCCAGCAAAGGGTAAGGCACTGGTCCGGGGAAATCTTTCCGGCAGGAATACTGGCCTCGCCGTTGTGCAGGTGAACGCCGTTGACGGAAATATTGCCGTACTTAGCCGGATCCAGGACGCATATCTGAGTATCGTCCTCAGTAAGGGTCATATGCACATCAAGGGTGTCATTTACGGCAGTGCGCAGACAGTATTCTTCCCCGTTCAACATGAAGTGCATATTTGCACCTTTACTAACGATACAACCGGTCAGTACAAAGACTGAGACTAAAAAAAGGATGGCTTGCTTAATCATTAAAGACGCTACTTTCTAACTTGTGCAAAGGTAAGTCGTATAATCCGGAATCCATGTATGGTTTTGGATTATTTTCTGTCAAAAAGAGTCAAAAATGTAAAAACGCGTATATATTTTTCGTTTCTTTGCATTACCATGAAGAAAATAGCAGATTTCATCATCGCTTTGCTCGCCTTTGCGGCCTGCAGACAGAAGCCGTCAGAACCGGCATATATAGTACAAGTATCACTCGGTGGCTGGAACACCCCGGACTATACTGCGGAGCAGATAATAGGCCGTCTGGATACCGTAAGCGCCCTGATTCCCGTGAAAAAAGTTATTATCGGCTGGAGCCTTGACAAGGACATCTACAGGCAGGTCGGTACATACCTTCATTCCAAAGACATCAAGATGCTGCTGTGGCTGCCCGTATTTGCTGAGACTGAAGAAATGTGCGACAACTCCCCCGCCGTCGATTTATGGGGCCGCATTCCGGCCAATTACGACCTAGCAGCAGGCGAAGGCTTCCGCTTCAACTGCCCGTCCGACCCGCAGAATGCCGCCAATGTGGTGGCCATTTACGACTGTTACTTCAGCGACTGCGGATTCGACGGAGTGTTCCTGGACCGCATACGCACCCAGTCGTTTGTCAGCGGCGTGGGCGGAGTGCTCAACTGCGGGTGCCCGCTCTGCCGGGAGCGTTTTGCCGCAGAGGGCATCGACCTTGAAGCCGTAAAGGAGGTATTCGAATCATGCGGCGATGCCTTTTTCAACGTGGCCGGATATACCCCCGCCGGGGGCTTCCGTTTCGAGAATCCCATGGCACAAGCCTATTTCAAGATAAAAGGCCGTATCGTAAGTGAATCTGTGGCAGCTGTTGCTGACGAACTTCACAGCCGCGGGCTGGAAGTAGGGATGGACCTCTACGCTCCGTTCATGGCGCCTTTCGTGGGGCAGGATTACGAAATCCTTTCGGCACACGCCGATTTCATCAAGCCTATGTTGTACCGCCGGACCTTCGCTCCCGCGGGAATGGGATTCGAATACGATCTGCTTAAGGCCGCTGTCCCTTCAGCATCAGGATACCCGGAATTCAAGATGGACCTGGACTTCCTGAATTCCCAGCTGGAAGCTATGGAGCCCTATTCCTGCGCCAAATTCCCCGGCATAGAAATAAACTACCGGGAAGGCGTTGTTCCCACCTCCCCGGAGTATGTCATTGAATCATTAAAGGCAGTGATGGGCCATGGATTCGACGGCGCCGTGCTCTCATGGAACATCATGGAAGCGCCGGTGGCGCACATCGACTGTCTGCGTCAATAACGCCCGACAAAATCTGTTACCAGTTTGAATACGGGCTCGTAACTGTCGAACACTGCGTTCTTCCATGTGTCGAAAATGGTGTGATAGTACGGGAACGCATCCCCTTCCTGATTCTCCAGGAATATGCAGGGAACGCCGCGCTGAGCAAACGGATAGTGGTCGCTGTTTCCCGCCAGTTCACCGCGGTTAAGGGCCTTGAAATAGTGTTTTTCGGCGTTTATTTGTTCGAACAGCCCGTAGCCTCTCATACCCGGGTCGCTGACTTCGCAATATTGCACGGGGTTGTTGTCCCCTATCATGTCAAGATTGAACAGATACTTGATTTGTTCCAGCGGCGCTGAAGGATGTTCAGCATAGTACTCTGAGCCCCGCAGATTCGCATCCTCACCGGAAAAGGCAATAAAGTACATGTCGTACTGAGGCTTATGCTTGGCATAATACGCTGCCAGGGTAACTATAGCCGCCGTACCTGAAGCATTGTCGTTCGCGCCTGCATAATAAATATTTCTGCCCAGGTTGCCCAAATGGTCATAATGCGCCGTGAATACATAGCAGCTGTCGTGACTCTCCCCTTCAACCTTGGCAATGACGTTAAAGATTTCACAATCTTTCATAAACTCGTTGTCTACATCGAGCCGCACAGACTTGACGCCCCTTATCGCCTCGGGGGTTACCCATACTATGGGTTTCTCCACCACCCTGTGGCCGTATGCTTTATAGAATTTGATGGGCGATGTCCAGGTCTGAAGGAGACCGGCATTTGTGCTTCCGCCGGCTTTCTGCAGGGGCCCGAATGCCTCCCGGCGCTTATAGGAGAACCAGAAGTCGCAGCATACCAGACAATTCGCATATTCCGGCCTGGCCAAGTCTTCGTACAGCCTTGCGGCATCGAAATTCAAGGTATCCACATGATATACCGGAAATACGCCGTGTACTCCCGGAGAATACTCGCGCATGGAAAAATCTACGCCGGCTCTAAGCTTCTTGCCGTCGGCCCACATGTCCATCTTCCCGTTGAAAGTATTAATATCGATGGTAAAAGGCTGGAGGGTAACTTCATCAACACCTGCCTTGCGGAACTCTTTCTCAAGGTAATAACCGGCCTTGTTGGCACCGCCGCGGGCATATCCGCGTCCCTGGTATTTGGCCGAGCTGAGCTCTTTTACCACTCTTTTGTAGTGGGCCATGTCCTGCGCCTGCAACTGAACTGCAGCCAGAGCCAGAAGGATAATCAATACTCTTTTCATAAGCGTAGTAGTTTAAATCCTTGCAAATGTACACAAAAACGCCAATTAATGCGTATATTTGTAAATATGAGCA
>JAFZIO010000026.1 GCA_017554335.1 Bacteroidales bacterium | reverse complement strand
TCTTCGATTTCGTAAGAGAATACACCGCTGGCCTTCTTCAGGGCAATCTTGCCGTCCTTGTTCTGGATAGTAGCCTTTATGCTTGCGGTAATGTCGGACTTCAGCTGGTTTACGTCGATATTGGATCCGTCAGCGGAGATGCTGCCCTTGATCTCGATGTTCCCCTTGAGTCCGTTGTACTCTTCTCCTGTCCTCTTGTCCTTAATCAGGGTCGGCTCGATGTTGTAAAGCTTCTCGATCTTGACAGGGGTCGCGTTGAGCTTGCCGTTCACCACGGTACCCTTGATGGGAACCACGTTCGGGGAAATGAACTCCGGAAGGGTGAATGCAAGGTCGACCGTGAACGGCGTAGATGTGGGCAGTCCTTCGAATGCGGCCTCCATATTCACGTAGACTTCGTCGAGGAGTATCTCTTCGATCTTCTTGAGCTCTGCGGGGATGTTCTTGACCGTCAAGTCGAACTTCTGGTCAATGTCGAAGGACAGATTGTCGTCGAGGGAGATGCTGGCGGCCTTGATGTCGGGCACTGTGATAATAAATCCGATGTCCGATCCGAAGGTCTCCTTAAGTTCTTCCTGGGACACTTCGGCGCTTGGGATGGAAATGGAGCCGGTGGCCAGATAGTTGCCGACTACCATAGTCTTGCCGTCCACCGTCACAGGCTTCACATAGAGTTCCTTGATAGGCAGGGAAAGCTCTGCAGGGAAATTGTCCTTCAAGGTGATGGAGTTCTCTGCCGCATTGAAATTGTATGCTGCGGGTATGGCGGATCCGTTGAACACCAGGAAGTCCGGGAGAACCACCTTTACACCGCTGGCGCCGGGCTTGAGGCTCAGGCCCTGGATGGTAGGGATGTTGAACTTGACGGCCAGTGCGGGGGTGCCTTCAGGTGTGATATGAATACCGGAGAAGTCGCCGAGGCCTTTGGCTTCAATCTTGATCTCTCCCTTCATCTCGTCCATGGACTCCTCGTATTTGCCGAGCTTGATGAGGAAGTCCTTGATTTCAGGCTGCCCCTCAACGGAAACGGCAAAGGAGAGGTCCTCGTCTGCAGAAGCGGGCAGGTTGGCACTGTCAATCACTATGCCGCTTGGCTCTATCTTGGCCGTGACACCAACAGTGGCGTCCATCGATATCTTGCCGTTCGCCACGGTAGGAGTGAACTCCTGCAGCACAATCTGCTTCTCGACTGCTCCGCCAGCCAGGTCCCCGGAGAACTCGAGCTTACCGTTGACCGCATCCTTTACCTTGATGCTGGAGGGGAAGTTAAGGGTGAACTTATAGTCAAGTTTCTTCTCCTTGAGCCTGTCGAGGTTCTTGGGGGTGATTTTAAGGGTAATGGGCTTGCTCTCGTCCAGATAAACTGCCTTGACGTCTTCGATGCTGGGCGGGAGAGCGGTCTCTTCAAAATCTCCGAAGCTGATGTTGTCGGATTTCTCAAAAGGATCAACATTGACCGCAAGGTCTGCGCTGACGATGTTAAGGTCTGTAAAAGAGACCTTGATATTCATCACAATATCTCCGGAAGTGGTGTTGAAGCTGGTCTTGGTGGTTGCAAGGTCGTTAAGTGTGATCTTGCCACCTACGGCCACGTCCTCGTTGAGAACGATTGCACCTGTGTAGCTGGTCGTTGCGAGCCCTTCTATGTCATAGGTCTTGGAAACTTTCCATCCGTTGGAAGCTTTAAGGACCATTGCGCCGTTATCTACGTTCTTGTCAATCTTGATTTCGCTGCCGCCCTTGATCTTGAACAGCTTGGAGAAGTCAAGCGTAACATCCGGCTCGGCGCTGCCAGCAGTAAAGAAATTATTGGACAAACTCATTTCCACCACCATCTTGGCGTTGGGGTCGGTCTTCAGGTTGCTCACGGCGCTCACATCCTCGTGAAAGGTGATGCCGGTCACGTTAACATTGACATTTGTCTGGTCGATTGTAACATCGTCGATAATGTCCTTGCCGATTTCCATGCTCTCAGAAGGATGTGCGGCCACTTTGTCGCTCACTTCGGACCTTTTGAGCACGGTCTGGTTATGCGAGACATTAACCTTCTGGGAAAGTTTCAAGTTATCGTTGCCGTTTATCGCGTTTTTGAGATCGTCTAGACCGGCCTGGAACTTAAGGTTATCGGCGGTGGAACTGATGCTGGATGTTTTTACAGACAGCAGGTCCATTCCGTCGAATTCCGCAGTAACGTTGTATTCGCTCCCGTCAATCTTGAAATTGTCGGGGTCGAAATCTCCGATACTGTATGTGAAATCCTCGTCGAAGCTGACCCCGTCGATGACGGCCATACCCTTAATGTCCAGATCTGCCAGCTGGTCACTGAGGGAGGTGGATCCTTCATATTTCAGGATAAGCTCACCGCCGGCTCCGGTCTCGATAATATCGTTGATGCCCTCACCGGCACTGTTGATGAGATCTCCGAGACTGATTTTATCGGAGCTGCCGATTGGCACTGTGAGACCGTCTTCCAGAAGCGTGACCGTAAGGTCAATGTCCGACGGCTTGATGTCGTAATTCTTGTCTACGACGCAAGCGTTTACCAGAAGCATCCCGGCCAGTACAAACAGAACCGGGGTCGAGTGGCTTTTTCGCACTAGGAACATAGAAATATAGTTTTAGTAATTTATAGTCTGCAGTAGCACTGAAAGACAAATATAATGAAAAAAGGTGTCGTTTCGAAAAAAATTCACTATTTTTGTATGGTTGAAACAACTTTTTTAATATCCTATACCATTATGAAAAAATTAGTTCTTTCCGTTATTGCAGTTCTGGCAATCGCCTTCTCTGCAAACGCAGCCAACTACAAAGTTGACAACAACGCAATCGACAGCATCATTGAGAACGCCACCGAGGTCGTAGTTCTTGACGTAGCCGCTCCCGCAGCAGCCAACCTGCCCGCTTTCGAGCAGAAGGATGTCAACGCTACCACCGCTCTCATTCTCAATATATTCCTCGGCTGGTGCGGTGTTCACCGTCACTACATGGGAACCGCTCCTTATATGTGGGCTCTCTATCTCTTCACCGGCGGCGGCATCTTCGGAATCGTTGATTTTGTCGACTTCGTCATGCTGATCATTGCCATGACAGACAACGGCAATATCTCCAAGTACATCAACAACCGCAGCTTCTTTATGTGGGCATAAGCCTTGAAGAATAAACTCCTAATAATTCCGCTGTTACTTCTTGTCGCATCGCCCCTTTACGCACAACGCAAAGTATCGGCCGACGTTGAAGTCAAGACGGTAATGGACGGAAAACTGACTACAGTCACCAAAAGCGTCTATTGTACCAACAATGGACGCTTGGTGACTAAATTCAGTAAGCCTCTCCCCTATTATGTGGTGTCCAACTCAAAGGGAGAGATGAATCTTTACAAGCCGGACACCAACGAAGTCCTCTCGGACTATGATCCGTCCTTCAGCTCCAACACGGAACTCATAATGCTCTTCATGAGCGGACGTATAGACGACCTGGGGCTCTCTTCTTTCGGCTACAAGGCCGGATCTGCCACACGTGAAGACGGCTTTGTAAAAAAGGCTTTCAAATCTCCGGATACCACAAAACCGGACGTGGAGATAGTTTACGAGAACTACCTTCCCATTTATTGCGAGTATACTGCTCAGGACGGCAGGTTGCTGAGCAAGAAGTATTTGTCCGATTATAAGACCTACGGACGCTTTATCCTGCCGCAGCGCGTTACGGATATCACCTACGGCGTCAAGCGTGATTCTTCCATCGTGCGCACCCTCTACTCCAACGTCAAGGTGGACGTAGACGATCCCAATTTCGATTTCCAGATTCCGGCGGACGCCAAGCCGATGAAGCTGGACGCCCCTGCACAATGAAAAAGCCGGCAATAGTTGCCGCCGTGCTGCTTGCCTGCGCCACCGCGTTTGCCCAGACGGGCGGGCGCGAACTCCTGCGCAACGCCGATTTCTCCGGTCAGCTTATAAAAGAGACGCCTCCCGCAGGCGCCAATTGCGCAGAAACGGCCATGTGGTCTCTGCGCCGCCAGCTCACCGGACGCGACCACTACGAGCCCGCCAATTACATGTTCGTACGGCAAGCTATCCACGAAATCGGCTTCATTCCGGCCGTATTCGCCACCTCCGACCGCATCCTTCGGGATACCAAGATAGGCACGGTACGCGCCATTGTGGACCCGGAAGACGGCCGCATACACGAGGGACCGGAGGCGTACAGCCTCAAGCGCGCCGCAGCGCGTTCGTCTGCTGCGGACCCTGACCCCTCAGGGGCCTTTGGCTCCCGAAAAGGGAGGGGACCCGCTGGCGGGGAGGCGCCACTGAGGGGTCTGGTCCAAGGCAGCAGCGCGGCGGCGCGCTGGGTGTCGCAGGACTACGACTTCGTGCAGTATCTTATCGACAACGACCTCAAACAGGACGCCCGCCAGCTGCTCTTCGGCGACGGCTTCCATCCATCGGACACCCTTACGTTCCTCCGGGGCTGGACGCTCTACCAGCTGAAGGAGCTCGAGCAGGCGAACAGGTATCTGGGAGCGGTTCCGTCGGCATCGGCCTTCTACGACCAGGCGTTCTTTTACTCCAACGCCGTCTCCGCCCACCTGGGCGACTACGTCAGCCCGACGGCACGCCTGGAGGCCTACAGCGGGCCGTACGCCGAGCTCAAAGGCGTGCAGCTTGCCGGCCTTGCCTTGCTGAGGGACGACCCGGAGGCATTCAAATCGGCATCCGGCGCCTTCCGGTACAACGATTTCAAGCTTGAGGCCGCAGAGCACGAACTGGACGACATCTTCGAGCTGCGGTACGAGAAGCCGCAGAAGAGCCCCCTGCTGGCGGCTGCGGCATCGGCACTGGTGCCAGGACTCGGCAAGATATACGCCGGGCAGCTCGGAGAGGGTATTTCCACCTTCCTGATTACCGGAGCAATGGGGGCAATTACCGCCGAACACTGGATAAAAGACGGCCCAAAGGACTGGAAAACCATAGTCCCGGCAGTGCTCACCGGCATACTTTACATAGGCAACATCTACGGCAGTTATATGTCCGTAAGCATATATAATTCACATCTTTACGATGCACAGGAAACGGCTGTTCTGTACAATATCCATATTCCTCTGCGCTCTGTTTTCAAGTAGGGCGCAGAATCCGGATTCACTTGCCGTCGGGTACGAACGCATCGTATTCGAAGGGGCGGGGCTTGCCGAGACCAACGACGCCCTGCTGGCGAAGGCCGACTGTTACATGCAGCTGGGGCGCTACCGTGACGCCTCCTCCACGCTCGCCCGCGTACGCCTCTTCGC
>JAFZIO010000025.1 GCA_017554335.1 Bacteroidales bacterium | reverse complement strand
GTTGTGGACAAGGTCGTCCGGGGAGTCGCAGCCGACGGTGGAGAAGCAGTAAGGCCTCAGCTCCAGGGTTACGGTGCCGTTCACGTTGCGCTGGCTGCTCTCCAGCATGGCCTCTATGTCGGCCATGACGGGCTCGAAGTACTGGCTCTCGTGCAGGAACATGCCGTACCAATTGGCCACCTGGTCCTTCCAGTACTGCTGCCACTTGCTGAGGGTGAACTTCTCCAGGAATTTGTGTGCGCCGATTATGAGCATGGGAGCCGCAGCCTCGAAGCCAACGCGTCCCTTGATGCCTATGATGGTATCGCCCACATGCATGTCACGGCCGATTCCGTAAGCGGAACCGATTGCCTCAACGGCACGGATGGCGGCGATGGGGTCGTCGTACTTCTTGCCGTTGACGCTCTTGAGCTCGCCCTTCTCGAAACCGAGTGCGAGAATCTCACTGCCGCTCTTGGTGACCTGTTTGAGGTAGGCCGATTCGGGCAGCCCCTGCTTGGAGTCGAGAATCTCGCCGCCACAGATGGAGGTGCCCCACAGACCCACGTTGTAGCTGTATTTGAGTTTGGCGAAGTCGGCCTTGAAGCCATGGGCATTCAGGTAGTCCACCTCTTCCTGGCGGGAAAGGTTGCCGTCGCGGGTGAGGGTAATTATCTCCACTCCGGGGCAGAGCACCAGGAAGGTCATGTCGAAACGCACCTGGTCGTTGCCGGCGCCGGTGGAGCCGTGGGCGATTGCGTCCGCCCCTATCTCCTTGGCGTAACGGGCGATAGCCGCCGCCTGGAAGATACGCTCGGAAGACACGGAAATGGGATATGTGCCGTTGCGGAGCACGTTGCCGTACACCATGTACCGCAGGCTCTTGTCGTAGTACTCGCGGGTGACGTCCAGAGTCACATATTTGGTCGCGCCCAGCTTGTAGGCGTTCTCTTCGTTGGTGCGGAGCTGCTCGGGGCTGAAGCCGCCGGTGTCCGCGCATGCCGCGTGGACCTCGTACCCCTTCTCTTTTGCGAGGTACATCACTGTGTAGGAGGTGTCGAGACCTCCGCTGAAAGCTACTACTACCTTTTTCATACTATTCTCCCGGGTGGTGTATTTCTAAATGTTCGTTCGGATCGTAAAGCAGGCCGGTGCACAGGCACATCCTGTATTCGTTGGCCTGGAGGATATGGAAGTTGCGGCATCCCTCGCAACCCTTCCAGAACTCCGGATCGTCCGTGAGCTCGGCGTAAGGCACAGGGCGGAAGCCGAATTCATAGTTCATCTTCATCACGGCGGCGCCGGTGGTGATGGAGAAAATCTTAGCGTTCGGGAACAGCTTGCGGGAAAGGATGAAGGTCTGCTCCTTGATGCGCTTTGCAAGACCCTGGCCCCTGAATTTGTGGGCAACGATAAGACCGGAGTTGGCCACGAAGCTCTTTCCGCCCCAGGACTCTATGTAGGAGAACCCTGCGAACTCGCCATCCTCGGTAAGCGCTATAACCGCCTTGCCGGCTTCCATTTTCTCTATTATGTACTCGGGAGTACGTTTTGCAATACCCGTACGGCGCTCCAACGAGGAAATGTAAATCTCTTCGCAAATAGCTTCCGCATATTTGGCGTGGCTGCCGTCGGCCACAGATACATTAATGTTCATTCTTTATTATTTGCGGTTTGCCTTGGGCAAAAGACTGCCCCAATGGCAAGACAAACCGAGATTGTCAATTGCAATTATCTGGGTGAAAAGCCGTGTTGGAATTAAACATAAACGGATTTTCCGGAGTGTGGGAGGGTTCTACGCCTCCTACACTCGGACTCGAGCCCCCCTGGGGACTATGTGGTTCGCCGTTGTCATAGACGGTGGCAAAGATAGTAATTATTTTGGTAATGTCGACATAATCGCCATGACCATTGTGCTTCATGCGCGGTCTAGTAGCCGTTCCGGCCCGCAGAAGTACTCCGGCGGGCCCAAAGGCCACCAGAAACCGCCTCCCGGGCCCGGAGCCGCCATCAAGCGGGCCGAAACGCCACAAAAAACCCATCTGCGGGCCCAAAACCACACTCCAGCGGGCCCGAGCGACCTAGCCAAATCGGCCCAGGCCTGCCCCCCCCTTACATCACCACCTCGGTCTCCAGACGAATATCCTCCGCGGAGGCTCCGACCTGAATAAGGTACTTGCCGGGGTCTACGACCCAGTTGTGGTCGTCTATGCGGTAATGGGCGAAGGCGGTATTGGGCAGCAGAACGGAAACGGTCCTGGACTCCCCTTTCTTGAGGCAGACTTTCTCGTAGCCCTTGAGCTCCCGGGCGGGGCGAAGGACCGCCGATTCCGGGCAGGCCACATAGACCTGCGCCACTTCGGAAGCCGTAAGCTTGCCGGTATTCTTGACGGTAAAACTCAGCACCAGGCCTGTTGCGCCCGGCTCGACCGAAATGCCGGAATACTCGAAGCTGCTGTAGCCCAGGCCGTAGCCGAAGGGGAACATGGGCTGTACTCCGAAGTGCTCCACCCCGCGGTATCCCAGGAAGACGCCCTCTTTGTATTCGGCATTGGGATAGGGGTCACGGTTCTTGCTGCGCTGCTTCACGGCCGGCACCACTGCGTGGTAGCTGGCGCTGGAGGGATTCTTCTCGAAGCTGCCCCAGAAGGTGAACGGCAGGCGGCCGGAAGGCGACACGGCGCCGGAGATGATGTCCGCAAGCGCGCGTCCGCTCTCCTGCCCGCCGTACCAGGCCATCAGCAGGCCCTTGACACTGCCAATCCAAGGCGTGACGTCGAACTCGCCGCCGCTGTTGGCCACAACCAGCACGTTGGGGTTCACCGCAGCAACGCGCGCAATCAGCTCGTCCTGTCCCTTTGGCAGCGAGTATGTGCGGTCGGCGCCTTCCCTCTCGGTATCATGGTCGAAGCCGACGGAGACAATTACGGCCGTAGCCTTGGCGAGCGCCTTCTCGTCTATGTTCCGCCAGTCCATCAACGTGGCCTTGTACTTCTTGCCGAGGGAGGCTACTCCCTGCCAGAGCGTGGTCGTGGCACCCTCGATGGGGTCCATCTTGCCGGAACCTCCGCCGTAAGGGATGATGTCGGCGTTGGGGCCGAGCACCACTATATTGTTCTTGCGGGCGGCCTTGATGGGCAGGATGCCGTCGTTCTTCAGCAGCACCGGGCCCTCAAGTGCGGCGGCGTAAGCCTTCTCGCGTGACGGCGGGTTGTTCTCGGGGATGGACTCGTCCGCCATGGGCTTGTCCAGCAGGCCGTAGGCGGAGAAGACGGACAGTATGTGCAGGCACTTCAGGTCTACTACCGACTCGCTCACCGTGCCATTGTCCACCAGGGCCTTTACGGCCTGGTAGTTAAGCACGTAGCCCCTCGGCATCTCCAGGTCCAGGCCGCTGTAGAGGCTGCCCAGAGTGGTGTAGGTGGAGGTCCAGTCAGACATCACTATGCCCTCGTGGCCCCAGCGGCGAAGCTGGCCGATTAGCCAGGAATTCTCTGCGGCATGAGCCCCGTTCACGGGGTTGTAGCTGGTCATGACGGCACCCACGTGGGCCTCTTCCACCGCCTTGCGGAAGGTGGGGAAATATATCTCGTTAATAGTGCGCTCGTCCGCCACGGAAGAAGTCCAGTGACGGTCGAACTCCTGGTTGTTCAGGGCGAAGTGCTTGATGGTCGCCACCACCCTCTGCTCCTGTATGCCGCGGATGTACTGCACGGCGGTCTCGGAAGCCAGGTACGGGTCTTCGCCGTAGTACTCGAAGTTGCGGCCGCAGAGTGCCGAACGGTAGATGTTCACGCCGGGGCAGAGCATTATGCGCACCCCTCGGGCACTTGCGTCCCAACCAATGCCGGTGCCCACCCCGTGCGCCACTTCGCGGTTGAAAGAGGCCGCGAGGCTTATTCCGCAGGGGTAATAGGTGCTGTGGGTGTTGTTTCGCACACCCTGGGGGCCGTCGGCCATACGTACGGAAGGGATGCCCAGACGCGGCACGGCGGCGGTATAGAAACCGTCCTGCTGCCCGGTAATGAGGGCGCATTTCTCTTCCAGCGTCATCTGCTTTACCAGCGAAGCCGCACGCTCGCGGTCTTCCAGGCCTATTACGTTCTGCGCCAGCACGGCAAAGCCGCCGAGCAGCACGGCGAGGGTCAGTATCAAGTGCTTTTTCATATCTGTTTAAATCATTTGGTTACAGTGTAAGTGCCCGCAGAGTACTCCGTTGCCTCTGTCTCTCCGGGCAGGGTGACGGAAGCAGTGGCGCCTTCAGGAATGCTGAAGGTCCAGGTCCAGGCGTCCCCGTCGTAACGCCAGGAGCTCTTTATGGTGCCGGCGTCGGAGTCGTATTCGGCATCCAGCGAGCCCAGACGCTTGTCGGGCACGGGACGCATGATGATGTGCTTGAATCCCGGATCGGCAGGGTCGGCGGCAATGCCCGCGGCGGTCTCCCAGATCCACTGGCACACGCATCCGTAGGCGTAATGGTTGAAGCTGTTCATGCCCTTCGGGCCCATGCCGTGCTCCAGGGTGTAGCTGTTCCAACGCTCCCAGATGGTGGTGGCGCCGTTGTCCACGGAGTACAGCCAGCTGGGGTTCTTACGCTGGAACAGGAGGTCCCAGGCGATATCGGCCATGCCGTTGTCGGTCAGCGTGCCCATAAGAATGGACGTGCCCAGGAAGCCCGTCTGCAGGCATCCGCCGTGGGCGGCGAAGTTCTCGCGCAGGCGTGCCTTCATGGCCTCCAGGGCCTCCCCTTCCACCAGCCGGTTCTTCAGGGCGAAGAGGGCCGGCGTCTGCATGGTATTCAGAATCTCCGTCTTGAAGGTGCCGTCGGCGTTCAGGAAACGCTCCCTCAGGTAGGCGCGGGCGGCGTCTTCCATCGCCTGGTAGCGGGCGGCGTCGCGGCCGGTGGCTGCAGCCATGTCGCGCATCATGCCGGCGTCGATGGCCCAGTAGGACGCGCCCAGGTAGGTCCAATACTCGTAGGCGTCCGGACGAATGATGCGGTTGCCCTTCTTGTCCTGGGTGAAGATGCCCTTTTCGTGCGACTCCAGCGGCTCGTAGCTGAGCCAGTCGGCCCACTGGTAGTTGCCGTTCTCGTGGACAAGGGTGGCATGGTCGTACTTGGTGTCGTTGATATGGTTCATCCAGAGGTCCATGGCCTCCCAGTTCTCGTCCACGATGGCGTTGTCGCCGAACTGCTTCCAGACGGTCCAGGGGACGATTACGCCGGCGTCGGCCCAGCCGAGGCGGCTCATGCTGGTGGGCTCGGCGCCATACTGGGCCAGCGGGGCCACTCCCGGGAAGGCGCCCGAAGGCGTCTGGGTGTCACGCATGTCGCGCATCCACTTGTGGAAGAAGCGGTCGGTGTTGGCGAAGAAGGTGCCGGTCTCGGAGAACACCTGCGTGTCGGCCGTCCAGCCAAGGCGCTCGTTGCGCTGAGGGCAGTCGGTAGGCACCGACAGGTAGTTCGACCTCTGGCCCCAGATGGTATTGGAGATGAGCTTGTTGACGCTCTCGTCGCCGGTGGTTATGCGCCCGGTCTCCAAATTCTTCGCGATGGAGGTTACAGGTATGGACTCGATGAAGCGGAAGGTAACCTCGCCGGTGGCGGTGACGGAGATCAGGCGGTAGCCGAAGAAAGTGCAGTGGGGATAATAGCTCACGTAGCCCTTCTGCGGGCCGAAGGTGTACTCCAGTATCATGCCCTGGTCCGGGATACGGAGGTTCAGACGGTGGCAGCTACCCTCGGGGCCGTCCATGCCGCGGCTCTTGGCGCCGTTGCCGTCGTTCAGCAGCTCGGCGGGCAGGCAGGTCAGCACTGTGCCTTCTTCGGCCTTGAAGGAGAAGCAGGGCACGGCGGCGGCATTCTGCCCGAAGTCAACCACCAGCGTCTCGCCGGGGTTCAGCTTTACCTTTGCGCCCGGCTTGTACTCGCGCAGGATGACCACCTTGCCGTACTCCTCATCGCTGGCGCCCTCAACGTCTTTCCAGACGTAGGTGCGCTGAGGGGCCATGGCAAGGTCGCGGCGGAGGTAGATTTCGGCGCCGCCGGTGGGGAATATTTCGCCGTTGAACTCGGTGTTCTCCTCAGGCAGGCCGAGCTCCAGTGGCGTTTCGTATCCGGGAAGCTCGCGGGCGTCGTAGACTTCGCCGTCGAGTATGGCTGCATGCTTGACGGGTCCGGCGATTCCGGCCCTCCAGTTGTCTGCGGTGGTGCCTATGAGTTCGGTGCTGCCGTCTTCGTAGGTGAATTCAAGCACGCTGCGGAAAGCGCACTTGCGGCCTATCATGCCTTCGTGGCCCGGAGGCGTAACAATCTTGTCCGCCCACCAGCCGGGGGTCACCTGTGCCGAGAAGAAATTATGCTTCCTTGGGCTCTTTATTACGGCATCCGTAACATCGTAGGTGTAGGAATACTTGGTCTTGCCCCAATGGGTGAAACCGGGCTTGAGCACCTCCGTGCCTATGGGGCGGTCGTTCACGTACAGTTCGTACACTCCCAGGCCGGTGGTCATCCACTTAACGCTCTTGACGCGCTTTTCGTTAACCACGGATGCCAGGAACCAGCTGGCCCCGTCTGCCGCGCGGCAGTTCACCTTGTCGCCCACCTTTCCTTCGATGACGGGCGCATCTGCGGCGGAAAGCCACTCGGAACACTCCCAGGCGCTGTCCGGCAGGGCTTCAGTGAGTTTACCGGCCGGTGCGGAAGGGGTGGAACAAGAACTGATCAACAATAACGCCAGTACGGCGAGCCAAGGGAAACGGAAAAGATTGTTCATAAATTATTGGTTAGCGGGAACAAACGTTGGCCTTTTGTTCCCAAAACGGCAAAAAAAACAAAAAAGGGAACAAAATCAATCGTTTTGTTCCCTCATAGCATTGATAAGCCGGACGACGTCCTTGTTGCTGCCCTCCAGCTCATAGCCGCTCACGAAGCGGGTTACGGTTATGCGGTCTTCCCAAAGGCGGAGAAGGCGGTCACCGACGGAGCGCTTGCGGTAGGCAAGCACCCCGTCGGTACGGTTTTCCTTCTCATATCCATGGGCGGCCATCACCCTTTCCAGCACAGGTGCCGTCTCTTCATCCGGGCCCGGCACTATTGCCTGCCTTTTGGCATAGCCGAAGCGGGGATAAATGGCCGCGAACACCGCCATCATAAGCGCAATCTGCCACAGCGAATCGTAGCCGTTCACGAATATCTTGGAGATATCCGCATCCACCACCTTCGCCACAATCAGGATGGCGATAATCAGCGACAGTATCACCATCAGCTGAATGAAGTACTTGACTGAACGAATCAGGTATCGCATCGGATTACATTATTGTGCTACGAAACTGCGGACTTCACTGGCACCGGACTTATGAATGGAAGTGTTGGTCTTCAGACGGCACTCCCAGCTTACGTAGTAGTAATAAGTAGTGCCCGGCGTCAGATCAGTATAGGTATAGTTGCCATCCCTCGTAATCGCTTTCGAGGGGAAGTAATTCCTGACATCGGTACCCAACATAACACTGTAAGTATAATCTGTGTAATTGGACAGGTCTTCGGGCTCCAGGAACTGCGAGTGCACGGTCGCCTTGCCGCCGCCGAGAACCGTTGCGGATGTGTGGGCTGTCCACTCATATCCGGCACGTGTTCCGCCCTTGACGGGACGCACATTGTACTTCAAGTAACCGCGCGTGGATCCTTCAGTCTCCGAATACTCGGCCTGGCCCCACTTAACGTCTGCACACCAGACGCTGTTGTACGAGTTCTTGCCGTCGACGTACATGGATGCCGTCATCATGAGGGTTTTGTCGTCTTCTGATTTGGAAGCGCCCTTGTAATAGCCGCAGGCAGGGAACGTAATACTGTTTCCGTTGATTTTGCTCGTATAGACATAATTGCCGTCCACTACACTTACGTCGCAATTCCCGAACAGTTCTCCGAAATCGGCGGACGTAGGCGTCCTCCAGTCTCCGCCGAGGCAGACGGTGGCAGCATCATCTTCTGGATCCAGGACGGTCTTCAGATCCACAAGGTTATCCTGTGCGGCACCTGCGACCGTGGAGTACTTCTTGGCGTATCCTGGATAATTATATTTGTACTGATACCAATATTTGCTGCTGTAGCTGCTGGTGAAAGACGTCGTCGGACGCACCTCGCCCCATGCGTAATAATAGCCTTCGACCGTCGGAGCAACGCTTCCCAGGTTGAAGGAAGCCCACTTGGTACCGCTGGGCAGTCCCATATCCACGAGCTCGGGCTCGGCATAGTCGTAGTGCTTGAGGGTCTGCATGGAAAGGTATGAATACTCGGGATGGTATTCTTTACCGTCCACCACAATGAACGGGAGGTAACAGTACCAGGTTTCAGGAGTCAGACCAGTATCGGTGTAAGTGACGTTGCCGTCGCCGTCGGGTTCCAGATAGATAACATCACCGGGCGCTGCATCGGCAATGGATACGGTCTGTAATGGACTGGGAGTCTCAGGATCGAACCTGATCAGTCCATAGCTTGCGGTAGTATGCGGTTTGCCGGCCAGGTCGTAATGCATGTTCATCGTCAGGGATGTTTCGCCGGCATCGTAGGAGATCATTTCCATGACCAGCTCGTAATACGGTTCCATGGCCACGCTGAAGGTTGTCATTCCGCTTTCGGGGAAGCTCAGTGTCTTGCCGAGTTCTTTCAGGTTGACCTTTTTCTCAAACTGCTTGTCCATGCCTCCCTTGGTGCCCGGCGTCAGGATGACCTTGAAACCGAACCAGTCGTCGAGTGTTCCGGACAAGGTGCGAAGCCAGATAACTGCCTCGCCGTCACCATTAACCGTAACGTCCTGGGGCATGAAAGCTATCTGTCCTGATGATTTTCCGAAAACGCCTGTCCTCTGCAGAACGGGGTCGTACTCCACCACGTAGGCGCCGGTCCAGCTCATAGGGAATGTAAACTGGCCGTACTCTACATTCATCCCAGGGGTAAGACCGGTAAGTGTAACCTTGACAATGGTACCCACACGGGCGAAACGCATTGAAAGATTGTCCGGCTGGGTGGCTGAAGTCACTACCTGGGAAACGAGAAGGTCTGCCAGAGGGTCGAAGGAATCGGCCGTCGGATTCTGATATGCAGGAAGCTCTACGAGCAGAGTAGCATGGTCCGGCGTGGTCGTATCCCCCCAATTCTCTTCCCATGCAGCACGGTCATTCCCGGTCCAGTTGACCGAGTAGAAGCTTGACGCGGGATACACCCCCACATAGCGGAAGACATCCCCGGAAGGATTCTCCTCGGCGGAGCTCCTGTCTTGCAGGTTAACGGTGAAGCTGGCGGAAGCGGCATCTGCGTCCAGCGGCTCGGAATAGGTATACTGGTACGGGGCGGGGCCTTTGTCGAGACCGAAATTGGCATTGATTATCTCCGCCACCGCTATCATGTCGCCGGCGGACCAGTTTACGCTGAACTTGTCGCCGTCAACTTTTACGGACGTACGGGTCCCGGGGTCTCCGGCCTGCACCGTAATGGTCTTTACGGGAGCCTTTGCGGGATCTAAAGATACTTCTGTCTGGCAGGCAACCATGCAAGCCAGCAACGTCATCGGGAATAAAAAGAATAAACGTTTCATCGGCTTGCTAATTAAAATGAACCACCATCATAAATATCCCCGAACGAACCGGGTTCACCGTCACCGCCCGGATAAATAGGCGTAGTGTCGCTGCTGTCTGCCAGAAGGGACTGGAGCCAAACCTCGCTTGACTCCAGATCCGGCTTTCTGTAATGCTTCCTGCTCTCTTTCATGTCAAATTATTTCCTTGCAATCGCACGTTTTGCGGCGGCAACGAGGCCTGCGGCGTCGAAGCCCCATGCCTTCATGAGCTCGGCGGGCGTACCCGACTGGCCGAACTTGTCCTCGCCGTTAACAAACTCGATAGGCGTAGGCAGCTCCTTGGCGGCAACGCCTGCCACTGCCTCTCCGAGACCGCCGGCCAAGTTGTGCTCCTCGGCCACTACGGCGCAGCCCGTCTTCTTCAGGGATGCAACGACAGCGGCGGCATCCAGCGGCTTCACGGTTGCCACGTTCAGTACCTCGGCGCTTATGCCCTCGGCCTCAAGTGCCTCGGCGGCAAGCAGCGCCTCCCATACCAGGTGGCCGCAGGTGATGATGGAGACGTCCTTACCCTCGTTCAGGTTGTACACCTTGCCGATGACGAAAGGCTCGTCGGCGGGGGTGAAGTTGGGCACGGAAGGACGGCCGAAGCGGAGGTAAACGGGACCGTTCCACTCTGCGGCGGCAACGGTGGCGTTCTTGGTCTGGTTGTAGTCGCAAGGAACCACGACCGCCATGCCGGGCAGGGCGCGCATCAGAGCAATATCCTCCATTGTCTGGTGGGTCGCGCCGTCCTCGCCGAGGGTGATGCCCGCGTGGGACGAGGCGATCTTCACGTTGGTGTGGCCGTAAGCCACTTCCTGACGCAGCTGGTCATAGACGCGGCCGGTCACGAACTCGGCGAACGAGCCGATGAAAGGCACCTTGCCGGTGATGGCAAGACCTGCCGCTACGCCTACCATGTTGGCCTCGGCAATGCCGCACTGGATGAATCTTTCGGGGAATTCCGCAGCGAAGGCGTCCATCTTGAGGGAGCCCTTGAGGTCTGCGGTAAGGGCTACAACGCGCCCGTCCTTGCGTCCGGCCTCAACGAGCCCTGCTCCGAAGCCGCTTCGGGTATCTACCTTACCCTGGTCTGTATATTTCTTCATACTAATAATCGCCTAAAGTTTCTTCCAGTTGTTTCATTGCCTCTTCGCACTGCTCCGCGCTGGGGGCCTTGCCGTGCCACTTGTGGGTGCCGGCCATGAAGTCTACGCCGTGTCCCATCTCGGTGCGGAAGAGTATCATCTTGGGCTTGCCGTTGGCTGCTCGGGCAATCTCGAACGCCTTCAGGATGGACTCGAAGTCATGTCCGTCGGCCTCAATGACCTCCCAGCCGAAGGCGGTCCACTTGTCGCGCAGGTCGCCTACGCCGCCCACGTTGTCCACGGGGCCGTCGATCTGCTGGCCGTTCCAGTCGGTGAACGCCACCAGGTTGTCCAGCTGATGGTGTGCCGCCCACATGCCGGCCTCCCAGATCTGGCCTTCCTCGCTCTCGCCGTCGCCCAGCAGGCAGAAGGCGCGTGTGCCGTCGCCGTCAAGCTTCTTGCCGAGGGCTATACCGGCGGCGCAGGAGAGGCCCTGACCGAGGGATCCGGAGCTCTGGAAGACGCCGGGCAGGCCGTCGGTCACGCAGGGGTGCCCCTGGAGACGGGTGCCGAATTTGCGGAGGGTGCCCAGCTCGCTTACGGGGAAGTAGCCCGCACGCGCCAGCACGGAATAGTAAACGGGGGCCAGGTGGCCTGCGGAGATGATGAAGGCGTCCTGCCCCTTGGCGCTGCGCGTCCAGGTAGCGGGGTCGTGCTTCATCTCGCTGAAATACAGAGCGGTCATCACATCCGTGATGCCCAAAGATCCGCCCGGGTGGCCGGACTTGGCCGTAGTCACCATTCGGACAATGTCCCTGCGGACTTGAGAGGCAATTCTGCCCAGTTCTTGAGGATTAGCCATATAGAAATAATGATTATTGTCTTAGTTCACAAAGATAACAAAAATAACTTATCTTTGCACCTGTTATGGAAATGGACCGAATTCGCAATTTCTGCATCATAGCTCATATAGACCACGGCAAGAGTACGCTGGCCGACCGCCTGCTGGAGCTTACCAGCACCCTGTCTGCCCGCGACATGGAAAACCAGGTGCTGGATGACATGGACCTGGAGAAGGAGAAGGGCATCACCATCAAGAGCCACGCTATACAAATGCGCTACATGTACAAGGGCGAGGAGTACCGCCTCAACCTTATCGACACTCCGGGCCACGTGGACTTCAGCTATGAGGTCTCGCGTTCTATCGCCTCCTGCGAGGGCGCGCTGCTGGTGGTGGACGCATCCCAGGGCGTTCAGGCGCAGACCATTTCCAATCTCTACATGGCCATAGACCACGGTCTGGAAATAATCCCCGTGCTGAACAAGATAGACATGGAGTCCGCGCAGCCGGAGCTGGTGACCGACGAAATCTGCGACCTGCTGGGCTGCGCACCGGAGGACGTCTTCAAGGTCTCCGCCCGCACCGGCGAAGGCGTGCCGCCCATCCTGGACGCCATCGTGGAGAAGATTCCCGCCCCGCAGGGAGATCCGTCCGCTCCCCTGCAGGCGCTCATTTTCGACTCCGTCTTCAACTCCTTCCGCGGCGTCATCGCCTACTTCAAGGTAGCCAACGGCTGCGTGCGCAAGGGCGACAAGGTGAAGTTCTTCGCCACCGGCATGGAGTACGAGGTGGAGGAGGTGGGTTCGCTGAAAATGAAGCTCATCCCGGGCACCGAAGTGGGCTGCGGCGACGTAGGATACATAATCACCGGCATCAAGAGCGCCGTGGAGGTGAAGGTGGGCGACACCATCACCCACGTCGCCAACCCCTGCGACAAGGCAATCGCCGGCTTCGAGGAAGTGAAGCCCATGGTGTTCGCCGGTATGTACCCCGTACAGGCGGACAAGTTCGAAGAGCTGCGGGCCGTGCTGGAGAAGTTCCAGCTGAACGACGCCTCCTTCGTGTACGAGCCGGAGAGCTCGCTGGCGCTGGGAAGCGGCTTCCGCTGCGGCTTCCTGGGCCTGCTGCACCTGGAAATCGTGCAGGAGCGCCTCTTCCGCGAGTTCGACATGGACGTCATCACCACAGTGCCGAACGTTTCCTATAAAGTATATACGATGCAGGGCGAGGTGCTCGACGTGCACAACCCCTCCGGGCTGCCGGCGCCTACGCTGATCGACCATATCGAAGAGCCGTACATCCGCGCGCAGATAATCTCCAAGAGCGAATTCTTCGGGCCCATCATGAAGCTCTGCCTGGACCGCCGCGGCACGCTGGTAAGCCAGCACTACATTACCGCCGAGCGCGTGGAGCTCAACTACGACATGCCGCTGAGCGAAATTGTGTTCGACTTCTACGACAAGCTGAAGACAATTTCCAAGGGCTACGCGTCCTTCGACTACCACATCACCGGGTACCGCCCCGCCAAGCTGGTGAAGCTGGACATTTTATTGAACGGTGAGCCCGCGGACGCGCTGTCCACGCTGATTCACGAAGACAACGCCTACACCTTCGGCCGCAAGATGTGCGAGAAGCTCAAGGACCTCATCCCCCGCCAGCAGTTCGACATCCCCATCCAGGCCGCCATCGGCGCCAAGATAATCGCCCGCGAGACCGTTAAGCAGGTGCGCAAGGACGTTACCGCCAAATGCTACGGCGGCGACGTCACCCGAAAGAGGAAGTTGCTCGAAAAACAGAAGGAAGGCAAGAAGCGCATGCGCCAGATAGGTACCGTGCAGGTGCCCCAGTCGGCATTTATGGCTGTTCTTAAATTGGATAGTTAAACCTTGGTCCGGCTTTTGCGTCTAAAGAGTCGTATGCAGGAGCAGGAAAGATTCTTCAATGATTTGGTACGGCAGTACAGCGAGCAGCTGTACTGGCACGTGCGTGGCATAGTGGGAAGCCACGAGGACGCGGACGACCTTATGCAGGAGATCTTCATCAAGGCATGGAACGCACTGCCCCGCTTCCGCGGCGATTCCGATCCCTTTACCTGGCTCTGGCGCATCGCCACAAACGAGTCCATCTCCTTTTTACGCAAGGCGCGCGTACGTGCGGCGCTGAGTTTCACGCGCATCGACGCGGAGGCGGAGCGCATCAGCGACCCCAGTCCCTACTTCGACGGTGACAAGGCCCTCAGGGCCCTCCGCAAAGCCATTGCCGCTCTTCCCGACAAGCAGCGCCTGGTTTTCACCATGCGATACTACGAGGAGCTGAGCTACGAGCAGATATCCGAGATTACGGGTACCAGCATAGGAGCCCTTAAGACCTCTTACCATATTGCATACGAGAAAATCAAGGACTTTCTGACCACTACCGATTAAACCTGTTGCAAACTATTGCGTCTAAATAAGCGAAATGAAAAAGAACATGCCATATTCAACGCCGGAAGGATATTTCGAGGGCCTGCAGAACAGGCTCAGCGAGATTCCCGCACGCAAGAGCAGGATCAACCTTACTCCTTATCTTGCACTCGCAGCAAGCTTCATGCTTGCAATGCTTGCCGGCAATTACATACTCATGAAGACCACGGCCTCGCAGCCTGCGTCTGACGACGAAATAGTTGAGTACCTCATAGATTCGGGCATGACACTGGCCCAGCTTGAGGACGAAATATATAATTATTAAAAATGTTTTGGTTATGAAAAAGTTGGTTTCCATTTTGCTGACAGTCAGCATCGCAGTCGCGGCACTCGCACAGCCGCAGCAGGGTCAAAAGCACGGCCACGGCCGCCAGGACCTTGAAAAATTCAGGGCCGAGAGAGTGGCTTTCATCACTTCAGAGGTCGGCCTCACAGCCGAAGACGCACAGGCATTCTGGCCCATCTACAACAAGGCCGAAGCCGAGCAGCGCGACCTCATGGCAGCCGAGAAGAAGGCCTACGTGGAGCTTTCGAAGGCTCTCGCAGAGGGACAGGGCAACGTTGACGCTCTCCTGGACGCCTACATCAAGGCAAAGCAGGCTAACGTGAACAAGCACTTCGCCTACACCAAGGAGTACAAGAAGGCTATCGGTGCAGAAAAGACCGCCAAGTTCTTCACTTGTGACGAGAAGTTCCGCAGGGAGCAGATCGGCAAGCTCCGCGGTCCCAAAGGACCCGGCGCCCCCGGCAAGGACTTCAAGCCCGGCAAAGACTTCAAAAACTAACGACTGGTTCAGCTTCTCTTAAAGAGCCTTCGCATAGTGCGTAGGCTCTTTTTTCGGCGGCTCCGGATGAACCACGGCGGCGGGCTTCTTGGCTATGAATGAATAAACCAGCAGCGCCACGCCGGCAACGATAAACGGAATGGAAAGAAGCTGTCCCATGTTCAGGGTCATGCCCTGCTCGAAAGCCACCTGCGGTTCCTTGATGAACTCGATGAGGAACCTCATTCCGAAGCAGCCGATCAAGAATGTGCCAAAGAAGAATCCCCTGTAGACCTTGTCCAGTTTCTTGGCATATACCCACAGCAGAATTAAGCCCAGAACAAGGTAGCTGAAAGCCTCATAAAGCTGGGTAGGATGCTTGGGCTCGGTCTCCCCGCGGCGCTCGAAAATGAAGCCCCAGGGCAGGTCCGTAACATTGCCGTAAATCTCTGAATTAAAGAGATTTCCTATACGGATAAGACAGCCTGCGAACGCCACTGTAATCACCAGCCTGTCCATAAGCCAGAGGAAATCGAAGTCGTGCTTCTTGCCGTAATGGTTCGAGTACCACCACATGCCCAGAAGCAGGGCTATGGCGCCGCCGTGACTGGCAAGACCGCCCTTCCACGGCATGAAGATTTCCCAGAATCCTTCCCACGAGCCGAAATAATAATCCGGCTGATAGAAGATGCAGTGACCGAGGCGGGCGCCGACAATAGTGGCGGCCAGCAAGGTATAAAGCAGCGGGTCAAGCAGCCATTCGGGCACCTGCTCACGACGGAAAAACCAGCGGAAGAGATACCAGCCGATAATGAACCCTGAAACAAAAAGCAGTGAATACCAACGGATTCCGAAATTTCCAATGGTGAAAATCTCGGGATCGACGTTCCAATGTATTGCAAGCAATTCCATATTCGTAAAATTTTTCAAAGATAGGCTTTTTAAGGCGCAATAGCAACCTGAATTAGGTATAATTTTTGCAGCAAAATTCGCGCCCGTTACGAAGTAATATGAAAAAATCAATAATATTTTTAGTTCTTTTCCCGCTGGCCATGCTAAGTGCCAGAGCCCAGGAAACGGTCTATCTGACCCTGGACCAGGCCTTGCAGACAGCCCTCAGCGAGAATGCATCCGTCCGCATTGCGGACCTGGAAATCGAGCGCACCGGATATGCCAGGAAAGGCACTTACGCCGCACTCTTCCCGCAGATTGACGGCTCCGGTTCTTATCAGCGCACCATCAAGAAACAAGTAATGTACATGGACTTCGCCATCGGAGGCATGGGCTCCGGCGACAGCTCCGAAGGCGGCGGCTCCGTCTCCCGCGACGGAATCGAGGTGGGCCGCTGGAACACCTGGTCCACAGGCGTATCGGCCAGCATGCCGCTGGTGAACGCCCAGCTTTGGAAGAGCCTGCAGATAAGCGACCAGGACGTGGAGCTGGCGGTGGAAAAGGCACGCGCCTCCCGTCTGGAGACGGTCACCCAGGTCAAGAAGGCCTTCTTTACCGTCCTGCTGGCCAAAGAGGCCCTGGGCGTATATCAGTCGGTCTACGAGAACGCACGCGAAAATCTCGAGCTCACGGAGAAGAAGTACAACGCGCAGCGCGCCTCGGAGCTGGACCTCACCCGCGCCAAGACCACCCTCGCCAACGCCGTGCCCAACATGTACGACGCCGCCAATTCGGTGGAGCTCGGCCTGTGGCAGCTGAAGGCCGTCATGGGAGTGGACCTGGACAGCAACATAGATGTCGCCGGCACCCTCAAGGACTACGCGGAGACCATGCTGGAGGCCCCCGAAAGCAGCTCCGACCTCAGCGGGAACTCCTCCCTCCGCCAGCTCGCCATCCAGGCGGAGCAGCTGGCGAACACCGTAAAGATGCAGCAGTACGCCTTCCTGCCGTCGCTGGCCGTGGGCTTCAACTACAGCATCAACGCAATGGCCAATGACTACAACTTCAGCCAGTACAAGTGGTCCCCCTACTCCTACGTGGGCCTCAGCCTCAGCATCCCCATCTTCTCCGGCGGCAAGAGGCTGAATGCAGTGCGGCAGGCAAAGGTTCAGGCGGCCGAGCTGGACATCCAGCGTACGAACACCGAACGCCAGCTGCAGATAGCCATACGGCAGTACCTCGGCACCATGGACACCGCCACCAAGAGCTACGCCTCCGCCGCCAGCGCAGTCGAGACCGCCCAGAAGGCATACTCCATCGCCCGCCAGTCGTACGACGTGGGCCGCAGCACCCTGACCGACCTCAACGACGCCCGGCTTGCGCTCACCCAGAGCGAGCTCGGCGTGTGCCAGGCAATCTTCAGCTACTTGTCCGCCAAGTCCGACCTCGAGGGCACCCTTGGCGCAGATTTCATAGAAAACAGCAAAACCAATGAATAAAAGTCTTCTCCTCGCCGCCGCCGTGCTGCTCGCAGGCTGCGGTCAACAAAACAGCGGAAACGGCACCCAGAGTGCCCCCCAGCAGGAAACCAAGCCCCTGGTAAGTGTAATCACCGCAACCAAAGAGCACGTTCCGCAGACCGCCCTGTACTCATCTACCGTACAGGCCAACGTAGTCAACAACATAGCCCCGCAGAGCGGCGGCCGCATACAGAAGCTCAACGTGGAAGTGGGCGACTTCGTGTCCAAGGGGCAGGTGCTCGCAGAGATGGACCGCGTGCAGCTGGACCAGGCGGAACTCAAGCTCCGCAACGACGAGACCGAACTCGAACGCGTACGCGCCCTGCTGGCCCAGGGAGGCATTTCCCAGGCTGACTTCGACCAGCTGGAACTGGCCTGCAACGTAAGCCGCAGCAACTGGCGCAACATAGAGGAGAACACCATACTCCGCAGCCCGGTGAGCGGCGTTGTGACCGCGCGCAACTACGACCGCGGCGACATGTACGCCATGTCCCAGCCCATCTACACCGTGCAGCAGATCACTCCGGTTAAGATTCTGGTGGCAATTTCCGAGACCGACTACACCCGCGTTAAGAAGGGCGACAAGGTCTCCCTTACCGCCGACGCCCTCCCCGGCAAGACCTTCGAGGGCACGGTGAACCGCCTCTATCCCGTGATGGACGCCTCTACCCACACCTTCAACGTGGAGGTGCTGGTGCCCAACACCCGCAGGGAACTCCGTCCCGGCATGTACGCCCGCGTGACCGTGAACTTCGGCGACAGCATCAGCATCACGGTGCCCGATTCCGCGGTATCCAAGATGCAGGGCGCCGGCACCCGTACGGTCTTCGTCATCGATAACGAGGACAAGGCGGTCATGAAGGTCGTGAGCCTTGGACGCCACTTCGACGGCAAGTTCGAGGTCCTTTCCGGCCTCGAGGAGGGCGAGCGCGTTGTGGTTAAGGGCAATTCTACGCTCAAGGCAGGTCAAACAGTGGAAATCGGACAGTAATGAGCATCTACAGATCAGCGGTCAAGAACCCGGTAACCACCGCTCTCGTATTCATCGCCTTCATGATACTCGGCATCTTCTCGCTGAGCCGGACGAGCATCGCCCAGTTCCCCGAGTTCGATTCCAATACCATCATGGTGATGGCGTCTTATCCCGGAGCCAACGCCGCGGACATCGAGAACAACCTCACAAAGGTGCTCGAGAACGCCCTGAACGGCGTGGAGAACCTTAAGGAGCTGACTTCCAGGTCCAAGGAAAACGTATCCCTGCTTACACTGACCTTCGAGTACGGCACGGACATAGAAGAGGCGACCAACAACGTCCGCGACAAGCTGGACATGGTCAACTCCAACCTGCCGGACGGCGCATCCATGCCCGTCATCTTCAAGTTCAGCGCGGACGACATGCCCATCATGTTCCTTACGGCGACGGCCGACGCGAGCCTCGACGGACTGGACAAGATACTCGACGACCGTCTCGCCACCCCTCTGGCACGCGTGCCCGGTGTGGGTACGGTGAGCGTCGCCGGAGCCCCCACCCGCGAGATACAGGTCTACTGCGACCCTTCCCGCCTGGAGGCTTACAAGCTGAGCATCAGCGGCATAGCGGCCACAATAGCATCGGAGAACAAGAACCTGCCCTCCGGCAACATCGACATTGGTTCCAGCACCTACACCCTCCGCGTTCAGAAGGAGTTCAGCGACCCTTCGGAGCTGCTGGACATCGTCGTTGGCACCGCCGGCGGACGTACGGTATACCTGCGTGACGTGGCTACCGTGCGCGACGGCAGCGAGGAACGCGAGCAGGAGTCGTACACCGACGGCATCCGTTCCGCCCGCATCATCATCCAGAAACAGTCGGGCGCCAATACGGTAAACGTCATCAAAGGCGTCAAGAAGCAGCTGGAGAAGATCAAGCCCACCCTGCCCGCCGACGTGGACGTGACCATACTTGTGGACGGCTCCACGGAGATCATCAACACCATCAAGACGTTGCGGGACACCATCATAATCACCTTCCTGGTGGTCATGCTGGTGGTGTTCCTCTTCCTGGGCAACTTCAAGTCGACCTTCATCATCGTATTGTCGATCCCTATGGCCCTGCTGGCGTCGCTGGTGTACCTGTACGCCACCGGCAACACCCTGAACATCATTTCCATGTCCGCCCTTGCCATTGCCATAGGCATGGTGGTGGACGACGCCATAGTGGTGCTGGAAAACGTGTCCACGCACCTGGCGCGAGGGGAACGGCCCAAGGAGGCGGCGGTACACGGCACCTCCGAGGTGGGTATTTCCGTTATAGCGTCCACCCTCACCATGCTCTGCGTGTTCCTGCCCCTCACCATGATCAAGGGCATGTCGGGAATCATGTTCAGGCAGCTGGGATGGATAGTGAGCATTATCATGGTGGTCTCCACCACGGCGGCGCTCACCCTCGTGCCCATGCTCTGCTCCCGCTGGCTCAAGCCTAACGAGAAGCACGGACGTGCGTACAACGCCATTTTCGGGCCGGTCAACCGCTTCATCGACTGGATCTCCAGGGGCTACGGCCACGTAATCCATTGGGCGACCAAGAGGCGTGCGGTAGTGATTATCGCCTTCGCCGTAGTGTTCGCCGTGTCCGTGGCGCTTATGGCTCCCGGCGTGAAGACGGAGTTCTTCCCTCACAGCGACACCGACCGCATCTCCTGCAACATAGAGCTGCCCATGGGAACGGCGCAGAACGTCACCCGCGAGTTCGCCTTCCGCCTCTACGACGACGTGCGCGAGGCGGTACCTGAGGCGCAGCGCATCAACTTCACCTTCGGCCAGGCCGACACCGACAACACCTTCGCCAACATGCAGAGCAACGGCACGCACATCATCTCCATGAACGTGCGAATCGGCACCAGCAGCACGCGCAAGCGCACCAGTGCCGAGATTGCCGACGTCATCCGCGGCGTGCTGAAGCAGTATCCCGACATCCACCGTGCTACCGTTACCGAGGGCGGCGGACGTATGGGCGGCGCTTCGACGATCAAGGTGGAGGTTTACGGCTACAGCTTCCAGACCACCGACGAGGTGGCCCGCGAGCTGAGGGCCAAGATGCTGGAGGACCCCGCTTTCGCGCAGGTGACCCTGAGCCGCGACGAGTATACTCCGGAGTACCAGATGGACTTCGACCGCACCAAGCTGGCCCTCAACGGCCTCAACTCCACCACCGCCGGTGCGGCATTCAGCGCCGCCATGAGCGGCAGCGTGGCCTCCTTCTACCGCGAGGACGGCGAGGAGTACAGCATACGCGTGCGCTACGCCCCCGAATTCCGTACGAGCATCGAGGACATGGAGAACATACCTGTGACCAACGGACTCGGCAACGTGGTGCGCATGAAGGAACTGGGGTCGATTGTCGAGACCCTGGTGCCGCCGTCCATCGAGCGAAAGGACCGCGAGCGCCTGATTACCGTGACCGGTATCGTGGCGCGCGGAGCGGCCCTGTCGGACGCCGTAGAAGCGGCTCAGCGCGCCATTGACGCCACCGAGATTCCGGCCGAGCTGAACATCCAGATTGCCGGCGACTATGAGGAGCAGCAGGACATGTTCGCTGACCTCTTCCTGCTTATCGCGCTGATTGTCATACTGGTCTACATGGTCATGGCGTCCCAGTTCGAGTCGTTCATGAGTCCGTTCGTGATTATGTTCAGCGTGCCCTTCGCCGTTGTGGGCGTGCTGCTGGGCTTTACGGTCTCCGGCGTGAACCTCGGAATGATGTCGCTGGTGGGTATAATAATCCTGCTGGGTATAGTGGTAAAGAACGGTATCGTGCTGATTGACTACACCATACTGCTGCGCGAGCGCGGCATGAACGTGCGTGACGCCTCCACTACCGCGGCCCGCAGCCGTCTGCGTCCTATCCTTATGACCACCCTTACCACCGTGCTGGGTATGCTGCCTATGGCTATCGGCACGGGCGAAGGCTCCGAGATGTGGCGCGCCCTCGGCGTAACCGTGTGCTGGGGCTTGTCTATATCTACCCTGGTGACCCTGGTGCTCATTCCTACTGTTTATTGTTCCATCTGCGTGCGTCAGGACAAGCGCAAGAAAAAACTCGCTTTGAAATGAAAGCTGTCTTTATAAGTTACAATCAGGCATATAGCGACGAGATTATAGAAGTGCTTGAGTCCGTGCGCCAGCGCGGCTACACCCGCTGGACCGACATCCAGGGCCGCGGCGGCTTCAACGGCATCCCCCACCTGGGCGACCACGCCTGGCCCGAGCAGAACCACGCTATTTTGGCCGTTGTTCCGGATGACAAGGTTAAGGGCATCCTCGACGCCCTTCGCACAAAAGACGAAGGCTCTCCCGACCTGGGTCTGAGAGCCTTCGTATGGAGTGTGGAGGAGATGTATTAGCTGGCGCCAATAACTTTCCTGGCCCACTTTGGCAGGCCGGTGGGCCGGGGCAGCTGGTCAAACCCGTCTCACGGGCCCAAAAACGCCCTCCCGTGGGCCCAAACGGCCGGCCAAGAGGTCATTCCGGCCCAAAACTGCCACCTGGTGGGCCGGGGCACCGCCTAAACCCGTCTCACGGGCCCAAAACCGCCCTCACGTGGGCCAGAACGGCCGGCCAAGAGGTCATTCCGGCCCCCAATCCCCCTTCTGTGGGCCCAACAAGCCTGCTGAGGCATTCCGGGCACAAAGAAAGCGAGAGACCGTCTCCGTCCTCTCGCAATGATATGGCTATTCCCGCTACTTACTTCCTGATGGCTGCGATGCCGGGGGTGAGCCGGTAATCGGTCCTGGCGTCGGCGGGGACGAGCAACCAGGAGGCGTTTTCGAACATGGTCCGGAGCTGCGCACCGAAAATGGCGCCGCTTCTGTTCAGGAGAGTCTCCTGACGGTCAGGACCTTCGAAGAAGAAAGAACCGAAACTTTCCACGTCGACCACGAAAGTACTGAAGGCCTGCGTTCTCACGAAGCCGTACAGTGCGGCACCGAAGAAATGGTACCAGGCCCCGTAATTGTCGCCGAGAGGCTCCGAGTCGTTACGTATATATGCAAGTTTGAGTTGCATGGAATCCTTGTTCCGGCCCGGTCTGAACGGCATTTTGGTGAGTATGTTTTCGCAAGTTAGGAGCGTAAGGTAGATGTTGCCGCCATTCAGGCGGTAGCTTTCAGAAAACAGTTCGTGAGGCTCTACGCTCCTGTCCGGGTGCAACATGATCCACTGAGAAAGGGCTTTTTCCTGCCCGGTAACGCAATATCGGGACGTCCAGCCGCAGGAAAGACAAAGGAGGAGCTTTGTTACGCCGAGAGTAGATGCCGGGCAGTCCTGCTGGGCTCCGGACAGACGCCTGCCGAGGCGGTGCCAGTAAGCATAGGGGAGATAGGCTTTGGCATCCGGAGACCATTTGTGCTCTTCGCACGCAGACGGAATAATATCCGGAAAATACCCGCGCATTATTAAAGCACATTGATTCAGAAACTTGTCCGAATCTATAGGCTTGGTGTCTCCTATCTTAAAAGAGGGGGAGGAGGGGCTTTGGGTCCGGCCCTTGGACTGCGGAAGCGAAGCGTGAACAAAATAAGTCCAGAGCTTGGTGGGAAGGGTGTCCAGCTTGCGCAGAAGAAATGCGTCGCCTACGGGATCCACGAACATGAGGCTGTCCTGGTGGTACATTCCCGAACGGTATCCGTTCTCTACTGTCTGTATGAACAGGGCAGAAGGTGTTGCGCAACTACCTGTCAACAGAAATAAAGCTACCGCAAGCGGAATAATATGGACATGCCCTTTCACTAATACAAAAATATGAAATTATGTTATATTTGTAATGAACGAAATGAGCATTTTCAGGAAAATACTGGTATTCTGTTTTTTGACTCTGCCTCTTGCCGTATACGCTGCCGACAGGGCTCCCGTAAAATGGCAGGAAATATGGCAGGCTATGGGCGTGAACCCCGTTATTGCAGAATCGGTAGTATGGCCTGAGTATATGATGTACAGCTATTGGCAGGACTGGCTGGAGACCTCGGCCGTTTCCAGCACTTACGTCACTTCCGGATCTGGTTTCGATTTCTCCATAGGAGTATTTCAGATGAAACCATCTTTCGTCGAAAAGCTTGAGCATGCCTGGATGCAAAGCGGTCTCGCCCAAGTCCCGGAACTTCAGTTCGATATAAGCGACAACCGCTCAGCGCGCGAGGCCCGGCTGAGCAGGATGCAGTGCGCCGACTGGCAGGCTGTATATCTAGCTTTGTTCCTGCGCCTTTTGTATATATCCTATGGCTCTTTCGACAGCACCGGGGCCAAAATACAGGAGGGCATAGACACCCTTCCCGTATCAGAGCAGGTAAGGCTGGCTGCCGCCGCATATAACTCCGGATGCCTGTGGCCTTCGGCCGGCTTGGGAGACCTCGAATCATTGAGGTCTAAAGCATCCTGGACAGGCTTCCCGCGAAGCCTTCTCCCTTCTCCCTCCGCCCGTAAGTATTGTTACGCCTCGCTGGCCAGGGAGCACTATCTGGAAGTGTCTGAGTAGCGATGAAGACTGCGATAATAATCCTGCTTTACTCCCTTTTGACGGCACCGTTCACGCATACCGGCCTGCCGGTGGTGTATATCGATACCGAAGGTGGCGCCGCCGTGGAGTCGAAGGAACTGAGGGTTGCGGCGGAGCTGCGAATCCACGACCCGAACGGAAATGAAAGCCTGGAGCCGCTTGCCTGCACCATAAAAGGACGTGGCAACATTACCTGGCGCTGGCCCAAGAAGCCGTACCGTCTGCGTTTTTCCGACGACGTGCCGTTGCTGGGGATGCCGGCGCATCGCGACTGGGTGCTGCTTGCCAACTTCTGCGACCGCACACTGCTGCGTAACCTTCTGGCGATGAGGGTGTCGTCCCTCACCTCCCTGGACTGGACGCCCCGCTGCGTGCCGGTGGAGCTGGTGCTCAACGGCCGGCATCTCGGCCAATATCTGCTTTCGGAGTCTGTCTCCGTCGGCCCCGACAGGCTCAGCCTTTCCTCCGGTGGCTACCTGCTTGAGTCTGATTTCCATTACGACAATGAAGTGCAGTGGGAAGATTACCACGGCTCGTCGGCCTACTTGTTCTGCGGAATACCGTTTGCCGTGAAGTATCCTTCGGCAAAGGATCTTACGCCCGAGCGGGAGGCGTTCATCAAGAAATATGTCAAAGATGCCGCCGCCGCTTTGTACGGGAAGGATTTTGCCGACCCTCAGAAGGGCTATGCCGCCTACCTGGATGTAGATTCCTTCGTGGACTACTGGCTGGTGTTTGCCATCATGGGGAATTCCGAGCTCGGGCATCCGGGCAGCGTGTATACTCATCTCGACGAAGGCGGCAAGCTGAAGGCCGGACCCTGCTGGGACTTCGACTGGTGCCTGAATAAAAGCGGCACCAGCCGTCTGCGGGCCGCCGCTTCCCTGAACAAAGGGGCTTTCTGGTACGGGCGGCTGTTCAAGGATCCCGCTTTCTGCGCCCGTGTAAAGAAGCGTTTCGAGGAGTTGCTGCCGGAATTGCTCCGGATTCCGAAAGAAATAGACGGTTATAAAGCGAAGCACGCCGCTTCTGCGCAGCTGAACTTCGCCCTGTGGAACCCCGCTATGGACCGCTGGGAGAACAAGGGCCTCCTGATTAACGGAGACGAAACCCTCAGCTTCGACGATGCCGTAACGCAACTTCGAGACACCTACATGTTGCGGTTGGAGTTGTTATCTCTCGATATGGAAAAGATGTACTAATAATCCGGGAGCTCAAGGCCTTTGATGTTGACCCTTCCGCTGCCGGTGACCTTCTTCTTAAGCTCGCGGGCCCTGCCGGTGAGGGTAACATTGCCGCTTCCGGTGATGGTAACTTCTATCTTGCCGACATTGTCGCAGCCGAGATTTGCGTCGCCGCTGCCGGAGCAGGCAAGGATAATCGATGAAGCGCTGACGGTGTTGACGGAAATGTCTCCGCTTCCCAAAGAGGAAAGAAGGGCGATATTTACCGCCAGCTGATTGATTCGGGCATCGCCGGATCCGGTAAGCTTTGCCTGGAATGACCTGCAATCTACGCTGGAGCATTCCAGGTCGCCGCTGCCGGTGATGGTGAAATCAAGATCTTCATCTACGACGAGATTGCCTGACACATAGCAGTCTCCTGAGCCCGTAAGCTTCACTTCCTTTAGACTGGATGACCGCACGGTAACATAAGACTTGGTCTTGGGAATAACCACGTAACCGGTTTTGATGTCCACCTTGAGAACTCCCTGACTGACGGTAACCTCATAATAATCGACTGTGTTCTCATCGCAGGTGAGAACAACTGACGGTGCGCCCGGGGCCTGGGTGTAGTAAACATCTATCGAACCGACGGAGGAAATGGAGTCAAAGTCCGCAACGGTAACAGGCACATCTACGGGAACGCCGTTTCCTTTTACGAAACGGTTGGTAATGCTGCTGAAATCGCAAGAGCAAACGGTAAATAAGGCCGCAACAATCAAAATAAACTTTTTCATAGTAACTATTTCTTTTCTAATCTGACAACTATTGATAAAGGTAGCACCTTACCGAATTGGTCTCGCAGCGCCAACTCGCCGGAAGTGATGCTCCCCGCCTCCACGGCCTCCGCGGCGGCGGGAATGCCGAAGGCTTCGCGAACCAGCGTTTCGCCGAGGGCGGCACTATAGCCGTTGGAGTACAAGTTCAGCACCACGAAGCCGTGGGGCGCCAGAATCTGCGCCACGGTGCGGAGCATCTCGAAGAGGCATTCGTCGAGCTTCCACTTCTCGCCGTCGGGCCCGTGGCCGTATGCCGGAGGGTCGAGTATGATGCCGTCGTAGGTGTTGCCGCGGCGCGCTTCCCTGCGTGCGAATTTCATAGCATCCTCTACGATCCAGCGGATACCGTCCAGGCCGCTTCGTTCCATATTCCCGCGTGCCCATGTGACCACCTGGCGGACGGAGTCGAGGTGCGTGACCTCCGCACCGCCGGCACGTGCCGCAAGCGACGCCGCTCCGGTATAGGCGAAGAGGTTGAGCACCTTCGGGTGGTCCATCTCCTTGCACTTCCGGTAAATGAATTCCCAGTTGGGCGCCTGCTCCGGGAACACCCCGACATGCTTAAAGGAGGTGAGCCCGAGGCGGAGGGAAAGTTCCGCAGAACTCCCTCCGACTATCGGATACCGGATCCACCACTGGTCGTCCATCTTGTGAAGGCGTTCCCAGGTGCCGCTGTCTTCCTTGCCGGCTTTGCCGAAACCGGCGCCGGGCTTGAAGCGGGTGTGCGCAAGACGGTTCCACTCGGCCTGCGGCAGGCTCTTGTCCCACAGCGCCTTGGGCTCGGGGCGCGCAAGCACGAAGGCGCCGAAACGCTCCAACTTCTCGCCCGCGCCGCTGTCCAGCAGCTCGTAATCGTGCCAGGAGGATGACGGAAACTCAATCATCTATTGCAGCTCCGGGTCAACCTTGGTACCTATAGGCGCCATGCGGCTGTTGTCGTTGTACCACCACACTCTGTTACCACTGGTCCAATGGTCTGGCAGGACAAGTAAATTAAGATTCGGCGGCGTTCCGTAGGTATTCAAGACAAAGACAAACACGAACAGATTGTCACGGTTGTAGGTGTTTTTCAGCGTTCCGTTATAAGTAAACGAAGTTGTGGCGCCATCGGACGGGATACTGAACGTTTCGTAATCATATAGACCGGAGGTAAACATGATACGCGCGATGTAATCGTGGTTGCCGCCGCCCGACTGGGGATACTGCTGTATACTCACGTTCCTTTCAACCAGCATCGCTACAATGCAGTAAGATCCGGCCATCGCACCGTATACATCCACGTCAACCTTGATGTTGTCGCCGTCAACCGTGGAAGCTACGCCGATAGAGGTAACGGGCCGGTAATAATCGTTGGTGTTGGAAATGGCAGACCTGATATCGGTCAGCATCTTTTCTGCGTCGCTTATATTGTTCAGTATCTTTGTGCGTCCGTCGATAAAGCCATTGGGATGCGCGCTAACAGAGTAACATCCGCTCAAAACTGTGGGGAATGAGTAGAGCTTGCTGTCTTTCGCATGGATTACCGCATAGTTGAAAGAGTCGCCCATTTCCGTTTTTATAGCCTCGAAGGCATTAGTCATAGAGAAACTCTTTTGACAGGTCGTGGATGTGAAAATGACGCCGGAATTATGCCTGACGGGGATAACAGCCCTTGAGCAGGCGGCCTGAGTGACGGTGAAAGTCTCGGTCTGGCCGTCAGAGGTGAAGGAAATGGTACCATTGCGCTCCGCCCCGTAATTAGCCTTTACAAGGAAAGTGTAAGTGCGGCCGAATTTGGTGTCGCCCTTGGAGTCGGAAAGGACAAGCCAATCGCAGTCGGGCGTAATGTTGATGTCCGAGAAAGATGTGCCGACAACGTCGAAGGAACAGGCGTAATCCGATGCATCGAAACTCGTTGCCGAAAGGGAGAGCACATTATCCACCCACTCAAGGCCGCTGTCTGCCTCCATGAGGGTGCGGAAACATGCAGGTTTTATTTCCACCTGCTTGTCTATTTTACGACGGAGGATTTTCCCGTCGGAGCGCTCGAACAGAAAGTCGAATCCTTTGTAGGTATGCGGAAGCATGACGAAGTAGTAATCCGCCCCGGTTTCGAAAGGACTGCCGTCTGCCGAAACCAAATCTATTATAGATTCTTCCGGAATATTCTGGTTGCTCCAATCCGCATATATTTTGCCGCTGTTGGAGTTATAACCCAAACTGACAATTCCGGCGACGCGGTCGTCATTAAAAGCCTTGACATAGGCTTTTGTGATCCCGGGGGTGGTCAGCGAAAATTTTATACCGCCCAGCGGATGGTTGAATACCAGTTCGTTGGTCGTGGTTGTCGCTGCCGCTATGTAAAGCCGGTCCGGGAATGTACCAGCCACCGCAGTTTGATGGAACGGAAGCCAGCTACTGCCGCTGAAAACATCATAGCTGTCGCGGATCTGGGCGTTTTGCTCGTCATAAGGATATATCGCCCAAATCTGATCGTAACCCGTATCAGGCAGCGTGCCGCGGAATTCTACGGAAGCCTGAGGCTCGGTATTAGTAGAAACGAACTTATAGCAACCTACTTGTGTATTGCTGCTGTAGCCGGTCTTTCTCAAAACGCTGATAGCCTCGCCGGGAGACCAGAAAACCTTGCCGTCAGCCTGTCGGACGGTCTTTGTTTCGTCGTCGCTGTAAACGGCGCGCAAGATGACTTCCTTTTCGTCAGGAGTTACGGAAATCCCAGGTTCTTCCACACTGCAGGAACAGGCCGCTAGTGCAAGAGCAAGAATGTAAAACTTTTTCATTGTCCGATACTCTTTAGATAGGTTCATCATATGTGTCCTCGAGGCTTCCGGGGAGAACCATGCTTTGGCAAATCAGAATATCCGGCTCTATTTCTTCTAGAGAAAGCTCCGGCTTTTTGTAGGGCATTGTCATAATATATTTTATAGGAAAACAAAGATATGTTTTTTTTGCTAAATTTGCGTCGGAAATTTCAAAAACACATTATAGAAATGCAACAGCACATCGATTCCTACGATTTCAAAGGCAAAAAGGCCATCGTACGCGTTGACTTCAACGTCCCCCTCAACGAGAATTTCGAGATTACCGACGACACCCGCATCCGTGCGGCAATGCCCACCCTCAAGAAGGTACTCGCAGGTGGCGGTTCCCTCATCATCATGTCCCACCTCGGACGTCCGAAGGGCGTGACCGACAAGTTCTCCCTCAAGCACATCCAGGCACACGTTTCCGAGTGCCTCGGCGTTCCCGTCAAGTTTGCCGCCGATTGCCAGAAGGCCCAGGCTGAAGTTGCAGCCCTCAAGCCCGGCGAGGCTCTCCTGCTCGAGAACCTCCGCTTCTACGCAGAAGAGGAAGGCAAGCCCCGCGGACTCGCAGAGGATGCCTCCGACGAGGAGAAGAAGGCCGCCAAGGCTGTCGTGAAGGAGTCCCAGAAGGGCTTCGTGAAGACTCTCGCATCTTATGCAGACTGCTATATCAACGATGCATTCGGCACCGCACACCGTGCCCACGCATCTACCGCCCTCATCGCCGACTACTTCCCCAACGACAAGATGTTCGGCTATCTGATGGAAGGCGAAATCAAGGCCATCGACAACGTGCTCAAGAACGCCCAGCATCCTTTCACCGCTATCATCGGCGGAAGCAAGGTCTCCAGCAAGCTCGCAGTGCTCGAGAATATGCTCGAGAAGGTGGACAACCTCATTATCGGCGGCGGTATGGGATATACCTTCATCAAGGCCCAGGGCGGCCAGATCGGCAACTCCCTGCACGAGGACGAGCTCATGCCCCAGGCACTCGAGATCCTCGCAAAGGCCAAGGAGAAGGGCGTGAACATCTACATTTCCACCCAGACCCTCATCGCCGACGACTTCAGCGCAGAGGCCCACACCAAGGTGGTTCCTTCCAACGCAATCCCCGAAGGTTGGGAAGGTGTTGACGCAGGCCCCGAGTCCCTCGCAACGTGGGAGAAGGTCATCCTCGGCTCCAAGACCATCCTCTGGAACGGTCCTGTGGGCGTATTCGAGATCGCTCCCTTCGCCAAGGGTACCCTCAAGATCGCTGAACTGCTGGCAAAGGCCACCGAGGCAGGCGCATACACCCTCGTAGGCGGCGGCGACTCCGTTGCAGCAGTCACCCAGATGGGTTACGCCAAGAAGGTCAGCTACGTTTCCACCGGCGGCGGCGCCATGCTCGAGGCCCTCGAAGGCAAGGAGCTCCCCGGCATCGCAGCCATCAGGAAGTAACACCCTCCATACATCCAGTGACGTCGGTCATCCTTTCGATGGGACGACCGACGTTTTTTGTTGGGCCCACGCCCTCTTCTTTTTCAGCGGCCTGGTAAAATTCGGACCTGCACTATTATTATATTTGTTTCTGCACGATTTTTGCTATCTTTGCCGGCTATATTGTTTATGAAGCGTTTTGCGGTAATATTGGTTATGCTTTTTGCGGCTTTGCAACTGTGCGCACAGACCACCAAGGTCAGCGGCACGGTGCGCGATGCGCAGACAGGCGAGCCCATACCTTTCGCCGGTATTTATTTCAAGAATACTACGATAGGCCTCACCGCAGATATTGACGGCAAGTTCATCCTGGAGACCCGCGACCCTAACGCCAAGATCCTGATTTGCCAGCTGCTCGGATACGAGCCGCAGGAGATGGAAATCAAACACGGGGCGTTCTCTCACGTGGAATTCAAACTGAAGCTCGCGGAAAACCAGCTTCCCGGCGCCTTCGTGAAGGCCGACAACCGCAGGATCAAGCGGCTCCTGGCCAATATAGACGCACACCGCATCAACAACGACCCGGACCAGCGGGAGACCTTCAAGTGTAACGTATACAACAAGATGGAGCTGGACCTTTCGCATCCGCGCGAGGTGCTTACCAACAAGTATTTCCTGCAGGAATTCGGCTTCGTCTTCGACTACATGGACACCTCCGTGGTGAGCGGCGTACCTTACCTGCCGGTGCTGATTTCCGAGTCCGTGGTGGAGCGCAGGCACACCTCAAACCCTACGGTGGACAACGAGATAATCACCGCCAACCGCATCTCCGGCATCAACCCGAACGCCAACATGCTCAGCCAGTTCACCGGCAGCATGCACCTTCAGGTCAATTTCTACCGTCCCTTCATCAACACCTTCAACGTGGAGTTCCCGTCCCCCATCCAGAGGAACGGCCTCCTGTTCTATAACTACTACATCATCGATTCGCTCCAGGTCGACGGCCGCAAGACCTACCTGGTGCGCTACCACCCCAAGCCCGGCATCTCCTCCCCCGCTTTCGACGGCGAGATGCACATAGACGCCGAGGAGTACGCGGTGAAGCACATAACGGCCAAGATGGTACGTGGCGGCAACGTCAACTGGCTGAGGGATATAGTGCTGGAGACCGACTACCAGCGCCTGCCGGATTCCACCTGGTTCTACGGGCAGGACAAGATGTACGCCGACTTCTCAATTGCGCTCGGCGACTCCACCCGCATGATGTCGGTAATAGGCACGCGGCAGCTGAACTACAGAGACCTCGATTTCTCCCCCATGGAGCCGCTCAAGCCGGGAGACGGAAAGGTGAAGGTGCTCCCCGAGGCCAATTATAAAGACGAGGCTTTCTGGGAGGCAGAACGTCCGTACGAGCTTACCGCCAAGGAACAGGGAGTCTACGACATGGTCGACCAGATACAGGGAGTAGACCTTTACAAAGCCGCGTACAAGGTTGCCTACACCCTGGCGACCAGCTTCTACGACATAGGCCCGGTGGGTATAGGCATAGGACAGCTGTATTCCAGCAACGAGCTGGAGGGCCACAAATTCAGGCTCAGCATGCACACGTCCAAGGAGCTGAGCAGGCAGTTCAGGTTTACCGGAGCCATTTCTTATTGCCTCAACAATAACCCTAACGACTCCCAGGTCAAGGGCTCGCTTACCTACGAGCACCTGTTCAGTTGGGAACCGGAGCGCAAACTGACACTTGACGCCCGATATGAGGTGTTCCAGCTGGGCAAGGGCCAGAGCAACCTCACCAGCGACAACTTCCTAACGTCCTTCTGGGGCCGTCAGTCCAAGCTGGCGCCGATGTTCAACATCTCCGCCCGCTACCAGCATGAGTTCTCCATGAACTTCAACCTGGAAGCCAAGGCGGCAATAAAGCGCTACTTCTCCAACCGCTTCGTTCCCATGATAGACTGGGACGGAAACGTGATTCCGAGTGTCGCCGAAAACGAGCTCAGGCTCACCGGCCGTTTCTCATGGGAGGAGACGGTAAACCGCGGCTTCTACACCAAGAGCTACATCCACTCCGACTATCCTATAGTGACTTTGAACCTGGAGGGCTCGGTACCCGGTCTCGGACGCAAGAACGAGCTGGGCTACTTCCGTCCGTCCATGGAGGTGTACTGGAAGTTCCGCATACCGCCGCTGGGTACGTCCGAGCTGGATCTGAACACCGGTACTATAATAGGAAAGGTGCCTTGGATGACGCTGCAGATGTATCCCGGCAACGCCACCAACATAATGGACAAGACGGCGTTCTCCTGCATGGAGTACTTCGAGTTCGGCTCCGACACCTGGGCTACGCTGTTCTGGTACCATTGCTTCAACGGCTTCTTCCTGGGCAAGATTCCCCTGATCAGCAAACTGCAGCTCCGCGAGGAGTTCTCCGCCAAGATGGCCTACGGTACGCTGCGCGACTGGAACAACGGTTCCGACCCCAAGTACAATGCCATGATGCAGTTCCCCCAGTGGGCGGACAGCCAGACCAGGATGACTACTCTGGGTGGCGTACCTTACATAGAGTTGGGAGCCGGCATATCCAACATCTTCCGCATCCTGCGCGTCGACTTTGTATGGCGCGTAACGCACAGGGAGGTTGAGAAGATACAGCCGAACGGCCAGATCGACATGGTTCCGGCACGCCGCCTCTGGACGGTGAATGTGGGTGCTGAATTCCGATTCTAGAGCAGCCCTTCGGGCAAATCCATTACAAGAGTGCGGGTCTGCGGATCCGCGGAAATGATGAAGTCTTCGTGCAGGGGGACGAGGGCGTCGCCTATGCACAGGCAGGGGTTGCCGGGTATATCTTCCAGGCCGGAGATTTCGCCCACGAGGCGGTCACCGTCGTAAAGCGTCCAGCCTGTGAAGTCTTCTTCCTCTTCTGAGTCGTCTTCCGCATCAAGGCAGATAGTCCTGCCGACGAGTTCCTCGGCATCGGCAAGGGTGTCGGTGTCGGTAAGGTGAACTATTGCGCGGGAGCCACCCCTGGGGGTAACGGATTCAATAAAAAAGGGAACCGGCAGTCCGTCGAATTCGACGAATACCGGTTCCTCGGTGTTGAAGTCCGAGGCGTCGAAGTCGAGCAGTCCGATTAGGATGTCGCCTTCGGTGCCGTTGGATTTCAGAATTTTGGCGATTGGAAGCATTATGCTTCTGCCTCGGCGGCGGGAGCCTCCTCAGCTGCGGCTTCTGCTGCAGCCTCTTCTGCGGGAGCTTCGGCGGCGGCCTTCTCGGCAGCCTGTGCGGCGGCGAGCTCTGCGGCCTTCTTGGCGAGGGCCTCGGCGCGTGCCTCATTTACCTTTGCTTCCTCAGCCTTAGCGGCTTTGCGGGCCTCGATAGCGGCATTCTTGAGTCCGGTCTTCTTGGCCTCGATCTTGGCATCCCTGCCAGCCTTCCAGTCGTTCCACTTCTTGTCAGCAGCCTCCTGGGTGAGGGCTCCCTTGGCGACACCGCCGTCGAGGTGGTGACGAAGGAGAACTCCCTCGTAGGAGAGGATACGACGTGCGACCAGAGTGGGCTCTGCACCTACCTTGATCCATGCCAGTGCGCGCTCGAAGTTGAGTACGATGGTAGCAGGGTTGGTGTTGGGGTTGTAGGAGCCGATCTGCTCGATGTAACGACCGTCACGCGGTGCGCGTGCGTCTGCCACTACAATGTGGAAGAATGCGAAATTCTTCTTACCGTGGCGCTGTAAACGAATCTTAACAGCCATTGTGAATCTGTTTGTTTAATTAATACTTTAGTACGCCCTACCCGAGAGCGGACTGCAAAGGTAGTAAAAGTTTTTGATTTTTAACTATATTTGCTTACTGATAACGCCGCATATCATTAAATGACTACTGACAACCCTTTTTCCTCCGATAGCAGGAAGCAAGCCCTGCAGTCTCCGGACCAGATCGGCAGCACGCTCAAGGTGACGGCCCTGCCAACTTATCTCCTCGCCTTTACGGCGCTGCTGCTGTTGACGGCCTTCTTTGTATGGGGGTTCCTCGGCAGCGTCTCCGACAAAGTTTACTACAGCGGCGTGGTATTCCCCCTGGAAGGCACCACCGACGTTTCCCTCCCCAACCGGGGCATGGTAAGGACAGTCTTCGTGCACAGCGGAGACCATGTAAACCAGGGTCAGTCGGTCGCCCTTGTTTCTATGGACGACAGCTACAGCATCCTCACCAGCTCGGTGGAAGGGACGGTAATCAGCACCAAGGTGGACAACGAGCCTTTCGAGGCCTTCGAGCCCATCATCAGCGTGGTGAGCGGAGGCCAGGGCCAGGACCAACGCTCCATCCTTATAGCCTATATAGACAATGCGGGTCAGCGCTACCTTCAGGAAGGCATGATGGCCCAGGTTTGGCCGGAAAATGAAAAAAGAGACGAAATCGGTTATGTCAAGGGGCGCGTGATCCGGATAGACCGATACCCCGTTTCCGCCAATGAGGTGCGTAAAACCCTGAAGAATGAGGAAATGGCCGGACGCCTGCTCTCCTCCGGGGATATGATGTACCAGGTGCAGATAGAGCTGCTCCCCTCGCCCGACGATCCGTCAAAATACTACTGGTCCTTCGGCGAGCCGGAAGACGTGAATATGAATGTCGGAACTTACTGCTCGGTAATGAGTGAAGTGAAGCGCCGCAGCATGTTCCAGTATTTGTTCGAAGAAACCAGAACGCGCTTCCGGAGCGCAAAACTCCGTTTCGAATGAGCGGGAAAAAGGGAAGCAAGTCCACGGCGGCGCTGATCCGTCACTTCATGCGGGGAAGCATGACCTTCTTCTGGGTTACTTTCCTGCTATACCTGGTGGACATAGTCGCATACCTGCTGGCGCCCTTCTTCCAGCAGATTTACACAGACAACATCATCACCCGCAAGAATCCCAAGTGGTTCGGGCCTTTGATGACCTGCTACATCTTGCTGTTCGTCCTGGAGCTGGGGGTGTGGATGTCCATGAATCTACTTCGCAGAAGGCACTTTACCAAGATGGGCGTTCTGGCATCGTCCCGCTTCGTCCTCAACATACTGAAGCTGCCCATGCTTGCGATGGACCGCCTGTCGTCCGGAGAGCTGGTGGCCCGCTACTCCAGCATCACCAGCATCACGCGCACAATGGACCAGTTTTCCATCGGCCTCATCTTCGTCGTGCAATCCATCATCAGCGGCGTTATGCTGATGATGTACAGCTGGAAACTGGGTCTGGTAGTGCTGGTGTCCATGTCCATTCTCGTTCTGGTGATGCAAGTAACGGCCGACAGCATGAAGAAGAAGGCCAAGGGGACCGAAGTAACCGATGCGCGCCTGCAGGGGGTCACCATGACGGGCATCAAGAATATGGAGACCATAAAGTCGATGGGAGGCGAGCGAGCCTTCTTCGCCAAGTGGGAGGAATCGTTCGTGGGTGCCCTGAACGTACGAGTGCGCTCCACCATGAGCACCATGGGCACCGGCTCCATCCCGCTGCTGGTCCTGCACCTGAGCAACGCCCTCATCCTGGTTCTGGGTGCATGGTACATCCTTAAGGGAGAGCTTACGCCAGGTATGCTGCTGGCTTCCCAGGCCCTGGCCGCCAGCATCATCTACCCCATCAACTCGGCGGTCAAAGCCACCCAGAGTGTATATCGCAGCCAGGCCGCCATGGAGCGTCTGGAAGAGGTCGAGAAGGCCTGCGAAGGGCACACCCTGGAGCTGCCCGGCCTGGAAGATCTCCCGGAGCAACCGAAATTAAGGGGCGACATAGAGCTGAGAAACGTAAGCTTCGGCTACGACCGCAATCTTCCCCCCATCCTAAAGAATTTCTCCCTGAAGATCAAGGCGGGAGAGCGTATCGCCTTCGTGGGCTTTTCCGGCTGCGGAAAGAGCACCATCGCCAAACTCATCTCCGGCTTGTATGAGCCTTGGGAGGGCGAGGTGCTGCTGGACGGAATTCCCGTGCAGCAAGTTAACCGCGCCGTCAAGATCAATTCCTTGTCGGTAGTCAACCAGGATATCACGCTCTTCGAAGGCACCATCGAGGACAACATCAAGATGTGGGACGAGTCCATCGAAGACTTCGCCATGGTGATGGCCGCCCACGACGCACAGATACACGACGAGATTGCAGAGCGCCCCGGAGCCTACCAGGGCCTTATGTCCGAGAACGGCAAGAACTTCAGCGGCGGCCAGCGCCAGCGCATTGAGATTGCCACCGCCCTGGCCAAGGATCCCTCCATCCTTATCATGGACGAAGGCACATCGGCCCTTGACCCCAAGACCGAGGAGAAAGTGATGCAGAACATAAGCAACCTGGGCATCACCATGGTGCTCATCGCCCATCGACTCAGCACCATACGCGACTGTGACTGCATCTATGTAATGGAGCAGGGCCGGATCAGCCAGCAAGGCACCCACGAGGAACTTATGCAGCAGGAAGGCCTCTATCGCGAACTTATGAAATACGCTTGACCCATGAACAACCTATTCTTCGAACAATTGGTCCAGCGTATTGAAGGAGACCGCAAGGCGATGAACCGGGCGGCCGACATCTTCCGCGGAATGATAGACCGCCGGGTGTGGAAAAAGCTCACGCTCAAGCGGGAAATCCCGGAGGACCTCAACCAGCTGGAAGAGACATTCTACCGGCAGCAGATTTTCTTCCGCCAGGTTGACCTGGAAGGCAAGTGGTGGAGTCGCTGCTCCGGCAAGCTGCTGGCGTTTACGGCCAGTGACGACACGCCGGTGATTCTCACCCCCGGCTTTGCAGACTACACTTTCGTCCATCCGCAGACCGGGCACCGCTGCAACGTCCGCAAGCACATGGGCCTCCTCAAGAAAGAGGCGTTCTCGCTCTGCTACCCGCTACCGAAGGGCAAGCTTACCATCAGCTCGTTCCTCGGCCACGCCCTGCGGCAGCTGAGCGTGTACGACGCCATCTGCGCCCTGCTGGCCTGCCTGGGCGTAGTGCTGCTCACCATGTTCACCCCGCACGCGTGTAAGCTGCTGTTTGACGAGGTAATCCCTTCCGGAGATTCCTCCCAGCTCACTCCTATTGCCGTGCTGCTCTTCAGCGCCGCAGCCGGGCTCGTGATGGTGCAGATGTCCCGCAACTTCCTGGTGGTAAGGATGAAGGACAAGACCGAGTACACCATGCAGACCTCGCTGATGACGCGCCTGCTTTCGCTGTCAACCGGATTCATCAAGAAGTATTCTCCCGGAGAGCTTTCCAACCGCGTCCTTTCGGTTGTGCGGTTCTCCACCCAGCTCACGGAGGACATGCTTTCCACCATACTTACCCTGCTGTTCACGGTGGTAATGTTTATCCAGTTCTTCACCTACGGCGGCCCGCTGCTCTGGACGGGCATCCTGGTGATGGCGTTATATATGCTTACCATCTACGTCCAGTATTCCTGCCGCAAGAAGGTCCAAAACCAGGCCAATGCGGCGGCATCCAAGCTTACCGGACTCATTTACAACCTGGCAGCCGGAGGCCAGAAGATACGCACCAACGGCGCCGAGGTGCGGGCGTTCCACCACTGGGCCGAGGCTTATGAGCCTTCAGACCCCGACGGCAGCCGCTATCCTGCGCTGTTCAATTACAGCAACTCCATCAGCTACAATTTCCGCATGGTGCCACTGATTGTGACCATGCTGGCCGCCTGGCACTACGGACTGGGACTCTCGGACTACATCGCCTACTGCAGCGTGCTGGCGATCGCCACCGAAGCCATTCAGCAGTTCCAGCGAATCACCAAGGTCCTGGCCCAGCTGGCGCCGGAAATCAAGCTTTGCACCCCTCTCCTCGAGGCGGAATCGGAAATGGAAGAAGGCTCCGTATTCCTCAAGGACATCAGCGGAGCCATAGACATCCGCGGACTCAAGTTCCGCTACAATGAGGATATGCCGTACCTGTTCAACAACCTGAACCTCCGCATCAACCCCGGGGATTATGTGGCGCTGGTGGGACCTTCCGGTTGCGGCAAATCCACCCTGGTCCGACTGATGCTGGGATTCGAAAAGGCAGAGAACGGCTCCATCTTTTACGACGAGCACAATCTGGACGACATCAACAAGCCCAGCCTCCGTCGCTACTGCCTCAGCATCTGCCTTCAGGACGGCCAGCTGGTAGAAGGCACGATACGGGACAACATACTCTTCGGAAACTCGTGGCTGAGCGACGACGTCGTGTGGGAGGCCGCACGCATGGCAGCCCTGGACAAAGACATAGAAGCAATGCCCCGCGGCATGGACACCCCCATTACCGCCGACGGTCAGGGGGTATCCGGCGGCCAGCGTCAGCGTATCCTGATGGCCCGCGCCCTCATTCGCAAACCCAGGATAGTCTTCCTGGACGAAGCCACATCGGCCCTGGATAACATCAGCCAGCACACGATCTCCGAAAACCTGGCAAAGATGAACTGCACCCGCATCACCATTGCGCACCGCATGAGTACCATCAGGCAGTGCAACCGCATCATAGTGCTGGCCGACGGCAAGGTGGCCGAAGACGGAAGCTACGACGAGCTGATGGCCAATGGGGGCTATTTCAGTGAAATCATTAAACGGCAGACGGTATGAGAAAGCTTTTGACAGTTATCCTTTGCTGCGTTCCGCTGGTCTGCCGGGCCCAAAGCCTGGACGAGATCATCCGGCTCGCCCAGGACAGCACCATCACCGCTTTCCAGAGCCGCTACCAGTATGAGTACTACAGCCAGCGGAACGCCCGCTTCGAGGCGCTCCGGAAGCCGCAGCTGGAGTTCAACCTTACGCCAAACTACCAGCGAATGATAAGCGACCCGGCGCGCACTTACGTGTACCTGCGCAACTATGACCGCTTCTCCACTGCCGCACAGCTGAGGCTGAGCCAGAAGGTCCTCGGATGGGGCGGCGACGCATACGTCGAGAGCCTGGCCATTTGGAGCGAATACTTCGGGCACGATCAGAACGACCGTCCGCGGGATTTCGTGGCCCTGCCCTTCAACATAGGGTACCAGCAGGACCTCCTGGGGTACAACCCTTACAAGTGGGAGAAGACCATTGAGGACCAGCGACTGGAGGCGGCCCGCAAACAGCTCGGCTACGACCTTCACCGCATAGCCGAAGAGGCCACCACCCGATTCTTCCGCCTGGCCTGCGCCCAGGGCATGATGGACATGTGCCTGCGTAACAAGCAGACCGCCGATACCTTGTACGCCATTGCAAGGGAGAAAGCGAGCATAGCCATGGTGTCCCTGGCAGAACTCCGGTCTCTGGAGCTCCAGCGTCTCAACGCCGCCAACGCCCTCCTGAGTGCCCGCAACGAGGAACAGTTGGCCCGGGAGTCCCTGGCGGCCTACCTGCGCACCGATGTGCTCCCTTCCGGCAGCCGGCTTACGATACCCACCAGCACGAAGCCGGTATACTTGTCCGACGGAGACGCTCTGGAGATGGCCAGGGCCAACAGTCCGGCGCTTCAGCAAAAGAAGATGGAGCTTTCCGAGGCCCTGCAACAGCAGCAAAAGGCACGCAGCGAGCAGGGGGTGAAAGTGGGGGTGGACTTCAGCGTGGGCATGCAGCAGCTGAGCAACACCTTCGTCGGGGCGTACCAGCAGCCGCAGCTCTTCATGCTCGGAGCGGTCTCCTTGCGTGTGCCTATCGTGGATAACGGAGCCGCCAGAAAGGGCTACGCCGCCGCTACGGCATGGAAGGACAGGGAGGAGCAGGCTCTGAAGGAGCAGGAGCGGGCCCTCGACGAGGACGTCAGGACTACCATGGACAACCTGCGCGCCCACGAGCAGATGCTTGCCCATACTTCTGAAGCCGTAACCATGGCGGATGAGGTCTTTGAGTTGACGGCCGAGAATTATGCCAACGGCCTTTGCGATATCAACACCTACTCCATAGCCCAGAGCCGCAGGGACAGCGCCTACAACCAGCATCTGACGGCCCTGGCCAATTACTGGATTACTTACTACCACTTATTAACCCTTACTCAGTATGAATAGGTCTCTTGTTTTCATCGCCCTTCTCGGGATCTTTGCAGCTTGCAATTCCCAGCAGCAGACCTCGTCTCAAGAAGCCGCTCCGGCGCTTGCCGAAGAGCAGGTGAGCACGCCGGCAGCCCAGGGTACCAACCTGCAGCGTACCATTGAGGCCAAGGGCTTCTCCAGTAAAGGGACCATCCAGGCGGTTACCGAGGTGCCTGTCTACAGCCGTATCAGCGAGCAGATCGTGGATTTCGACATTATCCTGGGTCAGCGTGTGCGCAAGGGGGAGGTTGTTGTTCGGCTGAGCAAGGATGTGCTTAACGACAAAATCGCGCGGTCCCGTGCCGAGCTGGAGAAGGCGGAGTTCCAGTACCAGTCTATCCTTATGGGGCAGGGGTACAAGCGTAACGAGCTGGAGCAGGCTCCGGAGGATATTCGGCGGCAGGCGCGTGTGAACAGCGGGTACAATACTGCGAAGGCTGCCCTTCAGCAGCTGGAGCACGAGCTTACTTATTGTACGATTACTGCTCCTCTTACCGGGGCGGTCAGCCGTATTGAGGCTACGTTGTACAGCGCCGCTGTTCCCGGGGTTCCGCTATTCTATATTGTTGACACGCAGAATCTTAAGGTGTGTTTCGACGTTCTGGAGAATGAGTTGCATAAGTTCC
>JAFZIO010000024.1 GCA_017554335.1 Bacteroidales bacterium | reverse complement strand
TCCTTCCGGCCTACGGCCTCCAGTCAACCCCAGACAGTGATAAGACTCGGATGGTAAACTCATCTCAGGGATAACGACTAATAGTCAACTTTTACCAGTAATAATCTATTAACACGAGTCAACCTAAATCAGGAAACGACACAGGTAATGAAACAAGGACAAAGAAGCAAAAGAATGAGTATACGTTTCATTGATCAATAATTATTGACAATAAAATATTGACAATAATAGTTAATAGTTATGAATTAAACAACTTTATTTCAGCCGCCTACGGAGCGGAAAGGTTGGAGGCAGAGAGGCTGGCGGACGTGCCCACCCCCGGGCACGGGCAGGGGGAGGGGCCCGCCGGAGACAAGTTCTCGCGCAGCGAGGACGCAGGAAACGGTGGGAGGGGCCGGAGTGCAGCCGCGTCTCAACGCGGCGAACGAAGTTCCGCCAGCCTCCCTGCCTCCAGCCTCCGCGACGAAAGGCGGCGTCATTTGAGAATCCCGGGCGATAATAATAACAGTTATTATAAAGAATTGCCGTCAAATCTTTTTTATCCTTATAAGAATCGTAAATAATTGAAGGCTTGAGCATTGAAAGTATTGCCTCAGTTGTTATAATTGTTTAGATTCGCAATAACCGAGACATATTGTTCAAGAAAATGTTGCATAAGTGTACAACTTTATATAACTTGCACCGTGAAACAGATTATTGCGTTTAGAGATTATTACAAAGAGTTCTATGATTCGTTGTCTCAAGATGAGAAAGATAAAGTGGATAGAACAATGGTGCTAATGCAATCGGATAGCCGAATGCCTGCGCATTATATCAAGCCACTTGAAGAAGGAATAAATGAACTTAGGATTACGACCCCCAATAAAGAACTTAGAATACTGTTCATCTATGATGGGTCCAGACTTGTTGTTTTGCTTAATTGTCTCATTAAAAAGACACAAAAAACACCGCGGGCAGTAATCGAAAAGGCAATAAAATTAAAGAAGCAGTACTATGAAGAAAAGCAAACATGGTGACTTCTACGACATAACCGAGCATCTGGTTGATCGGTTTGGGCCAGTCGGTTCAGAAACATGGAAGGCAGAAGAAGACAAAGCCTGGGAAGAGTATAATGCGGATATCCTTAGGAATGCCCGCAAAGAAGCCCACATAACACAAGGAGAACTTGCCAGCCGTATAGGTGCAGACAAATCTTACATTTCTCGTATAGAGCATGGCATCACTGTTCCTACCGTCTCCTCTTTCTATCGGATAGTTGCTGCACTCGGCATGCAGGTAGTAATCACCAAACAACCATAACGATTTATTCGACTACTGACAGGAGATACTCCCGCAGGGCGGGCCAAGGATAATAGGGGCCGGGACCGAGGGCGGGGATTGAGCTTTCGCCCTCGTTGAACAGCACTTTCACCAGCACGTCCCCTTTGCGGCCGCGGAAGAACACCAGCTGAAGATTGGTAGCCATGGGCATCATGTAGGTGGCGTTCCAATGGTCGCACACTTCTTCGAAAGACAGACGCGTATCGTAGCCCTGGAGGCCGATGAGCGAGAAGAACGGCATCATACCCACATCGTGACTGAAACGGAGGTCCGCAGCCACATTGTTCCCGGCAACCGCAGCATCGGCCTTTTCCACAAAATCCAGCACCAGAGGGTCCATAATATGCATGCGCCACTCCCCCTGCTCGGCACTGCCGCAATGCTGGAAATACTGCTTGGCATTGTATATCCTGGAAGCTGCTTCGAACTCAGAAGGAGTAAGGCAGCGAACAAGCTCAGGAATGCCCAGATAATCCGCCACCGAGCCGTTCGTCACACAAGTCTCCGCCATAAGGCGGTCGCTCTTGAAGCAAGCGTGAGCCGCCACCGGATCCGTAAAAATGCGAGAATAAAACCCCTGATAATCAAACTGTTCCTCCATTGCACGGTCGGCCTTCCGGGATCCTCCCTTGAGGCCCGGAGCCGCCATATCCTCCCGGCACAGATAGTCGTAGTATTTCTCTCCGGCAACGAATCCGAAATGCACAGCCGGAGCAGAAGAAGCCAGCGCCGCAGAGAAATTGGTCATGGAAAGAATAGCCCTCTGCTTGTGGGTGGAGTAGCAGGCAACGCTGTCCCGTCCCTTCTGACTGAAAACCCCGGGATATGCCGCAGCCATGCGGCGGGCTATCCCCTGCTGCTCCTGCGCCCCGAGTTCGCAAATCAGCCCGTAAGTTCCCTGCGAAATGCTGTCGAGCCTTGCGAACGCCTCCATCAGTCGCTTGCCCTCGGATGTAAGAAGGCCGAGCGAATCGGCCTTGCGCAAAGGATCCAAGCCGTTGCCAACATAACCGGCGTGTACCGGATAGCGGCTTCCGTGACGGCCTATATGACTGATGTAAAACGGCTTGTAGCCCTTCGGGGCGGGCGTCTTAGCCGTTACGTTAATGTGATAGGGGTGATAAACACCACCCCACTCGTCATAAACGTCCTGCGCACCGAGCCTCGTAGCCCAGAGCGCAAGGAAACAAATAAGTATGCTAACCCACCTGTGCGCCATTGTTCACGGCTTCCTGGGGAGTAACGAAACGCATCTTGCCGTCATTCTGCTTGGCCATGAGAATCATACCATGGCTCTCGATGCCGCGGATGACGCGTGGCTTGAGGTTGGCGAGTATGCAGATCTGCTTGCCCACCATATCCTCCGGAGTATAATGCTCGGCTATGCCGGAAACAATTACTCTACGGTCGATGCCGGTATCGATAGTCAGCTTCAGCAGCTTGTCGGTCTTGGGGACGCGCTCCGCCTCCAGCACGGTGGCCGTACGGATATCCATCTTCTCGAAGTCCTCGAAGGTGCACTCCTCCTTCTGCGGCGTCACCTGCCTGGCAGCTTCCGCCTTGGCACGAGCCTCAATCTCGGCCTTGATGGTCTGCAGACGGGCAATCTGAGCGTCAATAGCATCGTCCTCAATCTTGGCGAACAGAAGCTCAGGCTCCCCTATCTCATGCCCTGCAGGCAGAATCTGAGGCCTTCCAAGGATTTCCCAGTCGAGCACGGAACCCAGCATCTCACGCAGACGCTTTGCGGCGAACGGGGTGAAAGGCTCAAAGGCAATGGCCAGGTCGGCACATATCTGCAGGGAAATATTCAAAATAGTACCCGTACGCTCCATATCCGTCTTGGCGGTCTTCCAGGGTTCGGTATCGGAAATGTACTTATTGCCCACGCGTGCTATGCCCATGGCATCCTTCAGCGCCTCGCGGAACTTGAATTCTTCTATATTCTTCTCAATGGAAGCCTTCAGTGCGGGAATCTCCGACATCACTTCCTTATCCACGTCCAGCAATGAGCCGCACGGAGGCACCTTGCCGCCGAAATACTTGTGCGTAAGCACCACGGCGCGGTTCACGAAGTTGCCGAAAATAGCCACCAGCTCGCTGTTGTTGCGGGCCTGGAAGTCCTTCCAGCTGAAGTCGTTGTCGGCAGTCTGCGGAGCGTTGGCCGTAAGCACATAACGAAGCACGTCCTGCTTGCCGGGAAAATCCTTCAGGTACTCATGCGCCCATACCGCCCATCCGCGGGAAGTGGAAATCTTATCCCCCTCCAGGTTCAGGAACTCATTGGCAGGGACGTTCTCCGGCAAGATGTATCCGTCTCCGTAGGCCTTCAGCATGGCCGGGAACACTATACAATGGAAAACTATGTTGTCCTTTCCGATAAAATGAATAAGGCGGGTGTCGGGCGACTTCCACCACTTCTCCCAGCTGTCCGGCAGGAGCTCCTGGGTGTTGGAAATATAGCCTATGGGGGCGTCGAACCAGACGTAGAGCACCTTGCCCTCGGCACCCTCCACGGGAACCGGCACGCCCCAGTCGAGGTCACGCGTAACGGCACGGGGCTGCAGACCTCCGTCCAGCCAGCTCTTCACCTGGCCGTAGACGTTGGTGCGCCATTCCTTGTGGCCCTCAAGTATCCACTCCCGCAGCCAAGGCTCATAATCCTGCAGCGGCAGGTACCAGTGGGTGGTTTTCTTCTTTATGGGAGTTGCTCCGCTCAGCTTGGAATGGGGGTCGATAAGCTCCTCAGGGCTGAGGGTGCTGCCGCATTTCTCGCACTGGTCGCCGTAAGCTCCGGGGTTGCCGCACTTGGGGCAGGTGCCCACAATATAGCGGTCGGCCAGGAACTGCTTGGCCTCAGGGTCGTAATACTGCTCGCTCTCGCGGGTGATGAACTTACCGTCGTCGTAGAGCTTGCGGAAGAACTCGGAAGCGTTCTTCTCGTGAATCTTGGAGCTGGTGCGGCCGTATATGTCGAAATTGATGCCCAGGCCCTCGAAAGACTCCTTGATTATCTTGTGATAGCGGTCCACGATATCCTGAGGCGAACATCCCTGCTGGCGCGCCTTGATGGTGATGGGCACGCCGTGCTCGTCGGAGCCGCATACGTACAGCACTTCGCGGCCGCGCATACGGAGGTAGCGGACATATATGTCGGCGGGCACATAAACGCCCGCAAGGTGACCAATGTGTACAGGGCCGTTAGCATACGGCAGAGCACAGGTTACGAGGGTTCTTTTCTTATCTGACATCACAGTTGAATTTCAAAACCGCGAATATAATGCTTTTTTACAATTAGGCTAGCTTTTCTCCCTACCTATCTTTTGCTTGATGCGGCGCTGGGCGGCCTGAAGCTTGAGCATCTCCTGCATCATGTTCATCTGTTCTTCAGGGCCCGCGGTGGCAAGGGAACGCCGGAGCGTATCGAGCCGGTCCTGCACGCGCCGCTCGGCATAAACCATGATGGCCTTGGGCACGCCGTTTACGAGGAAGCTCGACGTGGTCGTGAGCGCCGCCTCGAACGCCCCCACCGTAAGCTGATACTTCTCCGTGGAGAAGCCGGCGGCCAGATTAGCGAGACGGCGATCCTCCCCGTCCAGCAGGGAACGGAGTATGGCCTCCTGCTGCAGGCCCTCGTCGTAGAGACGCATATAATTGTCGTACAGCAGCTTGTAGGCACTGTTGGCGAAGCAGCTGCCGTCCGAATCCATAGATTCCCGTATGAAGTCGGCGACCGTCGGCTTCTCTTCCTCGTCTCCCGAATAGTACGGCGAGTCGCTTTCGAAGTCCAGCGGCTCCGTGCCGTAGCGCATCAGGAAGAACAGCAGATCCCGCTCCGCCGGCGCCAGGGTCTTGTTCTCCAGGGAGTTAGCTGACACGTTGACGACTTCGGAGGCGGCGCCGTTCGAGCCGGAGCCGCTGTCCACGGGGCCGTTTTCCCAAGTCTCATAGGCCCCGGGATCAGCGGCTTCGCGAGATAAGGCGTCGCCGGAGGAATAGCCGGACGGCGAAGTACGGCGCTGCCGGTCACGCAACGCGTCCTCCATGCGCTTCTGCCGAACCCCCGCGATCCGCTGGAAGAGGATCGACGACTCGATGCCGAAACGCAACGCCACCGTATCAACGTACACCGACCGCTTCACCGGATCCGGAATCTCCGCAATGGTATCCGCGATATCGTTAATCAACGTCGCCTTCTTCAGCGGGTCGGAACCGGCGTCCGAAAGCTGCAGGTCGGTCTTAAACTCGATGAAATCCCGCTCGTTGGCGGAAATGTACTCCTGCACCTGCGCCAAAGTATGCTTGCGGGCGTAGGAATCGGGGTCCTCCCCGTCAGGCAGCAGCACCACCTTGACATTCAGCCCCTCCGCCAGGAAAATATCTATACCCCGCAGGGCCGCATGTATGCCGGCAGAATCGCCGTCGTACATAATAGTGACGTTGTCCGTAAACTTGTGGATCAGGCGCACCTGCTCCACAGTGAGCGCCGTGCCGCAGGAGGCCACCACATTGGTGATGCCCAGCTGATGCATGGTCACCATGTCCACGTTGCCCTCCACAAGGATGCACTTGCCCAGGCGGGAGATTTCGCTCTTGGCGAACCATATACCCAGGAGGTTGCGGCTCTTGACATATATCTCCGTCTCCGGGGAATTGACGTACTTGGCGGGGTTGTCGGCATGAAGCGTACGGCCGCTGAACGCCAGCACGCGCCCGCTGACCGAATGTATGGGGAACATCACCCGCTCGCGGAACTTGTCCGCCACGCTGCCGTCTTCCCGCTGCACCGCAAGACCCGCGGCGAGGATATACTCCATCTTGTAGCCGGCCTTGACCGCCGCATCGATTAATGCCGTCTTGCCCGACGGTGCCCAACCGAGGCCGAAACGGGCGATTGTGGCGTCTTCCAGCCCGCGCTTGCGGAGGTACTCGTAACCCACGGCACGCCCCTCCGGCGTCTCCAGCTGCGAGGCGAAGAATTTCTGGGCGAACTCGCTCACCAGCAGCAGGCTCTCGCGCCGCTGCCGGCGGGCAATTTCTTCCGCCGACTCTTCCTCCTCTACGATGTCTATCTTGTATTTGGCGGCAAGGTAGCGGAGGGCCTCCACGTAAGAGCTGTGCTCGTGCTCCATCACGAAGCCGACGGCCGAGCCAGACTTGCCGCAGCCGAAGCATTTGTATATGCCTTTTGCCGGCGAAACGTAAAAAGAAGGTGTTTTCTCGTTGTGGAAGGGGCAGCAGGCCACATAGTTGGCCCCGCGGCGCTTGAGCGTCACGAAATCCCCGACCACGTCTTCTATACGGGCAGTATCGAGGATCAGGTTAACTGTCTCCTGGGGTATCACGAAGCTATCTCACACAAGAATTTTATGCGCACCAGGCGTATCTCCATCTCATCATAATCCCCGCTCAGGGCATCCATGGCTTCCTGGAGGGAGTCGGACGCCGCCTCGTCGCGGAAATACTCGTATATCTCATCGACTATATCCTCGTCCAGGTTTTCCTCGATATAGTAATTCAGGTTAAGGGAAGTACCTGTGGATACGATAGCCTCGATTTCGCTCATAAGCTCGTCCATATCCATACCCTTGGCCTCGGCTATATCTTCCAGCGACATGCACTTGTCTATGCTCTGGATGATGAAAATCTTGTTGGCCGACTTGCTGGGAGCGGACTTTACAATAAAGTCGTCAGGGCGGGTTATCTCGTTCTCTTCTACGTACTTGCGTATCAGTTTCACAAACTCTTCGCCGAACTTCCGGGCTTTGCCTTCGCCTACGCCCTGGCAATTGCGGAGCTCCTCTATGGTAATCGGATAAAGTATGGACATGTCGTCCAGCGCCGGGTCTCCGAAGATGATCCAGGGCTGAAGCTTAAGCTTCCTGGCAACGTCCTTGCGAAGATCCTTCAGCATGCTCAGGAGCACGGGGTCGCCGGCACCTCCGCCGCCCTTCATGGCAGCATTGGCGGCGGCGGTCTCCTCGTCTTCCTCGTCATCGGAGTCTCCGCCACCGGTGAATACGCGGTCCTCCACCATCTTGAGCTCGTAAGGATGTGCCATGAACTCGCGTCCCTTGTCCGTGACGCATATGAGGCCATAGCTCTCTATTTCCTTCTCCAGCAGGTGCAGGATGAGACCCTGGTGGATTACGGTGCACCAGAACTTGTCGCTGTGGTCCTTTCCCTTGCCGTAGAACGGCAGTGCGTCGTGCTGGTAAGACTTGACCATGGCCGTAGGATTTCCTATAAGGATGTTGGCCAGGTGCTCTATCTTGAAGTGTTCCGGCAGGGCCTCTATGAGCTCTATGACGAGCTTCATCTGCTCGCGGCCGTCGAAGAGCGGCTTGGGGTTCACGCAATTGTCGCACGAGCCGCAGTTGTCTTGCGGGTAGTCTTCACCGAAGTAATTGAGCAGCAGCTTCCTGCGGCACTGGTTGGACTCTGCGTATGCGACCACTTCGCCGAGCAGCTGGCGGCTGATTTCCTGTTCCGCCACGGGCTTGCCCTGCATGAACTTTTCCAGCTTCTGTATGTCCTTGTAGCTGTAATAGTCTATACAGCGGCCCTCCTTGCCGTCGCGGCCGGCGCGCCCCGTCTCCTGGTAGTAGCTCTCTATGCTCTTGGGAATGTCGTAATGCATGACGAAGCGCACGTCCGGCTTGTCTATGCCCATTCCGAACGCGATAGTCGCCACAATTACGTTGATTTCTTCCGTCAGGAAGGCGTCCTGGTTTTCAGCGCGCGTTTTGGCGTCCAGGCCCGCATGGTACGGACGGGCCTTGATGCCGTTAATGCAAAGCAGCTGGGCAATCTCCTCCACCTTCTTGCGGCTCAGGCAATAAACAATGCCGGATTTGCCGGAGTTCTGCTTGATGTACTTTATCATGTCCTTCTCCACGTCCTGCTTGTCCCTTACCTCGTAGTAAAGGTTGGGGCGGTTGAAGGACGACTTGAAGATGGCGGCTCCCTGGATGCCCAGGTTCTTGAGTATGTCGCTCTGCACCTTGGGCGTGGCAGTTGCCGTAAGCGCTATGATGGGCAGGCGGCCTATCTCGTCCACAAGGGCACGGATACGGCGGTACTCAGGCCGGAAATCGTGGCCCCACTCGGAGATACAGTGGGCCTCGTCTACGGCGTAGAACGAAATCTTGACCTCCCTCAGCAGCGCCACGTTCTCCTCCTTGGTGAGGGACTCCGGAGCCACATAAAGTATCTTGGTCTTGCCCCCGAGCAGGTCTGCACGCACCTCCTCTATCTGGGCCTTGCTGAGCGAAGAATTGAGGAAATGGGCTATGCTGCCCGCACCGGTGCCTGCTTCGAAGCCGCGGAGAAGATCCACCTGGTTCTTCATCAGGGCGATAAGGGGCGATATCACAATTGCGGTGCCCTCCATCAGAAGGGCCGGCAACTGGTAGCACAACGACTTGCCGCCACCGGTAGGCATCAGCACAAAGGCGTCCCCGCCACCGACAAGATGCCGTATGACGCGTTCCTGGTCGCCTTTGAAGGTGTCGTAACCGAAGAAATCCTTCAGCGTTTTGTGTATGGTCGCGGAGTCGATGTTCATCAGCTTTTAATCTAAGGAGTGTATGGCAAGTCCTGAGCGCAATTTGGGTTCAAACCATGTAGTCTTGGGAGGCATGATGTTGCCGGTGTCGGCAATGTTGATGAGCTGCTGCATGGATACCGGGTAGAGGGCGAAAGCGACTTTCATTTCGCCGCTGTCTACCCTGCGGGAAAGCTCTCCGAGGCCGCGGATGCCGCCCACGAAGTCTATGCGCTTGTCTGTACGGAGGTCCTTGATGCCCAGCAGTTTGTCCAGCACCAGATTGGAAAGGATGGTAACGTCCAGCACGCCTATGGGGTCGTTGTCATCGTAACGGCCCGGCTTGGCTGTAAGGCTGTACCACTTGTCTCCGAGATACATGGAGAAATTGTGCAGGCCGACCGGCTCGTAAGGCTTGGCGGGACGGCCGCAGCGGGGCTTGGTGGCCACGGAGACCTCGAAATCCTCTTCCAGGGCCTTCAGGAACTCCTCGGGGCCCATGCCGTTGAGGTCTTTGACCACGCGGTTGTAGTCCAGAATCTTCAGCTGGCTCTCCGGGAAGCATACGGCCATGAAGAAGTTGTACTCCTCGTTCCCTGTATGATTGGGGTTCTGGGCCTTCTTCTCTGCGCCGACGCGGGCTGCAGCGGCAGTACGGTGGTGACCGTCCGCCACATAGAAGGCGTCTATGTCATTGGTGAATATCTCCGTGATACGGGCGTTTACGGCATCGTCGTCTATTACCCAGAAGGTATGGGTGAACTTGTTCTCGTCCACAAATTTGTACTCGGGCTTGCCGGCTGCGGTTTTGGCTATTATTCCTCCGAGCTCGTCGTTGTCCTTGAATGCAAAGAACACCGGCTCTATGTTGGCGTTCTGTATACGCACATGGATCATGCGGTCGTCTTCCTTGTCCTTGCGGGTAAGCTCGTGCTTCTTGATGATACCGTTGGCATAATCATCCGTATGGGCACAGAGAACAATTCCGTACTGGGTGCGCTTGCCCATGGTCTGGGCATAGACATAATACTTTTCTTTGTCTTCGCGGACCAGCCAGCCGTTCTTCTGCCAGATCTTGAAGTTCTCCACGGCGCGGTCGTAGGTGCGCTGCTCGTGTTCGCCGGCAATGGGGTCGAAATCGATCTCCGGCTTGGTTATATGAAGCAGGGACTTCTCCCCTGCCATATCGTGGGCTTCCTGGGAGTTCAGAACGTCATAAGGAGGTGCTGCAACCTCGGTTACAAGATTGCGCGGGGGCCTGATAGCCGCAAAGGGTTTTACTCGTACCATGATTCGGTTATTAATTTAACCGAAGGTACGAATAATTAATTAAAAAAACAAATGTGCTTTGTAACAGGAGGCTAGAAGCTGATTGCCATTCCGTAGCCGGAGGGAGTGAGGCCCACGTTGAGTGCAAGCGGCGCACTGCCGGCTTTCTTGTAACCCTGCAGCCTGGTATTTGCCACCAGGAATTCAGTAAGTCCCACATTAAGAAGGACCGAGCCCGCCAGGGCAAGGGCGGCGCCCACCGTGGGCATCTCGTCTTCCCAGGTGTCGTAGCGCGGGTCGCGGTTCTTTTCGTTGTACCACTCTTTCTTGGCGTTCATGTCCAGGGTACCGGCCACCAGGGCGCCTACACCTGCCGCGGTCATGCCTATTCCGGCCCAGTACTGGGCCTTGGTCCGTCCGACAGGAACAATGGGCGCCGACTGGTCGGCGGCGATCTTCTGTATCGCCGAAGATGATGCCAGAACATTAACGAGTCCGCAGGCGACCGTACTTACGCCAAGGAACTCCGTGGCCACCAGATAGGGGTTGATGTGTCCGGAATGAATCACCCTTCCGGGCAAATCCAGCGGGGAGTCGTTGGAAAAGCTCAAGCCCTGGAACCGGAGTGAATTCTTGTCGTTACGGAACACCACTTCCTTGCAGTAGGCCCGGGGCTGATGGGGATTGTCCAGAATGGCACAACCTATGAACATGGCCGTACCGGAGAACAGCTGCGACAAGCCAGTAACGAACTCGGTCGTCATAGGTTTATAGGCAAGGTAGTACCTGCTGTCGCCCAGGCAGCCTCTTGCTTCATCGTCGTTCAGCTTTATTATCCCCTCGGCATAGATCTTCGAGCCCTTAGCCACAACGGAGGGGACTTCCGACAGCCGGCTGCGGTCCATGGTTCCGTCAGGCAGGAAATCAAGCCTGAAACCGTCGGCAAACTCTATGTTCTTGACATAATTACGGGGTAACTTGGTAATAGTCGCAGCACCCGATTCCACGGGCTTTACGTGAACCATTTCCTTGTCTATCAACGTAACTCCCGTCTTGAAAGCGTCGCCGTTCACAGTGTTCACCACATCCTGTGCCGCCGCCGGCAGCATGAAAACCAGGCTGACGGCTAATGCAATAATTTTTCTATTCATCCCCGTCGTAGATAATTTCTTCCTTGTCGTCATCGTCCTCGTCGGCTTCGTCTTCTTCGTCCTCGTCTTCATCATCGTCGTCATCGCCGCCGGGGATGCCGGGGAGCTTGCGGTGCTGCTGGGGCAGGTCTTCGAAGGCCACGTAGCCGTTCTCGAACTCGACGGGAACGGGGCCCTTGGTTTCAACCACGGTAGGCACGGCAATGCGTCCGGCCTCCTCCCCTTCGAGGGTGATAATCACGCTCTTGCGGGCCGCAACGTCATAGAAATACACGAAGCGTACAATGCCGTCTTTTACAGTCTTTTCTATTGAGATGGCATCCACCGTGCCGAAGCCCAGGTCCTGAAGGGCGTAACGTGCCGCCACTTCCCCTTTGCCGTCGAAGGCCTTGAACAGTATGGGCTGGTCTACCGTAAATTCCAAATCTGCGCGAAGCTGCTTGTGGAAGGTATATAGAGAATGATTACCGTCCACTTTGTACACTCTGTAAAATCCTTTGATCCCCTCCAGGGTAACTCTGTACGTGTAAATCATAATAGTCTTTTCAAGCGTTAAATTAGGCGAATATACAAAAAAAACTCTAACTTTGGTCCCGGATGAGCGATATTTACAAAAGTATTTCTTCCCGCGGCGAAGGGCTGTACAAAGACAACGGCAGCCGTTTTATCGCTTTTGCCATCCCCGTGGAGACCGAAGACGAAGTCAAAGAACTGGTCTCAGGCTTCCGCAAAGAGTATCACGACGCACGCCACCATTGCTACGCCTACCGCATAGGCGCATCAGGAGAAACCTGGCGCGCCAGCGACGACGGGGAGCCCTCAGGCACCGCCGGACGGCCTATACTCGGACAGATAGACTCCGCAGGGCTCAGCGACATACTAATAGTGGTAGTGCGCTATTTCGGCGGCATCAAGCTGGGGGTACCCGGCCTCATCAAGGCATACAAGACAGCATCGGCGGACGCCCTCGCCAACGCTCCCGTCTGCGAGAAAATTGCCGGCAGCTGGTACCGCGTGGGCTTCGGCTACGACGCCATGCCGCAGGTGATGAAAATGGTCAAGGACCTGGACCTGCCGCAGCGGGCAAGGGATTTCGGGGCGGAGTGCACCATGGAGCTCAGGGTGCGCCGCAGCCTTCAGGAAGAATTTTTGGAAAGAACGCATACTATCTGTACCTTTGCAGACTTATTATAAATAACACTATGGCCAAAAAACACGTTTTCAATGCAGGCCCCTGCCTTCTGCCGCAGGTTGCCATCGACAATGCAATTGAAGCCCTCAAAGACTTCAAGGGAACCGGAGTTTCCCTCATTTCCATATCCCACCGCACCAAGGAATGGGATGCCGTCATGGACGAATGCCGCGCTCTCTGGAAAGAGCTCCTCAACATCCCCGACGACTACGAAGTAGTGTTCCTCGGCGGCGGCGCCAGCCTCGGTTTCCTCTATGTAGCCATGAACTACCTGGAGAAGAAGGCCGCCTATCTGGATACCGGTGTATGGGCACACAAGGCCCTCAAAGAAGCCCAGGGACTGGGAGACGCATACGCCATAGCCTGCTCCAAGGACCGCAACTACTGCTACATCCCCAAGGGTTACGATATTCCTACGGACATCGACTACCTGCACATTACCACCAACAATACCATCTACGGAACCGAAATCAAGACGGACTATGACTGCCCCGTCCCCCTCATCGCCGACATGTCTTCCGACATCCTCAGCCGCAAGGTAGACGTGAGCAAGTACGCCATGATTTACGGCGGTGCGCAGAAGAACGCAGGCCCCGCAGGCGTTACCTTCTACATCATCAAGAAGGACATGCTGGGCAAGGTGAGCCGCTACATCCCCACCATGCTCGACCTCCGCACCCACATCGACAAGCTCTCCATGTTCAACACTCCTCCCGTGTTCTCAATCTTCGTGATGAATGAGACCCTGAAGTGGCTCAAGAGCATCGGAGGCCTGGACGCCATCCACGCCATCGATGAGAAGAAGGCAGCTACCCTGTACGCCGAGATCGACCGCAACAGCCTCTTCCGCGGCACTGCCGACAAGGAGGACCGTTCCATCATGAACGTCTGCTTCGTGCCCGCCGAGGGACGTGAGGACCTGCAGGACGAGTTCCTCGCCTTCGCCAAGGAGCGCGGCATGATAGGCCTCAAGGGCCACCGTTCCGTCGGAGGTTTCCGCGCCTCCCTCTACAACGCCTGCACCCAGGAAGACGTAGAGGCCCTGGTGGCATGCATGCAAGAATTCGAAAAACTTCACATTTAATAAGCGTATGAAAGTTCTTGTTGCAACCCAGAAGCCTTTCGCAGCAGTTGCCGTAAAGGGCATCAAGGAGATACTGGAGGCCGCCGGCCATGAGGTAGTGGTCTTCGAGAAATATGCAGAACAGTCCGACCTGGTGGCGGCAGCCGCCGACGCCGAAGGTATGATAATCCGCTCCGACAAAGTGACGGCGGAGGTCATAGCAGCAGCCCCCAAGCTGCGCATCGTGGTGCGCGCCGGAGCCGGCTTCGACAATGTGGACCTTGCAGCCGCAAGCGCCCGCGGCATCGTGGTGATGAACACCCCCGGACAGAACTCCAACGCCGTGGCCGAACTGGCTATCGCCCTGATGATCTTCATGGCCCGCACCCAGTTCACCCCCGCCACCGGCAGCGAGGTCTCCGGCAAGCGTCTCGGAGTCCAGGCATACGGCAACGTAGGCCGCCTCGTGGGCCAGAAAGCACGCGCCCTCGGAATGGAGATTTCCGCCCTCGACCCCTTCCTCACGGACGAGCAGATTGTCGCCGGAGGAGCTGATCCCGTACATTCGGTGGAGGAACTCTACGCCTGTAGCGACTACCTCTCCATCCACATCCCCGCCCTGCCTGCAACCATCAAGAGCATAGGTTACGACCTCATCACCCGCATGCCCAAGGGTGCCACCCTCGTGAACACCGCCCGCAAGGAGGTTATCGACGAGGACGGCCTGATGCGTGCCCTCGATGAGCGTCCGGACCTCAAATACGTAACCGACGTGATGCCCGACAACTATGAGGCGTTGCGTGAGAAATTCGGCCTGCGCGTGTTTGCTACGCCCAAGAAAATGGGCGCCCAGACCGCCGAGGCGAACATAAACGCCGGCCTCGCGGCAGCCCGCCAGATTGCGGACTACTTTGCCACCGGCAACACAAAATTCCAGGTAAATCGCTGATTTGAAACTATTTAAGTTCATACTTACCAGTCTTGCTGCCGTATTCGCTACGGCAGCAAGCGTGTTTGCACAGGAAGTCGAGAAGCGGGACACCCTCGACACCTCATACGTAACCGCAGTAAAAGAGAAGATGCGCAACACCACCCAGACCGGCCTCATGCGGCTGGACGGCAACAAACTGCGCACTACGGTAGCCGCCTTCGGCACGCCCGACGTAATCAAAAGCCTGCAGATGCTGCCCGGCGTCGCCGCCGGCAATGAACTGATGTCCGGCCTGTACGTCCACGGCGGCGACGGCAACGACAACCTCTTCCTTCTGGACGGGGTGCCGCTGTACAACGTCGCCCACTTCGGAGGCTTCTTCTCCAGCTTCAACACGGACATGGTGGAGAATCTGGATTTCTACAAGAGCGGCTTCCCCGCCCGCTTCGGCGGCCGACTCTCGTCCGTAGTGGACGTCGAGACCTCGGAAGGCAACATGGAGGAGTACCACGGCAACTTCTCGCTCGGCCTGATAGACGGCCGCATACAGGTAGAAGGCCCTATCATCAATGACAAGACCTCCTTCAACGTAGGCCTGCGCCGCTCCTGGATGGACGTAATCACTGTGCCCGCACTGCTTTACGTTAACACCAAAAACAAGAACAACCCCAAGGCAAGCGGAGGCTACGCTATGTGGGACATGAACGCCCGCGTCACACATAAGTTCAGCAAAGACAGCAAGTTGAACGCCTGCATATACTGGGGGCGCGACAACCTTCACGCAGGCATCAAGGAAAG
>JAFZIO010000001.1 GCA_017554335.1 Bacteroidales bacterium | reverse complement strand
CTTCGTGCTGCCCACTTCGTAGAGTACGGCGATATGCTCGTTCTCGGCCCACTCGGACACAATCTTGTTGCCGCCGTCGCTCACGGCGCGGGTGTTAGCTCCGCTGGTCTTCGGGGCGAGTTGTGCGGTGATGGTGATGCCCTCGGCCTGATCCGTTGTCTGGATTTCAGTTTCAATCTTGTTGCAAGCAGCCAGCGCAAGCAGCATGGCCGCGATTCCAAATACTTTCTTCATTGTCTTGTCCTCCTCTAATTAAAATGCGAACGGATCAGGCATTTCAGGATAATCGGCCGGATCGCCCAATTGGCCGTTCAGTCCACTGGTGCAGATGACGCCTTCTTCCATTAACTCAAGAACCGCAATCTGAGGGCTCTTGTAAAGTTCTTTGTTGTTCTTGATTTCCATAAGCTTATGTATTTGTATGATTAGATCCTGGTTGACGCATGGGCATACGAAAAGCAGCGGCACTTCTCTCGAAGGTCGCGACCATTGTTGTGTAAGCTATTGATTAAAAGACGGTTATACCCCCCCCTGAATACGGAAGGAGCTATAGCGAAAATACTATATGCGATGAAGGTCTGCATATGAACGCTTTAACGAAGAGCGAAAATACGGTTTTTGTGCGAGAATATCAAGTGTCGGGGAATCATTTGCCGCCAAAGTTGTTAAAAATAAATAAGTTTGGCTCAATAATCTTCCGTGTTCTCAACGAACAAATCTTTCAGTGTAAGCACTTTAGTGAAATCATCACTGTGCTCTCCCTGCGTCAAACCCTTGGTGGTCACAAGAACCGTACGGATGGATTCGTGCTTGGGATACTCCGCCTGGAATGCCTGGATACGACGTTCGAGCTTGCTGCTTTCTTCCGCGTCCTGCGTGTATTCGTAGCGGGAGTATTTCATTTCACAGACATCCGTGATGCCGTCGGCCCTTTCAATAATCATATCGATCTGACCGGCAGACTTGCCAGGTTTGTTGCGCCATGAATAATACTTGGTAAGCATAGTATCCAAACGCAGCGACTGGATAATCTCCCAGATATGGAACATGCAGATCCGCTCAAAGGCCAGGCCGTACCAGGTGTTCTGCGTTGGAGTGTTAAGTGTATGGCGCCAATAAGCGCGGTCTGTTACGGTAGAGTCGCAGAAGGTAAGATAGAAAATGGTGAAGAAGTCCACCAGGCGATACAGGCCGGAATTCTTCTTGCCGCAAATGCTATAGTGGCTGATTAGGTCACAATACACAAGATCTTTCAAGATGTTGGTCAGATCCTCGCCAGAACTCATCTTTAGGGCTGTTGCAATTTCCTTCCTAGTCATACCCTCGCGGCTGCCGGACAGGAGGCGGATAATGTCCATGTACTTCTCGGGATTACGGAACAGAGATCTGTACAGGCGACGGAATTCGTTCTTGAACTCTGCATCGGTGGAGAAAAAGAGCATATCGATATTCTCTGCTGCACTCTTGGCCGGGTCAAGAAGGGAGAAGTAGTAAGGGACACCACCGAGCGCTGCATACAATTGGAGAATGGTCATACGGTCCCACTTATAATTCTTGGCTTTGAAGTACATCTCCGACTGATACAGGCTGAACGGGCGAAGGTGCATCTCGTGCGTAGGGCGGCGGTGAAGACCTCCGCGGTTGTCGATGATGTTGCGAATCATCCAGGACGTGGCGGAGCCACAGATAACCAGAAAGATGTTGTCGTACCATGATGCAATATCATTCCAGAAGATTCCCAACTCCTTGACGAAGTTGGAATACTCATAGTCGAAGCAGGAAATCTCATCAATGAAAACCACACAGCGTTTCTTGCGCTTGTTTTTTGCAATGATGGTTCCCAGTGCTTTGAACGCCTGGTTCCAGTTCTTGGGTTTGGGGCCATCGTAGCCGTATTGATTGAGAGCGCTTAGGAATGCGTTCTTCTGGTCCTCCTTGTCGCCTTCCAGAATGCCACTTGCAAAGAAGTCGAACTTATCCTTGAAATAGTAACGGATAAGCGACGTCTTACCCACACGGCGCCGGCCGTACAATGCGATGAATTCGGCCTTGCCGCTTTGGTTATACTTCGCAAGTTTTGCCAGCTCAGTATCTCTGCCGATGATTTTATCCATAACCACTATGTTTTTCGCAAAGATACTTCATTTATCTGAAAGTTTCGCCAAAGTTGCTCAAATTTTGAAAGTTTGGCGGAACATTTCCCAAAGAGTGACGATATTCCAAGGATCTCCCGACGTGCGTACTTCGAAGGGGGTGGACAATTTGTCCCCACCCATGTAGACCGTAAGAGGGTCATATTTACCCCCTCACAAAAAAGCTATTGCTCAACAAGAGCATTGAATCTCAAACACGGAACTTTGCGGGTGAGCCTTTTTTTCGCTATATTTGTAAACATGAAACGTTTACTCCTGATTCTGGCATCGGCCGCGGCGGCGATGCTGCTCTGTCCAAAGGCCTCCGCCTGCACCAACGTGATTATCTCCAAGGGCGCCAGCGCTGACGGCTCCTGCATGGTTTCCTATGCCGCCGACTCCCACTGGCTCTTCGGTGAGCTGTACTTCCACCCGGCGGCCAAATGGGCCAGGGGTTCACGTCTCGCCATCCGCGAATGGGACTCCAACAAGCCGCTTGGCGACATTGCCCAGGTGGAGCGCACCTACCAGACGGTCGGCAACATGAATCAGTATCAGCTGATTATAGGCGAGACCACATGGGGCGGCCGCGAGGAGCAGGTCGATACCGCCGGAATCATGGACTACGGCTCCCTGATCTACATCACCCTGCAGAGGGCCCGCACCGCCCGTGAGGCCATCCAGACCATCGTCGCACTTGCAAACGAGTACGGCTATCCTTCCGAGGGCGAGACCTTCAGCATCGCCGATACGGAAGAGGCGTGGGTCATGGACCTCGTGGGCAAGGGTTCCGACGGCAACAAGGGCATCGTATGGGTGGCCCGACGCATCCCCGACGGATACATCTGCGCCCATGCCAACCAGGCCCGCATCACCCGCTTTCCCTGGAACGACCCGGAGAATTGCCTCTACGCCCCCGACGTGGCCGAGTACGCCCGCCAGATGGGCTGGTACGAGGGTTCCGATGAGAACTTCAGCTTCCGCGACGCCTACAATCCGCTCGACTTCGGCGGCGCCCGCGGCTGCGAGGCCCGTGCCTGGTCGGCCTTCAACATACTCTGCGACGGGCAGTTCACCTATGTGGACGGCGGTGCAGAGGTCACCCGCCCCGCCTCCGACTGGCTGCCGTACGCCATGGGGTACGACCTCGGCGGCGAGATGCCCCTCTTCGTAAAGCCCTCCCGCAAAATCGGCGTGAAGGATGTGGCGGACGTCATGCGCGACCACTATGAGGGCACGCCCATGGACATGAGGGTCGATATTGGTGCCGGCGGCAATGCCTGCCCCTACCGCTGGAGGCCCATGGGATTCCAGGTGGACGGCAAGAGATACGTGAACGAGCGCGCCATCGCCACCCAGCAGACGGGCTTCTGGTTCGTGGCCCAGGCCCGCGGCTGGCTGCCTGATGTGGTCGGCGCCCTGATATGGTTCGGCTGCGACGATGCCGCAACCTCCTACCTCACACCCGTTTACGCCAACACGAAAGTGGTTCCCGAGTGCCTGCGTGAGGGCAACGGCGACCTGCTGCACTACAGTCCCACCGCCCAGTTCTGGATCAACAACCGCGTCACCAATTCCTGCTACCGCATGTACGACGCAATGGAACCGTATGTGCGTGCGGAGATCGACTCCTTCGAGAATCGCATGATCAACGAGGCCGTGCCCGACATGGACGCCCGCCTGGTCAAGATATACAACGGCAACGGACGCAAGCCCGGACGCAAATGGGCCGTCCGCAGGGCCGTCAAGCAGCTCACCAACTTCTCTGTGAACACCGCCCAGGAGCAGTTCGGCAAGTGGGCCGCCCTGGAAGAAACCCTCATGGTCAAGTTCATAGACGGCAACGTGAAGGCCCAGGATGCCGACGGCAAGTTCCTGCACTCAAAGTACTCCGAGGGCATACCCGACGGCCTCCAGTTCCACGGCTACAACGACCGCTGGAAGGCCGCCGTCGCCAAGGACCACGGTGACATTCTCCAAAGTAAGTAACACTAAACAGGCAACTATATGATTCGTAGAGACTTCCTCAAGTCCATCGGCGTACTCACCGCAGGCGCCGCCATGGGCCTTCCCGCCGCCGGTGCGGAATTGCCCGGCAGCCTTGTCCTTCCAGATGACGGCCAGGCCGGTTCGCTGAACGACCTCGACCTCGGCCTGCGTTCCCTGAGGCCCCAGGTTAGCCGCCAGGTTACGGTTATCGTAATTGGCGCCGGCAGCCGCGGAAACGTTTATGCCGGCTACGCACGCCAGTTTCCCGACGAGGTGAAGGTGGTCGGCGTGTCCGACATCCTCGAGCACCGCTGCCGCAAGATGTCCGACACCCACGGAGTGCCGCCGGAGCACCGTTTCGGCGACTGGAGCGAGGTGTTCAAGGTGCCCAAGTTCGCCGACGCGGTAGTCATCTCCACCCCCGACGACCTGCATTACGCCCCCTGCATGAAGGCCCTCGCCATGGGGTACGACGTGCTGCTGGAGAAGCCGGTGGCGCAGACGGAGAAGGAGTGCAAAGCCATTCTGGCCCAGGCACATAAGTACGACAGGATAGTGGCCGTCTGCCACGTGCTCCGCTACGCTCCTTACTTCATCGCCCTGAGGCAGCTGGTGCGCAACGGCGCCATCGGTCAGCTCGTGAGCGTGCAGCACATGGAGCCCATCCAGTACGCCCACATGGCCCATTCTTACGTCCGCGGCAACTGGCGCGACTCCAAGCAGACCACGCCCATCATCCTGGCCAAGTCCTGCCACGACCTGGACATCCTCCGCTGGATCATAGATTCGCCGTGCAAGAGCATAGTGGCCGACGGCTCCCTGCACCTCTTCAAGGCAGAGAACGCCCCCGAGGGCGCGCCCCTCAAGTGCACCGACGGCTGCCCGCACGAGCAGAACTGCCCTTACTCCGCCATCGACATCTATACCCGCAAGAAGTGGCACCTCAACGTGTTCGACCTCGACGGCAACCGCGACCCGGACTTCATCATGCAGCGCCTGCTCACGCCCCCGTACGACAGCTACGCCCGCTGCGTGTACCATTGCGACAACGACCAGCCGGACCACTACGTGTCTGAGATGGTGTTCGAGGGAGGCCAGACGGCAAGCTTCTCCATGGAGGCGTTTGCTCCCGCCGGCGGCCGCAGGACCCGTATCATGGGCACCACCGGTTTCATCGACGGAGACGGCTCACAGTTCACCCTGTGGGACTTCCGCACCCTCAAGCCGCAGGTCTGGAACCGCAAGGTCAGCGAGATTCCCGAGTACAAAGGCTCAGGCCACGGCGGCGGCGACCACGCCCTCGCCCGCGACTTCTTCGAAGCCGTTGCGGCACATGACGCCAGCAAGCTCTCCAGCACCATAGACGTCTCCATTGAGAGCCACGTCATGGGCTTCGCCGCCGAGCGCTCCCGCAAGAGCGGCAAGAAAGAGAAGGTATAACCAACCAACTAATAATCAATAGTATGAAAAAGTATTTCGCAGAATGCATCGGCACCTTTGTGCTGACTCTCCTCGGCTGCGGAACCGCAATGTTCCTTGGCTGTAACACCCCTGCCGGCGTGGTAGGTACTGCAATTGCTTTTGGTCTCTCCGTTATTGCGATGGCTTACACAATAGGCGGTATCAGCGGTTGCCATATCAACCCTGCCATCACCTTTGCCGTTGCCCTCTCCGGCCGCATGAGCTGGAAAGATGCCGTGGGCTACTGGTGCGGCCAGATCATCGGCGGTATCGTTGCCGGCGCAGTGCTCCTGCTGCTTGCTAACGTGGTTGCCGCTCCCGACCTCACCGGCGGACTCGGAACAAACGGAGTAGCCAACGCCGGCGGCCCCTGGGGCGCCTTCCTTGTTGAGGTAATTGCCACCTTTATCTTCGTGCTGGTCGTACTGGGCAGCACCGACGGAAAACTCGGCGCAGGCAACCTTGCAGGACTTGCGATAGGCCTCACCCTTATCCTGGTTCACCTGGTTTGCATCAACCTCACCGGCACCTCGGTCAACCCCGCCCGTTCCATCGGCCCCGCCATCTTCGCAGGCGGCCAGGCCCTCAAGGATCTCTGGGTCTTCATTTGCGCACCGCTCGTGGGCGCCGCCCTCAGCGCCTGCGTCTGGGCTCCGCTTTCAGCAAAGAAGAAATAGCGTTTTCCTATAAAAGTGTCGTCGGTCGTCCTTTTGATGGGACGACCGACGTCATTTTTGGCCCTTTTTGCTGTCCGTCCGCCCATAAAAAAGCAGACGGACGACAGGGAGAATACAAACTTTAGCTGATAAACAACAGTTCGCGGTACTTCGGGAGGGGCCACATCTTGTTGTCGACCACTTCTTCGAGCTTGTCGATGGGCTTGCGCAGGGCGTAGAGGCTCTCGGCGATGTCGTGGTAGGCGAGGGCGCGCTCGTAGATGTCTTCGATCATGTTGGCCTTCTTGCGGGCTTCCTTCATGGCTGTGGCCTTCACGCGCACCTCTTCGACGTATTTGGCGATATCGTCCAGAATTATCATCTCAGTGGTGCAGCCGTCCAGGTTGCCGAAGACTTCCTTGGCCAGAGAGACTTCCTTCAGAAGCTTGGCCTTGTACTCGAGTGCGGCCGGAATGATATGGTTGAGGGCCATCCTCACCATCACGCGGGACTCGATCTGTACCTTCTTCACGTAGGTCTCCCACTTCACCTCGTTGCGTGCCTCCAGCTCCTTCTCGGTATAGACGCCAGTTTTGGTAAACATCTCCACGGACGCGGGTTTGGTGAACTCGCAGAACATCTTGGGCACGTTGGTCTCTACATCGAGGCCGCGGCGCTTAGCCTCCTCCTTCCACTCCTCGGTGTAGCCGTTGCCGTCGAAGCACACGGTGCCGAGCACGGACTTGATGATGGGCTTGAGGGCGTCCATGACAGCCACGTTCAGCTTCTTGCCGGCCGCAAGTTCCTTGTCCACATCGGCCTTGAAGGAGATGAGCTGTTCTGCCACGGCGGCGTTCAGGGTGGTCATGGCGCCGGCGCAATTGGCGCAGGAGCCCACGGCGCGGAACTCGAAGCGGTTGCCGGTGAAGGCGAACGGGGAGGTGCGGTTGCGGTCGGTGTTGTCCAGGAAGACCTCCGGAATCTCCACCAGACCTATGCTCTTGCTCTTCTTGCCGGCAATCTCGATAGGAGTGTCGGAAGGAAGCTCCAGCAGCTTGTGCAGCACCTCTGTCATGGTGCGTCCGAGGAAGGCGGACACTATTGCGGGCGGCGCCTCGTTGGCACCCAGACGGTGGGCGTTGGTGGCGCTGGCGATGGATGCCTTCAGCAGGGCGTTGTGCTTCTGAACGGCTGCGAGCACGTTCACGAAGAAGGTCACGAACTGCAGGTTGCCGTTGGCGTCTTTGCCGGGCGCAAGGAGCTGCGTGCCTGTATTGGTGCCCAGCGACCAGTTGTTGTGCTTGCCTGAACCGTTAACGCCGTCGAAGGGCTTCTCGTGCAGAAGGACCACGAAGCCGTGCTTGCGGGCGATGCTGTTCATCAGGTTCATCACTATCTGGTTCTGGTCGTTGGCCAGGTTGGTTTCGCCGTAGATGGGCGCCAGCTCGAACTGGTTGGGAGCCACCTCGTTGTGGCGGGTCTTCAGGGGTATGCCCAGCTTGTGGCCTGCAATCTCAAGGTCGCGCATGAAAGCGGAAACGCGCGGCGGAATGGCGGCGAAGTAATGGTCGTCCAGCTGCTGGTTCTTGGAGGAATTGTGGCCGAAGAGGGTGCGGCCGGTAATCATCAGGTCCGTGCGGGCGGAATAAAGGCCCTCGTCTACCAGGAAGTACTCCTGCTCCCATCCCAGGTAGGAATAGACCTTGCTGACTTCGGGGTCGAAGAGCTTGCAGATGGGCACGGCGGCATCGCTTACGGCCTTGAGTGCTTTCTTGAGAGGGGTCTTGTAATCCAGGGCCTCGCCGGTATAGGAAATGAATACCGTAGGAATACAAAGTGTATCGTCCAGGATGAAGACAGGGGATGTGGGATCCCATGCAGTGTAGCCGCGGGCCTCGAAGGTGGCGCGTATGCCGCCGCTGGGGAAGGAAGATGCGTCAGGCTCCTGCTGGGCCAGCATCTTGCCGTCGAAGGTTTCGATTACTCCTCCCTTGCCGTCATAGTCGATAAGGGAGTCGTGCTTCTCGGCCGTGCCTTCGGTGAGGGGCTGGAACCAGTGGGTGACGTGCGTAACGCCATGCTCCATGGCCCATTCCTTCATGCCGCGGGCAACGCCGTCGGCGGTTTTGCGGTCCAGGGCTTTGCCGCCCTCGATGCAGTCCAGCAAAGCATGGAGGCTCTCGGCGTCAAGATACTTGCACATCTTCTTGCGGTCGAAGACAAGCTCTCCGTAATAATCAGAGGTCTTGCCTGCAGGGACGTTCGCGGGGATTTCCTTCTTCTCGAAGGATTCCTTTACTAAATCAAATCTGTCCATAGATACACTATATTAAACTAACAACAATCATAAAAAAGTAGAGAGGCCAGTCCGCCGGACCAGCCTCTCTTATAAATTTTCGTTTCCTTTGTCATGTGCCGTATCGGCTGGTTTATACGCACGAAGAAACGCCCTGGACCTGCTGGTTCTGGGCCTGCTGCTGCAGCTGCTGGGCGTTATTAATGTTGCGTATCACTATTAGCCAATTTTTTTCGAGCGCAAGTTACAAAAATTTTTTAATTTTGTAATTTGTATGAAAAAAATAATCACTTTTATGGCGGTCTTTCTGTTCGGCGCAAGCGCAGTGGCGTTCGCGCAGGACCAGAAGACTCCCGAACAGCGTGAAAAAGAGTTTTACGAGGCCATAGAAAAGCAGGTCGAGACCCTGGAACAGCAGCTGGACCTGGAGGTCTGGCAGGTCTTCTACGTAGACAGCATTCTCACGCATGATTATAAGGCCATGCAGGAGGAGTTTACGGATATGTCCAAGGCCAAGATGTCCAACGCAGACCTCTTTTACGACGTGCAGGACAAGTGGATGGAGCAGATTTATCAGTCCATGCGCAAAGTGCTGAACGACGAGCAGTGGGCCCAGTATGAGAAAACCGGCGCGGCGCGCGACAAGAAAGCCCGCGACAAGCGCGCAGCCAAGAAAAACAACAAAGCAGGAAAGAAATGAAAAGGGAAGACATTGACAGGATACTTCAGCAGCTCGAAGAGCTCAAGTGCAAGACCCAGAAAGAGGTAGAAGAGGCTCGCGTCCGCTTCCTCGGCAAGAAAGGCGAGGTAACGGCCCTGTTCGAGGAGTTCCGTGCCATAGACAAGGCGCAGAAAGCCGAATTCGGCAAGCCCCTCAACGAGCTGAAGCAGAAGGTGCAGGCCAAGATAGACGAGCTCAAGAACAGCGCCGTCGACGAGGGTGCATCCAACGGCCCCAGGCTCGACCTCAGCATGCCCGGCGACCCGTATGAGCTGGGCTCCCGCCACCCTGTCAGCATCGTGCGTCAGGAGATAGTCGACATCTTCCGCAAGTTCGGTTACGACGTGGCCGAAGGTCCGGAGATCGAAGACGACTACCATGTGTTCGAAGCCCTGAACTTCCCGGCAAACCACCCTGCCCGCGACATGCAGGACACCTTCTTCGTGTCCGCAGGGCACCTCAATCCGCTGCTGCTCCGCACCCACACCTCCAGCGTGCAGGTTCGCACCATGGAGCGCATGGAGCCGCCCATCCGCGTCATCTGTCCCGGCCGCGTGTTCCGCAACGAGGCCATCAGCGCCCGCGCGCACTGCATCTTCCATCAGGTGGAAGGCCTCTACATCGACGAAGGCGTGACTTTCGCCGACCTCAAGCAGGCGATTCTCCTTTTCGCCCGCGAAATGTTCGGCCCCGACACGCAGATCCGTATGCGCCCCAGCTACTTCCCCTTCACCGAGCCCTCCGCCGAGGTGGACGTGAGCTGCAACATCTGCCACGGGCAGGGATGCAACATCTGCAAGGGAACCGGCTGGCTGGAGATACTCGGCTGCGGCATGGTAGACCCCAACGTACTCGAGGCCAGCGGCATCGATTCCAAGAAATACAGCGGATTCGCTTTCGGCATGGGCCTGGAGCGCATCGCAATGCTTAAATGGAGGGTGAACGACCTTCGCCATTACTTTGAAAACGATATGCGCTTCCTGCAGGAATTCGCATCATCACCGGAGGTATAATTATGAAGCATAAATACATAAAGCCTGAGTTCTGCTATGAGCCGGCGGAAGTCGGGCAGGACATTCTAGTGTCCAGTAATGAGGGTTACGACGTAGATTATGTAGACCCGGGTTTTGACATGTATTAATTTAGAGAGCCATGAGAAAACTGTTCATTCTGGCAGCGATGGTTGCAGCGGTCTTTGCTGCATCCTGCTCCGAGGAGGCTTTGGAAATCTCAGTGGCTCCATCGGCAGCTGGGCAAGGATCCGAAAAAGTTTTCTACGCCACCTTTGACGGAGAAACCAAGAGCTATTTGTCCATGAACGATGCCGGCACCCATGCCGATGTGTTGTGGAATGCAGGGGATGAAATTATAGTTATGGGATTGAAGAAAGATTCATTCACTGCCACAGGAGATTTTTTTGTTACCCAGGATGAAGGCGTATCGACTGCAAGCTTCATTTGTACTGAAGGTTGGTATCCGGAAGACGAAGATGAAATCAGAGCTTTTTATCCCTCTGATTTATGGCCTGTAAGATTGGTTGAAGACGACGAAGGCTACATATGTCATGCTGTTGTAGTTCCTCCTGTCCAGCAGGCTGTGGCGGGCGGCTTGCAAAAAGGTTTGAGCGTGTCCGTCGCGCTGAACAAAAGCGCAGAAGCTGATGAGCTTCATTTCAAGAACATTCTTTCCCTTATCCGGTTCAGGCTTAGCGGAACCGGTGTCAACAAAATCAGTAAGATCCGTTTGTCTTCCGATGCATATCTTTCAGGAGACGGTCTATACAACATTGAGACCATGTCTTTTGATACGGGTTATTACGTGCCAGCTGTTGCCATGTATGGTGGACTGTCGAAATATGTGGAACTCAATGGCCCATTCGTGGCCGGGAAAGACTATTATATGGCCGTGATGCCCTGCATCCTGGCCGGATTCAAGATGAGTTTTATCAATGCCGAGGGAAACAAGATTTTGAGAGCATCTGCCAAGGCCGTTGAGCTGCAGCGTTCCAGAATTACCGACTTCGGAACCATTACAATTGAGGATACCTTCGGCGACCCTCCTTCCGGGGTTGAACGATATATGACACACACACAAGGCAGTAAGCCTGTTTGTATGGCCGTACTTGGCGACGCTTTTACCGCATCCGAACAGGATAAGTTTAAAGCCGCAGCCCATGAAGCTGTCGACGCCCTCTTCAGCACGGAGCCGTTCAAGACTTATAAAGATTACTTTACTGTGTACATAATGCCGGCAGTCTCCAACGAATCCGGCGCTTCAGTTACGGACGGCAACGGTAACGTTGTTACTCCTCACGATACTTTTTTTGGTGCAAGCTGGGGCGAGAACACTTATGGTGATATGACCTGCAACAATGATTGTGTCGCTAATTATGTCTCCACTCATTGCCCGGAAATCTATGACGAGGTGGTCACTGTTAATGAAGTTCCGGTGTTGCTTATTGTAAATGATGACCGATACGGGGGCAGGTGCACTTTATGGGATAACGGACGTTCTGTGGGTATCGTACCCACAACGCACAGGGATTCCGGAGAGAAGCTGAGGTGGTCCTTCCCCGATATAGTTGCGGCAAGTAATGAATCGTCGGATGCAGGAACGCGTGACTTAACCCAGGAGGAGCGTGATGCTATCGTCAGTCCTTATTATGGCTCATGGCTTAACGTTGCTGTTCACGAATTCGGGGGGCATGCATTCGGGCGGTTTGGAGACGAATACTGGTACGATCCGATCAAGGGTGAGGGTCCAATTGACAATCACTCTTGGACGGTACCGTTTAAGTTGAATGTATCTTCAAGCTACGACAATGTGCCCTGGCAATCAGAAGTTCTTGATGTTCTGGGCGGAGGCTCAAGTATCACCGTGGATCCGGAAAAGATGAGCATTTATTCCTCGCGTGTCGGCAGATTCCAGGGCGGGCTCTTATGTGCTCTCGGTCGCTGGCGTTCGGAATTCGTAAGCTGCATGATAGACAACCGCTTTTACTTCTCTCTTTGGCAGCGGATGCTTATTGTCAAGCGCATCATGAGCCTATCCGGCGAGACCTTCGATTTGCAGGAGTTCTACAACAAGGATGTGCCATACGATCCTACTCGTGACTCCCAGGCCGCAAGCGCCCCTGCCCAGATAGCAAGGAAGGCCGGAAAGGGCGAAATTATCCACGAGGTGCCTATGCTGCTGCCTCCGAGGGAACACCACAATTAACATGCGAACCAAAGGAACCATGAGGAAACTGTCCAATCTGGCGACGATGGCCTTAGCGGTCTTTGCCGTATCCTGCTCCGAGCAGGCTTTGGAAATCTCGGTGGCTCCGGCAGCAGCTGAGCAAGGGTCTGAAAAAGTATTCTACGCCTCTTTTGACAATGAAACCAAGTCCTATTTGTCGATGAACGGAGACGGCACTCATGCCGACGTGCTGTGGAATGCCGGAGATAAACTTTTGGTTTGGGGCTTAAGGAGAGGTGATGATTTCGTCGTATCTACAGGATACTTCACTACCCAGGATGAAGGAACTTTGACAGCAAGCTTCAGTAGTTCTTATTGGCATCCGGGAGACATAAATGAAATCAGGGCTTTTTATCCCTCTAATCTTTGGCTTCTCAGTTATAGTAGGGTGGATGGTGGTAAATACGTTAATCATGCTGTTTTAGTGCCTCCTGTTCAGCAGGCCGTGGCGGGCGGTCTTGAAAAAGGCTTGAGCATGGCCGTTGCGCAGAACAACAGCACAGACACTGATGAGCTTCATTTCAAAAATGTTCTATCCTTTATCCGGTTCAGGCTTAGCGGAAGCGGCGTTAACAAACTCAGTAAAATCCGTTTGTATTCCGGAGTAGACTATAATGGACCAGTCATTTCCGGAGATGGTATTTATTCTCCGGAGACAATGTCCTTCACGTCGACATACTATCCTAGTGTCGCCAGATATGGCGGTTGTCTCAAATATGTTGAACTCAGAGGCCCTTTCGTAGCCGGGGAAGACTATTATATAGCCGTGAGGCCGTGCACCCTGGACGGTTTCAACCTGCGCTTTTTCGATGACGAAGGCAATATCATTTCGAAATCATCAGACAAGACCTTCGAACTGCAACGTTCCAGGATATCTGATTTCGGCACTATTACCATTGAGGACACCTTTGGTGATCTCCCTTCCGGCGTTGAACGGTATATGACACATACAAAAGGCAGTAAGCCTGTATGTATTGCAGTACTCGGCGACGCTTTTACCGCAAACGAGCAGGATAAGTTCAAAAGCGCCGCACATAAAGCTGTAGATGCCCTTTTCAGTGTGGAGCCGTACAAGACTTATAAAGACTACTTCAATGTGTATATAATGCCGGCGGTCTCCAACGAATCCGGCGCTTCGGTTACTGACGGCTACGGTAACATTACTGAACCTCACGACACTTATTTTGCTACAAGATGGGGAGGGGCTGCGTATAAAGACATGGAAACCAATTCTGCCCGTGTTTTCCATTTTGTCAGCTACCGCTGCCCCGAAATTTTAAACGGCGAGTTAACTATTGACGAAGTTCCGGTGTTGCTTATTGTAAACGACAACCGATACGCAGGAACGTGCTGGAACTGGACCGTCGGACGAAGCATAGGTATCGTACCTACGGTGTACGCGGATACCGGAGGGAAACTAATGGTTGGCTTCATGAAACAGGTTCCGGAAAATAACGAATCGCCGGATTCAGAACTGCGCAGTGTTACCGGGGAAGAACTTAGCGCTATTGGCAGCCCTGTTGTCGGCACCTGGCTGAACATTGTTATTCACGAATTCGGCGGACATAGCTTTGGTAAGTTAGCAGACGAATACTGGTACGATACGATCAGGGGTGAGGGCCCTATAGACGCTCACACTTGGACCGAACCACGCAGTTTGAATATATCTGCAAGCTACAACGATGTGCTCTGGCAATCCGAAGTCCTCGATGTGATGAACGGAAAAACAGATATCACCGTTGATCCGGAAAAGATAGGCTTTTATTCCTCGCGTGAAGGCATTTTCCAGGGAGGGGCGTTATGCGCTCTGGGGCGCTGGCGTTCGGAATTTGTAAGCTGCATGATAGACAATCGTTTGTACTTCTCCCTTTGGCAGCGGATGCTTATCGTCAAGCGTATAATGAGTTTGGCCGGCGAGACCTTTGACCTGCAGGACTTCTATGACAAGGACGTGCCTTACGATCCTCAGCGTGACTCCCAGGCCGCAAGCGTCCCGGCACAAATTGCAGGAAAGGCCGGAAAGGGCACAATCGTCCATGAAGTGCCTATGCTGCCGCCTCCCAGGACTTTCTACTATTGATATGCGTACTACCGAACAAGATTCGCGCTGGACAAACTTGGACAGCATGAGCACTTCAGAGCTGCTCTACGGCATAAATTCCGAAGACCGCGGCGTCACCAAAGCCGTACGTCTGGCTATCCCGCAGATACGGGAACTGGTTGACGGAATAGTGGAGCGGATGCGCCGCGGCGGAAGGGTTTTCTATACCGGAGCCGGTACCAGCGGCCGCCTGGGTGTGGTTGACGCCTCCGAAATTCCCCCGACCTACGGCGTTCGCGACAAATTCATCGGCATAATCGCCGGCGGCGACGGAGCAATACGCACGGCGGTAGAAGGGGCGGAGGACGATGCCGCACAGGGATGGCTGGACATCGAAGCTTTCGGACCTTCTCCCGACGACACGGTGGTCGGAATAGCAGCCTCCGGCACCACTCCCTACGTGATAGGGGCCGTAAAGGGCGCCCGAGAGCGCGGCCTGCTGACGGGGTGCATCACCTGCAATGAGGGCTCACCTGTGGCAGAGGCGGCCGAGCTGCCGGTTGTGGCGGTAGTGGGCCCGGAGTTCGTAACCGGCAGCACCCGCATGAAGGCGGGCACGGCAACGAAGCTTATACTCAATATGATATCCACCGCCACCATGATACGTCTGGGCCATGTAAAGGGCAGCAAGATGGTGGACATGGAGCTTACTAACAACAAGCTGGTAGACCGCGGCGCCCGTATGATTATGGACGCCACCGGCATAAGCGATTACGACCAGGCGCGCGAGCTGCTGCTGCGGTACGGCCACGTGCGCGAGGCGGTAGAAGCATACTTAAATAAATGAAAGTCATAGTAGAAAGCGGCGCAACCAAGAGTGACTGGCGCCTTGTGTCCTCTTCCGGCGAGCAGCTGGACCGCAAACTCCTGCCCGGCATAAATGTGTCCACGGCGAATATGGAGCATAACCTCGAGACCATTTCGCAGGGCGTTCGCGCCTTCGGCGGAGAAGTTTTGGAGGGCATCTATTTCTATACCGCCGGTATCGTGACGCCGGACCTGCGGTCGCAGCTTGAAGCCTTCATCCGTTCGCAGGCAGAGCTTGGCGAGGTGGAGATTTGCACGGACCTGGTAGCGGCCGCCCGAGCGGTCTGCGGCCGTCAGCCCGGAATAGTCGCCATCATCGGCACCGGTTCCAACACCTGCTTTTACGACGGCTCCGAGGTGTCCCAGAAGGTGCGCTCCGGCGGCTATGTAATAGGAGACGAGGGTGGCGGTGCTACGCTAGGAAAGCTTTTCCTGGCCGATTTCATCAAGGGTCTTGTGCCTGCAGCGGTGGCGGAGGATTTCGCCTCAAAATTCGATTCCAGCTACGAGGGAATAGTTGCCGGAGTGTACCGCAGTGATTCGCCGGCCGGCTTCCTGGGGAGCTTCGCCCCGTTCATCCTGTCGCACTACGACGACCCTTACGTGAAGTCGCTGGTGGACGGTAACTTCCGTTCCTTCATCGAACGTGCCCTCAAGCGTTACGACACCGACCGCTATCCCGTCGGAGTGGTGGGCGGCTTCGCCTGGGCGAACAAGGAAATCTTCTCGCGTCTGTGCGAAGAAGCCGGCGTGCGGCTGGGCGTCTTCCTGCCCGAGCCCATCACCGGCCTCATCAAGTATCACACTGCTGAATAGCTAGCGTTTGTTCTGTTTCTTTTCCTCCCGCTTCTCTTCCCGCTTAAGGTCGAAGAGGTGGTAGGCAATACTTACGTCCAGCTTGGGAACGAGTACCGGTCCTTTGTCCGTACCGACTTCGGCGCCGCACCAGGGGCATTCGTACCTGGTGGCGTTCTTGTAGCCGCCAATAAGTCCGGCAGAAAGCACCAGATTGAGGTGCCTGGTTATCCATATGGAGCCGCCAAGGGACAGGCCGGCGCCGTAGAAATCGCCCTCCACACGGTATTTGCCGATTTCCGGATATAGGCCAAAGGGAAGATGGACGCCGCCTATGTTATAATGGGAATAAAGGAGGTCTCCTTCCAGGAAGAAGCCCCTGAAGGTCTCCTTGGGCCACCAGCGTAGGTAGGGGAGAACTGCAAGGTGGGGCCACTTGGTCTCATTGTACATGTCGTGGTCAAATGGTGACCAGCGGGGCCATAAAATGGCGTGGGTCTTGGGGTTGACACCCGGCTTGAAAGCGGCACTGACACCTATTGAAAAGTGTTGACCCAGAGGCGTTTCGTAGCTGATGTTCGGCGTTGCTAAGCCCGCCCATACGAGGTTGATGCCGATGGCCGGAGAGACGGTCCGAAGCGAGTCGCGAATCTCGTCCGACGTGCGCGTGCAGACGGT
>JAFZIO010000023.1 GCA_017554335.1 Bacteroidales bacterium | reverse complement strand
TTTCGTCGGCGACGAGAGAGGCGATGCGGTCGCCGAATTCGGCACGCAGCTGCTCCACCGTCACGTCAGTATCCTCCACCGTGTCGTGCAGGGCGGCGGCGGCCAGCAACTCCTGGTCGGCCGTCATGGTGGCCACTATCTCAACCGCCTCGAGCGGATGTACGATATAGGGGTATCCCTTCCCGCGGCGTTCGGTGCCGGCGTGGGCCCGTACGGCAAAAACTATCGCACGGTCCAGCAATTCGGTATTAAGCGGTTTGTTGGCCATAACTTATTGGTTCATAAAGGGTAAATCGTTAATCTGCTCCAGCAGGAACCCGGCCATGGCCTCGTTGCTCTCGGACGGGCCGTTCAGGTTGTCCAGCATCTGCCTGATGCCTGCACGCCCGCCGCCGCTCTTGACTATATAAGCCAGGCAGAGGTTCTGCGGCGCCACGGAAGACGACACAATGTCCAGGTCCGTAATACCCATCTGGAAGCATGCAATCTGGTACGCGGCGTCGGAATAATTCTTGATCAGCTTGGATATGTCGCCCAAGGTCCTGAATCCCATATCCTTGAACTGCACGAGGAAGCGCGTCAGGTCCACCTCCTGCACCTCCGCCTGGTTAATGGAAGCAATCTTCTTGGACAGACGGTCGAAAGGACGCACTGTAAGGAAGCTCCTGAACGAATCGCCGTCCAGCAGCACATCGTCCAGATTGCCGGAAGCCACCAGTTTCTGCACCTGGCGGCGATAGTCGGCAAGCTCCCGGCGTATGCGGCTGAACTCATCGTCCACCAGCTCCAGTATGCCGGCCAGGCGGCTGAGGTTGCGCAGATACACCGTGGGGATCTCCACCCCGCTCTTGTAGCCGGTGTCGTGGTTCATGTTGGCCCAAGCGTGCTGAAGGACCGTGCGCATCTGCACCTCGAAACGTATCTTGTTGAACTCCGGATGTTCGGGATCGGAATAGAAGTATTCGGGGATGCTGCAGATATAGTGCAGGGAAAGGTAGCCGAAGCTGTCTATCTCATGGGCCTTGCGCTTGTCTATGGAATTCTCCCAATCTATGTTGAAGAGGCGTTCAAGGACAGACGCCACCTTGTCTACGTCGTCTATGTAGAAAGTGATGACGCGTATTCCCACCAGGTCTGTTATGTCGTAGATGTCATGGTATTTGCCCCCCTTCAACTTGAGTTTTCCGGTCAGGGACGCCTCCGTCTTCACGCGCTGCTCCACCGAAGCCACTATGATGCCGGCTTCGGCGAAAAACTCGTTCAGCTTGGCAGGAACCATTTCCGCCATCTTGTTGTATATGGGCAGAAGGGCCTTGTACTGCGCAAGCAAATCTTGCGAATGGGGGTCAAGGAGCGCTTGTGACATATCAGAATTTTAGTGTATATGCAAATATAACTATAAAGTTTTAATTGTTTACGTTAGTCGTCCTTCATGTGAACGTCGCACTGAGGGAACGGGATGGTGATGCCAGCCTTGTTCAAGGCGGTGTAAATCACTTCCTTGGCCTTGTCCACATAAGCTATGCGCTCCGCAACGAGGACGTACTGCTTCACGGCTATGTTCACGGAACTGTCTCCGAAGTCGCTGAAGCGGACATAGATACCGTATGCCGGATCCACCACGTCACGCCCGTATTTGTCTTTGGTCTTCATCACCTCCATGGCACTCTCCAGCACCTCCCGGACACGCTGGACGTCGGTGCCGTACTCAACACCCACGACCAGCTTGGTGAACTCGTAAGAGTTGTTCCTGGTAAGGTTGGTGAAGTTCTTGCTGAACAGGGAGGCGTTGAGGAAGGCGACCTGAGTGGCATTTTCAGTAACCACCAGGGTACTCTGATAATTGATGTCCGTTACGCGTCCGCGTACGCCGTCGCACTCAATCCAGTCTCCCACCCTGAGGCGTCCGCCCATGAGCTGGATACCGTATATAAAGTTGTTGATTATATCCTTTAGCGCAATACCTATACCGGCAGAAAGGCCTCCGGCAATCAGACCCAGCGATCCGGTAGGTATCTGCAATTTAATCACCACTATGACCAGATAGGTAAACCAGACAGCCACGGAGATTATGCTGTTGCCCAGCGACAGGTTAATCTCGTTGTTGCGTATGGTCGTCTTGTTGTGCTTGAGCATGAACGACTCGTAACGGACTTGCTGCCAGATGACGTGGAGAGCCTTGCTGATATAGTTGAATACGAAGACCAAACAGGTCAGCAGGAACACGGAGTAAAGCGAGATGCGGAATGAATCCGCACCGTCTTTGCCCGAAAGCAATAAGAACGGATGGTAGAAAACGGTATCGAATATTTCATCGAAGTCGAAGACGTTGAGCGACATCTTAAAGCACAACGCGAAAGACATGAACGCCATGACAGGAATGGCTACGTTGCGCAGCAGTTCGTAAAACCAGGATGCGCCGAACAGCAGCCTCTCCCTGTCGGGACCGGTAACATAGGTAATGCTGTCCCTGTATGCAGCAATGCGGGAATCAAGCTTGCTCGCCTTGTACCAAACCAGGAAATGCCAGCACGCCGTAAGCGTAAGTACTGCGGCAAGCTGGAAATACCACCATACAAGTATGAGAAGAGCCAGGAAGATATAGCCGGCAACGCTGAAGGCCATAGCCACGAATGTGATGCCGAAAGAAATCCACCCTATAATAAAATCTGCCCTGTCCGCTTTGCGGCCGTGTGTGAAGCATACCAGAAGTTGCCACAAGGTTATCAGCACAAGGAACGGAGGGAAAATAATGTTCATGAGGGCGTTGGGCAGGAAAAGGATCCTGCAGCTTATCACGAAGATCGCGGCGTATATCGTCGGCCTGTAATTGGCAATGCCGTTCTTAAGCCTTTCCGGTTTGAGACGCAGCAGCAAGGCCGTGATGATGGCCATCAGCAACCAAATAAAGGTGCTTGCCAGGTTCGCTGCAGTTCCGATTATTCCGTCATCATCGGCTCCGCCTCCAATCAACAGGAACAACAGACAAGCCACAAGCAGAGTCACATATGGCCTTTGCTGCTTGGCAACCGCATTTCTGACAGGCCTTACAAGGCGGAACACCGGCCATAGCAACAACGCGGCCAGTCCCCACAAAATCATGAAAAACAAGAATAACAGAATCAGATTGACAAAGGCCATCAGATAACTGAGCTCCCCGTTTTCCAGCATTGCCTTCTCATCGACTTCTTCCAGCACATCGTCATCGTCGGACGAACCGTCTATGGACTGGAAATAGTCAATGTCGTATTTGTCCTTCATTGCATCTTTTGCCTGCTTCCAGTACGTACCGAGATGCGTCACGACAACACTCCATGGTGTCTGGCCGTCAATGAAGACGTTTCGCTGCAAGACCGCATAATAATCCTTTGCATAATCATACGATTCCTTCAAGCGGAGCTGTGCCTCACGATAATGCAGGCTGTCCGCTACCGCTATGGCTTTGTTGTCTGCATACATCTTAAGCAGCTCTGCGGCATAGAACAAGCAGGAGTCGCGGTCCGCCTGGCCGGCTTCGTCAAGGATGAAAGGAGGCCTGGACTCAGTTGTGTCGTCCAAGGCTTTCACTTCCTCCTCCAGAGCCTTCTGCAGCAAGCTTTCAGTATGCTGAAGGTGCAAATCAAGGGTATCGTTATGATATGCCAGGCTGTCCGGCACCACCTCCAGATCCCTGAGCTCCGGAGGAAGGCGGCGCAAAGACTCGATCAGGCGGGCATAGCGGTTTATTTCTATGTCGAGGGCTCTGACTATACGGTCGTAAGGCATACGATCCAGGTTGAATTCG
>JAFZIO010000022.1 GCA_017554335.1 Bacteroidales bacterium | reverse complement strand
TGTGACTGAGTTTTGGCGAATGAGGCCACAAGATAGGCAGTTTTCCTCGGGTATCCCAATGTGGATACCCTTTTTACTCATTTTTAACGACCTTTGTCTCAGTCCTTATCTAAAAAATTGCATTTAAAACTTGATACCTGCGCAATTTTTTTTGGATGCTGTCAAAAGTTGACAAAATGAGGCGCTACCTTTGTATCAGAAAACGAAATGATAACATCTTGTTAGCGAACATATCTCAAAATTGTTTTTTAGTGTTGTTTCTATCGGCCCGTCGCGAGACGCGCCGATTTTTCTTTTGTACATTAGCCTTTTGTAATCTAGAGTCGTATTACAACAAAAGCGGTCAAGCCCTCTTCTCTCCGCTAAAGCTTCGCTCAGAAGGCTTGCTTCCGGCCTGCGCCGCACAATGCGCGGCTGCAGACCTCCACTCTGCCAGCTCCGCTGAGAGACTATTCCTTACGCGCTAAAGCGCTCCAGTCATAGACTCTCGGGCGCTCCGCGGCCCGGCTCCGCCGGCTCCGGAATCCAACCGCAGTGCCAAGTCCAACGGAAATGCCCCCGCCCGCCCGGCAATTCCACGACTCGCGCCTTCGGCGCTCCGCGCCATCCGCCCCCCGGATGCCTGAGACCGGCTTCCGCCAGTCCTCGGGCTCTCTTGGATCTATATGCTATTCATTATCAGATTCGTCGGAAAAATCATTATATTTACAATCACCATGAAGAAATCAATCGAAACAACCATCAATCAGTGGAAGGAAGAGGCCCAGAAGTGCAACACCCCTCAGGAATATGAAGCGCTGCTCAACAAGACCCTTGACGAAATGTCTTTTGCGCAATTAGCCGGTTGGCTTCTCGTTCACGGGAATCCTATTACTCAATATGCTGTAGAGGATTGTATTCGCTTCTCTTGCGAGAAGAGCAAGAGATGGGCAACCGCCATGCGCACCGCAATCAGTGAGGGAAGGGAACTATCACTATTCATCGAGAATAACGAGATACCGGGAAAGTCAACTCGTATCTTGCCTTATCTTATGTAACGCACACAGGTCCAACGGCGCTGCCAATTCAAAAGGTGAGTATGTTTTGGGATAAACGCAGGACCGATGCTTGCGAGGTTCCGATGCAGGCCCTCACTATCGAGCACTCGTTCGGGCTGATGCCGCAGTGCTTCTTCACCCTCCGCAGTCTCGGCTCCCGTCAGTGGCTTCCGCAAGCTCCGGCCACTCACGTCCGCCGGCCTGCTCCGGGAATCTAACGCCAGGGCCGACCTTTGGTCGTACGGCATCCCGATGCCCCGCAACATAACATAACTACTTTTTTGTAAGCACCTCGGGGTAGGCGTGCTACCATTGCTCCTACCAGGAAGCCCCTCGGCGTTACAAAAAAGCCTTGTAAGTTATGTTAAGTTGCTAAGTGTCCGTTCTTAAGAGGCGGTACTTCGTGCCCTGGCGAGGCGGCGGCAAGATGGGCGCCTGTCAGGGGCCACCCGGGCCCCGGCCCGTCCAGGCGCCCAGGGCTTTGACTCCGCTCGTCGCTCGCTCCACTTCAGTTCGCCGGCGGCTTCGCCCCCTTCTCATTCCGTTCCGCCAGCTCCTACCGCTCCGCAAAGCCCAACCCGCTCCTCCCGTATCAATCAGGGAAAGTGCACACACGCTGCCAACCTCCTCCCACATCCACCGTGCTCTTGCCGCCTTAGGCGCTCCCGCAAGCTCGACGCTTGCTCCCGCGCTGGGTCGCGCAGTTGTCTCCGTCAGTAGGTATCTGCCGGCAAGCGTCAGCTACCTACTCACTCCGCCTGCCCTTGCTCCGCGGTACTCCTTTCCCGCTTTGCCCTCGCTTTGCTCGTGCTCCGCGACCGCTTCCTTTCCACGCCGCTTCCGCGTCGTGTCAGTCAGCCGTCCACTCCGTCTATCTGCAGCCCCGATATTCCGGCTACCGCCGGGCAGGGCTGCGCCCCCGTTCTTATGGCAGTAGGAAATTCCTATGGTCAAGCAGCACTGCCCGCAGTGGAGTCCCCGTCCTACCTCGCTCCCACGTCCCGCCGCCCACTGCCTGCCGCGGCCTACGGCCTTGCCCGCCTGGCACTCTTCGGCGCACAGCGCCTCAGAGCACCAGACCCACCCATAATTGGTGTCCGCTCCATCGCCGGTGCGGACTCGCGCCTGAAATCACGCTCGAGCGGCCGTAATCGGGGAAAAAATATCCCACCGGGGCAGCGGCTGACGCCGCTGTGGCTTTAATGTCGTGTGTTAACTCGCTGAAAATAAATTTGTTAATCTCACCATTTATGAGTAACTTGTATACAGTTTAGGTTACAGTTTAAGGTATATTGTTTTTAGTATGTATTTATGAGTTATTGCTTTGCCCAAAACTTGTAGCGGCCTATGCCTGAATTTAAACCATCAGTATTATTTGACGATGCCTACGGATCTATCGGAGATGTCACATTCTACCATAGAGGAGGAAAGTGCTTTTACCGGAGGCGTTCGCATAGTGCATATCCTGGAACTTCATCTCAGAGCTCTGCTCTGGAGGTTCATCGTCGTGCGCTGGCTGCCTGGCGTACAGTCCCTCATGGTATACAACTAGTCTGGAATCGCTTCGGGGAGGAAGCGGAGCCTCACAAACCTCCGTATGATCATAAGGCCCATATATCAGGGCAGAATCTTTTCGTGTCAGCCTACCATGGCTTTGCAACCCTGGGCAATGAACACAAGCCTGAGCCCCAGCGTTTTGTCAAGTTCCCACCTTATTCTGTTAAAGTAGGTGATGCTGTGAAGATAGATGATAATCTTGTACTTAGTGTAGCTGTGACCATTGGTGGCAGACTATCTCCTGACAGGTACAGATTATTATCAAAGATTCAGCTTGCAGAACCAGGGAAGGGTTGCCATCCTGGTTTGATGAGAAACTATCTCGCTGACGGCACTTGCGGTGATGATGCCTTGTCAATAGTGATTCCAGCCTACAGGGATTTGTGGGGTTTTGATTTGAGGCAGTACCAAATCCACGCCCGGTTTATACTACTGGACACTGTTACTGGATACCGGAGTCAGTACCTGTCGTGCTCCACAATAATAAAAGCCCGTTAGGCTCATAGCCACAGGCTTTTAATCTTCAGTTTCGGAATTTACTGCAAATGTGCAATATTTTCCGATACCATTACTTCAAAATGTCGCTATTCATTAGGAATTGGTGCATCCCCATAAAAATAATCCCTTCGTCATTGGTGTAGGTTGCGATATCGTCTCCCTGGATAACAATCTTCTGAAAGGAATCCCCAATCTTCCTGAGCGGATTCAGTTCCTGATTCTGCTTGATTTCATCGGGCATGGCATAGGCAGATTGGATGTAATACTTATCTATGCCGTTGGTGACAATGAAATCCACCTCGTATTGGATATACTCTTGCTTGCCGTCCCTTATTTCGCGGGATTCCACCAGACCCACATCTACCATATAGTCCCTTGAGCGGAGTTCGTTGTATATAACGTTCTCCATGATATGGGTAATTTCCTGTTGTCTGAAGTTCAGGCGGGCATTTCTCAGTCCAACATCCACGCAATAATACTTTTTGAAGGATTTATAGTACTCCTTTCCCTTGATGTTATACCGGCTGGAACCTTCAAATAAGAAAGAATCACAAATGTAACCCAAGTACTTCTGGACGGTATCCTCGTCAATTTTGATGTTTTGAATACTTTGGAGCGAGCGCGCCATCTTGGTAGGATTAGTTAGAGAGCCAATAGCAGAACACAGTTCATCTGCAATCGCTTCCAGAGCAACTTTATTTTCGATTTGGTAACGATCCAAGATATCAGTAATATAGGTCTTTCTCCAAAGATCCTGCAGGTATTTTGCCTTCTGCAGTGGAGTCCTTCTACGAAGCAGCCCCGGCATGCCTCCGAAGGTGTAATATTCTTTCCACAGCTCGCTGAATAGCTCTATCCTCCCCGTACTGAATTCCTTGAACGAAAACGGATTGCAGCGGATTTCCTCGCCACGATCACGAAAGATGGTGCTAATGTCCTTGGAGAGCAACTTCGCGTTGCTGCCGGTGACGTAGACATCTACGTAATCCTTGTCGATCAGCCCGTTGACCAGCTTTTCAAAGCCCTTCACTTCCTGAATTTCGTCCAGCATTACATAGTACATGCGCTTTGGGTCGGTAATCCTTTCGTAGAGATATGCTTTGAGTTTGTCTTTGTCTGCGAGTTCACTCTGGTTATTCTCGTCGTCCTTATCCAACGACACAATGATGATGTTTTCCTCCGGAACACCGTCTGCAATCAAGTAGTCTTTATACAGACGGGACAGGAGCCAGGACTTTCCGCAACGCCTGGGGCCGGTCACCACTTTTGCAGCACCGTCCTCTCTACTATTTATCAGTTTCTGGAGATAGACATCCCTTGAAATATAACCAGGCATATTCTTAATTTGTTAAAGTGTTCTATATAAGTATAATACATTTTTCACTTTCGGAATTTACTGCAAATATACAATAAATTCCGATTCAAAATACGGTCGAAGCTGAAATACTATTTCTCCAATTCGCTTTCGAAGAGCTGCATAGCATTGACCTTGGTCTTTTCCGCGATGTCGATATAGGGCTTCATCGCATCATAGTCAGAGTGGCCAGTCCACTTCATCACTACCTGGGGAGGAATACCGCTGGAGAGAGCGAAGCAGATAAAGGTACGGCGGCCGGCATGTGTGCCGATCAATTGCCACTTCGGGAAGGTTTCCTCGACCCTTTCGCCTCCACGGAAACACACCTTAGTAATCGGGGTAGTGAAGCCGGCGAGCTCACATAGATCCTTCAGATAGTAGTTCATTTTCTGATTGGTGATTACGGGAAGAGCCAAATTGTCAAGGAAATCGCATTGCTCATACTTTGCCAGTATTTCCTTGGCGAACTTGTTCAGATTGATGGGAAGCCTATCATTGGTCTTCTGGGTGGTGATGTACATCGTATCTCCATCAATGTCCGTTCTCTTCAGCGCAGCCATGTCGGAGTAGCGCAGGCTGGTGAAAGCACAGAAGCAGAACAGGTCCCTGGTCTTAGACATACCTCCGGCATCTTCCACTGTCTTTTCGTATTCATTGCCGTACATATCCTGCAGCTTGACCTTGGTACCATTACCGGGTATCTGGAAGTTATATAGGCGCAACAGCTCTTCCTTCGTCAGGAAGATTACAGGTTTTTCCAGGACACGGAACTTTGGCTTATAGCGCTTAAAGATGTCGTTATTTGTGTAACCTTTACGATATAACCAGCTGTAGAACCATTTCAAGAATCCATACTGCTTCTGAACGGTTTTCTCTTCGAGGCCTTCTTTCCTGAGAAAAGCAATGTACTTGTTGATGCCGCTCTCATTAAAGAAATCAATATTCACATTGGAGTTGAAGTCCATCATGTGGTTCTTGAAGGTCTTCCAGTTCTTGAGAGTGGATTCTGCCCATCCACACGCCAGGCTCTGCTCAGTAATGAATTCCTGCAGACGCTGGAAGAATCCAATCCGCTTAATCTTAGCCGGAATGGCTTTTCCCTCCGCAGGCATCTCAAGGGCCTTCTTGATCTCCTTCTTGATTTCTTCAGTAGAAGGCTTCTCCTTCAGAGAGAGCTCCCACGTTGAAAAGTGAGATTCAATCTTCTTAAGGTCTGAATTGATCTGCTTAGCGGTGACTCCTTTTTTGTTGGTATAGCTTGGAGGGGTTACCTGACCCGCCTTCCAATGATCTATATCCACCGAGTGTCCGATCGTCGAAGCAAGCTTAACTCCCTTGATGGAGAAGGATGCTCGGATCGGGTTTTCTTCCGTCAACTTACTTGGACGAGAATCGAGGTAAAACTTAACTGCCATAACATATTTCTGTCTATTATTTACGCAGAAATTTACGCAGAAAAATCGAGAAATGCAAGAAAACTCCGTTACACTTCTTTTCCTCTAAATACACTTATATCAAGTGCTTAAGCAATTCAGTTCGACCTCCCGAAACGGTAATTGTAGAACCGCCAGCTCCACAAAAATAGCTCTGGCGACTGCCAGAGCTATTTTTGTGGAACCTTACCACCCCCGCAGCTACGCTGCTTCGAGTCCGTTTTACTTAATGTGTTGAGTGTCAGAGATATATCAATTCTCCATGGTGTATATTTGCGCCATGGAGAATCAGTAACATGCAGGAAATCAGCAGCTTAAGAAAAACGTAGGCGGCTGGGGGCTTGCGTGATCAACACATCGGTGAAGTGACTCTGGCACCCCATTTCGTCACGTCGCTGACGTTTTTTAGGAAGAAACGGCGAAAAACAGCCAGTGACGTGATTCAGGCAACCTTCAGAGTCACGTCGCTGCGCAAAAAACGAATTATTAATCATTCTTAACGTTAGAAGTTAAAAAATAAATACCTAAATTTGAGTGAATATTCACATATCATTATGAAGAAGTATCTCGTATTAGTAACACTGTTCTTCTTTTCGTTAAGCATAGGTTTTGCCCAGAACTATGATGTGCTGGATGAGGTGAAGGCGGATGTCCGCAAGTCCAGCGGTATGGAGGGGCCGTTCAGGTTTGACGGCCTGAAGCCGCTCACAAAAGCGCCTTGCGGTTATAAAGCATTTTATATCAGCCACTATGCCCGTCACGGCTCGCGTTATTCATCCAGTTCCAGGACATACACTATAATCCGCGATGTCCTGGACAAGGCGGACGAACTCGGTGTGCTGACTCCCTACGGCAAGGATATTCACAAGAAATATGAGTCTTTCTATCTGGAACCCTGGACCAATACCGGAGACCTTGTGCCCCTAGGATTCGAACAGCATAAGAAGATAGGCGAATTTGCTGCGGATTCGTTCCCGGAAGTTCTCAAAGGCCAGAAAAAGGTTGACGCCATTTCTTCCACAGCCCAACGGAGCATCGTGAGCATGAGTGCTTTCTCCCTGGGCTTGAAGGGTCGCTGTCCCAAGCTTGATATTACTCTTGGTTCCAATCATGTAGGCATGACGGTTGCTGCGCCGCCCAGCGCACCCGAGTCACTTGTGCGCCATTTTAAAGGCGAAGATGCCAAGCTTGCCATTGAAAGCGAAGAAAGCTTCCGCGCACGTACTTCACGCGAGAATGAGCTTTTGGATAAGCTGTTTACAGATTCGTCTTTCCTGGGCAAAATGAAATACGGGGACCGCTTTGCTTTCGAGCTATGGCAGCTTTACTGCGGTTATCATAACTACGAAGATCGTCCGTTGTTCGACGACCTGTTCACCGATGACCTGCGCCTGGCCTTCTGGGAAGCGGAGAATTACGGTTCCTACATTTATGAAGCCACCGCCCGTTACAGCCAGATTCCTTTACTGGAAGATATTATCCAGAAAGCTGAGGCTGCTTTCAAGGATCCCGACAAAGCCGCAGACCTCCGCTTTGGTCACGACTACATCCTGGAAGCTCTGGCCGCCCTTTTGAACCTTAACGGATGGGGTACGGCCGTAAGCAGGCCGGAAGATGTCAAGTACTGGTTCCAGAACTACAATGTGCCCATGGCCGCCACGCTGATGATGGTTTTCTACAGGAACGCCAAAGGCGACATACTCTTCAAGGTGCTGCTTAACGAAGAGGAATACTCCATTCCCCAGCTGAAAGCGGTCAAGGGGCCGTACTACCGCTGGAACGACTTCCTTGCATGGTACGACGCAATGCGGGCCGAGCACCCGGAAATATAGTAAGATGAATCAAAGGCGCCGGGCTTATTTGTTCGGCGCCTTTCTTTTTAAATAGAGAATATTGCCGGACTCGTCGGACCATTCCATCTTGTCGCCGGAGGGGTCCATTCTGGCCTTGACGGCATCGCGGGGGGCTTGCTCCAGTTCTTCTTTATGCTCCTTCAAAACCATTTCACGGTAGTCGCTTGCCCACCGTGAGAGTGTGTCCTCTTTGCCTTTCTGAGGGATCAGCTCACTGATGTCCAGATTCAGGCCGTAATTATCAGGCTTGTGCACCAGAACCAGTGAGTCGCCTTCCATGCTCCAGGTTCCGCCGAGAAGCAAACTGTACTTGAATTTACCGGACCAGTATGTGGCATGCCATAATTGGGAGACATTTCTTGACATTGTGAAGCTGTGATCTTTCCTGAACACGTATTCATATGTGTTGTTGTCCTCAAGCGTATACGCCCAGTCTCCGACCAGTGCCCTCTTTTTGACAGGTTTGCCGATTTCCTTCATGCTGTTGATGTAATTGTCCATCTCGGCGTCGGAAATGCCCATCTGGAACTTGTTTTCATCGTTCAGCTTCGTCCATCTGTCTATATAGCCGTTCAGGACCTGGATTCTGTTTTCGGACAAGGTAAGGAAAGCCACCACATCCTCGTCTTTGAGTTTCTCTTTTAAGTACGAGCGGAGGTCCTTGAAGAATCTGTCGGCGTCCGTCATTCCATACCGGGTGTACAACTTATACAGATATTTGTCTGTAAGAGGCTCAAGCCACTGGGGAGAGTTGTCCAGAATAATCTGGAATTTCTGCCTCTCATGGTAAAACTGCTGAACATTGTCCATGAATTTTACATCTCCCAGGTTCTGCCAGGAATCGAGTGAACTGTGGAAAATCTTCTCCTTTGATGTATCGAAACGGAAAGGGGCGTCTGGCCTGGAAATCATATATACCAGATTGTTGAGGGTATCGTCGGGTACGGTTTCCAGCCGGTCTGCGTGCTCAAGGGTAAACCTGGAATAATCATTCAGTTGTTGTTCGGCGTCCCTGACGTCTTTCAGCACATCGATGGTATAGTCGATGTCATGTATGACCATGATGGCGGTCAGTCTTTGGGCCTGTGCCTTCAGGCGGTTCTCCCTGAGTCCGTTCACGGAGAACGTCAACGCCACACCGATCGCCGTTCCCAGAACGCTCACCAAAAAGGTTTTCCAGTTAATTCCGTTGTTCTTGCTCATACATTCAGAATCTTGGCGACCAGTTCCACAAGAAGCTGGTCGGGTGTTGCTGCACCACCGTCGCCGCCTTTGCCGAGGTAGTCGTATTCGCACAACAAAGACATCACGGCCATGGCGCGGGGCAGGGGGTAGTTGCGCACGGCAGTATCGTATTCGCGGTAGAAATACGGGTTGACGCCGGACAATGCCGCCGCCTTGTCATCGGCAGACGGTATTCCGCCACGCTGCAGCAAGGCTCCGTACTTGAGGATACGGTAGAAGTGCATATACAATGCGCTCACAGCCTGAGGCATCGCGAACTTGGCGGCCGTGCCAAGATGTGCGGCTATCTTCAGGGCGCGCGGAGCAATCCTGAAAGACAACTCTTTAGTCAATTCGAAGATGCTGAACTGCCGGGAGATACCAACGTTCTTCTCAATATCTGCTACAGTTACGGAACGTGCCCCTTCTGGCAGATTTTTCAGCAGTTTGTCGGTTTCTACGGCTATGGTGGAGAGCTCCGTTCCGACCGATTCCGCCAATAAAGAAGCCGCCTCAGGTTCAATCTGGAGGCCCCGCTCCTTATAGTAGGAAGAGATCCATCCCGGCACTTCATAATCGCGCAGGGACGGACTGTCCAGTACGACGCCGATCTTCTGCACGCCCTTATAAAGGGCCTTGCGTTTGTCTACCGTCGCCTTGTGAAGCAGCAGGACCAGAACCGTAGAGTCTAGCGGTTCGTTGCAGTAGACCGCAATCTCCTCCAGGGACTTCATCATCTGCGCCTCCTTCACGACCACCAGCTGGCGGTCGGCCATCATGGGGAAGCGGCGGGCTGCCGTCACCACCTGCTCGGCGGTGACGTCGGCCCCATAGCAGATGGTCTCGTTAAAATCTTTCCCGAATTCGTCTACACAGTTGTCTATGATGGCCTGGCAGACGAGGTCGGGGTAATAGGGCTCATCGCCCATAAGTATATAGACGGGCTTGAAGACACCGTTCCTGGCGTCCTCAATCAGCGCTCTGCTGATGCCGGCTATGTCTTCTTTCTGCCTGGCCACAGATTAATAAATGGTCTCTACAAGCGCCAGGACGCGGTCTCGGTTCTGCTCGATGGTTCCGGGGTAGCCGTTTACCTCATAGTATTTGCCGGCAGCGCGGTAATACTCTTTAAGGGGCTCCGTCTGCGCGTGGTAGGTCTCGATGCGATGCGCAATCACTTCGGGAGAAGCGTCGTCGGCACGGCCTTCGACCTTGGCGCGGCCGGCAATTCTTTCATAGACCAGAGAATCGGGAATCATAATCGAGATTACGCCGTTCACCTTTTCGCCGCGCTTGGCAAGAATAGCGTCAAGAGCTTCGGCCTGGGGCAGCGTACGGGGGAATCCGTCCAGCAGGAAACCGTCAACGCCCTTGATGGTGTTGAATGCGTTCTCTATCATGCCTTCAACGACCTCGTCGGGGACAAGGCTGCCTGCGGCTATCAGTTCCTTGGCCTGAATGCCCAGCTCGGTGCCGGCTGCAATTTCTGCGCGCAAAAGCTCGCCTGTGGAGATGTGCTTCAGGTTATACCTGGAAGCAATTGCTCCGGCGTGGGTACCCTTGCCCGCACCCGGAGGCCCGAATAAAATGTAGTATCTCATTTGTCTAAAACGTATATGTCCTTAAGATTGCGTCCCAGTTCATTGTAATCGAGGCCGAAGCCGACAATGAATGCGTTGGGTATTTCCATGCCCACGTAGTCCAGTTTCACGTCCTTGTCGTACACATCGGGCTTGAGCAGCATCGTGCAGATGCGTACCTCTTCGGCACCCTGGTCCTCAAGCATTTCCTGCATGGCCACGATAGTGTTGCCGGTGTCCACGATATCCTCGCATATGATTACCCGGCGACCTTTTACATCGCAGGTGGGGCCGAGGGTGGTAAGCACTGTTCCGGTAGACCTTGTGCCCTGGTAGGAAGACAACTTGATGCAGCTGAGTTCGCATTTGAAGCGGAGGCGCTTCATCAGTTCGGAAGTGAACATGATGGCGCCGTTCAAGGTACAGAGAAGCACGGGGATGTCTTCGCAGCCCTCGTAGTCCAGATTGATTTTCCTGGCGACTGCGTCGATGGCGCTTTCAATACGGTCGTAGGGGATGAACGGCCGGAAAGTCTTGTCGTGTAGGGTTATTGTTTCCATATTCTAATGTTTTGCTGTCATACCAGTTTCTTTACAAATGCGCGTCGCCTCTTGTTCTCACGACGGTCGAAATGCTTCCATAGGTTTTGGATGTCGTAATTGTCTTCCAGGTTGAGATTGGTTTCGGCGTACTCGATGCCGTCTTCCCTCAGGATGCGCATCAGGCCGGCGGCGAAGATAGCGCCTATTCCGCGGTTGACATAATCCGGATCCACGCCCACCAGGCCGAGATCCAGCACCCGGGGGTGCTTCTTTATCTTGAGAAAGCGGAGGAGCATACCGGGCGTGATGTGGCCGCCGGACTTCCGGACAGCGTCCGTAATGCCGGGGAAACTGACGCTGAAGCCCACTATCTTGTCGTTCTCGTCCAGGACCACAGCCACATAACGGAGGTCTACGATGAAGCGGAATGCATCTATCATCTGCTTCTTCATGGCGTCGGTGAAGGGGACGGTGCCGTAGAGGTGGTCGTAGGTCTTGTCTATCATAGCGAAAAGCCCGTCAGCGTATTTCTTGATGAAGTCGTTGACGTCCTTTGCCGGGCCTCTGCGGAGATTATAGCGCCGCATCACCATATCGCCCAGTTTTTCCAGATTGCCGTTGTAATCTGCCGGAACGCGCAGCTGGCTCTCGGTCCAGTCCACTTCCTTGGTGTAACCGCAGGCTTCAATAAGTTTCTGATAGTAAGGGAAATTGTACTGCTCTTCAAAGGTGGAAGGCTGGTCGAAACCCTCTATAAGAAGGCCCTCGCGCTCCAGGTCGGAGAAGCCGAGCGGCCCGTGGGCTGTGTCCATACCATTTGACACCGCCCATTTCTCCACGGCGTTGAAGAGAGCGTCCGCAACTTGCTGGTCGTCAATGGAGTCGAAGCGGCCGAAGCGTACCCGTTTCTGGCCGTACTTTGCGTTGGCGGCTTTCTGTATGATCCCCATTATGCGGCCCACCATCTTCCCGTCGCGCCAGGCTCCGTAATAGACGGTGTCGCAGGTGTCGTTGTAGATGTTCCTTCTGCCGAATATGGCCATCTCGTCGCTGTAGAGTGGCGGGCAGAAGTACGGGACACCCTTGTAGAGCTTAAGGGGAAAGTTAACGAACTCCCTCTGCTCTTTGCGAGTCCTTATTTCGCGGACTTCAAGCATAATCTACCTGTGTTTTGCGTGGAAGCAGATACCGAGGCCGTTGGGGCCGCAGTGGCTGCCTATGGTGGGATTTACGACGGTAGTAACTATGCGCAGGTCATCGCCATATTTGGCGCGCAGCTTGCCGATGACTATGTCTACCAGCTCCTGGCAGTCGCTGTGGCCTATTACCACGCGGTGTGCGGTAACATCTTCCCCGAGCTCGTCGACGTATGCCAGCAGACGGTCGATGGTCTTGGTGCGGCCGGTTTCCTTTCCTATGGAAATCATCTTTCCGTTGTTGTCCAGATAGATTATGGGACGGATGCCTATGAAGTTGCCCATGGTGGCGGCAAGTCCGCTTACGCGACCGCTGCGGCGGAAGAATTTGAGGTCGTCCGCGAAAAAGTACATCGGGAACTTGGGAACCTCGACCTTTGCCCATTCCAGAATCTCATCCGCGGTTTTTCCGGCCTTGTACAAGTCGGAAATCTCCATGAGTATATTGAGGCACAGGGCTGATATTCCAAGGGTGTCCACCCTGTAGAACTTGCGCTCCGGGTATTTAGCGCCGAGCGTGGCCACTGCTTTGTCCAGATTCTCGAAAGTGTTGGAAAGGCCTGAGGAGAAATGGACGTACATTATGTCGTTGCCGGCGGCGAACTCGGGCTCAAAATGATCGATATATACAGCCTCGCTGATAGCGCTGGTCGTAGGGATGGTCCCTGCACGAAGCATATTGTAAAAAGCCTTGTAGTCGAACTCCTGCCAGTCTACATAAGGTGTAATCAGCTTGCCGTCGACGGCATAAGGCATGGGGATAAACTTGTAACCGTACTCCTTTGCAAGCGCAGGAGTCATGTCGCAATCGGTATCGGTAAAAAGTGTCAGCATAATATGAATGTGTAATCGTAGACGGGCTGCCCGCCATTGTTAAATATGAATTCAGTTGAAGGGTATTTCCTGCCCAGTTCCTCATAGAGAGAACTTGATTCTGCTTCGGATGCGTCAGCCCCGGTGATGACCAGCACCACATCGTGGGATCCGGCTTCCAGTGATTCGCAAAGGGCGAGAGCGGCGGTATTCCGGTCCTCGCCGCTGGCGAGCACTTCGTCTCCGCGATAAGCGATGAAGCCGCCCTTGCGGACTTCTACGCCGTCCTTGACGGTGTCGCGGCTGGCAGGGGAGACCATGCCGCAGACTACCGAGGCCGCAATGTCGCCCAACGTCTCTTCCAGGGATGCGGCGTCGTCCGCCGAAGGGTCGAAGGATGCGAGGGCTACATATCCGGCACCGATGTTCTTGGTCGGAATCACGTGTACCTTGGCGTCGGCATATACCTCGGCTGCCTGGCGGGCCGTCATGACTATGTTGGAGTTGTTGGGGAAGACGAAGATATGTTTGGCCGGAATCTTGTCGAATGCGGCAACGAAATCGGCTACGGAAGGATTCATGGTCTGGCCGCCCTCCACTACTTCGTCGACTCCCAGCTGCTCTTTAAAGATGCTTTTCAGGCCCTCGCCGCTGGCAACGGTGACGGTGCCGTACTCCTTACGCTTGACGGGTTTGGAACGCTCCGCAAGGTTGGAATTATGGTGCTGCAGGGTCATGTTTTCTATCTTCAGGGTGAGGAATTCTCCCCATTTCTGGCAGTGACTGATAATGTCTCCGGGGGTTTTGGTGTGGACGTGCACCTTGATGATGCTGCCTTCCCGGAAGAAGACCACGGAATCGCCGGCTCCGGTGATGTAGTCTTCGATCTCCTTCTCGTCGAAGGTGTTCAGGTCGACTTTGGAGCTCTGCAGGCGAAGGAGGAATTCGGTGCAGTAGCCGAATTTGAGCTCCGTATTCTCGTCGAAGAGGGAGAAGTCGACGGCCTGGGCATGCTGGCCCTGAGCGGGTGCGGCTACGTTGTTGCTGATGCCCAGAAGGGCGTCCTGGAATCCGTAGAAGATGTCAAGCAGACCGGCTCCGCCGCTGTCCACAACGCCTGCATCTGCAAGCACCTGAAGCTTCTCGGGGGTGTGCTCGAGGGAACTCTCCATGCCGTGGACGAGGGCGGACATATACTCTTCCATGGATTTCTTGCGCTGTGGAACAGCACCTTCCGTGCTCTCGCGGACCACTGTGAGAATGGTTCCTTCAACGGGGTGCGCCACAGATCCGTATGCCTCCGTGACCGCTGCCGCCATTGCGGAGGCGAAACCTTCCGTGTCGGTTTCGGAAAGACCGGAAAGGCCTTTGGCCATGCCGGCGAAGATGCGGGAAAGAATGACGCCGGAGTTGCCGCGTGCGCCCATCAGCATGCCGGAAGAAGCGGCACCGGCTATCTCTCCCAAAGATGCGCCTCCTATCCTGGAAGCCTGGGAATAGCCGGATTCGATGGTCAGACACATATTGTCACCGGTGTCTCCGTCGGGTATGGGGAATACGTTTAAATCGTTGATGTTTTGTCTGTTACTGGAGATACGCGCATATCCTTGCGCAAGCATTTTCAGAAAGAGGTCTCCAGTAAGGTCGTAAGTTTGTACAGTTTTATTGTGCATAGGCACAAATATAAGGATTTTTATCCTTATATTGTAACGCCTTAACTAAATATTATTATGAAAAATTTCATCGTTATAATGGCCCTGGCGGCCGTTTTTTCCCGTCTCGATTTCGATTCCGCCGTGCTCTTCCTGACGGGGGCGTCTTCCCTGGAAGAGCTTGACGAGAGCACATTACAGCATTACAGGGATTTGAGCCTCAGGCCTTTGGATATTAATGCCGCAGGCCGCAGCCGGCTCCTTTCTTCCGGCCTGTTCAATGCTTTCCAGGTCGCTTCGCTGCTGGACGCCAGGGCAAGGTCCGGAGATATCCTTTCTTATGTCGAACTGGGCTTGACCGACGGATTCACTCCTGAATATGCGGAAGCACTCAAACCTTTTACCAGGCTGGTATCGCAGAGCCCTCCCGGTGCGCCCCGAAAAGACAAGCTGCATCATGACCTTATGATGCGTGCCTCTGCCAGGGAGAATGACGGACACGCTTATGCTGCCGGCCTGAAGTATAAGGCAAGCCTGGGGGAGACTGCGGAATTCAACTGGGCAAGCCGCACTACATATTCCGACCAGAAGCTTGAACCAGGGACTCTAAGCGCTGCATATTATGGCCGGAGGTGGCTGGGGAAAGTGGTCCTGGGGCACTTCAGCGCGCGTTTCGGCCAGGGACTGGCGATGTGGAGCGGCTTCTCCATGTCGCACTACAGCAGCGTGAACAGTTTCCGCCGCAACGGTACTGGTTTTACGCCAACAGCATCATTTACTCCTGAGTATTGCGGGGTTGCGGCCGATTTCAACCTGGGACGCTTGAACGCAGGAGCGGCCTATTCGTTCGACGGCAAATTGCCCATGGGGTATTTGTCATGGTGCGGACGGAGCTTCAGTGCCGGCGTATCCGGAAGCAGCCGCAGCATCTCCGTGGATTTCAAACTGGGACTGAAGAATACCGGAATGTTCGGAGAACTGGCATGGAACGGCGGTCCGGCTGCACTTGCCGGGGTAATCTGGACGCCTGCTTACGCCAGCAAATACGGGCTGCTGCTGAGTTGGGTTGACGGTGTGCCGGAAGCAGCGGCAGGAGCCGGTCTGAAAGGCTTCGACGCTGTAGCGGCAATATCAGGCAGGCAGTTCCGGGCGATGGCCAGATATGCCCCTGAAATAGCTTGGGGGAGGTTATTGTTTACTCCGTCGCTGCGGCTTGCGGCAAAAAAGACGGATGCATGGAGAATTGAAGGCAGGGGAGAACTAAAGATGACGCTGGGCGGCTGGAACCTGAATTCCCGGCTGGATATAGTCCGTTGCAAATCTTTGGCGTGGCTGGCAAACACTGAGTTCGGTTATACGTCAGAGCGGTTCCGGATATGGTTGCGGGGAACGCTGTTCTGCGTAGATAAATGGGACGACCGGATTTACGTTTACGAGCGGGATGCACCGGGCAATTTCAACGTTCCTGCATACTACGGAAGAGGGTGGAACGCGTCTCTCACCGGAGCATGGAAACCCTCCCGCAAACATGCGGTATACCTAAGATTGTCTTATGTTGAATATCCCTGGATGACAGAAGTTAAGCCGTCTAAAGCTGAAGTAAAGCTTCAGTATAGGCTCAGCCTTTGATTACGTTGATTTTGCGGCCGTCCATCTCTATCGAGAGAGGAAGCTTTCCTATTATTTCACCATCAAGTTCTATGATGTCTTCAGATGTGCTTTCCAGAGGTACGACCTGAAGGCTCCTGCACTGGCCGTAAAGCACGACGCCGGACTCGTTGATGGTGCCGTTGAAGAGCCGTGGAATTTCCTTCAGCATCTTTGAAAGCTTTACTTTAGGTACAATCATGTAATCTATTATGCCATCGTTTATATTGGCAAGTGGAACTTGTCTCATTCCTGAGCCGCTGTAAGCACCGTTTCCAAGGGCTATAGAATAACAGACTCCCTCATGAACCGTAACCCCGTCGGCTATTACTTTCAGTTTAAGCTGTGCAAGGTGCGTCATGGTGTGGCGGAGGGCGTTCAGGTAGATGAGTTTACCCCTCATGCCGCGTTCTTTCTGCATGTTTACGCGGTTGCAGACATGAGAGTCGAAGCCGGTGCCGCCTACGTTGGCCATCCACGTTATTTTGCCTCCGGAGCTGAGGACCTTGACCACATCCATCTGGCCGAAGGATTTGTTTTCAATCAGTTTTATGACTTTTTCCAGGTCGTGGGGTACATCGAGAGACTTAATCCAGTCGTTCCCGGAACCTATGGGCATGACGCCCAGATAGAATTCAGAAGTGTCTGTTCCGCTTTCTTCACAGTATTGGGCGATTCCGTTCAGGGTTTCGTGGAGCGAGCCGTCACCTCCGACCGCTACAATCCTCCTGTATCCGCTTGCGGCAGCTTCCTTCGCCAGTTCGGTGGCGTGGCGCTTATGGTCGGTCATTGCGGTAAAGAAGGGGATACCGAGATTCTGGAGCATCCTCTCTGCAGGGACCCACAGTGACATGGTCTTGCCTGATCCTGCACGCGGGTTTACTATGAAATACCAATCAGTTTTAGCCTCAGTCATAGTGCAAAAATAATAAATAATTCGTACTTTTGCATGATATGGGAAAAGTAATTGCAATTGCCAACCAGAAGGGAGGAGTGGGAAAAACCACTACCGCCATCAATCTGGCAGCCTCTCTCGCCGCCCTTGAGAAGAAGGTGCTCATAATCGACGCCGACCCTCAGGCCAATACCACTTCCGGCTTGAATTTCTCCCCGGACGACGACCGCCACCGCAGCCTCTACGAGCTGATGGAAGGGTCCATTTCCGTGGAAGATGCACTCATTCAGACGGAGATGGCGGGACTGCACATGATACCCTCCCACATCAATCTGGTAGGCATCGAGATAGAAATGATAAACGAGCAGGACAGGGAGTCCGTGCTGAAGAATGCCATAGCGCCTATACGGGACAACTACGATTACATCATAATCGACTGCTCTCCTTCGCTGGGCCTGATAACCGTGAATACGCTCACTGCAGCCGATTCCGTGATAATCCCGGTGCAGCCTGAGTTCTTCGCTCTGGAGGGCCTTGGCAAACTGCTCCAGACTATACGTATAGTCCAGAACGGCCTGAATCCCGACCTTACAATTGAAGGCTTCGTGGTTACTATGTACGACGGCCGTACCAAGGTGCACCAGCAGGTGCTTGCGGAGTTGCGTGAGCATTTCCAGGACCTTGTGTTCAAGACCGTGATACAGCGTAACATAAGGTTGAGCGAAGCCCCTTCTCACGGCAAGCCCATATTGCTGTACGAGATTGCCTGCTCGGGATCTTCCAATTATTTGAATCTTGCTTCCGAAGTGCTGGAGCGCAACGGTGAAAACAGAAGCGAATTATGAGCAATAAAGTCAGAGGCCTCGGCAAGGGGCTCGGCGCCCTGATGGGCGGCGTCTCTCCTGCAGACCAGCTCCGCAAGCCGGTAGGCTACATAAACAAGGATATCGGCGGCAGCCGTCGCAGCGAGGCGGACATCACCCGCATCCCCATGGATATGGTGGAGGCGAATCCCTTCCAGCCCCGTATGAACTTCGACCTGGAGGCCCTGGAAGAACTGGCAGAGTCCATCAAGGTCTTCGGTCTCATCCAGCCAATTACCGTACGTCTGAACCCCTCCGGAGGCTACCAGATAATCAGCGGCGAAAGGCGTTTCCGCGCGTGCCGCATGGCCGGTCTGACATCGATTCCCGCTTATGTGCGTGAGGCTGACGACCAGGGTATGCTGGAGATGGCGCTTGTGGAGAACATCCAGCGTCAGGACCTTGACCCCGTTGAGACGGCCCTGAGTTACCAGAGGCTGATGGAGGAATGTTCCCTTACGCAGGAGCAGATGGCCGACAGGGTTGGGAAGAAACGTGCTACGGTAGCCAACACCCTCCGTCTGCTCAAGCTGCCCGTCAAGGTGCAGCACGACCTCAAGGTGGGCCTGATATCATCCGGCCACGCCAAGGCGCTGCTCGGAATCGAGAGCCCGGAGGTGCAGGAGCGCCTGTGCGACATGGTCATCACCCAGGGCCTGTCTGTAAGGGAGCTGGAGGCCATGGTGCGCCGTATGAACGCCGGCGAGCCCCTGCCCGTGCGGACAGCACCGGTTCCGACGGCGCTGCCCCAGACATACGACCGTCTCCTTGAGCACATCGGCAAGTATTTTGCAAACGATATTTCCGTCCGCAGGTCAGCCGGCGGCAAAGGTTCCATGACCATTCGCTTCGCATCGGACGAAGAAGTGGAGAAGTTCCTTGCCGTTCTTGACGCCGCACAGATTTAATGAAGAAAGTACTTACCGTCCTGTTACTGCTTATCCTTGCCTTGAACGCTTCTGCGCAGTTCAAGAGCGAGGCTTTCCAGCAATCCTACAACGACGATAAGGCGAACCCCAAGGACTCGACGGACGTGCTTTTCTCGTTCAAGGAGTATTTCGGCGGGCTTAAGCACGAGAACGAGATCAAGATAGGCACGATGTGCGCCGGCTCCGCCATCTTCATAGGAGGGAACCAGATTTACAACCGGCAGTACTGGAAACTGCCCATTGTCTATACGGGCATTTTCGCCCCGCTGGGCGCCGGTATTTATTTCAGCACCCAGGGCAAGGAAGATATCGCCAAATATTGCTTCATCGGTGCCGGAGCTGCATACTGGGGGACCATGATGGACGGTGTGATCAGTTACAAGTCCGAGCGCTATCCATTGCCGGGCCGTGCAACCCTGTTTTCCTTGCTGTGTCCGGGCCTTGGCCAGGCTTACAACGGGGAATACTGGAAGATTCCCATTTACATAGGCGGACTTGCCACAGCGTACTATTTCTACGACACAAACAACATCAATTATCAGAGGTACAGGCGGATCTACAAAGAGGCGACCGACAAGGAAAACCCTTATACGGGCCCTATTTCCGCTGAAACGGCATTGTACTACAGGGATATTTTCCGTCAGTACAGGGACTATTCCACCCTGGCCATGGTGCTTATTTACGTGCTGCAGATTATTGACGCGAATGTCTTTTCTTACATGCACGACTTTGAGATAGCGGACGATATGGCGATGAGCGTCAGGCCGTCCGTTATCATGCCCGATACTCAACTGGCATACAATCCTTCTCCGGCTTTCGGCATTAACGTGGGCTTCAGGTTCTGACGGCATGCTTAAACGACTGTCTGTCATACTGCTTGCAATATCCATGGCATTTCCTGCACTCAAGGCTCAGGAGGTGCCGGACAGCCTTACCGTCGCCGGAGTCGACACCCTCCATCTTGCTTCTGCTGTCAGTGATTCTGTGCTTATCGCCCGACTGGAAGCGCTGAACCCCATTTTTTCGCTGCCGTTCAACGAAGTGGTCAAGAATTACATGGTTGTATATTCCGAAAAAAGGGGAGCGACCATGCAGCAGGCCATGGCTGTCAGCACTTATTATTTTCCCCTTTTCGAAGAGACCTTCCGCCGATACGGTTTGCCGCTCGAGCTCAAGTATCTGGCAGTCGTGGAGTCAATGCTCAAGCCTACGGCCATGTCGCGCGCAGGGGCCCTAGGTACATGGCAGTTCATGTATCGTACCGCCCGCGCATACGGGCTCAGGATAGATTCCTACATTGACGAGCGGATGGATGTGGAGAAGTCAACGGACGCAGCTGCACGTTACCTCAAGAACTTATATGAAATGCTGGGCGACTGGCCGCTTGCCATCAGCGCCTACAATTGCGGCTCGGGCAATGTCAACAAAGCCATACGGAGAGCCGGCGGCAAAAGGGACTTCTGGTCTGTCTATCCCTATCTGCCCAGGGAGACAAGGGGATACATGCCCGCCTTTGTGGGTATGATGTACGCCTTCTCGTACCATTACAACCCCGGATCCGATTCCCTGGCAGTCTCCGTGCCTCAGCAGGTGGACACTTTCGAGGTTCATAAGAATTTGCACTTCAAACAGATAAGCGAGCTGGTAGGAGTGCCCCTCGAGGATTTGAAATACCTGAATCCCAAGTATTACAACGATATAATCCCCGGCAGCGGAGGCACATGTACGGTCAATATCCCCGCCGGCTGGAGCGATGCATACCTTTCCGTGGAACCGGATTCTTTGTATGCCCACAATGCTTCCGTTTACCTGACTGACCAGGTAATAAAGGATATTGCGGCAGGCAGTGTCGCAGGCGGCGGTTCCAAGACCTGCTATACAGTAAAGAGCGGCGACACCCTGAGCTATATTGCCCGGCGCTACCGCGTTAGCGTGAAGCAACTGATGAGCTGGAATCATCTGCACAGCGACAGGCTGAGAATAGGGCAGAAGATATACATCTATTAAGAATAGCATTCTATATTTTTATAGAACCGAAAGAATCGTAAAAAAATGCCGTACGATTCGGGCTCCATATTGTTTTTCCGCTATTCTTGACGCATATTTGCCGCATGAAAAACTTCAGATTATTCTGCCTTGCGGCGTTCATAATAGCGGCCGCAGGCTGCGGCGCCCAGCGCAAAATAGAACAGTTGAAGGCCGGAGAGCTTCAGGCCAGCCTTTCCCTGCCGTCTGAAACAACTTCCTCCCTGCGCGAAATACGTTTGCCCGAAACAGTCACGGACACTCTTCAGGTGGTAGACTTCGAAGGCCATGAGATGCTGATAATGAACGCAGTCCGGGACGAGAACGGGGAGATGGTGGCCACTGACAGGCTTTCGGCGGCGGTGGTTACCGCCCGTTTCAGGAATGTGGCAGAGAGGAACGGATCGGTGGACCTGGAATTTGAAGTGAAGATTCCCCGGGATATGCAGGACAGCCGCTGGCAGTTAAGGCTGAACCCGGATATGTTTATCCTTTCTGATTCCCTGCGCCTCGACCCTGTTATAATAACCGGCAGCAACTACCGGAAGGCCCAGTTGCGTGGATACGAGCACTACAGGCGTTTCATCGATTCCATTATTACAGACAGCACGCGTTTCATTAACCAGGGCGCGCTGGAAATCTTCATAGAACGTAATATCCCGGCCCTTTATGCATTCCGCACAGACAGCACGATAGTCTCTGACGAACAATTTGCATCCGTATACGGAGTTACGGAACAAGAAGCGGTGGAGCATTATACTTATATGCTGCTCAAGCGCTGGAACCGCAGACGGGCAGGGATGAAAGACGAAATGTTCCGCCGTTACGTAAAGGCCCCTATCGTGACAGAAGGCATACGCCTGGATACTGTTATCACTACGGACGCCGGAGATTTTATATACAACTACGTTCAGACAATACATACCAGGCCGAAACTGCGTAAAGTGGATATAGTCCTTTCCGGCGACATAATGGAGCAGGACAAGCGTGTGTACTCGATTCCAAGAACAGATCCGCTTACTTTTTATATATCTTCAATCTCAGGTCTTGCGGACGGCAGCGAACGCTTCCTGAAGCGTATCATAAGCCGGAGGGTGGAAGCCAATACCGCATGCTATATAGAGTTCCGGCAGGGAAAAGCCTGCGTAGAGCCTGATCTGGGCAACAATCCGGAAGAAATAAGGCGAATCAAAGGCAATATACGGGATCTCGTGCTGAACGAAACCTTCGACCTGGATTCCATCAGCGTTGAAGCCTATGCGTCTCCGGAGGGCCTGTTCAGAAGCAACGAACAGCTGTCTGCCCGGAGAGCGTCGTCGGCTTCGGATTATTTCTCACATTATGCCGCCCAATTGCGCGATTCAGTAGACAGGGATGCTGGAGTGAAGCTCTCGCTGGGCACGGATGAAACCGTATCGGAAAAGGCTCCTGCGATCAGCTTCAGGAGCCGCAGCGGAGGGGAGAACTGGCGCATGCTGGGTGCACTTGTCGAAGGCGATACATGGTTGCAGGATCAAGACAAGATGCACTACAAACGCCTTTGCGAGTCCGTTTCCGACCCGGACAAACGGGAAAAGGATATAAGCCGCATGGGAGGATACAAGTATATGAGAGAGAAGCTGTATCCGCGCCTTCGTGTGGTCAAGTTTAATTTCTATTTGCACAGGAAGGGCATGGTAAAGGATACATTGCATACGACAGAGCTTGATACGGCCTATATGCGGGGTGTCCAGTGCTTAAGGGATCACGATTACGAACAGGCTTTGTCGATTCTGCGGCCTTATGCCGATTACAATACGGCTGTGGCGTATGTTGCCACAGACCGCAACCATTCAGCCCTGGAGTTGCTGGAGAAACTGCCGTCAAGTGCCGGCACCGACTATCTGCTGGCCATTATTTATGCCCGTGAGGGGGATGAAAGGCTTGCAGTCCAGCACTATATACATGCTTGTGCACAGGAGCCGTCGTACATACACAGGGGTAATCTGGACCCCGAAATCAGTTCGTTGATCCGCAAATACGATTTGAGGCTTGATAATTCATAAGTAATGCTTAAATTTGCATACTTATGAGCCCTATTAAATTCGTTTCTCCGGATGAGGCGGTAAGCCACATCCCTTCGCACAGCCACATACATTTGAGCAGCGTAGCCAGCGTGCCCCACTGCCTTATTCAGGCTCTCTGCCGCCGTGCAGACGCCGGCGACGTAACTGACCTTCATTTCCATCATTTCCATACCGAAGGCCCGGCTCCTTACAGCGAGCCGCGCTATGAGGGCATATTTTTCGAGCAAGGCTTCTTTGTCGGCCCCAACGTACGTGCAAACGTCAATGCCGGATATGCCGATTACACTCCGGTTCACCTTGGAGAGACCCCGCGCCTGTACAAGAGCGGGGCAATCAAACTGGGTGCAGCTTTGGTTAACGTGTCCCTGCCGGACGCCCAGGGCCGTGTGTCTCTGGGAACGTCCGTTGACTGCTCGGTAGCTGCCATACAGACGGCAGACCTGGTAATCGGAGTTGTCAATCCCAACGTCCCCTTTGCCTTGGGAGACCTCATACCCCTGGAGTCCTTCGACTACCTTGTACAGGATGACACCCCTCTGGTAACGGCCCATTTTGCAGAGCCGACTCCCACAGAGATGGAAATAGGCAGGAACTGCGCTGCTTTGGTGGAAGACGGCGACTGCCTGCAGATGGGGATTGGCGCCCTGCCTAACGCCCTTGCCTCGCAGCTTGGCGACCACAAGAACCTCGGCCTGCATACGGAAATGTTCGCCGACGGCCTGCTTCGCCTCATCAAGAAGGGCGTAATCAACGGCAGCTGCAAGCAGATCGACAAGGGCAAGGTGGTAGCTTCCTTCCTTCTGGGTTCTCAGGAGGTCTACTCCTTCATCGACCATAATCCCGACGTGCTGATGCGCGATATCACCTATACCAACGACCCCTGGGTCATCTCCCGCAACAAGAAGATGAAGGCCATCAATTCGGCTACCGAGGTCGATCTGACCGGCCAGATCAGCGCCGACTCAATAGGCATGCGCATTTTCAGCGGCACCGGCGGTCAGGTGGAATTCGTCCGCGGCGCTTCCATGTCGGAAGGCGGCAAGAGCATAACCGCTTTCGCTTCCCGCACCAACAAGGGCAAGAACAAGATAGTCAGCACCATCAACCCCGGCGGCGGTATCGTAACGCCGCGTGCGGACGCCCATTGGGTGGTTACGGAATACGGTGCCGTCGACCTTTACGGCCGCAGCCTCCAGGAGCGGGCAAAACTGCTTATCAGCATAGCCCATCCCGACGACCGGGAGATGCTTGAGCGCGAAGCATTCGAGCGCTTCGGCCCGCATTTCCGCTTCGGAATCTAGCTTCAGAATTTAGGGGCGGAGTCGTATACAGACTTCAGAGTGTATGAAGGGTCTTCTGTGAACCAGCCCTTCAGAAGCACGTCTATGGCCTCTTTGGCATCGGGGTAGTACTCTCCGGTGTCGTGCCTGAAATAATAATGGTGCTCGGGGCCGGGAACGCCCTTGCCGCCGCAGTCCCACAATACGGCAGGCATGCAG
>JAFZIO010000021.1 GCA_017554335.1 Bacteroidales bacterium | reverse complement strand
GGCACCCGTGTCATCAACATCGACAAGAAGAAGCAGAAATGAGACAGTTAGCCATTAGTGCCGCCCTGCTGCTTTCGTGCGCGGCGGCGTGGGCCCAGAACGGCCCCTGGAGCCTCTCCGACTGCATAGACTATGCGCTTGAGCACAATATCACCGTACGCCAGAGCGCCCTTGCCGTCGAACAGCGCGAGGTGGATCTGAATACTGCGCAGATGAGCCGGCTGCCGTCTGTAAGCGCATCAGCGTCCGAGAACCTGTCCTTCGGCCGTGGCCTTACGGAAGACAATACCTACTCCAACTCCAACACCACCTCCACCTCCTTCAGCCTGGGGACCAACGTTCCCATCTTCCAGGGCTTCGAGATAAACAACAATATCAAGCTCGGAAAGCTGAACCTGGAGGCTGCGACCGCCGACCTTGAGAAGGCGCGCGACGACATTCGCGTGGCCGTGGCCCAGGCGTACGTGCAGATACTCTACAACCAGGAGCTGCTGCGCGTGGCGCACGAGCAGACTGTCCACGACGAAGAGCTGCTGAACCAGATCCAGGAGCGGGAGCGTGCCGGAAAGGTGAGCGCCGCGGAGGTTAGCGCCCAGTTGGCCACCGTGGCCCAGAGCCGCCAGTCGGAAATTCAGGCCTACGGCAATCTCCAGCTCTCTATCCTCGACCTTACCCAGCTGCTGGAGCTTGAGTCTCCGGAGGGGTTCGAAATCGTAACGCCCGACGTTGAGAATGTGGACCAGACCCTCCTGATGCTCCCCGAGGCCATTTATGCCGAGGCGGTGGAGATTAAGCCGGCGGTGGAGTCTGCAAAGATTGGTGTAGACTACGCCCAGCTCAATATTGCCAAGGCCAAGGGAGCCTACCTGCCTTCACTCTCTCTGAGCGGAGGACTTGGAACCAACTATTACACTAACTCCAAAGTGACTCCTACGCCCTTCTGGGACCAGCTTTCCAACAACTTCAGCCAGTACATAGGCCTTTCTCTCAACGTGCCTATCTTCCAGAAGTTCAGCACACGCAACCAGGTGCGCAATGCGGAGATCAACTACCGCGGGCAGCAGCTCAACCTGGAGAATGTGAAGAAATCGCTCTACAAAGAGATACAGCAGGCCTACTACAACGCCCAGAACGCCCAGGCCCGCTATAGCGGCAGCAAGGAGAGCGCAGAGAGCGCCCGCCAGCATTACGAGCTCACAGAAGAGAAATACTCCGTGGGCAAAGCCGGAATCGCCGACTACAACGACGCCCGCAACAGCTGGCTCCGCGCCGAGTCCGAGCACATCCAGGCCCGCTACCAGTGCCTGTACCAGACCAAGCTCCTGGACTTCTACCGCGGCGAAGCGCTGAATTTCTGATTACTGCGGGGCAGGTCTCCGGCAGTTTTGGCGCAGGTTCCCTATGGTTCCGGGGCAGGTCCAATTTTATGCGGGGGACCTGCAGCACTGGATTGCGTGAGATAACGATTTGCGGGGCAGGTCCAAGGGGTAAAATCGGACCTGCCCCGCAGTATTGATACCTTTTACTTTATCGACTTGTGAGTTGAGCGCTTTAGAATAGCTTCTACCTGGCTCTTTTCAAGTTGAACACAACGCGCCAACTGCGCGACAGTAGTATGGTGTGTGCGATATAAATACGGAATAAGTCTCGTTTTCTTTTCAATACTTAGATTAACAATATCTTTTATGTTCCACCACTGGGATATAATATCATCTACAGACCGGATAAACTCTGAATCATTTTTTAGAATCCTAGGGTTATCTACCAATTTTTGGTAGAGCTCTGCACAATTTACTACACCTATAGTCTTCAGGAAAAAAGCCTGATCATTATTGAATGCACTTTCAAGGTATTTACAGTCACAGGCAGAAGATGGGATCAAACGTCCCAAATCATCAACCAGCCACGGGACCCGGCTTAAATCCGAGTGCGTTCTGAATACTCGCTCCCTCTCCCTTTTCGAGAATTGTGAGACCGGTCTTCCTTGCCTTTTCTTTTCGCAAAAATAGGCCCTGTATGAAGACCATTGATAGTCCTCTACACGGGCTCCAGTGTCAATTGCATTCCTGGGAATGTAAGCCAGGGCATTTCTTACATACCAGTCCGAGTCCAGATATTGTACACTTATATCGGTCCCGCCCATTGTTCCATACTGGGCATACTTATTAGCAAGGTACTGAGAGTGGTTTTTCTTAATTAAAGCAGCTGCGCAATACGCAGAATCATAGTTTGCCGCCAGCACGGCCAGATGTCCATGATTAGACATCTCGATATCTTCCACGACTATGGCATTCGCTTTCCAACAGCTAATATAAAAGCACTTCTGCAGTATATCATAGTCTTCCTCATCCCTGCACAATAGCCTGGATTCCAATCCTTCCAGACTGATATGGAACGGAAAAACAATCGCTATACTCCCATCAGGGAGGACGCGCTTTACTACTCTCTGGAATGCCATGTTAATTAATTGTTCGACTTGGACCGAAGAACTCAGGATTAAAGTAAATGACAGGCTTTTTAACTGAACTTGGATCAAAACCATATTCTACTTTTAGCCTTTCCGCATACTTTTCCAACATTGGAATAAAATCATGCATCATATAAAACCAGAATTCTTCGGCTTGACCATATGGGTCAGGATTGGCCAGCATTTCTGCCGTGCTCATCACACGAATAGCAAACGAAACCTCAGGGTCCTTTTTCTCCCAGAGTTCCTTGATCAGCGACTTTATCGCAGCTTTATCCAGTAAATTTGAGACCTCACTTCGTTTAGCAAGTTCTGTGGTCTTCACGAAATGGCAATCAGAACTGAGATGCATTTCACCAGCATCATCAATCAATACTTCAAGAAATTTTTTCATAGTCAATCGTTTTTGCAAATGTAAATGCGATTATCCGTTTTTTTATAGAAAGCAACGCTTAATTATAAAAAGAGCCATGGAGGCCAGTGAGAGCCAGGTAAATAATCTAGTTAAAGCAAAAAACAATGCGATTTTTGGGGCAGGTCCAATTTTATGCGGGGGACCTGCAGCACTGGATTGCGTGAGATAACGATTTGCGGGGCAGGTCCAAGGGGTAAAATTGGACCTGCCCCGCTGAGGCATCTATTAATTATATTATTGGGTAATCAGGATGTGATGATTGCCGAGGGGCTCGTGCAGCATGTAGTTGCGGAGAGCCTCTTTGCCGACTTCCTTGTCACGGTCGGCCCAGCCGCGGACGACGACCTGGGTGCGGCAGAGGTTGTTGCCATAGGGGTTGTCGATGATGTTCACGCGTTCGTCGATGCAGTGCTCGAGGTCGGCTCCGAGCTTGAAGAGGCGGGCGGGGCCGACGGGCAGCTGGCCATGGATGGCGACGCCGATGCCGGATTCGAAGTGGGTGTCGTAGCAGTAGTCGGTGACCATGTCGAGCGGCACGGTGCAGTGGGCGAAGAGGAAGTTGCCGCCGGCGATGCGGGAAAGGTTGACCTGGAAGCCGGATTTGCCGTACTTGGTGCGGACGATGGCCATGGAGAGCATGGCGGGGATGTCGCCTTCGCAGGTGGCGATGTATCCGTCGGCGTTGAGCATAGCGAGAGCAAGGCAGCCGGTGTTGTGGACGGCGGTCAGCAGGTCGAAGCAACGCAGCGTGAGGCCGTCCAGGCGGTACTTCTCGATCAGCTGCTTCAGGGCGGCATAGATCTGCAGCGCCCCTTCCATATCCTTTTCGGTCAGCGATTTGCCGTATTTCGGATTGTTGAGTGCCTTAAGGCGGCCACGGGTTGCTGCCCCCAGTGCCTCCTGGCCAGCGACGGCGCTGATCAGCTCCGACATCGGAATGTCGATAAGCTCGGCTCCCAGGACCTTGCGGGCCTTGGCATAATCCACGGCGCTGCTGATAAGCCAGTCAGAGGGATGGCCAACTACGCCGAAACGCTTGCCGGCCAACATCTTGCGGCCGGAGAAACGCTTCACCAGCGACGGGGTGTTCCTGCCCGTGGCGGGATAATAACGCATGAGCTCATTCGCGATTTCCTTGATGGAGCCATGGATAATCTCGCCGTCAAGGCCCTGCTGGTTAAGCCAGCTGAGGATTTCCATGGAAGCGGCGAGCGAGTTGCTCTGGCCGCTGGTCAGAAGGCGCACGCGCGCACCCTCATGCCCCTCGAACACCTGACGGAAGATGCCTTCGGTCCCTCCGGTACGCACATAGATTATGTCGCCGGCGGCACCATAATCGGAGAAGTCGCTCTCGCGGTAGTCGAAAGTCTCCCCCATCGCTTCTTCAATGTCTTTTATAAACTGCTCATTATGGGCGCTGTGGGCAAGCTCCCCATGAAGGTCGGAAGTCAGCGTATAAAGTCTCATAATATAAAGTTTCTATAATCCCATAGCTTTCATAGCCTGCCTGGCACGCTGATTATGTGATGCATCAGCCTTGCCGAAACACCATTTTACGCCCAGCAGGAAGTAACGTCCCATAGTCAGACGGTAAGTATCCTCCTCATAGTTGGCGGTGACGGAATGAGTCAGATTACGGGTCTGGTTAAGGATATCGAAGGCTTTGAAGCTGAAGACGAAGTCTCCCCATTTCTGGCTTGCCTCCGCATTCCACTGGAGTTCAGGCAGACCGAATCCCTCTGTATATCCGGCGTAGAACACATAAGCGAAGCTGGATTTAACTTCTAAACCTCCCTTTGAAGCATAAGCGCCACTTACATACAAACGAGTATCGGCTGTGTTTACATTAATATCCGGGTTAAGCGAATAACGGGAAATACGTCCCATGGTGGATGCGCCAGCCAGGAAATCGTAACCCGCCCGCTTGAACCTCACGCTCGCGTTCACGGACGGCTGAAACATACGGGTAATGCTCTCGTCGAAGCCGCTGGTGCCGTCATAGAAATTCTTTCCTGACTCATCGTCACCCCAGAAAGACGCCATGAAAGAGGTATAGTCGAAATTGGTTTTATCTATGCCGGGAAGTGCGGAACGGGCCTGGTAGCTCGTGGACGAATTGTACTTGGCGCTTCCGGCAGCAGTGAGCGTCCAATACTTGTCTGAATCGAGAGGCATGGAGTAATTGGCGCTGAGGGTCGCGGTAAAGCCCGGCTTGCGGGAGTTCACCGGAACGGCATACTGCACCTTTTTGCTGTCGTACCAGCGGGCGTAGATTATGGGGTTGAAGTTCAGGCTGCCGCCAAGGGAAACGTTGAGCGTCGTCGAACGCTCCTTGTTGCTGCGCGACCAACCCGTATTAAAGGTGGCTGCGGAATATGGCCTGAGGTAGATGTTGCCTATGCCCGGACGTGAAGGGACACGCAGGTCAAGCACCGGAAGCATCTGAGTTGTCCCGGGACGCTGCGTATTGCCGGAAACACTGGCGGTGAAGCGGTCCTGGCCAATGACGTGCTGGAACTTTGCGGTAGGGGTAACGAACCAGTACCAGTCGTTCTCGCCTGTCGTATCTTCTATTCCCTTGCTCTTGGAGTAAGTCTCGTTGAGCATGCCGGTCAGCATTCCGCCGAAGCTCACCCAACTCTGGGGACCGAACTTGTATTGCGAAGTGACGTCGTATTTCTGCTTTATGTTGTTGGCATTGCTGACGGAAGAGAAAAGGTCGTTGTGGCCATTATTGTCAGAGGCGTCACGCAAGCTGTTGCTGCCCGTCCACGAAGCGTCCGCAGTGGCGGTCAGCGTCCATGCAGGAGCGATAGGCTCGGTGTAGCTCACCGCACCCCCAATCCGGGCGGCATTGCTGCTGATATCATAATGCATCATGCGGGACTCATGGTCGCTGCTTGTCCAAAGATCGGATGACTCATCGCGGGTGCCGCCGCCTATATCGTACCCTGCGTTGAAAATGAAACGAAGGTCGCGTCCCTTCTTGCCGGCCAGTTGCCTGAGAGTCATATCGGCATTTACTTGAGCGGTAAAGTCATTGGCCAAATCACTGGTGTTGCTGGTGGAATTGTTGGAATAATATGCCCAGCCGCGACGTGTCATACGCTCGTACGGCTGCTGGTCCCTGTGCATCATCTCCTCCTGCCAGTGCTGCAGGTCTTCTCCCTGCATATGCTGCATCTCTTCCTTCCACCAACGCTCCTCCTCTTCTTTGCGGAGCTTTTCTTCCTCTTGCCAGCGCTGCCACTCTTCGTCAGGAATATCAACGATTTGTCCGGACATGGTCCAGGAGTCGCTGCTGTTCATGGCCGTTGAGTTTACGAAGCGTATCACGGGTTTCACGTTCAACAACATATTGCCCTTGTCTCTCTTCAGCGAACCGTCCAGAGAAACTGAGTGGGACCGCTTGTTACCGGAGGTGTTGGAACTGGTAGACATGAACTCCTCTTCCTGGAATTCATTAAGTTCTGAACTTGTGCCCGTGTCTGTATTGGTGAACTTGTAGTTGAGCGTGGCTGCGGTCTCCATGTCCTTCAGACGGACAGTATAGTAATTGAGACCCGCCTGCGCGGCTGTAGCAAGACCCTGTTCGGATTTGTCAGGACCCGAATCGGACTCGCTTGACTCAGAAGTATTCTCGTTGGTGTTGTTGCCGCCGGCAACAAAAGTGAACTGGTCCTTGTCCGACCATGCCGACACCATGGCTTTGCTGTTGAAAAGAAAGCCGCGGTTCTTCTTCAAAGGGTCGAGTTCTGCTGGGAAGATGGCCGTCGCACCGGCCTTGGCGTCCAGCTCACCGAACCAGCCTTTCCAAAACATGGGCTCAGGTTGAACGGCGGGCGCCCGATGCAGCGAATCCACCTGCGCCGGTAAAACCGGAATGGTATCTGCGACCGGCCTCTGCTGTGCCTGTGCAGACAAGGCAAAGCCCAGAACAAAGGCAAGTATGGTGACACTTCGTCTCAACATGTATTATTATCGGCTAGGAATTATAAAAATGAATATCTCTCTGCGGGAACGGGATGGTAATGCCGGCTTCGTTCAGGGCATTGTAAATGACCTCGCGAGCCCTGTCAGAATATCCTATACGCTCAGCGACAAGAACATACTGTTTGATGGCAACATTTACGGAGCTCTCGTCGAAGGCGTCGAAAGTAACATAAATTCCCTTCTTGGGATCCACAATCTCGCGACCGTAGGTATCCTTTGTACGAAGCTGCTGCATCGCTTCTACAAGGATGGTGCGCACCTTTTCCACGTCCGTGCCGTAACTCACGCCAACAACAATTTTGAGGAGCTCATAAGAATGGTTGCGGGTAAGGTTGCGGAAAGTGTTTGCAAACAGGGTTGAGTTGAGGAAAGACATGACCGCGCCTTCAATAGTCTCTATCTGCGTGCTCTGGTAACTGACAGAAGTAACACGTCCGCGGATGCCGTCACACTCTATCCAGTCTCCTACACGCACACGGCCGGACATAAGCTGGACACCATAGACGAAGTTGTTTATAATATCCTTCATCGCAATACCGATACCGGCGGAGAGACCTCCTGCTACGATAGTAAGGGACGACGTCGGGAGCTTGAGCATAGCTACCACAAAGACAATATAAATAACCCAGACCAGGGCTTTTATGATACTCTTGCCGAAAGTGAGGTTGACTTCGTTCACACGGACGGTCTTGCGGCCGTTTTTCTTGAGATATGCCGCATAACGTATGCTTTCATAAAAGAAAGTAAGGGCTTTGGCTACATACCTGAAGGCAAAGAACAGGGCTACGCCTATAAGTATGCTGCGAACCGAAATCTTCAGAATCGTGACGCCCGAATCATTCACCATGTTTACGAACGGCTTGTAAACAATGCTCTCGTACAAATTGGAGAAGTCGAAAAGATTAAGCGCCATCTTGATGCACACAATGACGGACAGCATTATGGACACGGGCACTACGACCTCACGTACAAGGTCGTACAGCCAGGTTGCGCCGAACAACATGGAGTTCCTTTCCTCCGCAGGCAGATATGTAAGTGATTTCTTATACTCCGCGATATGCTTCTCCAGTACTTTGCTCCGGAAAAGTTCCAGCAAGAACACTACGGTTATGATGGAAAGTGCTGCCGCCAGCATAAAGAACCACCAGACCATAATGAGCAGGCCCACGAATATGTATCCGAAGAATGATACAGACATCGCCACCGCCAGTATGAACAGGGACAGCCAGCCCATAACCCGATCTACGTAAGGAACCGCCGTTCGGTGATGAAGGCAGGCCACCAAGGTCCAGATAAAGAATATCAGCAGAATGGGCGGAAGCAGGATATTCATCATCGAGTTGGGCAGGAATGCCATCCTCAGGGCGAAGATACTGACAGCACACAACACCAACGGAAGATACAAAAACATCCCGTGCAGAAGAGCTTTCCCCCTCAGGCGGATGAGAAGAGATGCCAGTATAGCCAGAATCAGCCATATCACGCTAACACGGGGAGAACCTCCAGAATCACGCCGGGAGAAGGACGATACCCGGTAATTCTTTTCCTGGCAATCCTGAACTGCTCTCTTCCACTGCCGGTCAAAACTGGCGATAATGCGGGGATAAGCCGTCTGTCCCTGGACGAACAACCTGTCCTGAAGCACCTGATACTTATTCTGGGCGTAGTCGTAGGATTCCTTCAAACGCAGATATGTCCGATGATAATGGGTACTGTCAGCAATAACCCTTTGCTTGCGCGCCGCACACATCTTGAGCATTTCAGAAGCATAGAAAATACAGGAGTCCCTGTCCAGCTGTTCCTCTTCGCTCAGTATGTACGGACGGCGGGCTACCGTGTCGGAAGCGTGCTGAAAGCCCGCGGAAGCAGCAATCCCGGGAGTGCCGTTCGGCTGTCCGCCGGGATATGTTCCGAAGCGTCGGGTGCTGAAATGCAGGCTGTCGTTGTGATATGCAAGACTGTCAGGTATGTCTTCAATCTTTTCCATGACCGGCGGGAGGCGCCTGAGCGCTTCCAGAAGACGGGCGTAGCTTTCTATATCCCAGTCCAGCCTGCCGGTTATTCTGTCGTAAGGGAGCTGTTTGGACTTGAAATTCTTGTATTCATCACTTACGGTATTGAATGCATAGGTGATGTCGAAGGTGAAGTCCTGCTTCTGGGAGTACAGCATCAAAGCCAGCTCATTGCATTTTTTCATCACATCTACCATCTCCCGACGCTGGCTGCGGTACATGTTTTCAAATACACCCTCGCTGGCTACCCGGCTTTCGTAGTCGCGTTTAAGCTCGGCTTTAAGCTCACTGATGGTATGGCCGAGGTCTGATCCCTGGAAAACAGCAACTGCAGGCGTGGCAATTAGAATGAGCACAGCTACAGCGAGCAATACTCCTCTCGGCTTGGTTCTTCTATGCAAAGACATTGGACTCAGATTATCTATGTGGTTCTCCAAACAATGGTTAACACACAAAAATAGCAATATTTTCACAAAAAAAAAGGCGCGGGAATCCTCGCGTCTTCTTTACGGTCTTGCTGGTCTGAATCTTATTCAGCCTTCTCGCAATTCTCGCAACCCTCAGCGTGCTCGCAGTTCTCGCAGGTCTGGCCCTCGGCGCACTCGCCGCAGCAGCACTTGGTAGAATCGCAAACTTCCTCGGTAGCAGCAGCCTCACCCTCGGCAGCCTTGTTGCCACAGTTGTTGCAGCAGCAGGAGCTAAGGCAGAAAGCAGCGATAGCAAGAGAAATGATAAGCTTCTTCATTGTTGAAAAAATTTAAAAAAACTAACTAGCGCGCAAAGGTAGAAAGTTTTTTTGGATATTCAAACACTTCCATGTCACTAACAGACCCATCTTCTATCTTGAATCTCAACGCAGTACGCACAAGCTGCCACCCCTGAAGACCCGCTGCTCCCGGATTGATGTACAGTAAATTGTACTGGGAATCATGCATTACTTTAAGGATATGGGAGTGCCCGCAGATAAAAACGTCGGGCTTATGACGCTCGATGAGAGACTTTGCAACAGGATAATAATGCCCCGGGGAACCGCCTATGTGCGTCATCAGCACGGTAAGCCCCTGCAATTTCAGAACCTGGGACTCGGGGAACTGGTAGCGAATGCCGGAGCCGTCACAATTGCCGTGTACGCCCACCACGGGCTTGAATGCAGCAATCTCATCTGCAAATGAAGCGTCGCCGCCCCAGTCGCCCGCATGCCATATGACGTCGACCGGCTCCAGGAACTCCTTGAAGGCGTCGTCGAATACCCCGTGGGTGTCGGAAATGAGACCGATATACATCAGGCGCGGATGATTTCCACCTCGCCCCGGAGGCCGAGCTTGATTATCTGGGAGGCCTTGCCGGTAGCTCCCGCCTCGAACTTGCGGGGCGCGCACCAATCGACCGCAGACTTCACTGCAGGGTCGATTTCGGCAAAGCAGGAAGGCGTAGGTTCGCCGGAAATATTGGCCGACGTAGACACCAGCGGCCTGCGGAAGCGGCGTGCCAGCTCGCGGCAGAACTCGCTCATGGGGATACGTATGCCCACCGAGCCGTCCTCCGCCACCACGTTGGGCGCAAGGCCCTGGGCACCGGGGTACACTATGGTCATGGGGGCGTCGTTCACCTCCACAAGGTCGATGGCGATAGAAGGAATCTGCTTGATGTAGCGGGCCACCATATCCAGGTCGGCCGCCAGCAGCACCAGCGACTTGGCCTCGCTGCGCTTCTTGATTTCGAACACCCTGGCCACCGCCGCCTCGTTGGTGGCGTCGCAACCTATGCCCCACACCGTATCGGTGGGATAAAGTATCACGCCTCCCTCCTTGAGGACGCGTACGGCCTCGTCAATTACCTCTTTCATAAGACCTCCTGATCGAAAAGAACGCCCCTGCGCCTCCACCAGCGTATCATCAGCCAGCCGATGAGCATGCCGCCGAGGTGGGCGAAGTGGGCGATTCCGTCAGCCCAGCCGGCCACTCCGGTGAAGAGCTCGATGGCGGCAAAGATACCGACCATCCATTTGGCACTCAGGGTTACAGGCGGGAAAAGCAGGGTCATCTTGGAATCCGGGAAGAGCATGGCGTAACCCATCAGCACGCCGTAGATGGCTCCCGAAGCACCTACCGTAGGGGTTGACTTTAGGGCAATAATACCTTCCATGGCCGCCTTGGAGCCGGATGCCAGGAAAGACTGCATCTCTATGTACTGGGTGAGCATCTGCAATCCGGCAGCACCGAGGCCGCAGATGAAATAGAACAGCAGGAACTTTTTGCTGCCTATGATGCGTTCCACCACCGTTCCGAATATGAACAGGGTGTACATATTGAAGAATATGTGCCAGAAGCCCCCGTGCATGAACATGTGGGTGATGGGCTGCCACCAGCGGAAATAAACGGATGTAGGATAGAATAAGCCGAAGGTGCCTATCATGAAGTTCTCATTGAACAGAGTGGCGACAAACACCACTATGTTAATGATAATCAAGTTCTTGGTTACCTTTGGGACGTTGGCGAACGGCCCGCGGCGATTCTCTTGGTAATAGTATGACATAACTTAAAATCTCTTGTCTATTTCGTCCACAGTAAGCAGGGAAACCACACGGCGGCCGTTGAAAGTAAACTCAGGGTTGTCGCTGGAGAAGAGGGTGTCCAGAAGGCGCATGGCGGCCAGCGGCGTCGCCGGCGTCTCTGCATTCAGAGCCCCCAGCATGGCGAATTTTGCCGCAGTCTTCTGCCGCATCACCTCTTCCAGCGCCGGCTGGAAATCGGAAAGGATGAGCAGCAGGTCGCCGACCATCTGCTCCACTTTACCCGCCTCGCAGCTGTAGCCCTCGGGCACTCCGGCCACGCACACCGAATCTTCGCCTACCGGCGAGATGTCGAAGCCGAGGCTGGCGAGCATGGGGGCGTTCTCTTCGAACAGGAGGCGCTGCTGCACGCCCACCTTCACCTGCACGGGGAAGAGCGCCGTCTGGGTGACGTGCTCCCCGGAAGCCAGAGCCTTGAGCGCCCGCTCGTAAAGAACTCTCTCCCAGGCACGCCTGATGCTGATTATCATGAGGCCGGAAGGCGATTTGCGGAGGATGTACTTACCCTGGACGATAAGGACGTCCTGCTCCGCCGGAGCCGACTGGAACAGCTTGCCGTAGTCCTGATGGCCGGCGGAAAGGCCGCCGCGGGTATACGGGGCGCCGCCGCCGAAGCCAGGAGCACCGGGGCCCGGAACGCCGGGACCTGAAGCGCCGCCGCCGAAGCCGGAGCCGCTGCCGGGACTTGCCGGTTCCGGGAGGTCAAACGAGGGGTTATTGAAGGGGTTAAAATGGGGGTCGGGCTCTACGGCAGGCGAAAGGCCCTCTGCCTTGTATTCCTCGAAGCTGCGGCCCAGCTGCGGCAATTCCACCGTTCCTTCGCGTTCGAAATCCAGGCTGGCGCCGAAGCTGTTGCGCCCCAGGGCCTCACGGATGCAGGCAGTAAGAACCTGGAAAATGACATTGTCGTCTTCGAATTTTATCTCGGTCTTGGTGGGATGGATATTTACGTCCACCGCAGTGGGGTCCACTTCCAGGAAGATGAAGTAAGAGGGGGTAAGCCCTTCGGGAATAAACTCCTCGTAGGCCTTCATGACCGCCTTGTGCAGGTAGGGGCTGCGGAAATAGCGGCCGTCTACGAAAAAGTACTGGTTTCCGAGGGCCCTGCGGGCACTCTCGGGACGGCCCACGAAGCCGCTTACCTTCACTACGGACGTATCTGCAGAAATATCTACAACCTCCCCTACCACGGTCCTGCCCATCAGGTCCAGTATACGGAATTTCAGCGACTTGGCCGGCTTGAGCACATAAATCTCGCGGCCGTTGTGGCTGAGGCTGAAGCCTATTTCCGGACGTGGAATGGCAACGCGTGTAAACTCCTCCACAATATGCTTGAACTCCACCTGGTCCGACTTAAGGAATTTCCTGCGCGCCGGGGTGTTGTAGAAGAGGTTGCGAACGGCGAAATTGGAGCCCTGGGGGCATGACACCGAGGATGTCTTTACCGGGGCGTCGCCGCCCAGAGTCACCTGGATGCCGGTTTCGTCGGCGGCGCGGCGGGTGCGCAGGGTCACCTGGGACACGGCTGCGATACTGGCCAGCGCCTCCCCGCGGAATCCGTAGGTCTGTATGCGTTCCAGATCGGCGGCAACGGCTATTTTCGACGTGGCGTGACGCTCGAAGCAGAGCACGGCGTCCGCGGGGCTCATGCCGGAGCCGTTGTCTATAACCTGGATGAGAGTGCGCCCGGAATCGGTTATGACGACGTCAACCTGAGTGGCACCGGCGTCCACGGCGTTCTCCATAAGCTCCTTCACCACGGAAGCGGGCCTCTGGACCACCTCGCCGGCGGCTATCATATTGGAAATCCTAGCAGGAAGTACTTTCAGGCGTCCCATCCGATTACAACATCTGGTAGAACTTGGCGATGAACCAGAGCACGGCAACTATCAGCAGCAAAGTTACAATGCCTATGATAGTCTGAACCTTGCCCATGTGGCTGCGGGTACGGCGGTAAGCACCGTCGCGCAAGGAGCCTTTGATGTAGGAACCGGGCACGTAAGTACCCTTTGCCTTCTCCTTGTCGATAGTTCCGTCCACCGCTCCGAACATTTGCTTGCGCTTCTCCTCTTCCGGATCGTAATAGATTGGCTTATAGTTGAAGACGCGATGCTCGCTCTCGCCGAAAAAATTAAAAAGTCCCATAAGTGTACAAATGTAGTGTTATTTTTTTATATTTTTGCATTATGAAGACACTGAAACTATGGCTGATACCCGCGGCCTTTTATGCCGTTACATGTATTCTTAATCTTTACGGCTGCCTTACCGAAGGCTCAATAGAACAAGTTGTCAAACCGGCCCTGCTGCCCCTGCTGTGCGTCACTACTTTGCTGTACTTGCTGGAAGCAAAAGCCAAATCGGGCAAAATGATTGCCCTGCTGGTTGCAGGACAGCTTTTCGGCTACGCCGGCGACACCATGCTCATAGGCAAGGGCTTTGCTTTCTTTGCCGGCGGCATAGGCCTGTTCCTGCTGGGTCACATCTGCTACATCAGCCTTTTCGGTGGGATTTCATGGAAGGGCTTGAAGCCCATCCAGTGGATTGCAGCGCTTGTATGTATGATTGCGGCTACTGCAGGCCTCATCCTTGGAATAGGCGTAAACGGCGCCCTGCTCTATCCCATGGGAATTTACGGGTTCGTGCTTACAATGCTGATTTTCAGCGGACTGGCCGGAGTACTCAGGCCCGGTAAAGTAAGCGTGGGAGGACGTGCAACATGGTGCATCATACTGTGCGGAGCCTTGCTCTTCACCTTCTCCGACGCCCTTATTGCAGTGCGCAACTTCGGCGAACTCAGCCCCTTCATGAGCGGCTTCGTGGTAATGAGCACCTATTTGGTCGCCCAGACCCTGCTCGCCATCGGAGGTGCCAGGCTAATCCTGCGCAAATAACGCAGAAAAAACCACAATTTGCGTAATTTCTCATAGGATTTTTTTATATTTGCCATTGACACTAAAATGCAATGGCCTATGAGGAACTGCTTCGCAATATCCCTCTTGTTTCTCCTGTGCGGAGCGTTAAACGTCAACGCCCAGGACAGTAAAAACCCGGAGATAGTCGCGCTCATCCACGAAAACCTTCACCGCGCAGGAGTAAACACAGCCCCATACGAGTATCACAAAGGCCCCGAGACTCCGGTTCCCGCAGGCTATAAGCCATTCTATATCAGCCACTACGGCCGCCACGGATCCCGCAGCGAATGGACCCGCGACAACTACGCCAGCCTGCTTGAACGCTGGAACAAACCGGCGGAAGACGGCAACCTCACCCCTGAAGGAGAAGCCGCCAGGCAAAGGGTAATCCTGCTTGCACAACTGCACGACGGCATGAACGGACGCCTCACTCCAAGGGGCGCAATAGAGCACCGACAGATAGCGGCGCGCATGTACAAAAAGTTCCCCCAGGTATTCCGGAAAGGCAGCCGCAAAGTGCGTGCTTTGTCCAGCGTAGCGCCAAGATGCCTTGTAAGTATGGCCGCCGCAACCTCGGAATTGCGCGCCCTCGACCCCAGGCTGGAAATGACCTGGGATTCCGGCGAAAAAATAATGCTGATCTGCAGCACGGAAGACACAAAGGACATAAAGCAGATGGTTCTGGCGAGCCTGGAAGAGCATAAGAAGGCCCACGTCCCTGATACGGCCGCTTTCATGGCCCGCATCTACAAGGACCCTTCAAGGGCCAGGCAGAACATAGGAGATCCGGTTGCACTGATGCAGGACACCTTCGACATAGCCATGGTAAGCGGAGCCTTCGACCTGGACGACACGCTGCTGCGCATCTTTACCGAAGACGACCTCTACTGGTACTCGCAGCGCATAGGCATGAACCTCTATCTGCGCCAGTGCAACTCCCGCGAATACGGCGACAAACGTATGGAACCGGTGCAGCTTCTGGTAGACGACATTATCTCCAAAGCCGACGCCGCAATAGCCACCGGCGACTGTGCCGCCGACCTGCGCTACGGCCATGAATATCAGCTGCTTGCCATCTCCTCACGCATAGGCGTCAAAGGGGTAGCCGAAAGGCTCGACACCCGCAGTTGCCGGGACTGGCCCGCAGTGCTCCGCACCCCCTTCGCCTGCAACCTCCAGATGGTCCTGTACCGCGGCCGCAAAGGCGACGTGCTGGTGAAATTCTACCTCAACGAGCAGGAAGCCTCCCTTATCACCCTCGAGGGAGGGCCCTACTACCGTTGGGAAGATGTTAGGGAATCTATACTTCGAAACGACGTTAAATATCTGTAAATCATGCGCTTGGTCTTTATTACCGACTTTACTGAACAGTTCGCATACAGGCTGCTCCGGGGCGTGCTGCAGTACGCCGAAGAAACGGAACCATGGGTCGTCTGCCGCATGCCTCCGGCATACAAAAAGCAGGTGGGAATAAAGGGCGTGGTTGCATGGGCCAGGCATTGGAAGGCTGACGTGGTGATAGGACAGTTCGAGCCTAACGACGACATCAGCCTCTTCAAGAAAGAGGGCATAGTAGCCATGGCCCAGGACTACATCGTCAAATTCGAAGGCATACCCAACATAACGGCGGACTACGACCTCACCGGAGGCATGGTGGCGCGGCGTTTCCTGTCCCGCGGATTCCAGAATTTCGCGTATTTCGGTTACAACAACGTATGCTGGTCCGACGAGCGTATGAAGGGCTTCCAAAAACGCATAGAGATGGCGGGCTACGGGGACAACATGTTCCACTACAACTTGCAGCAGATAGACAGTCTGTGGGCATACAACCTGCCCATGCTCTCAGAATGGCTTAAGGGTCTGCCAAAGCCCATAGCGATTATGGCCTGCGACGACAACCAGGGCAGTATACTGCTGCAGGCATGCACTTCCTGCGGCCTCAAGATTCCGTCGGAAGTGGCAATCATGGGCGTAGACAACGACGAGATACTCTGCAACCTGTCCAGCCCCGCCCTGTCTTCCGTCAACATAGACATCGAGCGCGGCGGATATGAGGCGGCAAAGCTGGCCGAGCGTATGGTGCGCGAGCATGATTTCGTCGGCGAAGACGTGGTGCTCAAACCCAAGAACATAGTCAGCCGCATGTCTTCCAACGTGTTCGCAACCAAGGACACCGCCATCCTTACCGCGCTGCAGTTCATAAGCGCGAATATAGACAGGAAAATCCTCGTGGACGACGTTCTGCAGCAGGTTCCGCTTTCCCGAAGGCTCCTGGAACAGCGTTTCCTGAAGGTGACCGGCACGACCATCTACAAATACATCAGCGAAATGCGCATGAACCGCTTCGCAGAGCTTCTGCTGTCCAGTAAAGACTCCATTGCGAATATAGCCGCAAGGCTGGATGAACCTGACACAAAGAGCATCTCCAGGCGTTTCCAGGCCATAAAGGGCTGTACCCCGTCTGAATTCAGATCGCGAGAATTGCGGAAATTGGGAGCATAATTACGCAAATTTCGCACCTCCTGTACATGCTATGTACTACATTTGTAGTACTAACCATTTTAACCAGTTTTCAGCATGTTACTAGGAATCGACATCGGCGGCACCACTATCAGTCTCGGCCTTGTGGAGGGAACTGAGATTGTCAAGTTAAACCGAGTGCCATCTTTCCAGAAAGACGCAAGCCTTCAGGAAACCATTGACTACCTCATCGAGCAGATTGAGGAGATAATCACACCTAAGGTTGACAGCATAGGCATTGGCGTGCCCACCCTTGTTGACGTAGCAAAAGGCATAGTCTACAACGCCACAAACATCAAATCGTGGACTAAAGTCCCCCTGAAGGACATGCTGGAGAAGCGCTTCGGCATCACCGTCAACGTAAACAACGACGCCAACTGCTACGCCCTCGGAGCGGCCGCAAGGCTCGAAGAAGAGTATCAGGTCGTGGTCGGAGTCACCCTGGGCACAGGAACGGGAGTGGGTATCGTGGCCGGCGGCAAGCTGATGTGCGGCGACAACTGCGGCGCTGGAGAGATAGGCAGCGTGCCCTACAACGGCAAGGACTTCGAATCGTTCTGCTCCAAGCAGTTCTTCGGGAGCCGCGGCTGGAACCCCCGCGAGGCATGCAAGGCCGCAGACAACGGCGACCATGACGCAATAGCTTTCTTCGACGAGTTCGGAAGGCATCTCGGGGAGCTTCTCTCTCTGGTTATGTATTCCTACGATCCCGGCTGCATAGTGTTCGGCGGAGGAATCGCAAACACGTACCCGTATTTCGAAAAGGCCATGTGGCGCGCCCTCCGCAAGCGCTATCCCTATGGTCATGCGCTGGATAGACTGGTAATCAAAGCCATGCCCCAGGAGGATGTCGCCCTCCTCGGAGCTTCACTCTTATAAGCCAAACTCATGAAAAGACTTTTTATCCTCCTCTGCGTCCTCTGCGCCGCTGTAAGCGCAAACGCAACAGAGCTTAACAACTGGAAAATGCAGCGTCAGGGAGACAAGCGCTCCTACGACGTCGTGGTGCCCTGCACCGTTGCCGGGGCCCTCAACGAAGCCGGCGTGTTCGGACCCGACGTGCTCGACGCCGACCGTTACAAGAACATAGACAAGAGCCTCTTCGACAGCCCGTGGGTGTTCTCCACCACCTTCGAGGCCGCCAAGGGCCTGCACCACATCCTGAGGTTCGAGAGCCTGGGCTATTCGGCCGACATAAGGGTCAACGGCACCCTGATCGCCAGCGCCGACACCACCGTAGGCCCCTTCTGCGTAAGGGAATTCGACGTAACCTCCCTCGTGGGCAAGAAAAAGCAGAACAAGCTGCAGGTGACCGTCTACAAGGCCCCCGCCAAGTCGCTCAACCACGGTTACGTAGACTGGAACCCGCGTCCCGTGGACGAGACCATGGGCATACTGCGCAAGGTGGAGCTTATATCCACTCCCGACGTGCAGGTGCAGGACGTGTTCGTGAAGCCTGAGGTGAACGTCGAGACCCTCAAGGAGGCGGCCATCGACGTCACCACCACCCTCGTCAACCGTTCCGGCAAGCCCATCAGCGGCGTGCTGCAGGGAGCCTACGAAGGCGGCGGCTTCCGCGAGGAGGTCAGCCTGGCGGCAGGCGAGTCCAAAGAGGTGAAGATTCACCATCAGGTCAGGCACCCACGTATCTGGTGGAGCCGCGACGTCGGCCGTCCGGAGCTGTACAACCTCCAGGTATCCTTCATCCCCGGCAGCAGCGACAAAGTCTCCCACAGCAGGAAGGTACGCTTCGGCCTCAGGGACATCAAGGGCATCGTAGACAAGAGCGGACACCGTCTATTCATACTCAACGGCCGCGAGATGCTCATCAAGTCCGCAGGCTGGACCGACGACATCTTCATGCAGGACACTCCCGGGAGCATCCGCACCCAGGTGGAGTTCGTATGCGACATGAACCTCAACAGCATACGCTTCGAGAATATCTGGGGCAAGGACGATACCGTCTACGACCTCTGCGACGAGCTGGGACTTCTCGCCATGGCCGGCTTCAGCTGCCAGTGGGAATGGGAAAACTACTGCGGCTACAAGGAGAAGAAAGGCGTCGGATGCATACATGAGCCCGAAACCGAAGCTCTTGCAATCCGTTATTTCCACGACCAGATCGTGCGCCTGCGCAACCACCCTTCGGTGATTTGCTGGCTTACCGGCAGCGACCGCGTGCCCAATGACCGCCTGGAAGCCGAGTACATGAAAATCTACGACAAACTGGAATACCGTCCTTACGTCTGCTCCGCCAGCGGAATGAGCAGCAAGTACGGCGGCCCCTCCGGAATGAAGATGGAAGGCCCGTACGAATACGTAGGTCCTGACTACTGGTACATAGACACCAAGCGCGGCGGCGCCTTCGGTTTCAACACAGAGACCGGTATCGGCACCAACATCCCCCAGCTTGAATCCATGCGCCGCATGGTGGGAGAAGACCACCTCTGGCCGCTCGACCAGATGTGGGACTACCACTGCACGACCTCCAGTTCCCATATGAACAATACGGCATTCATCATGAACGCCGTTACCGGAGAATACGGAGCCCCCACCGGAATTGAAGACTTCATGCGCAAGGCGCACGCTATTGATTATGATGGTACGCGCGGCATGTACGAGGCCTTCCGCTGCAACGTTCCCAAGGCCACCGGCATTGTCCAGTGGATGCTCAATTCGGCATGGCCTTCCCTCTACTGGCAGCTTTACGACTGGTACCTGGTCCCTACCGCCGCATACTACGGCACCAAGAAGGCCTGCAACCCTGTCCAGCTGGTTTACAACTTCAAAGACCGCTGCGTGTACACCGTAGACGAGACCGTTTCCGGCTTCGAGGGCACGGCAGTCATGGACGTGTACGACGCACAGGGCAAGCTTGTGCGCCATGAGCAGAAACTTGCAAAGTTCCGCCGCCGCAGCCCCCGCAAGGTATTCGAAGACATCCAGGGTCCCTGCTTCATCTCGCTCAAAGCATTCGACGAAGACGGCCAGCCGGTTGCAGACAACTTCTACTGCATTCCCGCTGAGTACAACAGCTACGTCTGGAAGAAGGCCGACTGGTGGGGCCTGCCCATAGAGAAGTTTGCGGACCTGTCGTTCGTGAGCGCCCTGCCTGCGACCAGCGTGAAGATGCACGCCGCAAAGACGGACAAGGGCTTCAAGGTACAGCTGGTCAACGAATCGGAGACCATTGCTTACCAGAACATCCTTAAGGCAAAGACCACCGACGGCGAGCTCGTTCCCGGAGTCATGTGGTCCGACAACTTCTTCACCCTCTGCCCCGGCGAGAGCCGTATCGTTACCTGCCGCGTGCCCAAGGCCTGCGGTCCCGTGAGCGTGTCCCTGGAGGGCTGGAACGCCAGCGCCGCCATAGTCAGCTCGCCCGACTCGCTCCGCCGCGACCGTTCCGCCTTCGCGACTTACAACTTCAGCCGCGACGACGTATACTCCAAGGATGAGACCTACGACGTGGTGAGCGTCAGCCAGCCCAAAGGAAAGAAAGTCAAGAACGTCATCTTCATGATAGGCGACGGAATGGGCTTCGAGCAGGTAAGCTGCGGCTGGGTGGTCAACGGCGGCAAGCTCAACATGGAGCAGATGCCTTACTTCGGCACCTCCCGCACCCATGCATATGACGCCCTCGTCACCGACTCCTGCGCCGGCGGCACCGCCTTGGCGATCGGAGAGAAGACCAGGTATCACTACATCGGCCTGGACAAGGACGGCAACCCTGCCGAGTCCGTACTCAAGACCGCCCAGAAGAAGGGCAAGAAGACCGGCGTAGCCGTGGTGTGCCGCATCAACGACGCCACTCCGGAAGACTTCTGCGGCCATTCGCCCACCGTGCGTGACGAGGAAGGCCTCGCCGCCCAGTACATCGACTCCGGCGTAGACTTCATAGCCGGCGGCGGCCTCCAGTTCTGGACCTCCCGCTCCGACGGCCGCAACCTCGTGGAGGAGATGCAGGCCAAGGGCTACACCTTCGTGGACAAGCTGGAAGACGTTCGCGGCGCCAAGGGAGACAAGTTCCTCGGCCTCTTCGGCCCCCTGGACCTGCCCCCGTGCACCGAGCGCGGCCCCGTGCTGCAGGAGTGCACCATGAAGGCAATAGAAATGCTGGACAACCCCAAGGGCTTCTTCCTCATGGTGGAAGGCTCCCAGATAGACGACTACGGCCACAGGAACAAGATAGGGCCGGTGGTTGAGGAACTCTTCGACTTCGACCGCACCATAGGGGAAGTGCTCAAGTGGGCGGAGAAAGACGGCCAGACCCTGGTGGTAGTGACGGCCGACCACGCCTGCGGAGGCCTCACCCTGCTGAAGGGTGATCTGGAGAAACATCTGGTACAGGTAAACTTCTCCACCAAGGGGCACAACGGAATCCTCGTTCCGGTATACGCTTACGGCCCCCACGCGGAGGAATTCGCCGGGATTCATGAAAACGCCGAGATCGGCCAGATTGTACGTAAATATATTAAATAGATGAAACTACTGCTGACATTGCTAGCCACAGCTATCATCAACATCATTCCTGAACCCGTATCCGTACAGGTTCAGGACGGGTTTTTTAATACGAAGGGGTGCAAGAACCGCATCCACTGCACCGTAAATCCCGATTCAGGCATTGCGCCCGAAGGTTACACCCTGACCGTAAAGAAGAACAGGATAGACATAGTCGCTTCCGACGACGCCGGTATCTTCTACGCAAAGCAGACCCTGGACCAGCTGGTACAGCCGGACGGCAAAGTGCCCTGCGTGAAGATAGTCGACTACCCGAGGTTCCCCTACCGAGGCTTTCACATAGACCCCTGCCGCCATTTTCTGCCGGTAGAGGAGGTGAAGAAAGAAATCGACATCCTGTCCCGGTACAAGATAAACCGCATGCACTGGCACCTCACGGACGACCAGGGATGGCGCATAGAAATCAAGAAATATCCCCGTCTCACGGAGGTGGGAGCATGGCGCACCGAGTTTGACGGAAAGGTGTACGGCGGCTACTACACCCAGGAAGAGATTCGCGAAGTGGTGGCATACGCCGCAGAGCGCTTCGTGACCGTGGTGCCAGAGATAGAGATGCCCGGCCACGCCATTTCCGCCATACGCGCGTACCCGTGGCTCAGCTGCACGGGCGAGGAAGTGAGGACCTTCTACACCTGGGGCACCCCCGACATCTCCCTCTGCCCCGGCAAGGAATCCACCTTCGAGTTCCTAGACGACGTGATTGCCGAGGTGGTGGAGCTCTTCCCCAGCGAGTACATACACATCGGCGGCGACGAGTGCCGCAAGAACCGCTGGGAGACCTGCCCCCTCTGCCAGGCCCGCATCAAGGAGCTCGGACTGGTGTCCGATGAAAACGGCACAGCCGTGGAGAAGCTGCAGAGCTACGCCGTAGGCCGCATGGAAGGCATCCTGGCCAAGTACGGCCGCAAGCTGATCGGCTGGGACGAGATACTCGAAGGAGGCCTCACCCCCGGCGCCACCGTCATGAGCTGGCGCGGAGAGAGCGGAGGCATCAAGGCCGCAAATGAGGAGCACGACGTCATAATGACCCCCGGCACCGACGGAATGTATTTCGACCACTTCCAGGGCGACCCCAAGGTGGAACCTGCCACCATCGGCAAATACACCACCCTGAAGAAGGTTTACTCCTACGACCCCGTGCCCGCAGTGCTCAAAAGCAACGGCAAGGGGCACCACGTAAAGGGCGTGCAGTGCAACAACTGGTCTGAATACATCTACGACAACGACCGCCGCGACTACATGCTCTTCCCGAGGGCGTTCGCCCTGGCGGAGATTGCCTGGACGCAGCTGGACCGCAAGGACTGGGATAGCTTCAACCGCCGCGTAGACATCGCCTGCCAGAAGCTGGACGAGCGCGGAGTCAACTACCACGTGCCCATTCCCGAGCAGCCCGGCGGCTCCTGCGACAACCTGGCCTTCGAAGACAAGACCAGCATCGAGCTCACCACCACCCGCCCGGAGAAGATAGTCTACACCCTGGACGGCAGCGAGCCCACCGCGGCATCAATCGAATACACCAAGCCCATCGAGATCAGCGAAAGCTGCGTCGTGAAGACCGCTTCCGTGACCTCCTACGGCCGCCTGAGCACCGTCCGCACCATCAACGTGACCAGGATGGCCCCCATGCCCGCCCTGCCGGAGAGTGAGATTTTCGAAGGCGTTCGGGCACGCCGCACCGACGGCAAGTTCCTCAACATAGACGATCTGAAGGGACGCGAATGGAGGGACGTGGAGCTTGCAGGCCTGCGCGAGCTGGTGGCCCTGGAAGCATACGACCGCAACCTGCCGGACAGCACCCGTTTCTACGCAGCTGAGGCGGAATGCTGCTTCAAGGTGCGCAAGACCGGCGTCTACCGCTTCTCTTCCGACACCGACGCGGTTTACATCGACGGCAAACTCATTATAGACAACTCACGCGAGCCTGTCAAGCGCTATTCCCGCCACGACAGGGAACTCGTGCTGGAGAAAGGCATACACAAGGTCAAGGCCGTATTCATCTTCAACATCGTGGGAGGCTGGAACGACCTGCGCAACAAGACCGACGTGATGGAATTGCGCCCCGGAGACCCTGAATGGCATACTTTAAGACCTGTTACACTATGATAAAGAAGCTTACATCATTGCTTTGCGCGTCCCTCATGGCCGTTATCTGCTCCTGCGGAGGCGGCAACGAGATAGAAGTCCCGCCGCCCATCGAGAAAACTGCGGTTGACGAGACAGGCGACAATGGAAACGGAGGCGGAGGCGACAACAACGGAGGCGGCCAGGCCACTTCCGGCACCCTTTGTACGGATATAGGACAGACCCCCATAGTGCTGTCTTACTTTACGGAGTATAACGAGAAGCTCCCCGATCCCACCATCGTAACCCACATCAACTATGCCCACGGCCGTTTCAAGAACCCCAAGACCGGCGACGGCGGCATAGTGATTACCGAGTCCAAGCAGGTTCCCATCAGCAAGGTAATCGCCCTCAAGGAGAAGAACCCCAAGCTGAAGGTTATGGTGATGATAGGCGGCTGGGGCGGCCATGCCGACGGCTTCTCCATGATGGCCAAGGATCCCAAGAAGCGCACCGAGTTCTGCCATTCCGTTCATGAGAACATCAAGAAGTTCAAGCTGGACGGCGTAGACATAGACTGGGAGTATCCTACCCAGAGCGCCGACAACGAGACCGGATGCGACCCCAACGACACCAAGAACTTCAACCTGGTACTCAAGGAGTTGCGCGACACCCTCGGCACCAGCAAGATAATCTCCTTCGCATCTTCTTCCAGCGCCAAGTACGTGGACTGGGGTACTGCGATGAAGTATCTGGACTACGTGAACGTGATGACCTACGACATGGGAGCCGCACCCAACGGGCACAATTCTCCCCTGCACAAGAGCGCCATGTTCAACCAGCGCAGCTGGGACGAGAGCATAGAGGCCCACGTGAAGGGCGGCGTGCCCAAGAACCGCCAGGTCATGGGCATCCCCTGCTACGGCAAGTCCAAGAAGAACCCCACGGACTCCGAGAAGATATTCGAGTATTCAGTTAAGTTCTACGAAATAGCCGACATACTCAACAAGGGCACCTACCGCGGCAAGGCTCTGGTGCGCCCCGTCTCCCGCAGATGGGAACCGACCTCCAAGGTCCCTTACCTCGTGGATGGAGCCGGAGTAAACGTACTGTCCTACGACGACGTTGAATCGGTTACCGCCAAAGGCGAATACATAAAGGCCGGCGGAGAGCTGGGAGCCATGTTCTGGGAGTACCGTTACGACGACAGCAACAATTCCCTCATAAAAGCCGTCGTGAAGGCCCTCTACGGAAAGGAATCAGTGATACAATAATTATATATATATAAATTCAATACTAACCAATAACTATTCAAAATGAAACTAAAAGCAGTACGATTCTTATGGCTGGCCGCAATGGTCTGTCTGGTACTGTGCCCTTCCGGCGGAGGCGCTTTTGCGCAGTCCAAGAGCTTTACGGTCAAGGGCAAAGTGCTTGACAACCAGTCGCTGCCGGTCATCGGTGCGGGCGTTACCATCAAGGGAACGACCACCGGCGTCGCCACTGGACTGGACGGAGAATTCTCCCTCGTGGTTCCGGACGAAAACGCCGTACTGGTTGCAGCTTCGCTCGGCTACGTCGCCAAAGAGGTGAAAGTCGGCAAGCAGCGCGACCTGGTTATCATCCTTGACGAAGATTCCGAGTCCCTGGAGGCGACCGTCGTGGTTGCTTACGGTACCCAGAAGAAAGCTACCGTCACCGGTGCTCTGACCACAATCGACTCCAAGGCCCTCGTGAAGGCGCCTGTAGCCGACGTAACCAACGTGCTCGCGGGCCAGATGCCCGGTGTCTCCACTATCCAGGAGACCGGCCAGCCCGGTGAAGACTACGCCAAGATCTACATCCGAGGCGTCAGCTCCCTGAGCGAAAGTGCTTCAACCCCTCTCATCCTCGTCGATGGTGTAGAGCGTCCGCTCAATACCGTGGACCCGAACGAAATCGAGAACCTGTCCATCCTGAAGGATGCTGCATCTACCGCAGTGTTCGGTGTGCGAGGCGCTAACGGCGTCATCATCGTGACCACCAAACGAGGCGATGCAGGCAAGCCGAAGATTTCCGCAAGCTCCATCACCGGTTTCCAGATGCCTATGTCTTACATCAAGCAGAGTTCCGGTTACGACTTCGCACGTTACTACAACGTGTACCAGTGGAACGACGGCAAGGAAGACAAAGGCCTCTACTTCACTCCCGAGGCAATCGAGGCCTACCGTACCAATTCAGACCCCATCATGTTCGCCAGCACCAACTGGAATGAGGAAATGTTCCGCAAGGCCTTCCTCCAGACCAAGAACAACGTGAACATCTCCGGCGGTTCCGACAAGGTACGTTACTTCGTATCCATGGGCTTCATGTACCAGGACGGTCTGTTGAAGCGCATCCCGGGTGTGGACTACAACAACAACTACTCATACAACCGTTATAACTACCGCGCCAACCTGGACTTCAAGCTCACGGAAACCACCGACATGAAGTTCAACATCAGCGGCGTTATCGGCAATACCCAGGAGCCTTATACCGACAGGGACAACATCTGGACCCTCACCATGCTCTGGGCTCACCCTGTAGGAAGCCCCGGCGTGCTTAACGGAATGCCTGTGACCAGCGTTTCCACCAACGCACTGCCTTCCGGCCTTACCAAGTGGAACGGTTGGGAATACTACTACATGACCGGTTACACCAACAAGTACAAGACCACCCTCGGCATGGACCTCACCCTCACCCAGCGCCTGGACTTCATTACTGAAGGACTCAGCGCGGGCATCAAGGGAAGTTATGATACTTCAATGTCCATGAAGAAGAAGCGTACCGGAGGTTCCGGCCTGCACCAGACCGTTGAATACGCCTCCTGGAACGACGATTCCGGCCTGGCTATCAGCGACCCCGACTTCGACAAGACCTACGTCTACATCATTTCTTCCAGCGAAGCTCCTATCCACTGGAGCGATCCCAGCACCGACGACGACAAGAGCTGGTATCTGGAAGGACGTATCGACTACAGCCGCAGGTTCGCAGGCAAGCACGCCGTGAGCGGCCTCTTGCTGTACAACCAGAGCCGCGACTATTATCCGTCCAAGTACGAGTGGCTGCCCCGCGGATACGTGGGCTGGGTTGCCCGTGCAACTTACGGATACAAGGACAAGTACCTCGTTGATATAAGCGCCGGTTACAACGGCTCCGAAAACTTCGCCCCGGGCAAGACCCGTTACGGTCTCTTCCCTTCCATCTCCCTCGGTTGGGTTATTTCCGAAGAGCCCTGGATGAAGAAAGTCAACTGGGTAGATTACCTCAAGCTCCGTGCTTCCCTCGGTAAGGTAGGTAACGACCTCGGAACTTCCACCCGATTCATGTACATGCAGGGTACCTGGAACGAGGCCGGCTCATATTACTTCGGCAGCACCAGCACCGGCGGCGTCCCCCGCTATGAGCTCGGCACTCCCGGCAACGAAGGCGTGACCTGGGAAACCGCTCTCAAGGCCAACATCGGTCTCGACTTCGAGCTGTTCAAGAAGAGGCTGCACTTCGGCGGCGATATCTTCTACGAGCACCGCTCCGGCATTCTCGTGAAGCCCAACTCCCTCCCTGGCGTAATCGCTTTCACTCCCCAGAACATGAACAGGGGTGAGGTTGACAACAAGGGTTACGAAGTTGAAATCGGCTGGCGCGACCATATCGGCGACTTCACCTATGACCTCAACGCCAACGTGACCTTCGCCCGCAACAAGATCGTCTTCATGGACGAAGTTGCGTCCATTATGCCTTATCAGAACCAGACCGGCGGTCCTACCAACCGTCACCTGCTCTACCAGTTCGTTCGTCTGTACCAGAAGTCCGACTTCTATACCGACGAGAACGGTGTGCAGCGCCTCAACCCCGACCTGCCCCAGCCGGCAACTACCGTATATCCCGGCGACTGTATGTATGCCGATATAGGCGGTGCCCTGGACGAGAACGGCAACCCCGTTCCAGACGGCAAGGTCGACGGCCTGGACAAGATGTATTCCGGTTATCCCGACCGTCCCGAGTACATTTTCGGTTCCAACTGGAAATTCGGATGGAAGGGCTTCAACCTGCAGTTGAACTGGGTTGCGGCAACCAACGTGAACCGTGTGTGGAACGCCGACTACCGTATCCCGTTCACCAACTCCGGTCACCGTGGACTGCTCCAGATGTTCGCGGAGAACAGCTGGATAGACAACGACAACCCCTGGGCTCCCGGACGTGAAGACGGCACACTGCCCCGGTTCACCAAGACAAACTATCCCTGGAACTCCGAGGATTCCACCCTGTGGGTCGTGGACGCCAGCTACCTGCGTCTCAAGAGCGCAAGCTTCGGCTACACCTTCTCCAAGAACAAGTTCTTCGACAAGCTCGGCATAGGCAGCGTGGGCATCATGTTCACCGGCTACAACATGCTGACCTTCTCCAAGATGACCCTCCAGGATCCTGAAGCCAAGTCCAGCGACTCCGACGGTACCTACCCGCTCGTGAAGACCTACAACCTGGCCCTCAACATCAACTTCTAAAACAGGCTGAACATGAAAAAGTTATTCAATATACTGACCGTCGCCCTGCTTATCGCGGGCCTGGCCGCTTGTGAAAGCCTCAAACTCGGCGACGAGGGCCTGAGCAAGGCTCCCGAGACCGCCGGCGCAACAATCGACACCCTGTTCGCCTCCCTCAAGGATTCCGACAAGGTGCTTGCTTCGGCGTATTACTACCTGCCCTACGGTCTTATCTCCGATTTCGACTCCAAGATGGGCAAGGATATAGTAGAATCCATTACCGACCACTTCGTCTCCAACAAGCATACGGAAGGTGACGGCCCCAACGACCTGTACTACACAGGTGCACTCGGAGCCAACATTTCCGGTGACGCGGCAGGCGGAGAAAACTATCGCTTCGGAAGCGAGAAAGACTATACTGCTATCCGTTACGCATGGTTCTTCCTCGAGAACGCGGACAACATCCCCAATGCAGAGCCCTACGAGCTCGCACGCAAGAAGGCTGAAGCCAAGCTTATCATAGCCATCGCTTACGCCAACATGGTCCGCTACGTGGGCGGCGTCCCTCTCATCGACCACTCCATCAAGACCGATGAGGAGATGAACTTCCCCAGGAACACCTTCAAGGAGACCATCGACTATATTGTGCAGCTCTGCGACGAAGCCGCTCCAGACCTCCCCTGGTACATCGCCAGCAAGTCAGAAGACGGCCGTCTGACCAAAGCCGCAGCCCTGGGACTCAAGCTCCGCATACTCTGCTTTGCGGCATCTCCCACCTTCAACTCCGACACGCCCTGGCACAGCTCAGCCTCCGACTGGGAGAACGTGGGCAAGTACGTCCGCTACGGCGAGAAGTACGACAAGGGCCTTTGGGACAAAGCCAAGGCAGCTGCCAACGAGTTCATGTCTGCATGGAACAGCGAAGGCTACTACGCCCTCGTTCAGGCAATTCCGACCGGCGTTGACGCAACCGGCGCTACTGTTGTACGCCCTGCCGACTACCGTCTTGCCTACCGCAAGTCTTACCGTGACCGCGGTACTACGGAAACCCTCATCTCCGTGCGCAAGAGCAACAGCACCTCCTACCATGACAAGAACATGGACCTCCAGGACGACTTCGGATGCGGCGGCACCCTCGACTGGGTCAACCGTTTCCCTTATGCCGACGGCACCCCGTTCCCCGAGGACTTCAACTGGAGCAACCCTCCGGGAGGCGACCGTGCACCTTTCTTCATGCCCGACGCCAACGGCGACCTGCTGGTTGACGGCAAGCCGACCGCAACGGAGACCCGCGATCCCCGTCTTTACGAGAACCTCTGCGTTCCCGGAGACCTCTGGAAGAACGGCAACGTCGGTCCTAACTACGTGAACGCAAAGAGCCCCAGCTTCCAGGACGGCAACACCGGCTTCCTGCAGATGAAATTCATCTACCAGACCGAAGCCGACCGCAACGTTCCTCCTCACTGGTGCCTCATGCGTCTGGCGGAAGTCCTGCTTAACGCGGCCGAGGCTTACAACGAGGCCGACGGCGGTCCTTCCGACCTGCCTTACCAGTGGATCAACGCAGTACGCGCCCGCGTAGGCCTGCCCGGCGTAACCGAAGGCCTGAACAAGGAGCAGTTCCGCGAGGCCCTCATCCTCGAGCGCGACCTCGAGTTCGGCTTCGAGGAAGTACGCTGGTTCGACATGGTTCGCTGGGGACTTACCAAAGCTTTCACCACCAAGCTGAAAGCCCTGGAAGTCACCGGTAACAAGCAGAAGAACGCCACCAGCTTCACGTTCAAGCTCAAGGATGCTTATCCTCCCCGCGTATGGTACAATACCTGGGACACCAAATGGTATCTTGCCCCTATTCCCGCAGTTGAAATCAACAAGAACTACGGAATGACTCAAAATCCGGGTTGGTAAACTTATAAATGTACCCGAAGATGAAAAGATTAGCTACATATATAATTCTTCCGCTTCTGTTGGTCTCCGCCATGGCGGCCGCCCAGGAAGGACTGCCGGTGTCCCAGCTGGACTCCATCAAACTCGGCAATCCCTTCAACTTCTCGGCAGCCGTGAACGCCAGCATGGACGACTCGGTGTTTGAGCGCAGCCCCGAAGTGGACATCGCAAAAGCTCTCTACGGCCAGTTCTCCGGCCTCCTCGTGAAGCAGGGTTCGGGCCGCAGCGAAGACAATCAGTCCAAGCTCCGCCTCCACGGACACAGCCCGCTGGTACTGGTGGACGGCTACCCGCGCGACCTCAACGACCTTACCGGACTCGAGATTGAATCGATTTCCGTGCTCAAGGATGCAGTTGCCGGAGCCCTCTACGGAGTCAAGGGCGCCAACGGCGTGGTCATGATCACCACAAAGCGCGGCACCAACTCTCCCCTGCATGTCTCGGCAAAGTACCAGTACGGCCTTGCCACCGCATTCCGCAACCCCACGTTCTCGGATGCATACACCTATGCATACTATGTGAACGAGGCACGCGAAATGGACGGTCTCACCCCCCGCTACTCAATTGACGACCTCAACGCATTCTATGCTTACCACCAGGGTTCCGCTCCCGCAAACCAGTACGCATATCCAAACGTGGACTGGTGGAACGAGATTTTCCGCGACCACGGCGACAAGCACCGCGCAGAGTTCACCTTCAGCGGCGGTAACCGCAACTTCCGTTACTTCACGGCAGTGGATTACCTGAAGGACAACGCCATGTTCAAGACTCCTTCTTCCGACGACCGCTACAACGGCCATGTCTATGACAACCGTCTGGGCATCCGCGCCAACGTAGACGTTAACATCACCGAATCTACAGCAATGAAGATCGGCGTTATGGCCCGTCTGTCGGAAAGCAACAAGCCTTACTACATGCGCAGCAGCAACGCCATCGAGAAGCTCCTCTACAAGATTCCTTCCGCGGCATTCCCCATCAAGCATGCCGACGGCACCTACGGCGGATCCTCCATTTACGGCAGCAGCAACCCTGTAGCCCAGTTCGAGGAGTCCGGCCAGCACCAGTATTCCAACACCAAGGTGCTTGCCAACATGGACCTGCGCCAGGATCTGGGAGCCCTCGTACCCGGCCTCTCCGCCGATGCTTCAGTAGCGTTCGACTATATCGGCAAGATGACGGAAACCGCAACCAAGGAGTTCCGTTATGCCGAACTTCTGGGCGGCGACCTTAAATACTACGGCACCAACTCCAAGACCGTCGAATACGACCACTGGTTCAGCAGCTTGCAGATGCGTTTCGAGCTCCAGGGCAAGCTGAACTACGTACGCGACTTCGGCGACAGCCACGTGGAGGCACACGCCGGCTACCGTCAGCGTGCATGGGAGGAACCCGAGCAGTTCGCTTCCTCCAGGACCCAGGAGATCTTCGCAACCGCCGGCTACAGCTGGAAGAACAAGATCTTCGCCGACGCCGTCATCAACTATTCCGGATCTTCCTACCTCGCCCCCGGCCAGCGTTTCAACTGGTATCCCGGCGTGAGCGTCGGAGCCATAGTTTCCGAGAAGCCTTACGTCAAGGTATCCGCTTCCTGGGGCCTTTCCGGCAGCGTGGATGACATTGCAGACGCAATGCTCAGCCGCGAGACCGAGCTCTGGCGCCAGGCCTACGGTTCCGACAACGGCCACAGCATCTACTTCGGCGGCATAAGCACCGATCCCAAGAGCTACTCCGGTCGCGCAGAAGGCAACCTGGCAGCCCTGACCCTCGCCCCCGAGAAGTCCAACAAGGCCACCCTCGCAGTCGAGACCCGTCTGTTCGACGACCGCCTGAGCGCAAGCGCAGACGCATTCTACGAGCAGAGGAGCAATATCCTGATCTCCACCTCCAATGTTTCCGAGGTGCTCGGTATCGGCATGAACAAGCAGAGCCTCGGCAAGGAGCTCTGGCGCGGAATCGATGCCGCCCTCGACTGGAAAGACAAGGTTGGCGAGATCGACTACGGCGTGTATGCCAACGGCGGCTGGCTCTTCACCAAGGTTATCGACCACGGTGAGGCATACCAGCAGTACGAGTACCTGTACCACAAGGGCAACCCTGTGAGCCAGTGCTACGGCCTCGAAGTTCTGGGATTCTTCCAGGATCAGACCGAAATCAACAACTCTCCCAAGCAGACCTTCGGCGAAGTTCGTCCCGGCGACATCAAGTACAAGGACCAGAACGGCGACGGCGTTATCGACAGCCAGGATGAGGTGAAGATGTTCGGTTCCACCATTCCTATGTTCCAGTACGGCTTCGGCCTGAGCGCAGGATACAAGGGATTCAAGTTCTATGCAGACTTCCAGGGCGTCACCGGCGTCACTCTGAGCCTGCTCTCTTCTCCCCTGTACCAGCCTCTCACTAACAACAGCACAATCTCCGACACCTTCCTCGCAAGGGAAGTCCCCTGGTCTCCCGAGAATGCGGCAAAGGCTACCATGCCCCGCCTCACCACCCTCGACGGCGACAACAACTACGAGGACAACTCCCTGTGGTACCGCGACGGCTCGTTCCTCAAGCTCCGCAACGTGGGTGTCTCCTACACCGTACCCAAGAGCGTGCTGAAGATCTGCGACGCAGTCATTTCCATTCAGGGCACCAACCTGTTCAGCATCGACAACATCCAGTTCGCCGATCCCGAGCAGCTTGGCGCAGTCTATCCATCAACCCGGGTATTCTGGGGAAGCGTTAAGTTCAACTTCTAAACCGGGAAACGATATGAAAAAGTTTATATACATTATATCCGCAGCATTGCTGATTTCAGCTTGCAATTTCCTGACTGTGGAAGAAAGCGGCAGCGTATACGAGCGTGAGGACATGTACACTACGTACAGCAATATCCAGAAGATGCTCACCAACATCTACGGATACCTCCCCGGCAAGGATATTTATGACGTGGGCAGCGCCCTGCGCGACTGCGGCTGCGACGACGCCGAATACGGCGACCCGAGCGCCTCTGTGCAGCGCTACAACAACGGCAACTGGTCGGATGTCTCCACCATCGACACCAAATGGACCCTCTACAACGCAATCCGTTGCTGCTGGGAGTTCCTGGAGTCCATAGAGACGGCCGACATATCCATCTACCAATACGAAGCCAAGTACCCCCAGTATCTGGAGCACCTGAAGTACTATCCCTACGAGGCCCGTCTGCTCAAGGCATACTACCTGTTCGAGCTGGCACGCCGCTACGGCGACATCCCCGTTCCCATGAAGATGCTCACCATCGAGGAGGCCAACGAAATCGAGAAGACCCCTTTCAACGAGGTAATCGACTACATCGTTTCCGAGTGTGACGTCTGCATCGAGAACCTGCCCGTCTCCTACACCGACATGCTGGACGGTGAGCTCGGCCGCGTGACCAAGGGATTCGGCATGGCCGTAAAGGCCAAGGCCCTGCTCTACGCCGCCAGCCCCCTGTTCAACGAGAGCGGCGACAAGGACAAGTGGCTCAAGGCAGCGAAAGCCGCACAGGACCTGATGGACTCCGGCCTCTACAGGCTCGACCCGTCACTCTTCTACGGCAGCTCCACCTCCGAGGACAAGTGGTACACCTCTCCCGAGGTCATCATGCACATCGTCCGTTCCACCAGCCAGAGCCTGGAGAAGTACAACTTCCCCCTGCGTTTCACCGAAGGCGAGCGCAGCTCCATGTCCGGTAGCTATCCTACCCAGAACCTGGTGGACGCCTTCCAGACCATCGACGGCCTCGACGTTACCCTGACCGCCGACGGCTGGCAGACCAGCGACCCCAACTTCGATGTCAACAGGCCTTACGAGGGACGCGATCCCCGCTTCGCCCGTACCATCCTGGCCAACGGCATGACCTTCAAGGGCGAGACAATCGAGACCTACGTGGGCGGCGCAGACTACTCCGCAACCCGCTCCGACCTCGGCAGCCCTACCGGCTATTACCTGCGCAAGCACATCCAGGAGCTGACCAGCTTTACCCCTGAAGCCAGCACTGAATACCGCCACTGCTGGATAATATACCGCTACGCCGAAGCTCTCCTGAGCTACGCCGAGGCCGCCAACGAATACTTCCACGATCCCGACAAGACCGACGGTACCCTTAAGCTCTCGGCCCGCGCAGCCCTCAACCAGGTACGCGCCAACGCCGGCATGCCCAACGTTACCGCCAACGGCTACGACGCCTTCAAGACCGCCCTGCAGCGTGAATGGAGAGTCGAGTTCGCATTCGAGGATCACCGCTTCTGGGATATCCGCCGCTGGAAGATCGGTTCTGCAACCCAGACCCAGATCGACGGCGTGCAGATTATCAAGTCCGGAGAGAAATTGGAATACAGCCGCCAGATGGTTGAGCGCCGCACCTGGGCAGACAGGATGTACCTCTATCCTATCCCCCAGTCCGAGCTGTTCTGCAATGCCAATCTTAATCCTCAGAATCCCGGATGGTAGTAGTGAATAATCTGAAAGAAGAAAGCATTATGAAAACAATATTCAAAACTGCTATATGCCTGTCCGTCATGCTGATGGCTTCATCATGCGTATTGGACAGTATCGACTCCCAGCCCGCTGCCGACCCTCGACTGGAGTGTGACGCTCTCGAGAGCTACACCGTGCAGGCCGTCAAGCCGCAGGATGTCTCCTTCAGCATATCCGCCACTACCCCGTGGACCATTACGGGCTTCGAGAACGCTTCATGGGTAACCGTGACCCCGGCTTCCAGCGCTGTTTCCAGCCTGGCCGAGGATATACGTATCGTAACTGCGGAGAACCCTGATACCGAAGAGCGTTCGGTAGTGCTTACCGTTAAGGGCGAGAACGTCTCCACCACTTATTCGGTGAAGCTGACCCAGTCCCGCCGCGGCAAGCTTGTCGTAACTCCTATCCCCGCATCCGATGCCTTCACTGCCGCCGGCGGCTCCAAGAGCTTCACGGTGCAGGCCAACCAGGAATGGGAGGCATCCGTTGCCGACAGCTGGCTGAGCCTGTCTCCTGCCAGCGGTTCCAGCAACGGCGAGCTCAAATCCTTCACCGTGACCGCAAAGGCCGAGGCTAACAGCTCCCTCAACCGTTCGACTACAGTCACCGTAATTGCCGGCGACGACAAGGTTGAATTTACGGTTAACCAGCTTGGCCAGAGCCTCGAGATCCAGCAGCCCGGCTTCGCCGAGGTTGACCGCACCGGCAAAGAGTTCGAGCTTAATGTGAATGCATCCATGGACTGGAAGGCAGAGTGCAACGTTCCCGAGGTCACCCTCACCAAGGCAAGCAACAGCAAGCTCAAGGTGAACGTGCCCTGGAACAACAAATTCGCACCCCGCACCGTCAAGATCACCATCAAGCCCACGAGCTCATCTTACGGCGACGTGAGCAGCTCCATCGAGTTCACCCAGGATGTCAACTTCGAGTTCTCCGGTCACTGCGAGGTTCTCGAAGACGGTTCCGTGAAGGTTTACGGCGACGATGCATCCCGCGTGAAGATGAAGGACCGCGCACGTTACATCAACATGATCATCAAGATGGGCGACAAGAGCAACTTCTGCGACAACGCCCAGATGTGGGTCTATGCCAACGACGCCGTAGAAGGTGTTGAAATTGAAATCCAGAACCAGATCCAGTTGGGCAAGCGTATCCGCGTACGTCTCAACGGCCACCTCCCCAAATCGGGAGAAAGCTGCTACGACTCCAAGGACTACGAGATTACCAAGGATGAGCTGAACGCCATGAAGGAGTACAGGGTAGACGTTGTCCCCGGTACCAACTACACCAACGGCGTACAGCACCTCAACTTCTCCTTCTCCTACAACGGCACCCTCAGGAGCGCCGTACTGGATAAACCGTCAGTGTTTGCCGATACGCCCGATGCCGGTTGCCATTACTGGTTCGGCTGCTACACGGCTTCCAACGACGGCACCTGGTACGTAGTGAAATCCTGTGACGTAATACCTGTTGCAGAATAAAAACGATCAGTTATGAAAAAGATATTACATCTTATTTTGGCCTGCATGGCCCTGGTGATAGGGGTTACCGCCTGCGAAGAGAAGCCCGAGCCCGTCATCGACGGCGCCGACCTCCGCTACAGGGTGGCCGACAGCTACAACCTGGACGCCATCTCCCCGAAGGCCTTCACCATAGTGGTCAAGTCCACCAAGCCGTGGACCATTACCAGCAAGCATCCCGACTGGTGCATCATAGACATCGAGGAAGGTGAGGCTGTCGCCGATTCCCTGGTACACGTAGGAAAGGGCGAGAACACCACCGTCCGCGTGCAGTACTACGACAACACCATGCTCGACGACCGCACCGACTACATCGAGATAGCCAGCGGCGACTGGATCGGCAAGACTGTGACAGTCGTCCAGAAGGGTATCGCATACATGGACATCCCCGAGGCTGCCGAGGCCGGCGGCCTGATGATGGAGAAAGCCGGTGGCGATATTACCATCAATGTGTCATCCAACCAGAATTGGAGCGCCAAGATTACCGAAATCAAAGGCGACTGGCTGAGCATAGTTTCAGGAGCCACCGGATCCAACGACGGAGTCGTGAAGCTGAATGCCAAGGAAAATGTGGGCGAGAAGCGCTACGCCACCGTTACGGTTTATGACCGTCACGACGTGGTGATTGCCGACATCCCCATCACCCAGGACGGCGTGCAGCTGGATCCCGAGACCTTCGAGCTCCGCGTCGGATACGACCAGCTTTCCGCAAGCCTGAGCGTCATTGCCAACGCCAAGTGGACGGCCCAGATGGGCAGCGCCGCTGACTGGTTCTCCATCGACAACCCGAGCGGACACAGCGGAGACGACGTGCTCACTCTCACGTTCACCGAGAACAAGGGCAACGCCCTGCGCAAGGGCAGCATAATACTGACCACGGTCAGCACCGACGGCGGCGAACCTCTGCAGAAGGAAGTCGTAATCAAGCAGGCATATCCTATCGCTGCCGAACGCCACGCAATGGATAACGATGAGATGGGCGCCTGGAATTCCGACTGGGCCAATCCTCCTGTATGGACCAAGGATGTGGGTACCCTGTTCACAGCAAAGGCCCGACTGAACCGCAGCATGCCGTTCGGTACGTACACCTTCCGCTGGAGCAACCTCACCGCCGATCCTTC
>JAFZIO010000020.1 GCA_017554335.1 Bacteroidales bacterium | reverse complement strand
TCCATTCTGGACACCTGCGATTTGCTCATTCCGGCAAGAATGCCAACCTGCTCCTGGGTCATGCCACGAGTCTTGCGAGCGGCTTTGATATCAATTGCATACATAGTATTCCTTTTTTGCAAAAATAGAAAAAGTTTAATATATATGCAACTTTTGTTGTGTTGCTTCAGTGTTTATTCGTCGAACCCGCCGATGGTGAAGCTGAAGATGCCTCCGCTGTTGTAGGTTGCAAGCATTTTGCGCTTCTTGACGCGGCCGACCTGATGAATCTCGTCGGTAATCTTCAGCTTTCCATTAAAGTCGATCGAATTGCTCTTGATGTCGCGCCTGTGCAAGTTACCGGCACTGTCGCAGATGAAGCCTCCGTGCCTGTATTCGGAAGACGTCTGCACCAACTTGCCCTCCCGGGCCTTCATGGCTATATCGAGCGGACCGGTGATCTTCAGCGCACCGCCGAGTTCGGCGTAGGGGGTGTAACCAAGCAGGGTCTCGGCCATCTTACCTATAGACGTATCAATTCCCAACGCCCCGAACACGTTTTTGATGAAACCCGTCATCGCGTTGTTGTCGACGCCCGTAGCCTGGACCTTCTTCCCGGTAACCTGTGCGTCATATTCGGCCCATTTGCGTTCCCAGAACTTGGTCTCGGTGTCGATGTCCATTCCCAGCTTTCCGTCCACCAGGCCGATACGGATGGTGCCGGACGGCAGATTGATGTCGAAGGTAAAGTCGCTCATCACATCGGTGTAGTTCTCCGGGAACTCCCGCTCAAGGTCTTCGTCCTTAAGGCGCTGCTGGAAGTCCGCAACGTCAGCATTGTGGTCTTTCCAATCCTGCCCCTCAAGGTTGGCAAGGTGATGCAGATGCCTGTTTCTGGTCCTCTCGAACGACTCGCCCGCCGTTGCCTTGGCGTAGTATGTCGAGCTCATCCCGCTGTAAACCTCGGAAAGGGCCCTGAACCAGAAAAACTTGGCTACGGCAGGGTCGTGGTAATACAGAGGATACTTGGACATATCGGCCCACAGTTCTTTGTACAGGGGTTTGAACGTCTGGTTGAACACATCCATATCGACCTGCAGCTCCTCCTGTGTGGATGGAATCGTTATCTTGTCGAGATACTCCAGCGGGTGTGTGACCAACACCAGAATTCTGTACGGCTTGTAAATCCTGCGTTCCGCCCTGGCATAGGTGGAATCGGAGGCCTCGGGATGATTCTTGATCCACTTATCCATCGCATCTTCGCACTTTTTCCCAACCTCAAGCATTTCATTTATGTGCTTCTTCTGCAAGGCTTCGTTAAGGTCGTCGTATTTCTTGGTTATGGCATCATTTCTCCGCACTCTCTCTTTATTAGCATCAGGGATAAATCCCACGAAGGCGTGGCGGTCGTCGTCGAAATAGGCAAAATCCCCGTTCAGGTAGGCTATACGGTAGTTGTAATAGCGCTCAAGAGCCCAAAGGCACCAGAAGTTACGGTCGTCGGGAACATAGAAGCCGTCCACGCCGTACTTCATTCCTTCGGAGCGGGTAAGAGTCTTATAGGCATTCTCCAGGGTGCTGCGGGCGTTGTCGCTCACGTTCAATTTGCGCACGGTTTTAGCGACCCTGGCGTTGCCAATATGACTCTTAACCTCAGGCATCTCTTTGGCGTTGTCGTATATGTTCTGGATATTGTCGCCCAGGTTTGTGAAGCCCATAGCCATACATAGCTGCAGCGAAACGCTTTCGTCATGTGCTTTGTTTGCCTTGTTCCAGCTGCTCTGGCCTTTTGCTTCATACTGCTCTCCATATTTTTGGTTCATACGCCAGTTCGACTCAAGGTTAACCGCAGGAGTGGCGGTGAAATCCTTTTTGCTGCTTTCGAACTTTTCGGTCCGGCTCCAGGTGATGCCCTTGCGCAGGTTGTCAAGGTTTTCGGCGCTGAAAATGCGGTTCAGCAGGGACATGAAATCGGTATGGTCGTGCGAGGTGTGCATCTCCGCTACGTCAAGCCCGTTCAGCAGGGCGGTGAATAGCAGCGCTGAGTTTTCGTCGAAGAAACCGAGGGAAACAGATTTGAACAGGGCGTCAGCACGGGCGTACGAATCCTCTTCCAGCATGGCCTTGTACAGCCATGCCCTTCCGTCCTGGAAGCCGTCGGGGGTCTTTTCCAGAATCTTAGGCACCACCTTGCGGGCTTTTTCGATATTGCCCATATCCAGGTGGCATTCGACCTGGCCGTACAGGGCTTCGGCATAGTCGGGCTGATACTCTTCGGCTTTTTCGAAGTACTCCAGGGCGTGAGCGGAATCATCCAGCTCCAGCAGCAAGGTGCCGGTGGTGTTGAGGATAGTTGGGTGCGGATATACGTGGCATCGGGCGATGGCGCTTTCTGCGAGCTCGCCAGTAATGGTGCCGGTCAGCAGTGCCCCGCAGAGCGTGTCGGCGTAATTGATTACGCTCCGCTCGATCTGCTCCGGCGTCTTGCCCTTGTTATGGGCGAGAAACTGCTCCAGAGCGAGTTTTACGCCTTCCCTCGTAACGTTGAGGTCGGTCCGTGCCTGTTTTTTTACGTTAGACTTAGACATATTCGCCGCCAGCACGGGGGCGCTCACGTTCTGCCGGCCGCTTATGCTGATGCTCTGCAGTCCCCCGCCGCAGGCAAGCTCCACCGCGCTGCCGCTGTCGGTCCAGGGCTTGGCGCACACCGGCGGACCGGGGAGGGCGGGATTGCCGGTACTGCTGCTCATCTGCCCCATTGCCATATCCACCATGCTCTCGATGGTCATGCCGGGCGGCAGCTCCTCGTCCTTCATAGCGTCCCTGATCTGCTTTTCTATGGTCGCACGGTCGATACCGGCCATCGCCAGCGCATCAGTGCCGCCGCCGCTTGCCTGCTTCCAGTCGCGGCCCACGCAGAAATACATGTTGGACGGAATGAAGGTGCTGAACGACAACAGGCTCATAGGTCCGAGGCCCTCGCCGGAAAGGTCGCCCAACTCGACGACGGACACCTTGTCCGAATTGTAATAGAAGGATATGCTGTTGCCGTCGGGAGTCTTGTACTCGTCGAAGAACCAGCCGTCCTGCCCGTTGATGCGGCAGGTCCCCTGGCGCACGAACTTAAGCTTGCCGCCGGCAAACGAAGCGCTGGCCATAGGCTGGGCGGTCCAGGTCTTGGCGCTCTCGTCCAGCCTGAAGCTGCCTTCCGGAGTGCTCAGGAC
>JAFZIO010000019.1 GCA_017554335.1 Bacteroidales bacterium | reverse complement strand
TCCTACCATGATGGTGGTTATCAGCGCCCTGGCCCTCGTGACCAACATCGCTGCCCTGTGCTGGATCATCTGCATCTCCAGGAAGCGCCACATCAATCCTTACAAGGAAGACGTCTTCGTCAACCAGAAGTACTACAAGGACGCTATGGCCCGTGCCGTGGTGGATTAGTTTTTTATCGCAATTTACTCCCGGCCAGCAATTGGTCGGGAGTTTTTTTGTATTTTTACGGTCGCAAATTCCTGACAAATGAAAAAAATCGTTATTCCTCTGTTGACCATGCTTCTTTGTGCATGCAATAACTCCAATCAAGTAAAGCTTCCCGTAACCCGCACATTCGACTGCGACGTACTGGTGGTCGGCGGCGGCCCCGCCGGCATCGGGTCGGCCGTATGTTCGGCCCGCCACGGTGCAAAGACCATACTGGCCGAGCGCAGCGGGTACCTCGGAGGCATGGCGACCAACGGCCTCGTGGCTCCGTTCATGTCCAGCACCACGCCCGACGGCAAGACCCTGCTTATCAGGGGCATGTACGAGGAACTCGTCAACCGTATGGTTGAGCAGGGCGGCGCAATCCACCCGCTGAATGCTCAGATAGGCTCCTTCTCCGCTTATCGCGACAAGGGGCACCACGGTCTTACCACCTTCGATTTTGAGTGCCTCAAGCGTACCGCCGAGCAGATGTGCGTGGAGGCCGGAGTGGAGCTGCTGTACCATTGCCTCTACATTAAATGCGACACGCGCGGCGGAAAGATTACCGCTGCCTACTTCGCTACCAAGGACGGCATCTGGAAGATAAAGGCTAAAAACTACATTGACTGCACCGGCGACGGCGATCTGGCTTTCCATGCCGGCGCTCCCTATATCTACGGCGACGGAGAAGGCGGAGTTCAGGCGACCTCGCTCTTCATTGTGCTCCGCAATATAGACTGGAAGGCGATGGACGCCCACGACGAGGCTTGCCGCAAGGCGGGCGACTTCGAGGGCCAGTTCTACATGCGTGAGATCCTTGCCGCCCGCGAGGCCGGCGAATTCCCGATGTGGCGCCAGAAGATAGCCCTGTTCCAGAATCTCGACGGCACCGCTACGGTGAACATGACGCAGACAGACGATGTGGACGGACTCGACCCCCAGCAGGTAACGGAAGCCGAAATCACCGGCCGTCAGCAGGCCGACTACGTGGTCAAGTTCCTTCGCAAGTACGTGAAGGGCTGCGAGAACTGCGAGCTTGCCCAGTCGGCCGAGAACCTCGGCGTGCGCGAAACCCGCCGCATCATAGGAGAATACACGGTTACCACGGAGGACGCCAAGAATTCAGTGAAATATCCCGACCCGGTGTTCTGCTGCGCAAACCATATGGACATCCACCGCAAAGGATATGTCGAGTACGTTGCCCGCAACACCAACGATCCTTATTGGTTCCCGTACCGGGCCCTGCTGCCCCAGAAGGTGGACAACCTGCTTTGCGCAGGCCGCTGCGCCGCTGCCGAACGTCCCGTGATGGCTGCCATCCGCGTCATACCGCCGTGCTTCGCCATGGGGCAGGCCGCAGGTACCGCAGCTGCCTTGTCAGTTGCCAACGGAGTCGGCCCCAAGCAGCTCGACGCAGATCTGCTGGTGAGCACGCTCAGGGCCGACGGCGTCTATCTGCCGGAGTAGCTAGTCTCTGAAATACACCCCTTCCGCGCGCAAGGCGTCCTGCAATTGCTTCACGTCCAGCGCGCGGGGTTTTATACCCTCCTGGACAGCCAGCGCCGCGGCCTTTCCTGCGGCCTCACCCAGGCACATTGCCGGGCCCATTACGCGCACGGACGCCAGGGCAAGGTGGGTGGCGGAGATATTCCGGCCGGCACAAAGCAGGTTGTCCACCTTCTGCGGAACGAGGCTGCGATAGGGAATGTCGTAGCAGTCGGGGCACCACATCAGAGTGCAGTCTCCTCCTACGGGATGATGGAGGTCAACGGGATATGCCGCCACTCCTATGGCGTCAGGGAATCGGGCACAGTCGAAGATGTCCTGCTCCGTGAGCACGTATTCGCCTATGATGCGGCGGGTCTCACGTATGCCCATGAAAGGCGCCACCCTGTCCACGTATGCGTTCTCGAAGCCGGGAATGTATGCCTTGAGGTAACGGGCGATTTCTTCGTTCTGCTTGATGCAGATTTCCTCGCCCTTGGTGTACTGCTCCGGGTCTGTGGCGTCGATTCCGTTTACGCGGGACATGTTGACCCACCATTCGTCGGGCGCCATGCCGGTCATGAAGATGGTACGCTCGACCGGGAGATGGTAGCCCGCCTCGCGCGCCTGCCGTATCTGGTTGCGGAAGCCCACCATCGTACAGTTGTCGTCCGCCCGGAAGAACTCGTTGGGGATGAAGTCGATGTCGTAGATGTCGGGGTGGTCCGCCACGGCGTCACGCAGTTTGCGGGAGTCCACGCCGCGCATGGAGAACATAAGGGTGGGCGGCTGGGCAATGCCGTTTTCGTTGCCGTAGGCCATAGGTGCGCCGGCCCGGTAGGCTACGTCGCCGTCGCCCGTACAGTCTATTACAGTCCTGGCGAGTATCGCCTCGCGGCCCTTCTTGGACTCGATTATGACGCCCTTTATCTTGTCTCCGTCCATTATGGCGTCGACGAACATAACGTACATCAGCACTTTCACGCCACATTCCTCCATGATCTCCCAGGCCAGGCGTTTGGTGCCCTCTGGGTCTATCATGGTCAGGCTTACGTGAAGCGGGCAGGCACGGTGGTGCGTTGCCTGGCCCCTCTCGCGCAGGCGCTCCACGAACTGCAGCGGCAGGCCCTTGATGACTTCGTTGCCCTTGCGGCCCAGGAAGCCCAGCAGCGGCAGGCCCTGGGTCATGTTGCCGCCCAGCGAACCACGGTTCTCTATAAGCATCACCTTTGTGCCCTTCACCAGTGCGGCAGCTTGTGCAGCCATCAGCCCCGCAGGGCCGCCGCCAACCACCAGCACGTCAACCTCGTCGCGTACGGGGATTTCGCGTGCCGGTTCTTTGATCGTTTTTGCCATATGTTCCATATTAACGTACGCAAAATTAATAAAAAATCCCGCTCTGAAATTCAGGGCGGGATTTTTCATTATAAAGAGTAAGAATTACTTCCTCTCTTCGCGACGGGGACCACGGCGGTCGCCACGGCCACGACGGTCGCCACCACGGCGGTCACCGCGAGGTGCGCCGGCGGCCTGGGAGTTGGCTGCTGCGAGAGCGGCGGGAGTGAGGTCCTGACGACCGTACTTCTCACCGTTGCAGATCCAAACCTTGATGCCCAGGGTTCCGACCTTGGTGTTAGCCACTGCAAGGGCGTAGTCGATGTCTGCACGGAAAGTGTGCAGAGGGGTACGACCTTCCTTGAACATCTCGCTGCGGGCCATTTCAGCACCACCGACACGGCCGGCGATCTGAATCTTGATGCCCTCGGCACCAACGCGCATGGTGTTGGCGATGGCCATCTTGATGGCGCGGCGATAGCTGACGCGGCCTTCGATCTGGCGGGCGATGGAGTCCGCTACGATGTGGGCGTCAACCTCGGGGCGCTTGACCTCGAAGATGTTGATCTGGATGTCCTTGTTGGTGACCTTCTTGAGCTCTTCCTTGAGTTTGTCGACCTCCTGGCCGCCCTTGCCGATAATGAAACCGGGGCGTGCGGCATAGATGGTGACGGTGATGAGCTTCAGCGTACGCTCGATAACGATCTTGCTGAGGCTGGCCTTTGCAAGACGGTTGCCGAGATACTCGCGGATCTTATAGTCCTCTGCGATTTTCTCTGCGTAGTTACCACCACACCAGTTAGAGTCCCAACCACGGGTGATACCGATTCTGTTGCTGATAGGATTAGTTTTCTGTCCCATATTACTCTGCTGTTGTAGGTTTCACATCGAGGATCACGGTCACGTGGTTGGAACGCTTGCGGATGCGACCTGCACGGCCCTGAGGGCACGGGCGGATACGCTTCAGCGTGCGGCCTTCGTCGACCTTGATGGTCTTCACATAAACGTTGCCGTTGTCCAGCTCCTTGGCCTTGTCGGGATTCTTGGCTTCCCAGTTGGCGATGGCGCTGCGGAGAAGTTTCTCCAGGCGGATGGATGCCTCTCTCTTGCTGAACTTCAGAAGATCGAGTGCGTGGTTGACCTCCTTGCCGCGGACGGTGTCTGCTACCAGACGCATCTTGCGGGGGGAAGTGGGGACGTCATTCAGCTTGGCAACAGCTGTAACCTTCTTAGCCTCCTTGAGGCTTTCAGCCATAAGTCTTTTACGCTTTCCCATAGTGATTACTTCTTATTGTTACCTGAATGACCTTTGAATGTGCGGGTGGGGGCAAACTCACCGAGCTTGTGACCTACCATCTGCTCAGTAACGTAAACAGGAATAAACTTGTTTCCATTATGAACGGCGATAGTATGGCCGATGAAGTCCGGGGAGATCATGCTGGCGCGAGACCAGGTCTTGACCACCTCTTTCTTCTTGCTACCATCATTCATAGCAAGAACTCTCTTCTCCAGGGCTTCCTGGATATAGGGACCTTTTCTTAAAGAACGACTCATAATCTCTTACTTGTTTTATTCCGTTATTTCTTTCTTCTCTCAATGATGAACTTGTTGGACGCAGCCTTGGGGTTGCGGGTCTTGTAGCCCTTTGCAGGCAGACCCTTGCGTGAACGGGGATGTCCACCGGAAGCACG
>JAFZIO010000018.1 GCA_017554335.1 Bacteroidales bacterium | reverse complement strand
GTGCAGCGGGGCCAAACAGGCCATCTACATCAACGGCCTGCCGGAACTACCCCTGAGGGATATTTCCTTCACGGACTGCGTCTTCACTGCAAAAAAAAGCGCCGAGGTGCATAATGCAGAGAACGTGGAGTTCAATAACGTAATCATTAACGGGAACCCTGTAATTCTGAGCGAAGCGAAGAATCTATAATTACGATGAAAAGATTATTACCAATATTTCTGGCCGCCGCCTGGCTGCTCTTCAGTTCCTTCACCATCCATCTCATGGGCGACAGCACCATGGCGGAAAAAGACCTGGCCAAAGCCGGTCCCGAGCGCGGCTGGGGTATGATGTTCCAGAATTTCCTGAATCCGGACGCGGTAAAGGTGATCAACTATGCCCAGAACGGCAGGAGTACCAAGAGTTTTATTGACTGTGGCCTGTGGAGCAAGGTACTTGAGTCGGTTCAGCCGGGCGACTATGTTTTCATCCAGTTCGGCCATAACGACTCCAAGCAAAGCGACAGCACACGCTACGCGGCGGCATTCGGGGCATACCAGGACAACCTGCGCCTTTACATAGACGGAGTGCGCGAAAAGGGCGGCACCCCCGTGCTGCTTACCCCCGTCGCACGCCGATGGTTCAAAGAGAACGGCCTGGACCGCAACTGCCACGGAGACTATCCCGCCGCAATGAAGCAGGTGGCGGAAGGAAAGGGCGTAGTACTCCTGGACGTCACTACCGCCACCCTTGACTGGCTTGAAGGACTTGGAGACGAGGCTTCACGCGCCTACTTCATGATTTCCACCGGCAAGGACGACAACACCCATACCGTGGCCTGCGGCGCCCGCAAGGTGACGGAAACAGTGTGCAGTCTCATCAAGGAGCAGATTCCGGAGATTGCGGAACATCTGGTCAGCTATCACATCGTGGTTTCCGCCGACGGGCACGGCGACTATATGACCGTACAGGAAGCCGTGAATGCACTGCCCAACTACAGCCACAAGGAAATCAGCACCGTACTCATCCGCAATGGCGTCTACAAAGAGACCGTTAACATCCCACACACCAAGTTCCGCGTTCACTTTATAGGCGAGGATGCGGAGAACACCGTCATCACCGACGGCCGCTATGCCAAGCAGAACTGGCCCGGCCGCGACTTTCCGGTGGGAACATCCGGCAGCGCCACCATCTATATCCACGCAAGCTACATCACTTTCGAGAACATCACTTTCGAGAATTCGGCAGGCGAGGGCAAGGATATCGCCCAGGCGGTTGCCGTATTTACCGACGGAGACTTTCTGTTCTTCAAGAACTGCCGTTTCCTCGGCAACCAGGACACCCTCTACACTTACGGACGCTTCGGCAAGTTCGGCGGCATCAAGCGTAATTATTTCCTGGACTGCTACATAGAGGGTACTACCGACTTTATCTTCGGAACCAGCATAGCATATTTCGAAAACTGCCGGATACACAGCAAGAAGAACAGTTACGTAACGGCGGCGTCCACCCTTCAAGGGCAGAAGTACGGCTATGTTTTCAAGAACTGCAAGCTTACCGCCGATCCCGGCATAGACAAGTGCTACCTGGGCCGTCCCTGGGGCGCATACGCCAAAACTGTTTTCATTGACTGTGAGCTCGGCGGGCACATTTTGCCCGAGGGCTGGCACGACTGGGAGAAAGAAGGCAAGCCGGACACCAAAAAGAATTCGTTTTACGCAGAGTACGGGAGTACAGGTCCCGGAGCACGCGGGCCGCGGGTGAAGTGGGCACACACGATCAAGCAGTCCCAGCTTAAGGATTACACTTTCGAGAAGGTAATGTTCCAGAAAGAGGATGGTATTGTTTGGAACCCTTACGACAACAGATGAAAACCAATTTAACAATAATTTTTGCAGCGTTAGCCTTGGCCGCTTGTACGGCCGAGGCTCCGCTGTCCCAGGTAGTTGTGATTTCCGAAATCGAGCGTAACCCCGAGGCCAGCTATATCGACGGCCTTGGGGGAACGCTCAAATGGAATTACACGACCGGTCTCGAGCTGAAAGCAATGCTTGATGCATCGAGCATTGCTTTCGACTACGTCGACGCCTGGTACGATGCGATAATTGACGAGGATGGGAATATAGGCGGAAAATACAAGAAGAGCAACTATTCCTCCGACCATATCTGCCCCGGCCGCACGCTTTTCAAGCTTTATGACCTTACCGGCAAGGAAAAATACCGCCTTGCGATGGACAAGCTTTACGAGCAGATACAGGAGATGCCGCGCACGCCCGAAGGCGGCTTCTGGCATAAGAAGATATACCCCAACCAGATGTGGCTTGACGGCCTGTATATGGTGGAGCCTTTCTACGCCGAATACACACTGCGTTACGTTTCCGAAGAGCAGAAAGCGGCAAACTACGCCGATATCTGCCATCAGTTCACAACCGTTTACCGTAATACATGGGACGAAAAGACAGGCCTGCTGCGCCACGCCTGGGACTCCTCTCACGAAATGTTCTGGTGCGACCCCGAAACCGGACAGAGCAAACATGCATGGGGACGCGCCCTTGGCTGGTATTGCATGGCCCTGGTGGACGTAATAGAGATTCTGCCCGGGCAGGAGGAGCGCTCAGACCTGGCTGCCATCCTTCAGGGCATCTACGAAGTGCTCCCCCGCTATGCGGATCCGGCAAGCGGCATGTGGTATCAGGTACTCGACTGCCCTGGCCGTGAAGGCAATTACCTGGAGGCAACCTGCAACGCAATGTTCGTGTACGCCTGGCTCAAAGGCATTCGCCTCGGTTGCCTGGACGGCCTGGATAACGCCAAAGCAGCTTACCAGTCCATGCTCGACACCTTCGTAACCACCGGCAAGGACGGCCTTGTGAACCTTAACCAGTGCTGCGAGGTCGCCGGACTCGGCGGCAAGGAGAACCGCAGCGGCGACTACGATTATTACATACACGAGCGCGTACGTTCAAACGACCCCAAAGGCATAGGTCCACTTATCTGGGCGGCGCTCGAATACGAAAGATTATGAGACATAAACTGATGATACTGGTTGCATTGTTTGCAATGAGCCTGGGTTGCAGCTGCGACCCTGCACCCATTGAGCCAGAGGCCCCCGCAACTCCTTCCGGAATAGTTCTGAAGAACGCCACGGAAACCACGCTGGCCCTGCAGTGGAACGTTGTAGAGGGTGCTTCCGGCTACGACTGGAAGCTGTTTGCCGGTACGGGCGTTTCCGAGGTCCGGAGCGGCAGTACCTCATCCCGCAGCGTCATCATAGAAGATCTTACCCCCGAAACGGATTATAAATTCGCGGTGTGCAGCACCTGCGACGGCAGAGTTTCCGACTACAGCGCTCCCCTGACCGTCAGCACCCTTCCGCACACAGACCCTGTGGAACCTGAGAATCCGACTCCAGGCACCGACCTCACTGCCGAATATGAGAAATTCCAAATCCCCGCAAACGAAGAAGACGGCATAGCCCGTGCATTCCCGGGTGCCGAAGGCGGCGGTATGTGGACCACGGGAGGACGCGGCGGCAAAGTCATTCACGTTACGAACCTGAACGACAGCGGCTCCGGGTCCCTGCGTGCAGCCATCAAGGAATCCGGCGTCCGCACCGTAGTCTTCGACGTAGCCGGCATCATCGAACTGCAGTCGGCCCTGGATATCAAGAACGGCGACATCACCATTGCCGGCCAGACCGCCCCCGGCGACGGCATCTGCCTGAAGAACTATACCCTCCACATCAAGGCCAGCAATGTCATTATACGCTACATACGCTGCCGCATGGGCGACGAGAAAAAGACGGAAGACGATGCCATGAACCTCAATTCCGGCGACAACAGCATAAAGAACGTGATAGTCGACCACTGCTCCCTTAGCTGGTGCACCGACGAATGCGGCAGTTTCTACGGCATGACCGGTTTCTCGCTGCAGTGGTGCATACTTTCCGAGAGCCTGCGCAATTCCATCCACGACAAGGGAAAACATGGATACGGAGGACTCTGGGGCGGCACGGACGCCACCTATCACCATAACCTTCTGGCCCACCACGACAGCCGCAATCCGCGCCTTGACCACGACTACCTGAGCACCCTGAAAGGTCCCGTGAACGTAGCCAACAACGTTATTTACAACTGGGGCGACAACAGCACCTACGGAGGCGAGAGCGCCAACAATGACAACCAATTCAGGAAGTACAATATAGTGAACAACTACTATAAACCGGGGCCCGCCACCGCGTCCGGCAAGATACGCTTCCTGGACCCCTGGACCGGCGCCTGCAGCAACTGCACCAAAAAGACAGGCTGCTCCACCATAGTTCCCGGACATTTCTACATGATCGGCAACTATATGGACGGCAACTCGGGCATGAGCTCCGACAACTGGACGGGTACCACGGCATCGGCGGCTACTATCCCTACCATCAAATCGGAATCCGCCTTCTCTTATTCAGAAAAAGCATCCTCCCTAAGCCTGCATAGCGCGAGAGACGCATTCAATGCCGTCCTTGCTTATGCCGGCGCAAGCCTGAAGCGCGATTCTGTTGACGAACGCATTGCCAGGGAAACCAAAAACGGGAATTATACCTACGAGGGTTCCAAGGGCTCGTCCAAAGGTTTTATCGACACGCAGTCCGACGTTAACGGCTGGCCCGGATACGCAGCAAGCGATTCAGAAATCGCCGGCACTACAGACTCCGACGGCGACGGCATTCCCGACTGGTTCGAGGAAAAGGTGGGCCTGGACAAAAACGCCGCAGAGGACGGAAAAGCCATAAGCATAGACCCCCATAAGCGTTACACCAATTTGGAAATGTACCTTCATTATCTGGTGCGGGAAATAACCGCCGCACAGAATGCAGGAGCACAATACAATAAACTCTAAATACATTCAATTATCAACTATTAACCAAAAATCCATGAAAAATCCAGCTAAGAAACTCATTCTTGCGCTGCTTGGAATGGCAACGGCAGTAAGCCTGTCCGCACAGACCACCATTACCGGTGTGGTTACGGACGAGAGCGGCGAGCCCCTCATAGGAGCGGGAGTCGTCGTTGAAGGCACCACTACCGGAACCGTTACCGGACTGGACGGTGACTACATCCTCACAGTCCCCGCAGACGCCGGGAATCTGGTATTCTCGTTCATCGGACTTGCAGACCAGGTCGTTCCAATTGAAGGACGCACCCGTATCGACGTGGTACTCAAAGCCGACAACACTATTCTCGACGAAGTTGTGGTGGTTGGTTACGCTACCGTCAAGCGTCGCGACCTCCTCGGCTCCGTCTCATCCGTGAACAGTGACAAGCTCACCGAGCAGCCCGTCACCACCGTCAGCCAGGCCCTCACGGGAAAGATGGCCGGCGTATCCGTGGTTACCACTGAAGGCGACCCCGATGCCGACATCAAGATCCGCGTCCGTGGCGGCGGCTCCATCACCCAGGACAGCTCCCCTCTCTACATTGTGGACGGCTTCCCGGTGGAGTCCATAAACGACATCCCTTCATCGGAAATCGCATCCATAGACGTTCTGAAGGATGCATTCTCCACTGCAATCTATGGTTCCCGCGGCGCTAACGGCGTTGTGATCGTGACCACCAAGAACGCAGAAAAGGGCCAGAAAATCTCCGTGAAGTTCAATACCTACTATGGTCTCAAGAAGATGGCCAACGCAAACGCTATCCAGGCCATGGACGTAGATAACTTCGTGAAGTTCCAGTATGAACTCGGCACAATCCGCGACAATCTCGATTCCTACTACTATCCTTACTTCGGCTCTTTCAGCGATATGGACCTTTACAAGGGCATGAAGGGCAACGATTGGATCGACGCTGTCTTCGGAAACACCGGCAACACCTTCTCCGCCGACCTTTCCGTATCCGGCAGCGGTGAAATGGGCAACTGGACCATCGGATATGCCCACATGGGAGACAAGGCCATCATGTCCGGTTCCAACTACAGCCGCGACAACCTCAATTTCAAGGGCAACTTCAAGACCGGCAAGACCACAAGCATCGACGCAAACGTCCGCTGGTCACGCGTTAATGTACGCGGCTCCGGAGCCAACGGCATCAACGACACCGGCACCACTTCCGGTAACGGACGCCTCAAGCATGCTGTCTCCTACAGCCCCATCCCCCTCAGCACTGCCATCACCGGCATCGACGAGGAACAGGACTATGGCGACAATGCACCGCCGCTCCTCAGCGTCGCGGACAATGACAGCCGTCGCGTGCGTACGACCCTCAACCTCAACGCCGCCTTCAACTGGGAGATTGTGAACAACCTCAGGCTCAAGATAGAGGGAGGACTGGAGGACTACAACCAGACCGACGACCGTTTCTATGGTCTGACTACATACTACGTGGCCAACAACTCCACGGTAAAGAACACCCCTTCCAACCAGCGCAAGGACGCCTACCGCACCCGCTACCGCAATACCAACACCCTGAACTACGACTTCAGTGAGATTCTGGGAGCAGACCACAACCTTACCGCCCTGGTCGGTGAAGAAATGACCATCACCAAGAGCAACCTGCTCACAATGATGGTGGATGGCCTCGCAACCTTCTACGATGCGGAAATGGCATGGAACTTCATGTCCTCCGGCAGCCCTGCATCTACGAACAACTACGTCAACCCCGACGACAAGCTGCTTTCCTTCTTCGGACGTGTGAATTACGACTACAAGCACCGTTATTCCATCGGCGCCACGGTACGTGCAGACGGCAGCTCCAAGTTCGCTCCCGGACACCGCTGGGGCTTCTTCCCTTCCGCAGCAGCTTCCTGGACCATCTCCAACGAAGAGTTCATGGATTCTTCACACAGCTGGCTCGACCAGCTCAAACTCCGCTACAGCTTCGGTACCGCAGGTAACAACAACATCCCTTCCGGCCAGATTCTGAAGCAGTACAGCGCTACTACCACCACCTGGCTCAGCCAGAGCTCCAACTACTGGATGGCCGGCAAGATCATGAATAATCCCGAGCTCACTTGGGAGACCTCCTACACCCACAACATCGGAATTGACTTCAGCTTCTGGCAGTCAAGGCTCAGCGGTAGCATCGAGGTTTACCAGAACGACACCAGGGACCTCCTGATCAACTTCCCTATCACCGGCTCCGGTTACGACAGCCAGTACCGCAACCTCGGTTCCACCCGCAACCGCGGTGTCGAGCTCACCCTCAATGCACCCATAGTGCAGAAGAAGGACTTCTCGCTCAGCATCAACGGTAACATCGCGTACAACCAGAACCGCGTAACCGACCTCGGCGGCCTTCAGAGCATTACCGCCCAGTCCTACTGGGCATCCACCGAAATCGGTGACGACTATATAGTGGAAGTTGGCCAGCCTCTCGGCAATATGTACGGCTTTGTCTCCGACGGCATGTACACCGTGGACGATTTTACCTGGAACGGCAGCAAATGGGTCCTGAACGAAGGCGTAGTGGACTGCTCCGCCATCGTGGGCTCCCAGTACATGATGCCGGGTGCACCCAAATTCAAGAACATCAACGGCAGCGAGGACAACAAGGTCACCGTGGCCGACCGCACCGTCATTGGCAACGCAAGCCCTGACTTTACCGGAGGTTTCGGCCTCAGCGGCTACTGGAAGGGATTCGATTTCAGCGCCAACTTCAACTTCATGGTGGGCAACCAGGTGTATAACGCCAACCGCATCGAGTTCACCAGCTCCCGCAAGTTCTACAACCGCAACCTTATTGACAGCATGGATGTAAACAAGCGCTGGACTAACATAGACTGGAACACCGGCGAGCTTATCACCGACGCAGAAACCCTCAAGAGCGTAAACTCCGGCAAGACCATGTGGGCTCCGTTCATCGGTAGCGCAATCTTCAGCGACTGGGCTGTAGAGGATGCATCCTTCCTCCGTTTGCAGAGCGCTACCGTCGGTTACACCCTGCCTGAGACCCTCACCCAGAAGGTACACCTCCGCAGGGCCCGCATCTACGTGACGGGAACCAACCTCTTCTGCCTCACCAAATACAGCGGCTACGACCCTGAGGTCGATACCCGCCGCGCCACCCCCCTTACTCCGGGCGTGGACTATTCCGCATACCCCAAGAGCATCGGTTTCGTAGCCGGTCTCAATCTCACTTTCTAAATTGATGTGCATATGAAAAAGATTATATATATCCTTTCCGCCGCCATTCTTGCGGTATGCGCTTCTTCCTGTGAGAAGTTCCTCGACTCCGAATCCCCTTCAGCATTCGACTCCAAGACCGTATTCAGCAACTACGACCTTGCAGAAGGTACAATCTTCGGAATCACCGAAACTTTCTGCGAAGTGAACTCATACCGCGGACGTTTCCTGCCCTGGTACGGATTCAACACGGACATCGAGTGGTACAACACCTATAAAGCCATAGGCAAAGAAGACGGAAAGGTGGAAATAGCCGGATACAATTGTCTTACCAACAACAGCCAGCTCAACCTTTCCAACGGCCCCTTCCCTCTCATGTACATGGGAATCGAGCGCGCCAACCTTGTGATTGAAGGTCTTCGCGAGTACGGTGACGTGGAGAACAAGAGCGACATGGCTTACCTTCTGGCAGAAGCCCTTACTCTCAGGGCCATGATATACTACGATCTCATCAAGGCGTGGGGAGACGTTCCCGCCCGTTTCGAATCCCTCACCTCCGACAAGATCTATGCTCCCAAGGCGAGCCGCGACGTTATTTTCAATCAGATTCTGGCCGATCTGGAATATGCGATTCCTTTCCTGCCGAATCCCGGCGCGACCGCAGCTACTTCCCGTACCGACCGGGTGAACAAAGTGTTTGCAGAAGGTCTCTACGCACGCATCGCCCTCTTTGCTTCCGGTTATGCCATCCGTCCAGACGACGGAGCGGTAGGTACCGGAGACCTGGGTACCATACGTCTGTCCAGCGACCCTCAGCTCCAGAAAGATGTCCTCTACCCGAAGGCTCTGGAGTTCCTGAAAGATGCTATCGGGAAAGCTTCCCTGGAGAGTGACTACGCTCAGATGTGGTACAACCTCAACAATATGAACAACCTCACCGCCGGCCCCGGATACGAGACTCTTTACGTTATTCCTTTCGGTGCCGGACGTGGACGCTGGAACTTCACCTTCGCTATTTCTTCCGAAGGCTCCAGCTGGTCCAACGGCGTAAGCCGCGGCGGTGACGCAGGTCCCCTCCCCACCATGTACTTCAAGTATCCCGAGGGCGACCAGAGGCGCGACGTTTCCTGCGTCAACTACAAATGGACCAAGGAAAACAACATAGAGCCCGCAGGTATCAGCAAGTGGTACTTCGGCAAATACCGCTTCGAGTGGATGGACGCCCAGCCCTACACCGGCGGTAACGACGACGGTATCAAGCCAGTGGTTATGCGTTATTCCGACATACTCCTCATGGCAGCTGAAATCGAGAACGAGCTGAACGGTCCCAACGGTGCCAAGCAATATCTGCGTGAGGTTCGCGCCCGCGCATGCGGCGAAGATGCCGCCGATGCATACGTGGCTACACTGAACTCCAAGGACGCCTTCTTCAACGCCATAGTAGATGAGCGTGCCCTTGAGTTCTGCGGCGAGTTCCTCCGCAAGGCAGACCTTATCCGCTGGAACAAGCTCAAGAGCAGTCTGGATGCAGCCAAGCAGGATATGTTGGACCTCCGCAACCTCCAGGGCGAATACGCCGGACTCAGCGGCAACATCTGCTACACTTATTCAGATGACGGCAAGTCTATCATCATCAACTTCCTTAAGGCTGGTGAGCAGGCTCCTGCCGGCGCCGAGCTTGAAGAAGCTTATGTTACCAAGTATGATGATGCCAAGGAAAGCGGCTTGCACACAGGCCGTATCGAAACAATCTATCGCGCGGACCCCGAACAGCATATGTTCTGGCCCATCATGAACGATACGATGACCAACAGCCAGGGCAACATCAAGAACGACTACGGCTATGACAACCTCTAAACCGTCACGACTTATGAAACTCAAGAATATTTTCAAATACGCAGTCTGTGTCCTGCTCGCCGCCAGTTCCTTTACCTCATGTATAGAGCGTGAGCTGGAGTTAATTGACGAGATGGATCTCGTACGCTGCCTCGAGCCGATGAACCTTGAAGCCAAGGTGAACAGTTCGCTCGGAGACGTCGTGACCTTCTCCTGGGACGTAACCAAGGATGCAGAGTATTACGAACTGACCGTTTATACGGACAGCAATCTTTCCCAGAAGGATTTCTCCGAGAGGGTAGAACCCTCAAACGTTCCCCTTGTGAAGAAACTCACCGCAGACCAGACCTACTGGTTTACCGTGCAGGCATTCAACGAGAAGAAGGAAGCATCGCACATTGCGGTCGCCGAGAAGTCCGTCAAGACCTATGCTGTGAAGGACAACCTCTACCTCAAGCTGGCCGGGCGCACCAGCTCTTCCGTCACTCTGACATGGAGTCGGGAGGTGAGCGACTTCGAAGATGTGGATCGCGTGGTGACCCGTCTCGCCGGCGACGAAACCACCGAGAGTACGCACACGCTCACGAGCGATGAAATTGCCGGCGCTACGGCTACCATCGGAGACCTTGCCCCCGGTACCGAATATGAGTTTATCCTCTATTTCAAGAGTGCTTCCCGCGGCCAGATCAATGCCTGGACCGCAGCTGCCACAGACGGAGCTACGGAAGTATCCACGTTGGAAGGTCTTCTGAATGCCGTCAAGACCCAGGGCGCCAGGATTTATCTGAAACTGGAGGGTTCTCCTTACGACATCGAGGCACTGGATATCACCAACGGCTTCTCCCTCATGGGTGAGTTGGATGCCGATGGCAATATGCCCGAGCTAACCGGTGAATTGCACATCTCTGACGCTTGGGCCGGAGAGCACCTCAACTTCGAGAGTATTACCTTCAACGGCGCTCCTACTGCCACCTCTCCTTCCGGATTCGGCTTCGCCCTCCAGAACAAGAACGGCGGCACCAAGGACGGCAAAGTCATCGGTAATATCACCTACACCAACTGCGTCATCACCAACTATACCAAGGGCCTTATGTACGAGTGGGGCAAGCCCATGGTTCTCGGCGACGTAACCTACGACAGGTGCGAGATTACCAACATCAACGTGGACGGTACCGTGGGAGGCGACGTGTTCGACATCCGTCAGGCTACTACCATCGAGACTCTGAGCTTCGTGAACAACACCATCGCCCAGGGTATGCGTACCTTCGTGCGACTGGATCCCAACATGACCCTCGGCAAGCTTGTGTTCCAGAACAATACCCTCTACAACCTGTGCTTCGTAGACAACACCAATAACGGCGGCATCTTCGGCCTGCAGGTTGTTCCGGCTTCATTCTCCTTCAAGAACAACCTCTTCCTCGGCATGACAGGCAAGGCTACCCTCATGGGTGCAGCCGTCAAATACAAGCCCGCCAGCGAACTCTCACCCGCCGCTTCAGGCAACTACTTCTGGGAGCTTCCCAAGGCGGATGACGGCAGCGTAAGCTTCTTTACCGACAACTTCACCCTGGCCCAGGCCGGCGGCACCATACTCAGCGAGGCCCCCTGCTACAACGCAGCCGGCGGTCACTTCAACATCCTCGCTTCTTCCGAAATCGCAGGCAAGAAGATAGGCGCATCCAAGTGGTGGACCGCTTACGTAGAGGAGCCCGAAGACCTCACCCAGGGAGTGCTGGACGGCGCCCATACTTGGAATCTCGGCAACGCCCGCAACTGGTCCGGAACCATCAAGAAGAAGATGGTCCGCGAAGAACTGCTTCTCGCAGCTTCCGAGAGCAACCCCGTGGTAGCCGAAAAGGGAACGCTTGCATTTGCATCTGCTGCAGTTACCGACCGCAACCAGGTTCCCGCCGACAACTATCTGGCATTCAAGGTCTCCGCTCCCGGTTCCGTGGTAGCACGTGCCGCAGGTGAAGGTACAGCCCACTTCTACGTGGCCACGCAGCCTCTTGCAGGCGGAGCCGTGACCGTGAAGGGTGGCGTATCACCCATTGCCGACGCTCCCGCAACGCAGAAGATAGTCATCTCCGACATCTCCGAGCCCAGCTGGGTATTCGTATGCCCGACAGGCGAGGTTGCCCTTGCCGAACTGGCATGGAGCACCGACGTAAGCGCCGTGAATACGGCTCTGCCCGCTCCCGACCCCTATGCGGATCCTGAATCCTTCACCGCAGGCGAAGCCACCGACGTGGTCATCAGCTGGGATGCAGTGGAGAATGCCGCAAGCTACACCGTCGTGTTCAACGGCAAGACATATGCAGCCGACGGCCTCCAGTACGTTATCGAGGGCAAGACAACCTCTATGCTCGATGCCGGAAGTTACACCGTTGCCGTTTATGCCAACCCCGGCGCAAACGATATTTACAACACCCAGTCCGAAGCCGGCGTAGCCGCATTCGCAGTTCTGCCTAAGGGCGGCAGCGAAGAAGGCTCGGAACTCGTGGTCAAGGATGTTGACGGCCTGCTTTCCGCCATCGGCGCAGGCAAGGAAGATATTACCCTGGAGGCAGGCGAGTACGACCTTGGCGGAGTTCTGACCGTCACGGCTCCTCTTGCCCTCAAGGGCTCCAAGGCAGCTGTTGTCAAGGGTGCCTTCAAGCTCAGCGGAGCTGTAGGCAACTTCTCCTTGACCGGTCTCACCGTGGATGCGGCAGGACAGGGAGTATTCATCGAACTCGACAATGCTGAAGGTGTGGTTGCGGAAAACATAGCCATACGCGGTACCGTCATCACCGGATTCGCCAAGAGCGTAATCTACGCATCCAATACTGCGGACAAGTTCCAGGTAGACAATATCACCTTCGATTCTGTTGAGGTATACAACCACGGCACAGGCCAGGGTATGTTCGACCTCCGTAACGGTAAGTACCAGACATTCACAATCCAAAGCTCCACCCTCACAGGCGGCCGCGACTTCCTGCGTATCGACGCCACTTGCTCGCTGTACTCCGTACTGGTAAAGACCAACACCATGTACAACCTGAACACCAGCAAGAACGGCAACGGTATCTTCTTTGTCCGCGCAGATGTTGCCAACTACAGGGTAGAGAAGAACCTCCTGCTCGGCATGACTTCCGGTACCGTTATCGGCAAGGCCGGTGCAAAAGTTCCCGTGATGTCCGGAAACTACTATTATGACTGCAACGACGATGTGTTCTTCACCGGAATCATGGACAAGGAAACCGCACTGGGCGGCCAGGGCGTCATCTTGACGGTAAATCCGGTCAAGGATGCGGCCAACAACGACTTCACTGTGGTAAACGGCGTAGTGATGAGCGCAAAGGTGGGTGCTCCCAAGTGGAACCCCAGCGCCAGCGTCGCTTTCAGTGCCCCCGGATTCCGCGTTACCTCCGCAGATGAATTCCAGGCAGCAGTTGATGCCGGCAAGACCTACATCACGTTTGCGCCCGGAGAGTATGATCTCTCTGCAGCAGATATCACCCTTGGTCCCGGAATGATGCTGACTGGCGAAGAAGGTGCATCCATCAAGGTGAGCCAGTTCAACCTTGCAGAAGGCGAACTCGGCAGCATTATAATCGAAGGCCTCAAGATTACCGCAGGCGCCAACAACCTTATCAACGTGAGTGCCGCTTCCGTGGTGGAGCGCCTCCATGTTAACAAGTGCGTCATCAGCGGCGTCGGCAAGAGTGTGCTGTACGGCAATGCAGACGGTTCTTCACTCGAGAGCGTCAACTTTGTCGACAATATTATCTCAGGCCTCGGCGGCGGCCAGGGCACCTTCGATATCCGCAAGGGTGCTTACACTTCCTTGAAAATTGAGAACAATACGATTGTCGGCGGCCGTGACTTCATCCGCGCAGATGCAGGCAAGGTTACCGGTGCCATAATTATCGCCAACAACACCTTCGACGGTGTTACGCTGAACAACGGCAACGGCATACTGTATGTACGCTCCACTCCCAACAGCTACGTCGTAAAGAACAACCTCTTCCTGAATGAGAACGGAGACAACAACCTGCTCTCCAAGGCCAGCGGCATTACCGTTCCTACCGAAGTAGCCAACAACTACTTCTATAACTGCACCGCAGAGAAATTCTGGACAGGCCTGATTAACCAGGAAGTAGCACTTGCAAACGGTGGCGTCATTCTGGCAGGCAATCCCGTGAAGGATTCCGCCAACGGAGACTACACCCTGGTAGACGCTCTCTGCCTCGCTTCCAACGTTGGTCCCGCCCGCTGGAATCCCAACGCAGGCAACGTGAGCCCGGAGATTACCGTAGCCAACGTTGCAGAACTGGCCAACGCTCTGGATGCCGGCAAGAAGGGTATCACACTGAAAGCCGGAACCTACGATCTCCGTGAGGTTCTGGAAGGCGGCGTTATCACCCTGATTGCTCCTGTTTCCCTGCAGGGAAGCGGACGCGTAGAGATTATCGGCGGCTTCAAGCTGGGTGTCGGGACCACTTCTTTTGTGGCCCAGAACATCATCTTCAACGGCGTAGAGAAGGCCCTGGGCAACGCTTTCGAGATTGCCGAGGCAACCCAGCTGGAGAAGGTTCAGATCGTAGGATGCGACATCATGGCATACAACAAGAGCCTCTTCTACGGCAACGGTACCGATTCCAAGGTGGCCCTCTTTGACTTCCGTAAGAATCTGGTTCACGGCTTCGGAACCGGTCAGGGTATGATCGACGTACGCAAGGGCGTTTACGACATTGTCAATATTTCCGAGAACTCCTTCTATGACGGAGGACGTGACTTCGCCCGTATCGACAAGGATATTGCCGGAAGCATCGCTATCACCAACAACACCTTCGCCGCTTGCTCGGTAGATGCAGGCAACGGTCTGCTGTGGATACGTTCCCTCGCTGCCGATCCTTCCAAGTACGTGGTCAGGAAGAACCTCTTCCTCAATATTGGAGGCAACTCCCTGCTCGCCAAGAGCGGAGCCACCGTTCCCACCATGAGCGAGAACTGGTTCTTCAATGTAGGTGAGAAGTTCTTCACCGGCGCCATCAGCCAGGAAGTTGCTGCCGGAAACAACGGCGGAGTACTTACCGAGGATCCTTGCGCAGGCTCTGTAGAGTTCAAGCTCACGCTCACCAATGCCGCACTCAAGAGCGCAGACATAGGTGATCCCCGCTGGAATTCTGCATCGCCCAAGTACATAATGAAGAAGAAGTAAGCCACCATGAGCTTCATCAACGACAACTTTATGCTGCAAAGTGATACAGCCCGCGGGCTGTATCACGAGCACGCAGCGCACATGCCCATCATAGACTACCATTGCCACCTGGTACCCCAATGGATTGCGGAGAATATCCAGTTCCGGGACATCACTCAGCTCTGGCTGGTTGACGGGCACTACGGAGACCACTATAAATGGCGCGCAATGCGCGGCAACGGAGTTTCCGAAGACTATCTTACCGGAGGCAAGCACAGCGCCTGGGAGACCTTCGAGAAATGGGCGGAGACCGTTCCCTATACCATGCGGAACCCTCTGTACCACTGGACTCACCTGGAGCTCTCGCGCGTGTTCGGCATCGATAAACTGCTGTGTCCCGCTACCGCCCGCGAGATCTTCGAAGAGTGCAACGCCAAGCTCGCCACTCCCGAGTTCCGCGGCCAGGCCCTCATCCGCCGCTTCAACGTGGAGGTTGTGTGCACCACGGACGACCCGGCCGACGACCTGCGCTGGCACAAGATGATCGCCGGGCAGCCCTTCGGCACCAAGGTTATCCCCGCATGGAGGCCCGACAAGGCGATGGCTATCGAAGATCCGGCATCCTACAAGGCCTACCTGAGGCAGCTCGGAGAGGCGGCCGACAAGGAAATCGATTCCTATGCCGACTTGATCGAAGCACTCAAGAAACGCCACGATTTCTTCGCCTCTATGGGCTGCAAGCTCTCCGACCATGGTCTGGAGACCTTCTATGCGGCTGATTACAAGGAGATTGAAATCGAGGCTATCTTCAAGCTGGTGCTTCTGGGCAAAAGGCCCAACGAGAACGAGCTGAACAAGTTCCGCAGCGCCTTCCTGCACGATATGGCAGTCATGGACGCAGAGGCGGGCTGGACCCAGCAATTCCATGTGGGCGCCATACGCAACAACAACAGCAAGATGTTTAACCTCGTTGGAGCAGACACCGGCTTCGACGCCATCCACGACCTGCCCACAGCGGCCGCGGGACACAAGTTCCTGGACCGACTCGCAAGCGAGGACAAATTGGCCAAGACCATACTTTACTGCCTCAATCCCAAGGACAACGAGGTAATGATGACCATGGCCTACACCTTCAACGACGGCACGGTGCCCGGCAAGATGCAGTTCGGCAGCGGCTGGTGGTTCCTGGACCAGGAGGACGGCATGCGCAAGCAGATGAACGCCCTTTCGAACCTCGGCCTGCTGAGCCGCTTCGTGGGTATGCTCACCGACAGCCGCAGTTTCATCAGTTATCCTCGTCACGAGTACTTCCGCCGCATACTTTGCGACGTAATCGGTACCGACGTGGAGAACGGCAAGCTGCCCGCCAGCGAGCTCCCGTTCCTCGGCCGGATGGTGGAGGACATTTGCTACAACAACGCCAAGAACTACTTTAATTTCTGATGAAATACATCAAAATCAACCCGGAGGATAACGTAGCGGTAGCGCTGACCGACCTGCTGAAAGGCGAGGTGGTGGAAGGCGTCACCTTGCAGACGGACGTGCCGCGCGGCCATAAGGTCGTGCTGAAGGACCTGAAGTCTGGAGATAACGTTATTAAGTACGGTTATCCTATTGGGCACGTCACGCAAGACGCAGCCGCCGGCACAATGGTGGACCACAGCTGCATAAAGACCAACCTGGAAGGTCTGCTGGAGTACAAATACGAGCCGGAGAAAGCGGACCATACTGTCATTCTGAGCGCAAGCGAAGAATCTCGCACCTTCAAAGGCTTCCGTCGCTCCAACGGCACCGTGGGCATTCGCAACCAGATATGGGTAATCCCCACCGTAGGCTGCGTGAACGGCATCTGCGAGCAGATCGCTTCCCGCTTCCGCGCGGAAATCGAAGGAAGGGCCGGCAGCGTGGATGCAGTGGTGGCTTTCCCCCACAACTACGGCTGCTCCCAGTTGGGCAGCGACCACCAGAATACCCGCACCATCCTGGCCGACATGGTCCATCATCCCAACGCCGGCGGCGTACTGGTGGTGAGCCTGGGTTGCGAGAATAACCAGCTGGACGCATTCCGCGAGCTGGTCGGTCCCGTGAACGAAGCGCGCGTGAAGATGTTCACCTGCCAGCAGGTGGAAGACGAGGTCGAGTTCGGCCTGCAGAAACTGCGCGAGATTTTCGCCGTGTGCTCTCTGGACGAGCGGGTAGACGTCCCCGTAAGCGAACTGCGTGTAGGTCTCAAGTGCGGCGGCTCCGACGGGCTCAGCGGCATCACCGCGAACCCCCTGCTGGGCGTGTTTTCCGACTGGATCGTCGCCCAGGGAGGCACCACCGTGCTTACCGAGGTGCCCGAGATGTTCGGCGCCGAGACCATACTCATGAACCGCTGCCAGGACGAGGCGACCTTCAGCAAGACCGTCTCTCTCATCAACGACTTCAAGGAGTACTTCATGGCCCAGGGTATGCCGGTGTACGAGAACCCTTCGCCTGGCAACAAGGCGGGCGGCATCTCTACACTGGAGGAGAAGTCCCTCGGATGCACGCAGAAGTGCGGCAAGAGCACCGTCCGCGGCGTGCTGAAGTACGGCGAGCGCCTTTCCGTGAAAGGCCTCAACCTGCTGAGCGCCCCCGGCAACGACCTCGTGGCCTCCACGGCACTCGCTGCTGCAGGATGCCAGATCGTGCTCTTCACCACCGGCCGCGGCACCCCCTTCGGGAGCTTCGTGCCCACGATGAAGATTTCTACCAATACACCGCTCTTCGAACACAAGGGCGGATGGATAGACTTTAACGCCGGAGTGCTCGCCCAGGACCAGACCATGGCCGAGGTGGCACCGCGATTCATAGACGCTGTTCTTGCCGCCGCCTCAGGAGAGCCGGTGAACAACGAACTACATAATTACCGCGAGATCGCCATCTTCAAGAGCGGCGTTACGCTTTGATGTCATTCTGAGCGAAGCGAAGAATCTAAGAATCTGAAAGACAATAACTACTAATATGGAAAGATTAAACAGAACATCTGCACCGCAGGCCAAGAGCTACACCGAAAAGGTTATCCAGTTCGGCGAGGGCAACTTCCTGCGTGCATTCATCGAGTGGATCATCTGGAAGACCAACCAGAAAACCGATTTCAACGGCTCCGTGGTAGTGGTCCAGCCCATCGAGAAGGGTATGGTCGAGTGGCTCAACGAGCAGGACGGCCTGTATCACCTCAACCTGCAGGGCCTGCTGAACGGCGAGCCCGTGGACAGCGTGGACCTCATCGACGTGATTTCCCGCGGCCTTAACCCTTACACCCAGTTTGCCGAGTACCTGGCCCTGGCCGAGCAGCCGGAAATCCGCTTCGTTATTTCCAACACCACGGAGGCCGGCATCGCCTTCGACCCTGCGTGCAAGTTCAGCGACGCTCCGGCATCTTCCTATCCAGGCAAGCTCACCCAGCTGCTCTATCACCGCTGGGAGCATTTCAAGGGAGCGGCAGACAAGGGACTCATCATCTTCCCTTGCGAGCTCATTTTCGAGAACGGCAAACACCTCAAGGAGTGCATTCGCCAGTACATCGACCTGTGGAATTTGGGCCCCGACTTCAGTGCCTGGTTCGAAGAGGCTTGCGGCGTTTACAGCACCCTCGTGGACCGCATCGTTCCCGGTTATCCCCGCGACACCGCAGCACAGCTTTGCGAGCGCGCCGGATACGACGACCATCTGCTGGACAAGGCGGAGATATTCCACCTTTGGGTAATCGAGGCACCGAAGGAGATCGCCGCCGAGTTCCCTGCCGACAAGGCCGGACTCAACGTGCTATTCGTCCCTTCAGAGGCTCCTTATCATGAGAGAAAGGTTACGCTTCTGAACGGCCCTCATACCGTTCTAAGCCCCGTCGGCTATCTTTCCGGCCTGAACACCGTGAAGGAGTGCTGCGAGGACTCCGAGATAGGTGCCTTTGTGAAGAAGGTCATGTACGACGAACTGCTGCCCACTCTGAATCTGCCCGAAGAAGAACTGCTCAAGTTCGCCGGCGACGTGCTGGAGCGTTTCCGCAATCCGTTCGTAAAGCATTTCGTGACAAGCATCATGCTGAACTCCTTCCCCAAGTTCAAGACCCGCGACCTCCCCGGCCTCAAGACCTATCTTGAGCGCAAGGGCGAGCTTCCCAAGGGCCTGGTGCTCGGCCTGGCCGGCATCTGCACCTACTACAAGGGCGGCAAACGCGGCGAGGATGAGATAGTCCCTCAGGATGACGAGAAGATTGTTTCGCTGCTCAAAAATCTCTGGGCCACCGGAGATGTGCGCAAAGTAGCCTCCGGAGTGCTTGAAGACCAGTTCATCTGGGGAGAGGACCTCAATGCCATCCCCGGCCTCACCGACCTGCTCGCCGCCGACCTGGCTCTGATTCAGAGAGACGGCATGCGCGCAGCGGTTAAAGCTATTATCTGATGAGTACAAATCAAAAGTTAATGACCAATTGGCGGTGGTGGCTGTGCAGCCTGCTGTTCGTGGCCACGACCGTCAATTACCTGGACCGCCAGGTGCTGTCGCTCACTTACGAGGAATTCATTAAACCCGAGTTCCACTGGACCGACGCCAACTACGGCACCATCACAAGCTTTTTCTCCATCTTCTACGCCATCTGCTGCCTTTTCGCGGGCAAGTTCGTAGACTGGATGGGCACCAAGAAGGGTTACCTGGTAGCCATCGGGGTGTGGTCGACCGGTGCCTGCCTCCACGCCCTCTGCGGCTGGGCCACCACCCACATCGTGGGGCTTGATTCCGTGGCCGCCATGCGCGCCGTCGAAGTGGGGTCCAACGTTGCGCTGGCCGTGTCCACCACGTCGGTTTACCTCTTCCTGCTGTGCCGCGGCATCCTCGCCCTCGGCGAGGCCGGCAACTTCCCCGCCGCCATCAAGGTTACGGCCGAATACTTCCCCAAGAAGGACAGGGCGTTCGCGACCTCCATCTTCAACGCAGGTGCGTCCGTGGGCGCTCTCGCCGCTCCGTTGCTCATACCGCCCCTGGCTGTCAAGTTCGGCTGGGAGATGGCTTTCATAATAATCGGCGGCCTGGGCTACATCTGGATGTTCTTCTGGGCGTTCATGTACGACAAGCCGGAGAAGTCGCGCCGCGTCAACGAGGCGGAGCTGGCGTACATACGTCAGGATGACGATGCTGTCATTCTGAGCGCCAGCGAAGAATCCGCCAGCGAAGAATCTGCCTCCAAAGAGGTGACCATCCCCTTCCTCAAGTGCTTCAAATACAAGCAGACCTGGAGCTTCATCGCCGGCAAGTTCTTCACCGACGGCGTGTGGTGGTTCTTCCTCTTCTGGGCACCTTCGTACTTCAGCAACCAGTTCCACGCTCCGGCCACCTCGCCCCTCGGACAGTGGCTCATCTTCACGCTCTACCTTATCGTGACGGTAATTTCCATCGGCGGCGGCTATCTGCCGAAGCTGTTTGTGGAGAAAAAAGGCATGCATCCGTACTCCGGTCGCATGCTGGCCATGCTGATTTTCGCGTTCTTCCCGCTTGCGGCTCTGCTCGCCCAGCCCCTGGGTGTGCATTTCAACTCGCCATGGTGGCCCGCTTTGCTGATCGGCCTCGCGGGTGCAGGACATCAGGCATGGAGCGCCAACCTCTTCTCCACTACCGGTGACATGTTCCCCAAGAGCACCGTCGCAACCATTACCGGCATTGGAGCAATGGCCGGAGGTATCGGTTCCATGATAATCCAGTGGGTGGCGGGACAACTGTTCACCTACGCTGAGGCTCAGGGCTCCGCATTCCGTTTCCTCGGCTTCGAGGGCAAGCCCGCGGGCTACTTCATCATGTTCTGCTTCTGCGGTCTGGCTTACCTAATCGCGTGGAGCATCATGAAGAGTCTGGTTCCCAAGTACAAGCCTGTAGAAATCTAAATGCTGTCGCCGGAGGTACAATTGCATGCACCTCCGGCGACAACATCAAGAGTATGAAAAAGTTTTTGACGTTAATTTCAGCACTGACCGTGCTGCTCACCGGATGCCAGGAAAAGCCCGACGACTCTGCCTTGTTGCGATTGAGCACTCCGTCCGGAATCATCCTCCACAGTTCAACGGAGACCACCCTCACTTTCCAATGGTCGGCCGTTTCCGGAGCCGCTTCTTACGACTGGTTGCTTACCGAAGTCGGTAACGGTTCGCAGAAAAGCGGCACCACGAACAATCGAAACGTACGGGTCGAACGCCTTAAGAAGGGTACCGAATACTCATTCTCCGTGCGTGCTAAGGCAAAAGACGCCGAGTCCGGCTGGAGCAAGGAAATAACCGTCACTACAAAGGGCGCGGCAAGCGACCCCAGCGCCAAAAGGGTGTGCGTCGACGCGCCTCTGGTGCTGGAACTGGAGGCCACACCAACGCTCGGCAACAACGGCCTGGTGAAAGTGTTCAAGGCCGACGGAACCGAGGTCGACCGTATAGATCTGGCCGATATTTCCAAAGTTACCCTACGTGAGGACGGAGTGATGGTGCCCCAACAGGGAGGCAGCACAGGCACATTTATGGATAATCTGCCATCCGGCGGGAAAAGCCGCACCGTGCACTATACGCCATTCAGGGCAAGCGGGCGGAAGCTTATCATAAAGCCCCACTGCATGGCTCTGGACTTCGATACGGAATACTACGTCACCGTGGACGAATCCGTTTGCCGCAAAGAAGTGGTAGCCGGAGACTGGAAGTTCACCACCAAAGCGGCTCCCTCAAGCTCGTCTATACGGGTTGCGGCTGACGGTTCCGGCGATTTCTGCTCACTGCAGCGGGCTCTGGCCTACGTGGAAGACAACAGCGTGGTTTCATTGGCTCCCGGAACCTACGAGGGCCTTCTGTATCTGCGCGAAAAGAAGAATGTAACCGTTAAAGGCGATTCCAGGGACGGGGTACGCATTGCTTATCCCAACAACGAGTCCTATATGAGCGGCTCCAGCGCACGCTGTCTGTGGCTGATAGAGAACTGCGACAACCTGGTGCTGGAAAACCTTACCATAGAGAACACCTTCGGTGAGCTTAAGGGGCAGGCGGAGTGCATCTATTTCAATTCCGGGAACAATTCCCACAGGCTTACTATAGAGAATTGTTCGCTGCTGTCGTATCAGGATACCTTCCTTTGCAAAGGCGAGGTGTGGGTTCATAATTCCCTTATTGCAGGCCATTGCGACTTCATCTGGGGCTATCCCAAGGTATGTCTGTTCGAAGGCTGCGAGATTCGCGCCCGCGCCGCGGGCTACATAGTCCAGGCCCGCGTGCCTCTGGCGGATTTCAAGGGATTCGTATTCTATATGTGCTCGCTCACTTCCGAGGACAGTGTGAAAGACGAATCTGTGTACCTTGCCCGTTCCGGTGGCGACAGCTCAGTGTATGACCACGTGGTCTTCGTGAAATGCACAATGGGACCTTTCGTCAACAAAGCCGGATGGCTTGGCTCCCCCGCTCCCAATCCTTCCGTTCCCACAGCCAACGCAGGCTGGCGTGAATACGGCAGTGTAGATAACGCAGAAAAACCGGTTACCGGTAGCCGCAACGCATTCGGCCGCGTACTTACAGCCGCCGAAGCCGAGCCCTACTCCTCAAGGGCAGCAGTGCTGGGCTGGTAGCTAGTTGCCGCGAGACGGATGACGATAGTCTCACGTCCGTTTCGAGTCCTGCTTTTTCCATCAAACGTCTGTTTTGCTGCCGCGAGACGGATGACGATAGTCTCACGTCCGTTTCGTGGCAAGCTATCTGAACCAGGCGAGACACTTCGCGCAGAGAGCGGAGATAGCGGCCCAATCGCCGGCGGCAATTACCTCCTTGGGGAAGAGCTTGGAGCCCATACCCACAGCCGTAACGCCGCTCTTGGCCCATGCGCTGAGGTTCTCCTCCGAGGGCTCGACAGCTCCGGTGGCCATAACCATGGCCCAGGGCAGAGGACCGAGGACGTTCTTTACGAAGGAAGGGCCGCCCACATTGCCGGCGGGGAAAACCTTCACCAGGTCGCATCCCAGCTCCATTCCGCGAACCATTTCGCTGACGCTGCCGCAACCGGGGCTGTATGGCACGCCGCGCTTGTTGGCCAGCGGGGCGATTTCCTCTACGAGGCAGGGACTAACCAGGAAATCGGCTCCCATCTGGATATACTGCGCTGCGGTAGGGGCGTCCAGCATGGTGCCGGCACCAAGTACCATCTCGGGGCACTCTGCACGTACGAATGCGATAAGCTGCTCGAACACCTTGTAGGCGCCGTCGCCGCGGTTGGTAAACTCGAAGGCACGGATGCCGCCGTCGTAGCAGGCCTTCACCACCTTCTTTGTGATTTCCACATCCTTGTTGTAGAACACCGGTACGATGCCGGTGCGGCGGATGATATTGATTGTATCGATTTTTTTGAACTTTGCCATAACGCTTATCTTGATACGCGACCGCTGCCGCCACCCTTGATGAGGCCTTCTACCTCCTCCACGGTAACGCGGTTATAGTCGCCGATGATAGTGTGCTTGAGACAGGATGCCGCAGCCGCAAATTCTATAGCTTCCTGGTCGGTGCCGTAAGCGAGCAGGCCGTAGAGCAGGCCGCCCATGAAGGAGTCACCTCCGCCCACGCGATCTACGATGTGGGTGATGTCGTACCTGCGGCTCTGCCAGAGGGTTTTGCCGTCGTAAAGCACGCCGCCCCAGGTGTTATGGTTGGCGTTGATGGAACCGCGGAGCGTCACCGCCACCTTCTTGCAGCGGGGGAAGCGAGCCATGAGCTGCTGGCCCACGCTGATGAAAATGTTCTGGTCTATCTCTCCGCCCGTCTTCTCCGCGTCGAAACCTTCGGGCTTGATGCCGAATTCCTTCTCTGCGTCTTCCTCGTTGCCGAGGATGAGGTCGCAACCCTCTACGAGTGCGGGCATAACCTCGGCGGCCGTCTTGCCGTACTTCCAGAGTTTCTTGCGGTAGTTAAGATCGCAGCTGACCTTCACTCCCATCTCGTTCGCCACCTTGATGGCCTCCAGACAGGCGTCCGCAGCTCCCTGCGAAAGAGCCGGAGTGATGCCTGTCCAATGGAACCAGTCGGCACCTTCCAGCACCTTATGCCAGTCGACCATTCCCGGCTTGATCTCTGCGATTGCAGAATTCGCACGGTCGTAAACCACCTTGCTGCCGCGGGCTACAGCACCTGTCTCCAGATAGTAAATGCCCACGCGGTCGCCGCCGCGGACGATGGAATCCGTGTTCACTCCGAATCCACGGAGCTCTGCAATACACATGTCGGCAATATCATTCTGGGGAAGACGGGTCACAAAATGAGCGTCCACACCATAGTTTGCAAGGGAAACGGCTACATTGGCCTCGCCGCCGCCGAAAGTGGCGTCGAACTGACGGGCCTGCGCAAAACGCAAGTAACCCGGGGTTGAAAGGCGAAGCATCACTTCGCCGAAGGTAACTACTTTTGCCATATAGAAAATACTAGAAATTACGGGTTAAGTGCTGCAAAGATACGAATATTTTCGAATTTCCGTGCACGTTCACGGAAATTTGATTATCTTTGGCGGAAGAAACCCGAAAACCACTAATAATATGACAAATATCTTCTCTCTGAAAGGCAAAAACGCCTGGGTTACCGGAGCAGCTTACGGCATTGGATTCGCCATTGCAAAAGCGTTCGTAGAAGCAGGCGCAGACAACATCATTTTCAACACTTCCAACGAGGCCTCCATGCTGAAAGGCCTGGAAGCCTACAAGGAGGCAGGCATCACAAACGTTCACGGATATGTGTGCGACGTTACCGACGAAAAAGCCGTGGCTGCTCTTGTAGAAACAATCCATAAGGAAATAGGACAGATAGACATTCTGGTTAACAACGCCGGTATCATCAAGCGTATCCCCATGCACGAGATGAAGCGCGAAGAGTTCCAGAGGGTAATCGATGTCGACCTTGTGGCCCCGTACATCTGTGCCGCCGCCGTAGTGCCGGAAATGATGAAACGCCGCGAAGGAAAGATTATCAACATCTGCTCTATGATGAGCGAGCTCGGACGCGAGACCGTGAGCGCCTACGCCGCTGCCAAGGGCGGTCTCAAGATGCTCACACGCAATATTTGCTCCGAGTACGGAGAATACAACATCCAGTGTAACGCCATCGGACCCGGCTACATAGCCACGCCTCAGACGGCGCCGCTCCGCGAACGTCAGCCCGACGGCAGCAGGCACCCTTTCGACTCCTTCATCTGCGCCAAGACTCCGGCGGGCCGCTGGCTCGACCCGGACGAACTTGCAGGCCCGGCAGTCTTCCTTGCATCGCACGCCTCCGACGCGGTCAACGGTCACATCCTTTATGTAGACGGCGGCATCCTCGCCTATATCGGTAAACAGCCGAAATAATGGAACACGTATTCAGTTATATAATAGGTCTTGGGGCGGCCGTGATGATGCCGATCCTCTTCACGATCCTCGGCATCTGCATCGGCATTAAGTTCGGCAAGGCCCTCAAGAGCGGCCTGCTGGTGGGCGTGGGCTTCGTGGGACTGAGCGTGGTCACCGCCCTGCTGACCTCCAGCATGGGCGCGCCCCTCAAGACCATGACGGAGATTTACGACCTGCACCTGGGCATCTTCGACATGGGATGGCCGGCAGCGGCGAGCGTTGCCTACAACACCACTGTGGGCGCCTTTATCATCCCCGTCTGCCTGGGCATCAACATCCTTCTGCTGCTCATCAAGGCCACCAATACCATCAACATCGACCTTTGGAACTACTGGCACTATGCCTTCATCGGCGCCGTGGTCTATTTTGCCACCGAGAGCATCTGGTGGGGCTTTTTCGCCGCCGTCATCTGCTTCATCATCACCCTTTTCATGGCAGACCTCACGACCAGGAAGTTCCAGGCGTACTATAAGGATCTGGACGGAATCAGCATTCCGCAGCCCTTCTGCCAGAGCTTCGTACCCTTCGCCGAAGGCCTCAACTGGTGCATGGACAAGGTGCCAGGTATGAAGAAGCTCGACATCGACGCCGAAGGCCTGAAGAAGAAGTTCGGCATTCTGGGAGAGCCGCTCTTCCTGGGCGTTGTAGTGGGTATTCTGATAGGCTGCCTGAGCTGCCGCAGCTGGGCGGAAACAGTTGAAAAGATTCCCATGATTCTGGGGCTCGGCATCAAGATGGGTGCCGTGATGGAGCTCATCCCCCGCATCACTTCCCTGTTCATAGAGGGCCTCAAGCCCATTGCGGAGGCCACCAAGGAGCTGGTCTCCAAGAAGTTCAAGAACTCCGCAGGCATCAACATCGGAATGAGTCCGGCGCTGGTGATAGGACATCCGACCACTCTGGTCGTCAGCCTCCTGCTCATCCCCGTGACCATACTGCTGGCGGTCATTCTGCCCGGCAACCAGTTCCTGCCGCTCGCCTCGCTTGCCGGCATGTTCTACGTGTTCCCGGCGGTGCTGCCCGTCACCAAAGGCAACGTGGTGAAGACCTTCATCATCGGCCTGGTGGCGCTCACCGTGGGCCTCTACCTAGTGACCGACCTCGCTCCCTGGTTCACCCTGGCGGCGCAGGACGTCTACGCACGTACCGGTGACGCAGCCGTAGCTATTCCGGAAGGATTCCAGGGAGGCGCGCTCGACTTCGCTTCCAGCATCTTCTCCTGGATTATCTTCCACCTTGTACACGACTTCAAGTGGATAGGCAGCGGCCTCCTTGTCGCAGGCACCACCGTTATGGCCATTTTTAACCGTAGAAGAATTATCAAAGCATCCTTAATAGATTCTTCGCTTCGCTCAGAATGACAAATGATGTCTCATGACAAACCTGTCATCTTGAGGAGCGAAGTGACGAAGGATCTTTCAACAGAGATATGAAAAAAGTATTATTATTTGCAGCCCTGCTGCTTGCAACAATCGCTATGAGCGCACAGACAAAGTACACCATTCAGACGGCCTGCCATCCCGAGGACGTCAAGCATTACGACACCGAAACCCTTCGCGCACGCTTCCTGATGCCGGAGGTGATGGTTAACGATGAAATCCGTCTTACCTATTCACTTTACGACCGTTTCATTTTCGGCGGAGCGGTGCCTAAGAGCAAAGCTCTGGTGCTCGAGACCATAGATCCCCTGAAGTCCGAGTATTTCCTGGAGCGCAGGGAGCTGGGCATAATTAACGTAGGCGGCCCCGGAGTGGTCAGCGTCGACGGAAAAGAGTACTTGCTCAGATTCAAGGAAGCTTTGTACGTGGGACGCGGATGCAAAGAGGTCGTCTTCAAGAGCCAGTATGCCGCCACTCCGGCAAAGTTCTATATCAACTCAGCCACCGCCCACAAGGCATATAAGACACAACTCATCACGATCGACGGCCGCAAGGGCTCTCTGAAGGCCAATTCTTTCGCCGCCGGCAAGATGGAAGACAGCAACGACCGCGTCATCAACCAGCTCATTGTGAATAATGTGCTGGAAGAGGGCCCCTGCCAGCTGCAGATGGGACTCACCGAGCTCAAGCCCGGCAGCGTATGGAACACCATGCCGGCACATACCCACTCCCGCCGTATCGAGGCATATTTTTACTTCAACGTGACCGAGGGCAACATGATATGCCACTTCATGGGCGAGCCCAAGCAGGAGCGCATAGTCTGGATGGCCAACGAGCAGGCCATCATGAGCCCCGAGTGGTCTATTCACGCCGCCGCAGGCACCTCCAACTACATGTTCATCTGGGGCATGGCCGGCGAGAATCTGGACTACGGCGACATGGACAAGCTGCCGTACACCGAGATGCGATAGTGATGGAGCCACGAGACGGATGTGAGACTATCGTCCTCCGTTTCGTGGCAGTAGAACCGATTGTTTGCGATGTTTTCTTGCCGCGAGACGGATGCGGTATCCCTGTCATCCGTTTCGTGGCAAAGTTGTTATAGTGCGAGACACCTCTTGATCTGTTTTGTGCTGGTGAACTTTCCTCCATATGAGTTTTTGTCTGCCCAAAGCAGATTTCCAATATTCGCTCTCTGCCTTTCTGAAAGAAGATATATGGAAGACTCATGACTGTCTTTGAAATAACGTTTTACAAGCTTATTGTCAATGATATCACAGAGCTGAATATCAGAGAGTATACTCCGGTTAACTTTTCCTTGCTCATTAATTAGTGCTTTTTTAACGTCGAATTCAGGCACTCCGGCCTCAATTTTGTCTATCGTAACCGGGGGAGTATTGTTCTCGTTTTGTTGCTCTTGAATCTCTTTCTGACCGGATAGTCGGTTCATCTGATAAAGGAAGTTTCTTGGAGAGATATAGATTTCTTCCATATAAGCAGTATCCACTATGTCTTCTCTCAGCAAAAGTCCTTTTTCGTTCATCCGGTATTCCTCCGAAATGGCAACGCCCTCAGGTAAATACAGGTAGCGCTTCTCCTTGGGGATAGACAATACCGATGTCTCTTTCCCCAGCTCTTTCTGAAAAATAGCATTTGCAGAACAGTGCGGATAGCCGAATGGCGTGTCCGACAGTCCGTGGTGCAGGCCCTGCCTCAAGACATAATTCGAAGCGCTCGTACAATGATACAAGCCTTCCACTTCCAGGACAAAATACTGTTTTTCTCCAAGACGTCCCCTCCGAGAGTATTTTGCATTGAAGTATCTCGCGTAGCTGTAGCGCGAACTTCTCATTACCTCTTTGTAATTGTCTGTTTGCAACAAACTGTGGTTGTGAGTAGACAAAAACCCTTCCGCCAGCAATCTGGATTCCGTTTTCAAAACAGCTAAGGCAAGACAATTGAAGCCCATTATCAAATCGGCCTCGTTCCGATACATTATTTCGTCGTGGGACGAAAGACAAAGATGAACAGTCTTTCTCATACAAACATTTCTTTATCATTCACAATTCTCCAGCACGATTCTATTTATACGAAAGCTCGCATCCCTAGAAATGCTGTGCCGGGAAATGCTGCAGAAACTATGCCTATTTGCTTTTGTCACAAGTGTTGTGTATATTGTGAAATAACATTAATACAAATACAGTCATGAGCGGAAAGAAATCTTTTTTCAGTAAACTTAGCGACATTACGAACATCCACCACAGGGCGGCCTTCACAGATGTTGCCAAGCACACGGCCCCAAAGCAAAGTGCTTTTTTGCGTCTTGCTTCAGAGCGTTACTCATGCCGGGCTTTTTCAGACTCCCCTGTAACGGATTCCGAACTGGTGTCATTACTGGAGGCGGCGCGGCTTGCCCCCTCCGCAGTTAACCGGCAGCCGGTTCATATTTGGGTATTCAAGACCCCTGAAGCCCGCGAGAAGCTGAAGGAGGTTACAGCGTACACTTTCGACGCTCCCATTGTGATTCTTGTTGCCTGTAAGGCGGAAGATGCCTGGGTGCGCAAATACGACGGCAAAAACAGCGCCGAGACAGATGCCGCCATTGCCGGCACACACATTATGATGGAGGCGGCTTCCCTGGGTCTGGGCAGCACCTGGGTGGCATCGTTTGATCCTCTCAAACTCAAGCAGTTGTTCCCGCAGATTGACGGGTGGGAACCGGTGGCTCTGTTCCCGACAGGGCACCCCGCTCCCGAAGCAACTCCGTCGGAAAGGCACGCGTGCCGCAAACCGCTGGAACTGTTCGCAAGCGAACTCTAGTTTCTTTTGCCGCGAAACGGACGAGAGCACGTTATCTTCCGTTTCGTGGCAGCAAAACAGCCGTTTTATGGTAAAAGCAGGACACGAAACGGACGTGAGCACGTTATCATCCGTTTGGAGGCTAATTACCCAACTGGCGGTTCTCCCAGTATTGCTGACGGCCCTTTCCTGCAGCCGGGGAACTGAACTCCCATCGGTGAGGGAGGGGCTGCTCGATTTGAGCGACACTCTCACCCTCGGCCTGACGCGTCTGGCCGGCACTGAACGCATCTGCGTATTCCGGAGCGACGGGGAGGGTTACGTCAACAACGTACTGCTCAGCAAGTTCAAAGGCACCTATTACTGCATGTGGCAGAGTTCGCTGCGCGACGAAGACTCCCCCGACACGCACGTCGTTTTTGCCGTAAGTCCCGACGGGCGTTCCTGGAGCGAACCCCGGCTGATGGCGGCACCTACCGACTCCTGCTTCGTCTCTCCGGGCGGATGGTTACAGCGCGGCGACTCGCTTGCCGCCGTGCTGAACTATGTAGATGCCGCAGACCGCTCGCGGGGCGGCACCGCATGGGTGTGTGTAACGGGAGACGGGGCCATTTGGACATCTCCCTGCCCGCTTCTGATGGCGGACGGGACCGCTATGGACGGTATCCTGGAGCAGGATCCGCAGCTGCTGCCCGGCGGCCGCACTGTAGGAGCAGCACATTTTCGCCCCGGCCTGCAGGTGCAACCGATATACACCGACGACCCTTCCGGGCTGCGAGGCTGGCGAGCCGCCGGATTCCCGGCCGGCGACGGCAAGCCGCTTGAACCCAGCCAGTTCCGTCGACCGGACGGAGTACTCGTAATGATCTTCCGTGACCAGGCGTCTTCGTTCGCAAAGCTGGCATCGGTATCTTCAGATAACGGCGAGAGTTGGTCACCCACGGTCTTGACCGGAATCCCCGATTCCCGCTCCAAGCAATGCGGAGGGAACCTCCCGGACGGACGTTCATTCATGGTCTGGAACCCGACGGGAGGCAAGTCCCGCAGGGCTCTGGTGCTGGCCTTGAGCGATGACGGGGTCTGCTTTGACAGAGCCTGGATTCTCGCCGGACCATCCGACCTGACGCCACGCCGCCATGCCGGCCGATACAAGACTCTTGGCTACAACTATCCAAAGGCATTCGTAGAAGACGACGCCTTGTGGATTGCATTGTCAGAAAACAAAGAAGACGCGGTACTGTTCCGCGTGCCGCTGAACACGCCTTAGGCTATTCCGCCCAGCCTTTCAGCAG
>JAFZIO010000017.1 GCA_017554335.1 Bacteroidales bacterium | reverse complement strand
GTCCAGCAGTCGCATACGTTCCGCACTTGAAGAAGGGGACGTGGTGAAGGCTGCCAGGCTGCTCGGCAGGCCTTACCGCCTGTACGGCGTGGTGGTGGCCGGCAACCGTCTGGGGCGCACTATAGGATTCCCTACCGCCAATATGAAGCTCTACGACCCCCTAATGCTGATTCCGTGCAAGGGAGTCTACCGCACCCGCGTGCAGGTTCTGGGCAAATGGCTGGACGGTCTCACCAACGTCGGTGTCCGTCCTACGGTGGGGGACAGCAGCGACATAACAGTTGAAACACACATTTTGGGTTTTGATGAAATGATATACGGCCTGGACATAACCGTAGATTTCCTGGGCCGCTTGCGCGACGAGCGCAAGTTCGCCTCCCTTGAAGCGCTCCGTGCCCAACTGCAGGCCGACGTAGCGCTTATCAAGAATAAGTAGTATCTTTGCAGGCTATGATGACATCTAAAGAAATACGAAAGAAGTTCCTTGACTTCTTTGCTTCAAAAGGGCACACGGTAGTGCCCTCCGCACCTATGGTGGTCAAGAACGACCCCACCCTCATGTTTACGAACGCCGGTATGAACCAGTTCAAGGACATATTCCTCGGCAACAAGGCTACCCCTTTCAATAGGGCTACCGACAGCCAGAAGTGCTTGAGGGTCAGCGGAAAACATAATGACCTGGAGGAGGTCGGACACGACACCTACCACCATACCATGTTCGAGATGCTCGGCAACTGGAGCTTCGGAGATTACTTCAAGGAAGAAGCGATAGACTGGGCCTGGGAGCTGCTTACGGAGGTCTACAAGATAGACAAGAATCTCCTTTATGCCACCGTTTTCGAGGGCTCCGAGGAGGACGGGACCACCATGGACCAGGAGGCCAAAGAAGCTTGGCTCAAGCATCTTCCCGAGGATCATATCGTACTTGGCAACAAGCACGACAACTTCTGGGAGATGGGTGATACCGGTCCCTGCGGCCCCTGTTCGGAGATTCATATCGATATCCGCACCGCCGAAGAGAAGGCGGCCAGCGGTATTTCCGGCCGCGACCTTGTGAACCAGTCCGACCCTCACGTCATCGAAATCTGGAACCTTGTGTTCATGCAGTATCAGCGCATGGCCGACGGCCACCTGGAACCCCTGCCTGCCCGCAACATAGATACCGGAATGGGCTTCGAGCGCCTCTGCGCCGTGCTTCAGGGCAAGAACAGCAACTACGATTCCGATGTCTTCACCGGCATGCTGAACAAGATAGGCGAGCTCAGCGGACACAAATATGGCGAGAGTGCCGACGTAGACGTGGCCATGCGTGTAATTGCAGACCACATCCGTGCCATCAGCTTCTCCATCGCCGACGGCCAGCTGCCTTCCAACGTAAAGGCCGGATACGTGATTCGCCGTATCCTCCGCCGTGCCGTCCGTTACGGCTACACCTTCCTTGGCTTCACGGAACCGTTCCTCTGCCGCCTGGTGCCTCAGCTCGTGTCCGACATGGGAGACGCATACCCTGAGATAAAGGCTCAGCAGCAGCTTATCTCAAACGTTATCCGCGAGGAGGAGAACGCCTTCCTGCGTACACTGGACCGTGGTATCCGTATGCTGGAAGACATCATGAACAAGAACACCGCCACCAAGGTTGTAGCCGGTACCGACGCCTTCGTGCTGTACGATACTTTCGGTTTCCCTATAGACCTCACCCAGCTCATCGCTTCGGAAAGGGGCTATACCATAGACCTGAAGGGATTCGACGTGGAACTTCAGAAGCAAAAGGATCGCGCCCGCAACGCCACCGCCAACGAATTCGGAGACTGGATGGTGTTCAGTGATGCCGACGTGGTGTTCGAGGGCTACGACACACTCCGTCTGAAAGGCGCCAAACTGCTTAAGCAGCGTACCGTAAAGCAGAAGAACAAGGAGTATTACCAGCTGGTATTCGACCGCACGCCCTTCTATGCAGAAATGGGCGGCCAGGTCGGCGACACCGGCTTTATCGAGGGCGAAAACGGTGAGCGCATCCAAATCCTGAATACCATAAAGGAGAACAACCTCACCATCCATCTGGCCGAGCGTCTGCCTTCACGCAGCACCCAGACCTTCTACCTGGTGGTGGACAATGTGCGCCGCCGCCACATCCAGAACAACCACACCTGCACCCACTTGCTTCACCAGGCCTTGCGCGTCGTGCTGGGCACACACGTGGAGCAGAAGGGCTCGTTCGTGGGTCCGGATTATTTCCGCTTCGACTTCTCCCACTTCCAGAAGATGACAGACGAGGAGCTTCGCACAGTGGAAACCCGCGTAAACCAGCTTATACGTTCTGACTTCCCTCTGGTAGAAAAGCGTGACGCCACCATGGATGAGGCCCGCGCAATGGGTGCGATGGCCCTCTTCGGAGAAAAGTACGGAGACCAGGTGCGCGTAGTCCGCTTCGGCGATTCAGTGGAACTGTGCGGAGGTACCCATACCCCCAGTACCGGCACCATAGGTCTGTTCAAGATTGTATCCGAAAGCGCCGTGGCTGCAGGAGTACGTCGCATCGAGGCCGTTACCGGCGGAAAGGCGGAAGAGTACGTCCACCATATGGAAGACATCCTCAAGACCGCCAGGTCCTTCTTCAATAACGTTCCCGACCTTGCCGGAGCCATCCAGAAGATGGTGGAAGACAACGCTACCTTCAAGAAGCAGGCAGAAGAGTTCTCCAGGCATAAAGCCGCCGAGCTGGCCCGCAGGCTCAGCGAGAAGGCTGTCGAGGTAAACGGCATCAAGCTTATCCAGGTGAGCGCTTCCGGCCAGCAGTCATTTGATACCGGCATGATGCGCAATGCCGCGCTTGCTCTCCAGAAGGAGCTCAAGAATACGGCCCTGGTCGCCGCCTTCGAGGCGGACGGCAAGCCGCAGCTGCTGCTTATGTACTCGGACGACCTCGTCGCTGCAGGACGCAACGCGGGCAAGGATATACGCGAGGCCGCCAGGTTTATCCAGGGCGGCGGAGGCGGCCAGCCCGGACTCGCAACTGCCGGCGGCAAGGAAGTTGCAGGACTTAAAGACGCCCTCGAAGCTCTTGTGAAAGTAGCCACGGGCCAGTAATCTCCGTCAGCAGGGATGAAGAAGCTCGATCAGTACATGCTCAAATCGTTTATCGGACCTTTCGTCGCGATATTGCTGATCGTTATCTTCATCCTGCTGCTTCAATTCCTCTGGCTTTACATCGACGAACTTGTGGGCAAGGGCCTGGGAATCTGGGTCATCCTGGAGTTCATGATGTGGGGCGCTTGCACCATTCTGCCTACGGCGCTGCCGCTGGCCGTGTTGCTGTCGTCCGTGATGGTGATGGGCCAGCTGGGCGAGAACAAGGAGCTGATGGCCATCAAGGCTGCCGGTATCTCGCTGGGACGCCTCATCGCTCCGCTTATCGTCACCGCCTTTTTCATTGCTGTGGGTGCCTTCTTCATAGGCAATAACCTGGTGTCCAAGGCGTACAACGAAATTTTCACCCTCCGCGACGATATTACCCGCACCAAGGAAAGCATAAAAATCCCTTCCGGCACTTTCTACGAAGGTATCGAAGGATACGTGCTGAGGGTCGAGGGGCAGGATGACGAGACCGGAATGATGTATAAGGTGCAGGTGTACGACCATACATCCCGCAAGGGAAACACTTCCCTGATCGTGGCGGATTCGGCCCTGCTTAAGATGTCCAAAAACAAGGACTATCTGATTTTCACCTTGCACAACGGCTCCAATTATCTGGAGTCGAACAAGATGACTTACAGCGATACGTCTCTGGCCCTCAGCCGTGTGGACTTCTATCGCCAGGAGCTCATTATACCCCTGTCCAATTACACCTTCGAGCATTCTGATTCCAGCCGTTTCGGCGACCAGGCAAAGTCCATGCGTTATTCCCAGCTGAAGGCGCAGAGCGACTCCCTGTCCCGGAAGAACAGCGACGCCCTGGAGGCCCATTACTACCGTATCCGTACTATGGGTTACTTCACTTATCGCGCCCAGCTCGATACCGCCCGCAGGGGAGACCTGAGCACGTTCTACAGCTCGGACAAGATGTGGACATGGCCAGATCTGGAGAAGATCAAGAGCGCCTACGACAAGGCGTCGAGCGAGGCGGACCGCATGTCCGGTGAGATACAGACTTACAACCACGACATCTACCAGTCTACTTTCTACCTGCGCCGTACCGACGTTGAGCTTTATAAGAAAATAGCCCAGGCCCTTGCCTGCTTTATATTCTTCTTCATCGGTGCTCCGCTGGGAGCCATGATCAAGAAGGGCGGAGGTCTTGGTATCAGCGCCATTATTTCAGTTTTCTTCTTCGTGATTTACTGGATAGTCCAGATTTCCGGAGAGAAGCTTGCAAAGGACGGTTCCATTTCTGCTTTCAACGGAGATTTCGCTGCCGCCTTCGTACTTGCCCCTATGGGCATATTCCTGACTTACAAGGCGATCAAGGACGCCGAGCTGTTCAATATGGACACCGTTAAATCTACCTGGCGCAAGGTATGGAGCGCCGTATGGAGTTTCTTCCACAAGCCTCGTATCGTGTACATGGGTACGCCTGAGTTTGCAGTTGCACCTCTGGACGAACTGGTTCAGAAGGGCTACAAGGTGGTAGGCGTTGTTACCGTTGCGGACAAGCCCAGCGGCCGCGGACTCAAGGTGAATGAGAGTGCGGTCAAGAAGTACGCCGTGGAGCATGGCATCCCCGTGCTGCAGCCGGTGAAGCTGCGCGATCCGGAGTTCCTGGAGCAGCTGGCTGCTTTCAAGGCCGACCTCTTTGTAGTCGTGGCCTTCCGTATGTTGCCGGAAGAGGTGTGGAAGATGCCGCGCCTTGGCACCTTCAACCTGCATGCTTCGCTCCTGCCGCAGTATCGCGGCGCTGCTCCTATCAACTGGGCGATTATCAACGGCGAGCATCGTACCGGCGTCACTACGTTCATGATAGACCATGCTATCGATACTGGTGGCATCATCCTGCGTGAGGAGTGCCTGATAGAGCCTGACGACGATGCCGGCAGCCTGCACGACAAGCTGATGGAGATGGGGCGCAAGGTGGTTACTGACACCGTGGACCTTATTATCCAGCACAATGTGGAGCTGCGTATGCAGCGTTCGTTCGTTCAGGGTTCCGAGGTGCTGCATCCGGCTCCCAAGCTTACCCGTGAGCTCTGCCACATCGACTGGAACCGCCCTGCGAAGGACATTGTGAACCTCGTTCGCGGCCTCTCACCATATCCTGCGGCGTTTACGGAGCTTGCTCAAGCGGTGGCAGGTGTGCCCTCCGAGGACCGTGGCCGCCCATGGCCACGTGAATGGGAGGGGCCCGCCGCGTCAGCGGTGGGAGGGATGAGCGAAGCGAAGTCAGCGGAGGGCACACCTGCCGCCGCGGCTAAAGCAAGCTCCGTCAAGATTTACAAGGCGGAAGTGATGAAGATGGATGGTGCCGAGCCGGGACGGATATACAGCGACGGCAAGACCTACCTGGCAATCGGTTGCGCCAACGGCGCCGTGAGCATAAAGAACCTGCAGCTGGAAGGCAAGAAACGTATGGATATAGGGGCGTTCCTGCTGGGATTCAGAAATCCGGAAGAATGGCACGCTGTCTAGCGTGAGACGTACGGTCCTGCTACTCTCTTGACGGTATAGCTGCCGTCGGAATCCGAAACAACGTAGACGAAATACTTCGTGCCGCCTTTGGAGACGCGCACAACAATGTGTCCGTCGCCTCCTTTCACCTGATTGTAATTGGCGTACGCCTGCATGTCGCTGCAGGTGTTCGTTATAAATATATCCATGCCCGGAAGCAGGGCAGTCACCCCGTCGAAAGTCTTCTCGCGCGGATGCCCGTCCGTCCAGCTGTTTACAATCCAGCAGCGGGGGTTGAGGTACTTCATGGCCTCGCAGATATGGCCGTTCTTGGCCTTGTAGCCGTAGCCGTTCGTGTTGGTAAGGCCGTGATGGTCGGCCTTCATCACATCTACGGCGCCACACGCCTGGGCTACAGGAGTCTCCATGTCCTTCCAGACAAAGGTGGAGCAGCCGTCATACTGGGCGTCACCGCCGTGGAAGAAATCGAAGTTTCCGTAGCTGAGTTTAAACGCAGTGGTGCAGTGGTTCTCTTCTGGGCAGCAATCGTCATTGCCTATGCTTTTCGGATTGGCCACGACAATGTCTTTCAGGGCCGGGAAGGTGGCGGTTGCGGTAGTGGTGCCTTTGCCGTCCCATATTTCCCCGTTAACGGCAATATTCTGCACACTGAAGTTGGTATAATCGGCCGCCTTGTGCACCATTTTAATTTGACTTGCAGAACCGGCCTCGAACTTTTCCGCCTTCATGCCGGTATTAGTCACATGATTCTTGACGGCAGCAACATAGGTCTTTACAGCACCGGCGTTGGAGGCCTTGGTCTGCATGTCGAACGGATAGTTGTAGTCCGGCCAGCCACGGTCCAGTACCTTGCTGACGTTCAGCATGTCAAGTATGTCCGTCATGCCTCCCATATGATCGCCGTGGAAGTGGGTCAGCAGCACATAGTCTACCGTCTTGTTGCCGGTCCACTCCATGCAGTCCTTCACATATGAGGCAATGAACTTGCCGGCACGGAATCCGCTGTCCTTGGTGGGATCCCAGCGTGAGCGTATTCCCGTATTGGTGGTGGAACCGACAACGCCTGTCGCTGCTGTAGATCCGGCGGCGTCTACCAGCATCTGGGTGCCGTCGGGAAAGATAATGAAAGTGCTTTCTCCGGTGGTTGTGTTGATGAAGTGGATATCCAGCAGGCCTTCTTTCCAGGCGGACAAGCGGGAGCCGACGGCGTCAGCTTTAAACTCATCTACAGTTACGTCGCCGCCTGGTATCTGGGGATTCGGTTTGTCCTTCTCCTCGCACGACACCAGGGCGGCAGCCGTAATTATTAACCAGAATAATTTCATTAAATGAAAGATACGAAAGGACCGTACTTGGCTTTCACCTTATACTCCATATTGTTGTCGTCCAGGACGTAAATATAGTACTTGGCGCCTCCCGGAATCACACGGACCACTACGTGCCCGCCCTTGGAAATGAAGTTGTCGGGGTTGATGCCCTTATTCTTCAAAGTGGTCACGTTGCTTTCAGCCAGGTTCGTGGTGAAAATCCGTACAGAGGCGTTTGCGTTGTAAACTCTCTGCAGCGTTTCGGGGTTGGGCTGCACTGCCCGCCATACGCCGGCTATATAGAAGTCTGGCTTGAGCTTGTTCAGCAGGTTGTCGCTGTTGGTGTTAGCCGTGCTGTGATGGCAGGCTTTCATGCCCTCAACTTTTTTTACAACCTGGGAGATTGGCAGCTCTATGTCTTTCCAGGGGTAGTTGGAACGTCCGCTGTATTGAATGTCGCCCCCACTGAAGAAATCGAAGTTGCCGTACTTCACCATGAAGACATTTGAGAAAATGTTTTCGCTGATGGACCAGGCAGCGTGGTTGGCCTTGCACTCTTCCGTGCTGGGAACATAACTGGTGTTTACGTCCGTGCCGTTCCCTGTCCAGATATCTCCGCCCGAAGCAATCGTACGGACGCTGAAAGTCGAGTACTTGGAAGCATCGTGCTTCATGACTATCTGGTCGGTGTGCCCTATCTTCAGGGTTTCGCGGACGGTGCCCTGCTTGCGTGCGGCATAGTCCAGATAATTGATGTACAGCTTGTAGCGCTTCTGTCCGCCGTCGTCGTAGTAGTCTGCAGAGGGACGACTGGCCCAGTCACCGCGGTCGAGTACCTTGTCGATGGGTATGGAAAGGCCGACTTCGGCCACTCCGTTAAGCAGGAAGCCGCCGTCGTTAAGGTTGACAGTGCTGACTTTCTCACCTTCCTTGTTCAATGGCGTCCATCCGAATTTGGCGTACTCTGAGCGCCAGGCTCCTATGTGGTCGCCGTGGTAGTGGGAGGTCATGAAATAATCCAGCCTGCCATTGGCGACAGATGGTGCGAAATGCTTGATATACTCAACTATGACAGACCCGCTGCTTGTGGCAGGGTTGGGCTTGGACGCTACTCCTTCGGAGTCTCCGCTTCCATATTCGTAATACTCATCCTGCGGCGCTCCGGCAGCATCTACAAGCATAGTAGTGCCATCGGGGAATATGTAGTAGAACGCCTCCCCGCGGCCTCCGTTGATAGAATGGATGTCCAGATATCCTTCCTGCCAGGCCGGAAGAACCTGCCCGACAGTTACGCTTATGGCAGGGTCGACGGTGGTCTCCGTCTTGTCGCCTGGTTTCGGTTTGTCTTTGTCTTTATCCTTGTCCTCATTGCACCCCGCGAGGAGTGCAATGAGACAGGATCCGATAAGCAATAGCTTATAGTTCATTAGTAAACGATTTCAATCTTCATGTTCTGGCCGACAGGCTTGCATCCGCCGTTGGTAGTGTCCTTGCCGGCAATACGCAGCACAGGGTTGGCTCTCTTGGTGCCGTCTCCGATGTCGGTCGCCTCACGGGTGCCGTCGGCAAACATGAGGGCCACGCAGGTCATACGGTATTCGACCTCGCTCACGCTGGAGGTAAGAGTGTATTCCCTGTCGATGATGGTGTTGATCTGCTGGGGATTCTCCGGGTAAGTTTTGTTGCCGGCTTCGTCGGTAGTAACGGTCTTGTCGCCATCGGGGTTGAAAACAAGCTCAACATTGTATTTTGCGTCACCGTAGGCCTTGGTCTCTCCAACCGGTACGTAATTCTCGCCGTCCTTGATTTCCAGCAGCCAGTACTTGAGGGTGTTCTGGGTGTTGGGGCGGATTGCCATCCACAGGTGGAGCTTGGTACCTGCCTCAAGGGCTTCGGTAGGGGCGTTGATGTAAACGATATCGCCTACCCAGTTACCGTACCAGCAAGGCTCGCCTGCTTCTCCGATTCCGCGCTTGCAGCGGCCGTCAGGGTTGATGGCGGTCTTGTCGGAGCCGTTCCAGAAGCGGATCTTACCGCCCTGTACGATATTGGACGGGCAATAGTGATCGTCGTTCAGGAAGCCCTGTGCGTTGGACTCTGCCGTGGGTTTCTTGTCGGCGTCCTTTGCGGCCTCATAGGTGAAGTGCTCCTTGAAGAAGTCAGCTGCGTCTGCGCTGAACTCCCATTCTGCAAGGGTCTTGGGCTCTTTGGTGACTTCGGCAGCAGCCTGGGTGATATTCACAACCCAAGTCTGGGTTTTGGCCAGGGGATCGTAGGTGCCGATAGTGATGGCAGCCTTGACCTCTTCGGCAACAGTGTTCGCAGGGAAACTGACGGTAATAGTGGCGTCGCTTTCACCGGAAGCGGGACTTACGGTGAACTTGGCGTTGTCGCTCTTTGCGGTCCACTTGACCTCGGCAGTCACGTTGATGGTTGCGGAGGTTTCATCGGCTCCAACGGGAATGGTCTCGGGAGAAACGCTGAAAGCTTTCTCGGTGGGCGTAGGATTATCAGGATTGTCCGGGTTGTCGGGGGTGTCCGGGTTGTTGGGCTCACAGGCGATGAATGCCAGGGATGCAACAGCTAATAATGCTAATAACTTTTTCATAATGGTAATCTGTTAATATCCGGGGTTCTGGGTCAACATAGGGCAGACAACTCGCTCGTTCTGCGGGATGGGGAACAAGTATTGCCTGGGGTTGAATGCACGCTTTACATTGATCACATAGTAATCAGGATAATTCTCGATATCAGAAAGGTCTATGGTGGTATCCTCCCTCATGTGCGGGCGGAAATCCTTAGGCCAGATCCAATAACCGGTGGCTTCATTCTTCTCAATCTGGGCATTTGCGGGCAGTCCGTAAATAGGAGCTGTAAGGCAAGGCTCGCAAATCCTCCAGCGGATAAGGTCTGACCAGCGGCGGTTTTCCCATGCAAGCTCGCAGCGGCGCTCGTTGCGGATGATGCGGCGCAGCTCTTTCTGGCTGGTTTCGCTGATTGCGGGATACTTGCCTGTATCGTTGATGCCGCATTTATATGCACGGGCGCGGAGGCTGTTGAGGGCGTCGAATACCGACTTGTCTATCTCGTTCAGCTCCATCTTGGACTCGGCATACATAAGCAGAACATCAGCATAACGCAGGATGCGCTGAGGAGTATCGGTCAGACGGTCGTCTATCCACTCTTCGTCCACATATTTCTTCAGGATCAGTCCGTTGTAAGAGCAGTCCTTTGAATTCAGACGGGAGTCGTTGTTCTTTACCATCGTACCCGTGGAAACCTTCAGGGTCTGCTTGGCGCTGGGACGGGGATTATAGATATAGTCCATGAATTCCTCGTCGAAGGGAGCCGTAATCTCGCTGAGGCGAGGGTCGCGGTTGGCAAACGGGTTCGCAGGGTCGTAGAGAGGGGATTCCTCCACACTCTTGCCGTCGGTGCAAGTGTATGCGAAGAAGAGCTCCCAGGAGGGCTGGGCCACGGATGTACCGCCGTTGTTACGGGGATAGAACGAACGGGTGGCAGCTTCGCCATAAGAGTGTTTGGCAAGCTCGTTGGAGCAAGGCAGTGCAAAAATGAGTTCCGGGCTGGTCTTGCAGGAAGAGAGGAAGAGCTCGCGATAGTCGGGATGCAGGGAATAGACCCCCAGATCCATACACGCTTTGGCTGCAGCGGCGCAGGTCTTCCAGTCGTTCATGAGCAGGGCGGCACGGGCTTTCATGGCGAGAGCCGCACCCTTGGTGACGCGCTGTGCACCGTTGTAAGATACGGGAAGTGCAGCGGCCGCGTCATCAAAGTCCTGATAAATCTGGTCAAGAATCAGGTAGCGGTCGGTACGTCCCATCTTGTAGGCTTCTTCGAGCGTGATGTAATCCGTGTAGAAGGGAACATCACCGAAGAGGAAGATAAGGTACGTGTAGAACGACGCGCGGAAGAACTTGGCTTCGCCGGAGTACAACTGAACGGTAGCGTCGCTGAGCTCGTCTTTGGTTTTCTCCAGACTATTCAGAATAGTGTTGGCGCGGGCAATACCCTTGTAGTCGTTTGCCCATTCGTTCTTGGCCTTGGCCCAGTCGTCGGCAACACTTCCTGCAAGCCAGTCATAGAGTTCTGTCCTCTGGCTCCAATCATCGCTATAACGGTCCGTATGGAAGAAACGGTTGCACTCGAAGTTCCAAAGCGTCGGATTGTACAATGCATTTAGCGAGAGCTGCAGCTCCTGTTCGGTGGAGTACCAGTTTTCGCTGGATCCCTGAGACCTGGGGGTCAGGTCGAGATCCACGCAGGCGGTCAAAAGGGCCGCTGCGGCAAGTATGGTAAATAATGCTTTTTTCATTTTCGTCATCTGTTTATTCTACGACCACAATCTTGGGGTTCTCGGGAACCTGGAGGTACTTGTTGTCCTCCGAAGCGTCAGACCACTTGCCTGCGAAGCGGAGTACGTATTTAGACGTGAGGGCAGGTACTTCAGCTCCGTCATAGCACCTTGCGTTCTGTGTACAGGTGAAGCGGAACTGGGCGTAAGGAGTGTCTGCAGTCAGGGTCGCGGTTTCATTGATGAAGCAGTTGATCTGCTTGGGATCCGCGGCGGTGCCTGCGGCATCTTTATGGAAGTCGAGGCTTATGGTCTCGAGCTCAACCCACTTGTCGCCGTCCAGATATTCGCACTTCCAGTACTTCGGGGTGTCTTCGTGGCTGGGACGCAGTGCAAAGTTGAGTTTGAACTTGGTGCCGGCGGCAAGAGGCTTGTCGGCCTCGGCGGTCCAGGTGAACCAGTCGCCTACCCAGGAACAGTAGATAGCCAGCTCTCCGCGCTCGCCGATACGGCGTTTGACTTTCTTGGTAGAGACTATGGATTTGTCTGAGCCGTTGAAATATTCAAGTTTGCCGTTTCCGGAAACGTTGGAAGGTACGTAAGGGTTACCGACATTGCCGACGGCGTTGTCGTCGTCGAGCGAGACGCCTTCTATGCCTCCGGCCTTCAGTGCATCAACCTGGTCGGTGTCGAAGCACCACTCTGCGAGAACGGTACCGGGTGCCGGCTTGACGGCTCCCTCGGTAGTTTTTGCCGCCTCCTGGGTGATGGTGACGGCGAGCTCCTTGTTTACCACGGCCTCGTCAGTGGTGATGACGGTGATGACGGCGGTGATTTCCTCGGCCTTCGTGTTGGCCGGGAAGTTAACGGTCACGGTGCCGTTGCCGCTGCCTGAAGCGGGCGTGGGAACGAACGCAGGGTTGGAGCTGGTTACAGTCCAGTCGACTTCGCTGGTAACGGTGAAAGATGCGCTCTTGTCATCGGCCTTGGCAAGAAGTGACTGGCTGGAAACCAGGAAAGCCTTGCGCACGATATCTTTGGCTGTGCCCGCCTGAACTACGTCGAAATTGGTGATGGCAATCTGCAGCTCCGCATCTATGATGCTGACGCCTGCATAACGCAGTACTGCGGAAGGATTGGCGGCGGCGGTAAAAGTCAGTACGCTGTCGGCCTGGGAGCAAGTCAGCCATGTGGCGGTCTTGGGCATGGAAACGGTAAAGGCCGGACTCTTGTGTACGGTTACAACCAGCTTTCCGCCCTCGGCGGGTATGGCCTCGGAAGAGGACATCTCAACAGAAGCCTTGATTCCCTGATATACTTCCTCCTCGATTTCGGGCTTCTCCGGATTGCAGGCTGCAAATGCCAGAGCGGCGCAAAGGAAAAGACTTATATACTTTTTCATCTTGCTCATAATTTAGAAGGTGATCTGTGCGCCGACGGTGAATGTCCTGGTCATGTAGGCGCTCAGGTTGGTGTAGGATTCAGGATCCCATCCCTGAGGGAAGCCGTCAATCGAGAACGGATCGGTAGCGCTGCCGTAAATGCGAATCTTCTGTATCTTCATGGCCTGGGTAAGGCGCTCGGGCACAGTGTAGCTGAGGGTGATGTTCTTCATACGGAAATATGCACCGTTGAAGAGCCAGTAGTCGGAGGTCTGCTCGTAATCGTTGGCCTGGGAGTTCTTCAGCATAGCCCTCGGATAAAGAGCTTTTGCGTTCTCCTCGTCGGTGTTGTAACGACTCCAGTAGTGGTCTGCGTATTCCTGGGGGAAGGTGTAGGCATCACCGTCACGGAATATCATGGCGTTGCTCTTCCATGCGAGCACCTTGCCGACGCCCTGGAAGGTCATTGCCAGATCCCAGTTCTTCCAGCCCAGGTTGATGTTGCCGCCGAACTGGTAATGAGGTATGGAACTGCCGAGAACCTCACGGTCGTATGCGGAGTTGATGATTCCGTCGGGTTCTCCGTCAGGGCCGCTGAGGTCCTTGTACTCCAGGTTTCCAAGGCCTACGTTGTTGTACAGCTTTGCGGAATTGGCCACCTGCTCTTCAGTAAGGTAAAGGCCGTTGCAGCGGTAGCCGTACCAGGCGAGGTATTCGTCGCCTTCGCGGATAATCTGGGCGCCGAGGCTCTGGTATCCGCCGAGGTCACCCATTATTGAGGTGTAATCGGAGAGGTTGGCGCTGATGGCATAGGAGAAGTCACCCTTGCGGTCGTTCCATCCGAGCTGGATTTCCCATCCGTTGGTGTACATCTGGCCGATGTTGTCCTCGGGATCGCTGTAACCCAGCACATCGGGGATCTTGCGGCTCAGGAGCATGCCGTAGGTGTCTTTGTGATAAACGTCACCGGTAAAGTTGAGGCGGTTGTTGAACAATGAAATGTCCAAACCTACATCCCATGTCTTGGTGGTCTCCCAGGTGATGTTGTAGATGGCATATGCCGTCTGGGCGGCAGTCATTGCAGAAGCAATGCTGGTAGGGGAGTCGTACATGGGCACGCTGCCGAAGGCGATGAGGCTTTGGTAAGGATAGTTACCAATGCGCTCATTTCCCAGGGTACCGTAGGATGCACGGATCTTGGCGAAGTTCAGGGTGCCGCCTACGATGCCCTTCATCCAGGGCTCTTCAGTTACGACCCAACCGAGGGAAACTGAAGGGAAGAAGGCGCCGCGGTATTCCTTGGCAAAGCGGGAAGAACGGTCGTAACGGGCGTTTGCCTGAATCAGGTAACGTCCCTTGTAGTCGTATGTGATACGGCCGAAGACGGACTGGTATGCGTTGTCCGAGGCGTTACCGCTGACGCTCAGGAAGTTCTTGTTCGCCAGGTTGAGGTAAGGATAGCCGCTGAGCTCCATCTGGTCGGTACCGGCTCCCATGCTCTCGGAGAAATTGTAGCTGTCCTCGTAACCGAGCAGATAAGTGGTATGGTGATCCTTTCCGAAGTCTGCGCTGTAGTTGATCAGCAACTGCTTGGTGATAGTCTTTGCGTCAGTGCGGCTTTCGGTGAGGGAAGTTGAGGTACAGCCGCTCAGGGGATTCTCGCTGAGTATGCCCGGTTCGCGGTAGTAGTACGCTTTCTGCACGTAATTCTTTTCTGCACTGTGGCGGAGCGAAGGGGCGAAAACTGCGGAAATCTTGAAGTTCTTGAACGGAGTGATATCCACAGAGAACTTGCCGTAGAATGCGTCACGCTCGGTGTTGTCGAATCCACCGGCAAGGAGACGGGCGTAGGAGTTGGTTCCGTTGTTGCCCGGGCCCATCGTGCCGTCGGACCAGACTGCGCAATAAATGGGATTGTACTTGAACGCCGCCTGTACGGGATTGATCTGGTTGTTGTTTGCGAGCTTGTGGTTGAAGGTCATATCCACCGATGCGGAGATGAACTTGTTGAGTTTGATGTCGTTGTTCAGGCGGGCGGTGTACTGCTCCACGTTACGTCCGACATAAAGGGCGTCCTCGTTCTCGTACGATAGCATTGCACGGCTCTTGATAACCTTGTTGCCGTACGTGATGCCCACGCGGTGCTTGTGCTGAGGAGCCCACTTCTTAATCATCAGGGCGTCCCAGTCGGCCAGGGGATAGGTATCGGGATCCAGCTCATGGTTTGCCATATAGTTCTCGATATAGTCCTTCTCGTACTGGTAGTAGTCTGCACCTTCGGGGTTGCCTGCATCGTTCCACTGGCACTCGTTCTGGAGCTCCATGAAACGGGTAGGACTGACCTGCTCAGGATGGCGGGTACGGGTGAGCACGCTGAAGGAGCCGTTGTAGTCGATGTGCAGCTGTCCCTCCTTCGCACGCTTGGTGGTGATGAGGATGACGCCGGCGGAAGCACGGGCACCGTAGATGGAAGCGGAGGCCGCATCCTTCAGCACGGTGATGTTCTCAATGGCGTCCACGTCAACGTCGTTGATGGTGCCTACGGGCACGCCGTCAACGATGATGAGCGGGTCGGAATCGCCGATGGTGGTGATACCGCGGACGCGGATGGTGGCTCCTGCGCCCGGCAGGCCGCTGGTACGCGTGACCTGCACGCCGGGCATCGAGCCCTGCAGCGCCTGGCTCAGGCCAACTCCCTGGATGGCGGAAAGCTTGCCGCCGTCCACGTTGGCGATAGCACCGGTAAGGTCTTTCTTCTTGACGGTACCGTAACCGATAACCACAACCTCATCGAGGAGCTTGTTGTCATCTTCCATGACTACGTCGATAACCTTGCGGCTGCCGACGGTCTCCGTTACGGTCTGGTATCCGATGCAGGAGAACTCCAGCACGGAGTTCGCGGATGCAACCTGGATACTGTACTTTCCGTCCGCATCGGTAACGGCTCCGTTGAGCGTTCCCTGCTCAAGGATTCCGGCTCCGATTACGGCAAGTCCGTCCTTGTCCAGGACGGTTCCCGTTACCTTTACCCCGTTCTGGGCGCTTAGTGCCAGCGATCCCAGGGCAAGGAACAGGAGTGTGATCAGAATGTGTTTTTTCATTGGTTGTTAATAATATGTGAGTAATAAATTATCCGAGGAAAGCTCCCTGCTCCAGCAGTTTCTGCCTGATTTCAGAGGCGTCTATGCTGCGGGGTTTGCAGTTGCCTGCTGCAGCCAGGGCGGCTGCTATTCCGGCGGCGTGCCCCATGGCCATGCAAGGGGGCATGACGCGGACGGCACCCGCTGCGTCGGAGGTGGCTGAGATGGCGCGTCCGGCAACGATGAGGCCGTCGACGTCAAGCGGTATGAGGCTGCGGAGCGGCAGGCCGTACCACTGTCCGTTTTCTATGGTCTTGTATTCCGTGGTGTTGGCTCCGTTGCGGCCGTGAACGTCCACGCTGTTGGAGGCCACAAGTATGCTGTCGTCCGGCACCACGCCCTGCAGGAGGTCGTCGGCGGTCAGAAGATACTCGCCCTGAACGTGACGGGATTCGCGTATGCCGAGGGTGGAGGCGGAACTCTTGATGGTGGCGTTCTCGCATCCGGGTACGTACTTGTGGAAGAAATTCATCATCTCCTGCACCTGCCGGCGGCCTTCGATTTCAGCGGCGGAGAGGCTCCCGGTGCTGGTGGCATCCACGTTTGCGATGCGGGTGCAGTTCACGGCCCACTCATCTTCGCGCACGCCGCGGTAGATGTTCACGCTCTTGCGGTTGATGTCCCATTCGCCGGCGGCCTCGGCCTCCTCTACGCGCCAATGCAGGGCACGGTAGCTGACTCCGTTGACCTTTCGGAACTCATGCAGGTGTGCCTCCACGTCCTTTATGAGCCTGGGGCTGTCTACGTTGTTGATATGGAAGAAGAGGGTGGACGGCTGGACTTTGCCAAGCTCCGGGTTGCCGAAGGTGCATGGGACGCCTGCTTTTGCGGCCACGTCGCCGTCGCCGGTGGCGTCAATGACTACTTTTGCATTTATGCGGCCTATGCCTTCGCGCCCGAGGACGCGTACGCCTTTTATGGTGTTATTCTTAACGATGGGCTCCACGAGGGTGCTGTGGAAGAGCGTTTTGACGCCAGCTTCCGCGCACATCTGGTCGAGCACGAACTTCATGGTTTCCGCGTCAAACGGGGTCAAGTGATCGTGCCCTTTGGTAATCCAGGCGCTGAAGGGGGTGCCTGCGCGCACCTGGGAGGGATGTATGGCGCCGCCGAGGGCTACCATCCTGTCAACAATCTCCGCGAAGAGGCCGCGTATGACCATTATCTCGCCGGTGGTGTCGTAGCAAGTCATGAAAGGGGCGACGAGGCCTCTGGTTGCCATGCCGCCCAGGCAGTTACCCTGTTCTATGATCAGTGTTTCGGCTCCGCAACGGGCAGCGGCGATTGCTGCGCATACGCCTGCAGGGCCTCCGCCAACGACAAGAACGTCAGTTGACCCGAAGTCAATATCGTTCCCTTTGCCGGTACAAGATGAAGCCAGACTCCCTGCGCCTCCCAGAAGCATGCTCCCGGCTACTGCTACACCGCTGGTTTTCAAAAAGTCTCGTCTTTTCATCGGTTATTGTTTGTGTGTGCGCGCGTGGCGCGCGATATGTATTAGCTGTCAAATATAGTAAAAAATACGTTACGCAACGTTTCGGTTGAATGTTTTTTAACTGACGGTTCGCGCATCTGTTCTCGCCAGATTGCCGCAGGTTCGCGCAACGGTGCTCTCCCGCACACCGTTGAGCGAAAAAACGCCCCTTTTCTCGCGCATAGGTGCTTCAAAATGCACCGATGAGCGAAGAAAGAGGCGAATCTAAGAGAATTCGGATAATAAATGCTTAATACCTGTAGAATCCCTCGAGCTTGTCTGTTGTGACTCCGGGGCTCAGGCGGTAGAAGGCGCAGCCGTGAGGCGGCACGCTTACTTCCCAGCGTTCCTTCCAGCTTACCTTGCCGACATCCTGCTGGCGCCAGAGGTCGCGGACGGTCTGCTCGCCGTAGAGGCCGAGCTTGAAAGGATTGAATCCCATCAACCGCTCTTCCTCGGAGAGGTTGAAGAGGGCTACGGCAACGGATCCGTCTTCCAGAGGCTTTACGTATGTGACGTGCCCCTCGCCGGAAGCGAACCTCACGCCCTGCACGCCCAGCGGATCCTGGTTCACGTCGAGCACCTCGTTGTTGCACAGCAAACTCAGGGTGAACGGGTCAAGCGCTGCCATATCGCAGCCGAGCAGCATGGGCGAAGACAGTATGGACCAGAGGGTTATATGGGTGTACTGCTCCCAGGGATTGAGCTCGGTCCAGCGCATCTTGCGGCCCCAGCCTACCTTGCCGAGCACCAGCATGTCGGCATCCGGCCAACGGCCCGGTTTGCGCCATCCGGCCCAGCTGTCCTGGCCCTCGAATCCTATGGTGGACATGCTCTCCCAGTTGTCGCGGATGTCGCCGGTGGTACGCCAGCAGTCGACATATTTGTCAAGGGTCGGACCGAGAATCACACGGGAGTGGTTGGAGAGGCTGTAAACTATGTCGCGCCCGGTCGCGTCAATGGCTTCACGCATGTCGCGTATCCACCACACGTCGTTGGGGTTCCAGTCATATTTCAGATAATCCACGCCCCAGTCTGCCCACTGCTTTGCATCGGCCTTGGCAAAAGAATATTTGCCGAAGCTTCGCAAGGTGTCCCTCTTTATCTTTTCCCGGTCAGTCTTTTGGAACTCATCTACGAGTCCTTTCTCAACCCACCAGTAGGTTCCGTCTTCATTATCGCATGAGGTTCCGACGTGCCCGGCATACGTGGTGATCCAAGGGCCGGAATAGATACCGAACTTAAGGCCGCGGGCATGCAGGGAATCGCCAAGTGCCTTCATGTCGCTGAACTTCTTGTTCGGCTGAATAGCGTTGTACTTGCCTCCGCGCAGGCCCTGCCAGCCGTCGTCTATGTTGATATAGCACCAGCCGTAGTCTGCCAGGCCTTTTTCGTCCATCGTGCGCCCCGCCTCAAGTACTATATCCTGGCTGATGGTGTTGCCCCATACGTTCCAGGAGTTCCATCCGAGCGGAGGTGTGAGGGCGATGCGGTCGCCTATCACTATACGCAGTTCGCGGGTGTCGGAGCCGAGGGCGTTGGTGGCGGTTATCTTCACCCTGTAGGTGCCCTTGCGCGCCTTTGCGTGGCCCTTTATAATACCCTTCTCCTTGTCCAGTTTGAGGCCGCGCGGCAGTCCCTTGGCGCTGAAGGTCATGGGGCGTACGCCGGTGGCGGGGATGCGGAACAGGAAGTCAGCTTTGCGGTGTACTCCGTAGATGCGGGGCCCGTTGATGCGGGGCGTGTCGGGAGCGGGAGGGGTGAGGATGTAGGCACTGTAGTCGGGAGCGGAAATGGCTGCAGCGTCACGGACAATCTGGTCCCGGGCCTCGGTGGCGGTCTGGGCGGATGCGGCGGCCGTCAACAACAGGGCGGCAGCGGCGAGGATGGTTTTTCGTGTCATTATTCAGGATAGTTGATGTTCATTTCGAAATTGGGGTTGCCGCTGGGCACGGGGACGTGCGAGCTCTCCGCCGCCTCCCACATGCGTGCGACTATTTCCGGGTACTCCGCGGCGAGGTCGGTGGTCTCTCCCTGATCGTTCTGCAGGTTGTACAGTTCCATGACGGGAGCTCCGCCTTTGACGTTCTGTACCAGGCCCTTCCATGGCCCCATGCGAACGGCTATCAGTCCCTTTCCGCCGGGGAACTCCCAATAGAGGAAGTCGTGCTCCGGCTGCCTGCCGCCCTTCAGCGACGGCACGAAGGAGATGCCGTCGTTCGCCGGCGCCTCCGTTCCCGCCAGCTCGGCGAAAGTAGGCATGAGGTCGGTGAACGAGCCCACGTAGCCGCAGGTGCCCGGTTTGACGTGCCCCCGCCAGCTGACCACGAAAGGCATGCGTATGCCGCCTTCGTGCAGCGAACGCTTGCCCCAGCCCTTGCCGCACTTGAACGGTCCGCCGCTGCGGAAATACTCTATCGGCGAGTTTGAATTGCAAGCGGGGCCGTTGTCGGAGGTGATGATTATCAGCGTATTGTCGTATATGCCGAGCTCCTTCAGCTTTGCGACCAGACGCCCGAGTTGGGTGTCGATATGGGTGATCATCGCGGCGTAGGCCGAATGGGGATACAGCACCGGGTAGTACCAGCCGCCGTCGGTGATGGGGGTCTTCTCTTCCTGGAGCTTGTTAACGTAATACATCACCTCGTCCTCCGGTGCCTGCACGGTGCTGTGCGGCACGGTGGTGGTCCACATCAGCATGAAGGGGCTGCCGGCGTTATCCGTCACCCAATTCTCAATCTTCTCGTACATCAGGTCGCAGGAGTAGTGCTGCTGGTTGAATTTGTCGTAGCTGCGTATGTCGTAGGGGTCGGCACCCGGGTCGAGCCGGCGGCCGATTGGCATGAACTCGTTGCCGGTGAGCACCTTGGTCTCGTTCTCCCAGAGGTAGTCGGGGTAGTAAGAGTGGGCCAGCATCTGGCAGTAGAAGCCGTAGAAATAGTCAAATCCCATGTCGTTCGGAGTGGAGCCGGACCCGGGGCCGCCGAGCCCCCATTTGCCTACCATGGCGGTGCGGTAACCTGCGGCCTGCATCATGGAGGCGATGGTGGGCGTACCCGGAGCCATCGGCCACTGGCCCTCGAACGACGGATCTTCTTTCATGCGCTCGAAGAACCAGTCGGAATTGGTGGGCTGCAGGCCATCGGGACGAGGCACCCTCTCGTCGTTGGAGCGAATCTGACTGTGGCCGCTGTGCTGTCCCGTCATGATGCTGCAGCGGGAGGGCGCCGACAGCGGGCAGGCGGTGTACATATCCGTGAAAACGATGCCCTGCTGTGCGAGCGCGTCGATATTGGGAGTCTCAATCTGCTCCTGACCATAGCACCCGAGGTCTCCGTATCCAAGGTCGTCGAACATAAGGAAGATTATGTTTGGGCGCTCGGGGACTTTGTTGCTGCAGCCGGACAGGGCGGCGAGGGCCGAAAGTGCTGCCACTGACGGAATAATTGCAGCCGCGACGGACGGCAGATGAGGTTGGGACGGATTTCTGAGGGATGCCATATCGCAAATATAGTAATTATGGCGGATATTTGCGCCTCTCTTCGCGCAACGGTGCATTTTGAAGCACCTATGCGCGAGAAAAGGGGCGTTTTCTCGCTCAACGGTGTGCCGGAGAGCACCGTTGCGCGAACCTGGATTAATAGAAACCGTTTATCAAACGGCTGACCTCATCTGGCTGGAGCCTCGATACACGCACAAGCTGGCTCTCGTCAGAACTGAAACGCCGCTGTACCTGTCGGAACAGTTCGGCCTTCTGTCCGTCATTCAAGTCTTCTAGCTCAGCCTTCCTGAAAAGGGAATTGATCAGACTGTTCATTGCCGCTTTTACAATGATATCGCTGAAGGAAGGAGCTTCGGCCTTCTCCAGCCGTTGCTTCGCTTTAGATGATGTATTCAAGAAGTAGGTATAACGTTTAGGAGTTCTGAAGAGCGACTCCACATACTTCACGGGCACATAACTGCAAGGAAGAATATAGCCTCCATCTCCAACGGTATAATCTGCCGGTAGTTCCACCCTGCTTTTAAGGAGCTTGCGACGTGAATTCTGGGACATCTCGCCAAGCTTCTGTCCATATTGTGGCTTTGCATTGAAGAATAAGTCACCCGTTCCCCACGCATAAAGCACAGGAGCGGCAACCAGATTTGCCGCAACGCAGTTCATAATAACATAGGCGATGGCTCTAAACAGAGATTCATCCTCAATGAAGACTTCCTGAATGTCAATCCCTAACAGACGCAGAAACTCACTTGTTCCATATTTTCGGCAATAATACTTACTGTAAAGGGTCTTGTATTTGTCAATAAAAGATTTTGCTTCATTCCGGGAACAATGCAACACGAAATGAACGTGAGAGCTCATTAGAATGAAAGATAGAATCTTAACGTCAACAAGGTGTGCACTGATGGCAACTATGTTCATTCCGACCCGGAAGTCGTCTTCATCTCCGAAGAGCATCCCGCTCTTAAGATGATTTGTAGAAATAAGATAGAACTTTTTCATAATAGTTAGGTTATAAAGCCCGAAGGCCAGCGTTCACAAATATATGGAAATAATTCAGAAGAATCATCATTTTGCGCACCTCCCCTTCGCGCAACGGTGCGTTTTGAAGCACCTATGCGCGAGAAAAGGGGCGTTTTTTCGCTCAACGGTGTGCGGGAGAGCACCGTTGCGCGTTGCACAAACGAAAAAAAATAGTTGCATAAAAGAAAATTTTTAGTTTACTTTGCAGCGAATAGTTATTAAAAGTTAGTATGCGAGCAGTTGAATTATCCATCAAATTCATAGCCATGGTGCTTGCTGTGGCCGGTATCATGGCTTGCTCGCAGGAGCTGCCAAGGACAATCACGTTCCCGCATTATGCCGTACGTAACGTTGACAATCAGGAGATTACGTACATAGAAAAGACGGATACCGCAACCGTGGTAAGCATGAAATCCTTCTTTATCCCCGGCTGGTGGATAAGGATTGACCCCGGTATTCACCTTCTGGCGGACGGGAAGAAGTACCCCCTCATTGGAACGGAGAGCATCACGCCCGGCAAGAAATTCAAAATGCCAAAGAAGGGCGAGCCCAACGAAGGAATCGCCGAATATAAACTCTTTTTTGCACCCCTTCCGTATGACGCTGCGGAGTGCAGCCTCATAGAAGGCAACGCCAGGAGCTCCTTCAACTTCCTGCACATAGACCTCACAGGCAAACCCGCTAAACCGTCGAAGGCCCCTAAAATCAGGACGAAAACCCTTCCGGCACCCTCTTTCGACTCGGGAATGGCCAGGGTGGAATTCGTGCTCGGGTGCAGCCTCAGGGGCCTGCCAAAGATGGACGCCACCTTGTACTGCCAATCACTTTTCCCTTTAGAAGTGGAAGAGTATTCTGCCAAGTTTGACGACACCGGTACAGCGGTTTTTGAGTTCTGGCTCAACGGTACAGGGAAATGCCGCGGTTGGATAGATGAGGACAATGCGCGTACCGGCTTCTTCGTGGAACCGGGCGGCACGGTGAAAGTGATTCTGGACGGATCTTCAAGGAATAAGACGATTGAAAGGTTCGGATTGGACGAAAGTGCCCCGTCCAGGCCGGTCTTCAGCGGCTCATATTCAGACCTTAACAATTTCATCTCAAGCGATTCCGATTCAAAATACTCCTTCAATTTATATGACGTCATATTTTCCTCCGACGCCAATAGCGGAGAAGAATTATTTATGGCGGTGAAAGATTCTTGCGAGAGAAAGATGGAAGCAGTTGACGCCGACGGCTCTGTTCCACCAATTGGCCGAGCCTTCTACAAGTCTGCCATAATAGCGGAAGCGTTTAACGCCATCCAGGCAGCACCGTACATCTTGGAAACCCAAGGAAAGGAATCATTGACCATCCCCGTGGAAGCATATAAATGGCTGAGTGGGTTCGAGTTGGATTCTCCAGACAGGGCATTCAGCGGACATGTTTACGCAAACCTGGCCGACTCTTCCGTGCTGGCTTATTCCTGCCCCAAGGGAGAAGGCTACCTCGCGGAAGTAAAGTACGCCCTGCCATTGATAGCAAAGGTGCGCTCCGGCGAGAGCCTTACGGAAGAAGAGCTTGCGAAGGCGAAATCTTTTAAAACCCCTTTGTTCGCAAAAGGCATCTTCAAAGCCATGGAGGACTATGCCGGAGCAATGCAGCAATTACCGGATAACGTATCTTCGTTCCCCGACCTTCCTCCGGAGCATATTCTCGACACTATACTCGAACGCTATAAAGGGAAGACGGTGCTTGTTACCGTGTGGGCAACGGGCTTTCCATTCTGCACACAGGCAATCAAGGCAATAGAATCAGACAAGAGTACACGTTATAAAGATGTGACTTTCGTGTACATAACCGGCACGGTGTCGCCCCGCGACAAATGGCTCGCGATGATACCGGAAATCAAAGGAGAGCATTACTACCTGAACGACGGGCAGATGGAATCAGTACTTAATGAATTCGGACCGAACAATTTCCACGCCTACATGGTAGTCGCGCCGGACGGCAGCAGGGTATATACACGCGTCGGTTGGAACGACAAGGTCCGGGACAAATTGGAGAATACACTTAAAAAATACAAATGATATGCGCAAACTCACCAAGAAAGAAGAGCAGATAATGGAACTCTACTGGAGCCGGGGACCCATGTTCATCCATGAGCTCCAGGCCCTCTATGATGAGCCCAGGCCCCACTTCAACACCCTCTCCACGCAAGTGCGCACCTTGGAGAAAGACGGCTTCATCGGCCACCGCCCCTTCGGCGGCACCTTCCAGTACTTCGCAGCAATCAGCCGGGAAGAATACGGCAAGGGGGGCATCTTCGGAATCGTAAAGGATTATCTGGGAGGCTCTTACCGTGACGTGGTCTCCGCCTTCGTGCGCGATGAACACCTGTCGCTCGACGAGCTCAAGGCCCTTGTGGCACAGATAGAAGCATCAGAAGAACCGGAGAAATCCAGATAATCCATGCAACAATTCCTGATTTATTCCGTCAAAGTGGCGGCGGTGATGGCGGTGTTCTATATGTTCTACCGCTTGCTGCTCAGCCGCGAGTCACTACATCGGCTCAACCGCATCGTGCTGCTGGCAATCGCAGTGCTGTCGTTCGTGCTGCCGGCTGGGTTCGTCACCATGCACAAAACCGTCACCGTGGCTCCGGAGACCACCAATCAGGTGCTAACAGCAGTCGACATAATGGAAGCGGCCGTCGGATACAGCACAGCGGAAGTGGCGGCAGGAGCCCCCGCCACCATCGATACCGCAAACTGGCGCCGTATCCTTTTGACGGCGGCCCTGGCGCTGTATCTTTCAGGTGCGGCGTTCGTGCTCTGGAAGCTGCTGGCATCGCTGTACGGCATTCGCCGGGTCATCCGCAACGGCCGCAGGATCCCGCAGGACGACGGCACCACGGTAATCGTCACCGACGATGGGGCCACCCCCAGCAGCTGGATGCACTACATCTTCCTGTCCCCGGAAGACGCCGGGTCGCCCGAGCCCTCGATCATCCGCCACGAGCGTGCCCACATTGCCCTCCGCCACTCCTGGGACCTGCTGCTGGTGGACCTTGTGAAGGCCGTCCAATGGTTCAACCCTGCTATCTGGATGCTGCGTCACGACCTCTCCGTGGTGCATGAGTATGAGGCCGACAAGGCGGTGCTCGACGCGGGTGCCGATGCGCGCGCCTACCAGTTGCTGCTGGTACGGAAGGCTATGACGGAGTCCGGCTACACCCTTGCCAACGGCTTCTCTTTCAGCACCTTGAGGGGCCGTATCCGGATGATGCAGAATCGTCCGACCGGAGCACGTGGCGCCTGGAAGCTGCTGGCTTTCCTGCCGCTCACCGCAGCCACGCTGGTGCTCACGGCGCACACCCGGACAATCTACGAGTCGCCCGAGCCCGTCGGCAGCGCAGACGAGGGCGACGTCGTGGTGGTCTCCTACCGTTCCGACGGCAGCTGCTCGGTGGCCGGAATAGTCACTGCGGCAGACACTAAAGAGCCGCTGGAAGGCGCAGCGGTGCTGGTTGAAGGCACGAACATCGGAGTTTTGACCGATTCCCAGGGCCGTTTCGAACTCGCCGCTACCGAGGGCGCACAGCAAATCGGCATCTCTCATCTCGGATATACCACCCGCACTTTGGACGTGAATGCCCGGCACGGCACGCAACTCTTCTATCTGAAACTCGAGCTCCAGCCGGAGGCCCTGATGCTGGACGAGGCGGTCGTGCAGAATGATACTTATAAGCCCCGTGCGAAGTATGGGAGTATAAATGACTTCCAAGAGTTATGGGACAAAGGCGGTATCTGGCAATCTGACACACTGAATATAGCAAGGCTCATATCCGAAGGGGCGGTGTTCGCAATATCCGACGGATACAAATACGTTCGCAAGCGCGCGACTGGCGAACGTTTGTTCGTAAGCGAGCCGGTTCCAGTAGAAGAATTCAGACGTCTGCTCTCCATGAAACGCCACCCGGTCCTTGTTAGCGACGAAGGCAACGGCGTACGCCGCTATACACTATTCAAAGATTTACTTCCGACAGCCGTTGTAGAACGATAAACTCTTGATTATGAGACATATAATCCCCCTTGTGGCGGCGTTGACATGGGCAGCTGCTTCTCTGGATGCGCAGGTAGTCATATCCTACGACATGCTCCGCCCCGAGCATTATGAGCTGAAAGCGGAGGTGCAGGACTCAACCACCCGTGAAGTGCTGGGCTTCGCATCATTGTACATGCAGCCCGTGGGCGATACCCTCATAACCCATTTCACCCTGACGGGCCCGGACGGCAAGGCCAAGCTTAAAGAAATCACCCGCGGCGAATACGTGGTCACGGCCGAATTCATGGGCTACTATCCCTGGCGCAAGCAGCTGTATATCAGGGAGAGTCGGGACCTTGGCATAATCAGGATGCAGCAGAACAAGGAGTTGCTGGAAGCGGCCAAAGTCTCCGCGATTGCCAACCCGCTGGAAATCCGGCAGGACACCCTCATCTACAACGCCGCTGCGTTCAAGGTGCTGGAGGGCGACGTGCTCGCCGACCTGCTCAAGAAGATGCCGGGCATAGAAGTCAGCTCCGACGGCCAGATAAAGGTGAACGGCGAGACGGTTGACAAGATAACGGTGGGCGGACGGACCTTCTTCAGCGGCGACCGAAGTGCCGCCCTTAACTATCTGCCGGCCAAGGTGGTGGACAAGGTGCAGGTAATCAACAAGGAATCCGACGCCGCGGCCTTCAGCGGCATCGCAGACGAGAAGAAGGAGAAGGTGATGGACGTGGTGCTTAAGGAGGAATTCAAGAACGGCCTTTTCGGCAACCTCAAGCTCGCCGGCGGCACATCCATCCCCGGGAAGGAGGAGAAGCCGTACGTGAGCTACCGGCCCCTGCTCTATAATGGCAGCGGAATGATTTCCTCCTACAGCGAGAAAGACCAGCTGACCGCGGTGCTGTCCGGCATGAATGCCACCGATGAAAACACAGTAAGGGTGTTCGCATCGGCAGACACCGACCTCGACCTCATCCGCGGGAATCCGCGCAGTGCCCAGGCGGGAGTGAACTACAATACGGAGCGCATCAAGGGGATGGAGATTAACGCCGCCGCGTCCTTCAACGACGCACATTCGGATGTTCTTTCCCATTCCGACCGCACCACCTTCCAGGAGGCGGCGTCTGACGTCCGTTCCGTATCGGACCGAAGCACCGTAACCACCCAGGACGGCTTCCAGATGAACATGGAAATCAAGAACAAGGACAGGAAGAAATGGGCGTTCACCTTCGAGCCCAAAGTGCAGTACACTATTAAAGACAAGGCCTCGCAGACGGAGAGCGTCACCTCTGCGGACGCCGCTTCTCTCAATAGCTCCGATGCCCTTACTGTCAGCAATATGCATACTTTTAGCACCGACGGTGACCTTACTCTTGGAATGAAGGACCTAGGCAAGAAACGCCGCTCGCTCACCATCACCGTCGCTTACTCCTTCCAGAAAGGCATAGGCACTTCCGGCGACGCATCCACTACGGAGTATGCCGACGGCAGGGCTCCGGAAATCCGTAATCTCCAGTATGCCGACACCGACGACAGCTACCGACTCGGCGGGAGCCTGCAGTACGTGGAGCCCTTCGGGGACGAGTGGGCGCTGCAGACGTACGTTTCCTCCTTCTTCCGGCATTCCGTATCGGCTCGGGACGCAACGGACGGGCTTACGGGCACCCCCAGTAGCTGGTACTCAGCCCTAAACGAGAACGACTACCTATCCAATTACGGGCGCCTGCTGCTCCAGTACAAGAAGGGGCGCCGAAATATACAGGCAGGAGGATCAGTGCGCGCAATCACCAATACCATCCACGCACGCTCCTACAACATAGACACTTACACCGGAGAGGGGGAGGTACAGTGGAACTTCGCCCCATTTATCCGCTACAGAAATAGTTGGGAAAAGGACAAACGCAACGCCAGCATCAACATAAATTACAACGGCAACTCGCAGAAACCGTCTATGAGCTCCCAGCTGCCAACCTTCAACCTGTCCAACCCGACCCGGATAAGTGCCGGCAACATCTACCTCAAGCCTTATTTCAACCATACGCTTTACATAGATTTGGACACCGGCGATAACGCGGCTGGAACATACCTGAATTATTACGCTTCGGGAAACATAGGCTTCAACGGGGAGGTGCAGGCCGGATGGTTCGACGGCTCCGGAGTCTGGTATTCGCTTCCTGTAAATTCTAAAAAACCGTCGCTGAGCATTTGGACCACAGTGGATTACGGTTTTCCTTTAGGCAAGGAAGAGAAGCTCAGGTTCTCCTTTGGACCTTATTTTTCTTATTCACGTTCGACATCTTACCAGATGGCGGGAACAGGGCCGTCTCCTGACCTGGGTGCCCTGGACTACGGCAGTTTTATCGCCGACGTATATGGTGATGCATCTGGAAGCCGCTTCTACAGCGGAGCAAGCGGGTTCCTGGAGAGTATTACAAGCAGTATCGTACCGGTGCTCACTATGGATATGACATACAAACCAACCGAGAACTTGACTGTCAGGGCCAGTACGTCCGGAGAATACCACATAACTCAATACAGCGTTAGTCCGGATGCCAACGTAAGTTATTGGGGCGCCCGCGCTTCAGTGAAAGCCGATTGGAGCATACCGGATGTACTGGATATATCGGCAAATGTGGGCTATTCCGTGCAACGTGGGCTTGGTGAAGGCTTCGACAACGACATTGTGGGGACAGCCCTCAAGATATCAAAGAGCGTGAAGTCCTGGACCTTCAGTTTCAAGGCGTCCGACCTTCTGGACCAGGACCGCCACATAATCACTTCCCGCAACGCAAACTATTCCGAAAACTCCTGGACCCTCAGCCCCGGCCGCTACGTGCTGCTCGGCGTGAGCTGGAATTTCGGCAAGATGAACGCCTCGCACCAGCGCGCCGCCCGCGACGCCATGTGGAAGATGATGTAGGGAAGATTACTGCTTCCAGTAGTTGTCGTTAACGAAGTGCTTGTAATTGCCGGAATAAGAACCGGCGGAGAAGGTGGTGCCGACTTTCTGCCATGCCATCTCCTTGTCGTTCAGGACGGTAATCTGGAAGGAGTCGTCGTACGCCCATTTGGTATAATGGAGTGTTATGATGTACTGCCCATTTTGCCTGGAAACGTCGTAGCCTATATGCACATCCTCCGACGTATCAGTAAGGACATCGTAGCTGTGAAGCACTATTTCTTCTTTCCCGATTTGCCAAGTCAGCCCTCCGTCCATGGCAAAGGACGGGTCGTCATAATACTCGTCCCATTTTCCTTGCAAAAGGCTAATTGTCACTTCCTCTCCCGGCAGATCCGGCTCCGTCTGCGAGCAGGATGCCAGAACTGTTGCCAAGCCAAGGGCAATAATAACATTATAGACCGATAAGTGCTTCATGTCATTTACTTTTTGTGGTACCAATGTTTATGCGTAAACCGCCCGCCACAGAGAACACCAGCGGGTGCTCTGTGCGGTATGTCTCAAGAATCAGCTTCTTCGACGGAAGCGTATAACTGATTTCCGGCTCAACGTAGACTCCCAGCCATTCCGTTACATTGAACTGAATGCCGCCGGCGCCCAGCAGCGATAAGTTGAAACCGTCTTTCTTTACAGCTTCCCCTCCAAGAGTTGCCCCCAGGCAATAATCCCCTTTGATGCCCCCGCCGAGATAGACGTCAATATTATTATTGGACGCAAGTGTCCAGTCCATCCGCACCGGAATCCCGACATAATGCGCCACTTGCTCTTTCTCCCCGGACAGGGTGTAGGTAAACGTCGATGAATACAACGAGTATTCGAGACCTGTCGTAATGCTGAGCCTTTCCGAAACAGGAATCCGTGTGGATAATCCCAATTGTAACGGGAATCGGTGGGAATACTCTTTTGTCCGTTTGTCAACCGGCGTCACGGGGTCGTCGCCAGGCCTGACAGGGTCGCCGGGTATCGGGTCACTGTGTATCGGAATGTCGGATGGATTCTGGCGGCTGCCTGTCATGGGAGTTAGCACTGCGGCCAGCAATCCTCCTCCGGCAACGGCTCCTGCGGCGGGGACGACACTCAAACCTGCGGGCTTGCGGACGGTGATTTCCGGTACAGACGGTACAAAGGGCGACGAGGGAGAGTCGGCATCAGTGACGGCAGATTCTTCTTTAAAGTTATCGGGATAGCCGTCGCCTAAGTCTTCCCGGCTCTTCGCCACATCGCCGCCGGTCACTTCCGGGGACGTTTCTTCAATTCTATTTTCAGGAACGACCGCCGGCTCTTTCTGCAGAGCCGCAGTTTTCCTGACAGCCTGGTGCTCAAATACTTGAATATCTGTTGAATCAACAGCCACAGCAACGGGACTCTCCGGCGGAATGATTATTTGTATGTCATCAGCAGGGGAGCCTGGCTGGCGACGGAACAGCATAACGGCGAGTACAGCAGCAACAGCGGTGACTAATACCCTGGCCCAAGTGGTAAGTTTAGCCCCCGAGTTACCGGATGCGGCACTCCGGCGCTCAAAGAACTCAGCAAAACTCCCCTCAGGGAGAGGACTTTCGTACTCTTCCAGTCGGTTCTTAACTGTTTCTTCCCACTTGCTCATTGTTCTTTAAGATATCGTTGAATTTCTCCTTTCAGTTGATTCCTGGCCTTGGCCAATGTGCCGGCAGACCCCTTTTCGCTTATGCCCAGCATCTTGCCAATTTCCTTATGGGAATAACCGTCGATGCAATAGAGGTTAAACACGGTTCTTCTGACTTCTGGCATCTGTGAAATCCATTCCAGCAATTTCTCTTGCGGTATCGAGTTTATCTCTTCGTCGCTAGGCTCCGGTATATCGTCATGTTGCAGGAAATCCAGGGATACGGTTCGCCATCGTTGCCGCTTTATATGATTTATGGCTTTGTTTATCGCTATCCGGCTCATCCATCTGTAAAGGGAGCCTTTCCCGGCGAACCGGAATGTGTCAATCTTGTTCAATGCCTGGATTAAAGAATCCTGCATCAAGTCTTTGGCTTCGTCATTATCTCCGGTGTATCGCCTGCAGAGTGTATATACCCTTGCTGCATATCTGTTATACAGCTCTTCCTCCGCCAATCTGTCTCTCTCTGAGCAGTGCCTGGCCAGTTCCTGCTCGTCCAGCTCTTTATACACTCACTTTGTCGTATTCTCCCTCAAAGATATACAATATCAAGGACTATCTTGCTAAAGCTGCCAAGGATTCATTTATAGTCAATGTCATCGTAATATCATCTCCTGCATGTGCCGGATTTGGATTCATTACCCACAGGTTTTCAAGATTATTGTCACCCTCTCCATACTTGCCGGAGTATAGGCGTAGATTTTTAGCGCCGGAGAATTGAATATCCAAGGAATCACAATGGTAGATATTAATCTTACCCTTTTCGTAGTTCCCGCTCAATAGGGAAATCCAATACTTGTAATCTTCTCCTGCGCTGAGCTTTAGCGTTGCCTTATCAGGGGTCTGACGGTCTGTATAATATGCAGTCAGGTCTACTTCTTCGCTCAAATCATTCTTCACGATTACTTGTGCCTCCATAACGTAGTCTATAACCAGCACATGCTCCTTCTTGCAAGCGCTTAAAAGTACCGGAATAATCAGCATCGATAAAAAATAACGTTTCATATTGCATCATTTATTGATTCTATCATAATAACACGTAACGGTTCAGAATACGTCATTATTATTTTTCGGAAATTTCGTACCTTTATGTGCTGAACAGATGACCGCCGTATGAAGAGAATAATCGAATGTGTCCCGAACTTCAGCGAGGGGCGCGACCGGGCGAAAATAGACGCCATCGTGGATGCCATAGCGTCCGTCGAAGGGGTGAAGGTCCTGAACGTGGACCCGGGGGAGGCGACCAACCGCACGGTGGTGACCTTTATCGGCGGGCCGGAGCAAGTAACTGAAGCGGCCTTCCGCGGCGCCGCAAAGGCTCAGGAGCTCATCGACATGCGCAGGCACCACGGGACCCATCCACGCAGCGGCGCCATCGACGTACTGCCGCTCGTGCCCGTAGAAGGGGTCACGCTGGACGAGTGTGCCGACATGGCCCGCAGGCTCGCGAAACGTATGTTCGACGTACTCGGCATTCCGTGCTACTGCTACGAGGCGGCGGCTTTCCGGCCGGAACGCAAGAATCTGGCCGTATGCCGCTCCGGCGAATATGAGGCCCTCCCGGAAAAGATTGCCGACCCCGACCGCCGGCCCGACTTCTGCGGTGGCTGGGACGAGCGCGCACGGCGAAGCGGCGCATCAAACGTGGGCGCCCGCAATTATTTGGTAGCGGTTAACTTCAACCTGAATTCGACCTCCGTAGAACTGGCACAGGAGATAGCCTGCGATGTGCGGGAAAAGGGGCGGAAGGTGAATGGCGAATGGGTACGCGGCACTCTTAAGGGATGCAAGGCAATCGGCTGGTATATAGAGGAGTACGGAATAGCGCAGGTCTCCATGAACATTACCGACATAGAGGCCGCACCCCTGCATGTGGCATTCGAAGAGGTGTCGCGTGCCGCTGCAGCCCGCGGGCTAAAGGTCACCGGGACGGAAATTATAGGCCTCGTCCCCCGCAAGGTGCTGCTGGATGCGGGACGCTTCTACATGGAACGCCAGGGGAGTGCCCCCGGTGCCGGCGAAGAAGAAATAATCAAAACCGCCATTAAATCCATGTCGCTGGACGACTTGCGGCCCTTCAATCCGGAAGAAAAGCTCATCGATCCCGGAAAAATTGGTACATTTGCAAAGATATAACTTGATGTATATGAAGAAAGTTCTCATAGCAATCTGCATCCTTCTGCCTTTCAACCTTAACGCCCAGAAGATAAGCAAGCACCATTTCGAAATCGGAACAGGCGTGGCCGTTCCGGGAGAATTCCTGTTCGAGAACTATTTCGAAGAAAAGTCCACACTGGACGTCTACGGCGAATATAGGTTCGACCTTTCAAAAATGTTCTCAGTGGGAGCTTTTTATGCGTTCGTAATGCCGCATGCTGCAGAATTAAGCTCGAAGTCTGTAATAGATGATGTTCAGTCTACTGACCCGAAGAATGCAAATTATGATTTAAAGACCATGCAGCACACCCTGAATGCTTTTGTGGAGTTCAAGACCGAGGCTTATGGGCCAATGCGCTTTTTTGCCGGACTGGGAGGAGGCGCGCAGATGCGTACCCTTAACTCCAACAGGACGGG
>JAFZIO010000016.1 GCA_017554335.1 Bacteroidales bacterium | reverse complement strand
GGACGATGCTGGTATGGGGCGTAGTGGACAGTGCCTACCTTTTTTTCTATATAACCGCTCCAAAACAGGTCATGGATATGGGCGCGGCAAATCTTACCACTTTGGAACTGCTTCTTGGCAACATCTTGGGCTGGGTACTGCTGCTGTATCCCACCGAGGCCCTGCGCCCCGGCTGGATGAACTGGAAGAAAGTCCTGTGGCAACTGTTGCCCATGTTTGCCCTGGTGGCCCTGGACTACGCCATTCCGCTCAACCTGCAGCCTGTCATCAGCCTGTATCCGGTGGTGCTGGTAGCGCTTCTTTTCACCCACGTGCGGGCCTATAACACCTGGTGCGAAGAAAACTATTCCAATCTGGACGATATCGATGTCCAGTGGATTATGCGCTTTATGGTGATGGGTATCCTGGTAGGACTGGTCTATATGTACATGTGCCTGAGCCATCACCCCACCAGAGGTTTCACACAGCTCTGGCTCACCATCTTCATGTTCGTGTACAGCACGGAGCAGATTCTTTTCCGGAAAGACCCGTGGTCCATGCTTCGGCAGGCCGGCCAGGAAAAGCCCGAGGAACCTGTCGATTTACCCAAACAGGAGCTTCGCAAAAAGCTGGAAGATTGGATGGAGAAGGAGAAACCCTATGCCAATCCCAACTTCCAGCTCTCCGACCTGGGAGAGGTCCTGGCCATGAACCGAACCTACCTCTCGCAGTTCATCCATTCCGAATACGGCTGCACCTTTTACCAGTTTGTGAACCGGTACCGCATCCAGGAGGCCAAGCGTCTCCAGAAGGAGCATCCGGAGCTGAAGTTGCAGGAGATATCTGCCTTGTGCGGCTTCTCTTCTCCCGCCGTATTTTCCCGCACTTTTGCTGGCATTACCGGCATGACGCCACGCGAATGGGCCCGGAAAATTGATTCTGCGTAAATTTTTACCCGCCCCTTTTGACTCTGCGTAAATTTCGGGCTCCGGCATATTGCCGGGGTCATTTTTTTATTCTAAAATAGTTCGTTTTTGTGTTAGCCAACTAATAAAACCCATACATAATGAAAACAAAACACAACGAATTTTACAAATCCCCTGTCACGGAAGTGGTGGAGGGAAAACAGGAAGGCGTCATTTGCGCCAGCGGATTACGTGACTCTTATGGCGACAGTAATGACGGGATCGATCCCGGCTTACTCGATGGAAACGGTATTTGGAATTGGTAAACGATGGAGGACAGAAAAATGAAAAAGATTCTGAATTGCACAAGCCTGTTGATTGCTTTTACTACATTTGTATCCATCGTTTCCTGCCAGAAGGAAATGGCTCCTGACTTTACTCCCGAGGAGCCTTCGGCTAAAGAATACACCCTCACCGTTGACGCAACCAAAGGTGATGATACCAAGGCTCTGTCCCTTGACGACAATACATTAAATGTGAAGTGGGCAGGAACGGACCAGGTTAGCGTTTTCTCTGAAAATTGGGCCACAACGTTTGGCATCCTCACGGCCGACGCCAGCGAAACCGGCAGCACCACGCTGACGGGAACCCTCAGTCCGGCTCCCACTGCCGGCGACAACCTGAACCTGCTCTTCCCCAGGGGCGAATGGAATTACACCGGTCAGAAGGGTACCCTGCTGAGCGATGCCAGCTCCATAGAAAAGAAATACGACTATGCGTTGGCCACGGTGACGGTGGACGAGGTAAACGCCGGTGAGATTACGACTACTGCGTCGGCCAACTTTACCAGCCAGCAGGCTATCGTGAAGTTCCGCCTGACCGACGGAACCGACCCCATCGCCGTCAATAGCCTGAAAATCGAAGCGTCCAGTAATAAGTTGGTTGTCAACAAGAGCTACCGTGGCGCCGGCTCCAAGACATATTATTATGGTAGCAGCTACTACTCAGTCGATGGAGGCTCGGGCGGATTCGGAGGAGAAGAACACGGGAATCTGGTTGACAATAATCTAGACACCAAGTGGTGCGCAAATAAACCTAGCGGTAACTGGTATATTGAGTTTCATACCGCATCGGCCATTCAGGTAGATGGTTATATGCTCCGAACAGGTGGAGATACCGGGTCTTGGGGTAATTATGTCCGCAATCCCAGAAACTGGGTCCTGTACGGGAAAAAGAATAGCGGAGACAGTTGGAGCATCATTGACACGAAGACCGATAATTACGATATGCCTACATCAAGCAATGCGGAGAAGGATTTTGATGCCGATGCTCCTGGCCAGTACAAATTCTTCCGGCTTGAGATTAGTGCAGTTAGAGATGGCAACTGCATGCAGCTGTCTGAAATGCGGCTATTCAGCTATGAATATTATGAGATGGGCACCACCTATGGCGCCATTACCGTAACGCCCGATGACGCAGCCAGTGAACTCACCGTAGCCTTGCGCAACGAAAACGCCAGTGCCGACACATATACCCTGACGGCAACCGTCGGAAGTGGCACCTATACTTTCAGCAAGAGCGGCATTGCCTTCGAAAATGGCAAATACTACGACATCCGTGTGCCGATGAATCCGAAGAAAGTGTCTTCTATCTATCTGAACAAGACATCGGCCAGCCTGCTTATCGGAGGCACGGTAACGCTTTCTGTTTCCTCCTCTTACCCTTCAGATGCCGTAGATAAGACTGTGAGCTGGAGCAGCAGCAATACCTCCGTCGCCACAGTCAATGCCTCTACGGGTGAAGTTACCGCCGTGGCTGGCGGCACCGCCACCATCACCGCTACCGCCAACGACGGCGGTGGTGCAACGGCCACCTGCTCCGTGACGGTTTATCCCGCAGGCACGATAGTCTGGGATAGCAGCAACATCAGTGACCTTAATGTCTCTGGCACTTATACATCCTATACGAAGGAGGGCATCACGCTGAGTGCTAATGCCGACATGATTGATGCCTGGTATTATATGGATGGCATCAGTTTCAACGCGCATGCATCCGGCGGCTTTACCTTCACGGCTCCGACCGGCAAGCAATTCACAAAGATTGAGATGACGCTCAATGGCTCTGCTGGATGGGACATTGCTGCTATGGAAAGTAAACTCGGCACTGGATGGGTGTATAGTGAAGATTATATGACAGGAATATATAAAGTCACATGGACGGGCACTGCCGCCTCGGTAGGCCTGCTGACAGGCGCTGATGATTTCAGCGGCGAGTATGTGAAAAGCATCGCGTTCTTCGTGGAGTAGGCATTGGGCCAGGAAGTCTCTGCCAAGCTCATTTCTCGGCCCATTTCCAGCACCTGCGCCTTGAGGCGTGGGTGCTGTTTTTGAAAAACACCCTATTTTTTAAGAAATAGCGGGAACTTTTCCGCAGATTTTGTATATTTGTGCCGGATAAACACCGCAAAAGCTATGCAAACACTTTACGACCAATTCAAACAACTGCTGGAACTCACCCCGATGGACTTCTTTCGGGAGCAGCACAATACCATCAACTGGGATGTTCGCATTCTGGGTATCCTGGGCCAGAAGGGCGTGGGTAAATCCACTCTCATCCTTCAGCACATCAAAAGGTCCGGAAAGATGGACGAATCCCTCTATGTGCTGGCCGATGATATCTACTTCAGTGCGCATACGCTACTGGAAACGGCGAAGGCTTTTTTCGCCCGCGGAGGCAAATACCTATACATAGACGAAATTCATAAGTATCAGAACTGGAGCACGGAAATCAAAAACATCTATGATAGCCTGCCGCTCCTGCACATCGTCTATTCCGGCAGCTCCCTGTTAGATCTGAAAGAAGGCGGAGCCGACCTGAGCCGACGTGTCATCGAATACCATCTTCCGGTCTGGTCGTTCCGCGAATACCTGAATCTCCGCAAGGGCTGGTCTTTGAAAAGCGCCACCCTGGATGACATCTTAAAAGGGAAGATCGATTTCCCTTACGGACCGGAGCGCCCGCTTGCATATTTTGAAGAATACATGAAGAAAGGGTGCTATCCTTTTTCCATGGAACCTGAGTTTGAGACCCGCCTGCGCCAGGTCATCAACACCACCGTCGAGGTCGATATCCCCAAGTATGCCAGGATGACCATCGCCGCCACACAGAAACTCAAAAAATTCATGTACTTCATCTCCAAGAGCGTCCCCGTCAAAATCAATTTCTCGGATATGGCCAGGGACCTGGAGTTGGATCGTGATGAACTACCCAAATACCTGGAATATCTGGAAAAGGCCCAACTGGTCTCCGTACTGCGCATGAAAGCAAACGGTGACGCCATCCTACGCAAGATGGATAAGCTCTACCTTCATAATCCCAACATGGCATATGTTCTTTCTGGGGATCGGCCCAATACCGGAAACAGCCGTGAAACCATCTTCTTCTGCTGGACAAAACAAACGTTCGAGGTGTTGGAATCGCCCGTTTCCGACTTTGAAATCGATGGTAGGACCTTTGAAGTGGGAGGTCGCAAGAAAGGGAAAAAGCAGATTGAAGATATCCCGGATGGATATGTGGTCAAAGACGATATAGAATACGTCCACGACAATCAGGTTCCACTCTGGATGTTTGGTTTTTTATACTAAAACCAATATTCAAATCGGCTTCCTTTCGGCTTGGCATGAAAATCTTCCCACACTTCCAAATCATTTATAATACTCCTACTGAAGAGATGAAGGTGGATGTGGTCTTGAAGGATGAGATTATTTGGGCGTAAGCCCCCAGGGAGGGTACGGCCCACATATGCGGGAGCCCGAGCGTTGCCTGGCCCTTATAGATACCGCCGAGATGCTGGGCACCATGAGTGCCGACAGCTGCAACTGGCTGCGTGGGCATATCTACCGCGCCGGCCTGACCGACTATGTCCGCGCCGAGCAGTACCTGCGCCTTGTGCTGGACCGCGAGGGGCTGAGCCACACTAGTGACATTTATCTGACCGCACTCTCTACTTATTGCACCTTCAGCCTCACCGTCCGAGAGTATGCCCGAGCTCTGGAGTATGCCACCGAGGGCGAACGGCTGGCGCATGAGGCCGGCAATGCCCGCTTCGAGGCCGAATTCTGCGGCATTGCAGGCTCCGCCATTGAACATGAGCATCCCGGGTCGGGCATCGAATATCTGGACCGTGCCATCGACCTTATCCGCCATCAGAGCGACCGCCAATTGCTGCCGAAAGCGTCCTACTACATGAGCGAGAAGACCCACATCCTGTTGGAACGGGGGCAGTGCGCCGAGGCTGCCGCCACCTGCCGCGAGCGCCTGGCGTTTATCGGCGAAATGCAACAGTTGGGGGTTGATATGTTCGATGGCTATTTCGACATACAGTATGCCCGCACATATGCCAGGTTGGCACTGTCCCTACAGCGGATGGGGCAGACTGCAGAGGCTAGCCGGGCCGCCAAAGAGTTCGCCAAGACAGACTTCGCCAAGGCCATCAACGGCAAGCATGACATTCTGCATTACTACGTGCTCACCGATGACCGCGCGCAGGTGATGCAACTCTTTCACGACATAGAAGATTTCTACGTGTCGCAGGGCGACACCATCAACAATGTGTTCCATACAGTCCTCTTCGCCAAGGCTCAGTGGCATCGCCGACATAGGGAATGGCACGAGGCCGATGAGGCAACTGTCCGTGCCGCCGTGCTGAAGGACAGCCTTTCCTTACGCGAACGCAACCTTCAGGCCGCCGAGTTTGAAGTCAAGTTCAAGACACAGGAAAAGGAGATGGCCCTCGCCAAAGCCGAGGCCTCTTCACGCATACATCTTATTATCATTATCTCGCTTATCGTGCTCGTGGTCGCCGGAGCGATAACGCTATGGCAGATTCTTGTCTCCAGAAAACAGCTTCACCAGAAAAACCGGGAACTGTATGACACGGTCCAGCAGATGCTCCAGAAAGAAGAAAATGAGCGGGAGATTGCACGCCGTGACACGCACGAAGGGTCGTTGACGCCTTCACAATTGCTTTACCGGAAGGCCTGTGATCTGATGCGGGAGCAGAAGCTTTTTACCGACAGCAGCCTGAACCGCGAGAAGCTGGCTCGGATTCTTGGGACAAACTACTTGTACATATCCGACGCCATCCGTGATTGCAGCGGCATGACGGTCGGTGATTTCATTGATGATCAACGCATCCTGTACGCCGCGCAGCTGCTTGCGACTACCGACGAGCCCGTCGGCATTATCTCTGACTTGAGCGGATTCACCAGCCGCAGCCACTTTAACACGCTGTTCCGCGAAAAATTCAAGATGACACCGACCGAATACCGCAAAGTGGCCATGGAAAAGGCCCGCGCAGCGGGGCTAATCCCTCCTTCCTTTCTCACATTGGAGAACGTATCAATAAGGAAGATCTGCACGATAAGAGGGCCGAGTACGGCAAAGCAATTGCGTCAACACTGTCGACACAATTACCGTGGTCTGCTTTACTTGAGGTGCTTCCAGTAGATGATGCCTTGGCCAGGGAGCACCTGACAGTTTTTTGCCGTATTCTGCCCGGTCTGGATGACGGGGCGGAAACGATGGAGGAGGCCCTGTACCTGGCAGGGAGGCTGGTGGCGTACGGGTTCAGCCGGGCCGTGTGTACGTCCCACAGTTCACATAAATATCACAACACTCCGGCAACCGTCATTCCTGCGTGCGAACAGATGCAGAAGGAATTGGACCGGGCCGGCATTCCTCTACAACTTGCCCCGTCGCCACCAGGGCAAAGCTTCTGGACTCCTTTGGCTTTTATTTTGTCATAGCCACCGATTTACATAATCGCGAGTATGCTGATTTCTTTGACAAACTGCTCTGCAAATGATTTTTTTATGCGTGATTTTGGCCCGTAGCCAAATTCGCGCATGTTGATTGTTGGTCTTTTCCGCCCTTTTTCCTATTTTCGTTTCCTGTATAATTGGAGACCAGGCATCGTGAATCAGAAGAATACCATCAAAAGCATGATACCCAAACGCATGTACGAGTTCGTCCCGAACGCCGTACGTGACAAATGGGCAAACAGCATAGTTGAAAAGGTTAAAGAGCACAATCCCGCCCTTTATTCTGCTATAGGGACCTGGAGCGTTGTGCCCGAAGAGGCGCGTGAAGATCTGATTGACGAAATACTCTATGCAGCAGAACAGACACAGGTAGATATTCCAAATGAATAAATACTTTATTGTTGGTTGGTTAGTTAGTTTTATTCTGATTCTTGGGGGATGTGCAAAGGCCGTCGACAGGCCTTCGGAACATATCCCTCAAGCTTCAGATTCTTTATATACCGCCCGTGCGGCCATGCTTGTATACGGCACGGATCCGGAGCGTGCGCTCACAATCATAGACTCCGCCCGGATAGTAGGCAACATAGATGATTTTGAAGCGGATTATCTCCGCGCCAAGGTATATGCCCACTCTCCGGACGAGCACTATCTGACCGAAGCCATCACCATCTGCGGGGACCTGCTCCAGCGGGATTCCACCGGCGCCGCCGGCCAGCCCTCTTCCGTTGGCCGCAGCAGTATTCTCCAGCTGCTGATGGACTCATACCGCATGCGGAAGGATTACGAGCCATGGCTGAAGTATGCCATAGAACTGGCCGATCTGAACCGCCAGGAGGGGGCGGAAACCGAAGCCCTGCGGATGGAAGCCGAGATCGGCCTGGTGATGACTTACATTGGCCGTCACGATGAAGGGCTTGCAAAATTGGACCGGGTAATCAATGCTCTGGACGCCGGCCCGCTCAGCGTGGACAGGATGGATGCCGGTATTGTGGCCCGCAAGCGAAAGATTATTGTCTTTGAAGAGGATGGCAATTATGACGCCGTTATTCCGGAGGGACAGGCTATCGTCAAGAAGCTGGAAGATTATGAAAAACACCCTTCAGCCTATGCAGAAGACAGTTTTCGCCTGCCTCCCATCGGAGCGGACCGCGCTCGCTACTGCAATTACTACAAGGCGCAGGCCTGGGCGTTCATAGCCCGCGCATACGCACAGACCACACCTCCCGACTTTACGGAAGCCAGAAAGTACGTCAAGCTCTTCGAACAGTCGGATTACGGCAAGACTTTCGGCGGCCGCGTGATGATTGCCCCTGCCTGGAAGGCTCTGGGAGAGTGGAACAAGCTTCTGGCCACTCACGCAGAGGTTGAAGCCCGTCTGGGTGCCGATACTCTCAATGCCGACTTTGCCACCATCTTGAAAGACCGTGCCGATGCCGCCACTGCTCAGGGCCGCCCTGAAGAGGCGCTGGATTATATGAACCGTTATGCAAATATCCAGAAGGAGCTTAGCCGCAAAGCGCAAGAGAGCGAAGCCCAGGAGTACGCGGCCAGGTACCACGCCCAGGAGCAGGACCGGAAGATTAAAGACGCAGAGGAAAAATCGTCCCGCAAAGACGTCATTATCATTGCGATTATAGCGCTCATGCTGGTTTCGGCCGTATTTACATGGTCCCTTTCTCGCCGGCGATACAAGATAAGCGAACAGGCAGAATCACAAAAAGAATCGCAAGCCAGCGTTCCCGAACCCAATCCGGAATTGTTCCAAATGATAGATGGGACAATACGGAGAGAGAAGCTCTACCTCAGCGAATCCCTTCAGCGCCAGGATATACTTGACAGGTTCGACATAAGCCGCCGAACCCTGAATGACCTCTTGGCGGCTCATGCCGACGGGCAGTCCTTCACGGCTTATATCAATTCCATGCGTCTGGCAGATGCCGTACGCCTTCTGCATGAAGAGCCCGGAATGTCCCTGACTGAGATTGCAGAAAGCGTGGGCTTTACACCGGCCACGTTCCGTGACCAGTTCAAGCGCCAGTTCGGTATGACTCCGACCGAATACCGGCAGAATCTTTAGAGCTTATTAAACCGTCAGAATCTCTTTCTCCTTGGCGGCGACCACGTCGTCGACAGACTTGACCTTCTTGTCGGTCAGCTTCTGTACTTCGTCTTCCGCCTCTTTCTCTACATCCTCGGAGAGGCCGTCGTTCTTCTGTGCCTTCTTCAGCAGGTCGAAAGCGTCACGACGGGCGTTGCGTACGGTGACTTTGGTCTGCTCGCCGGTAGCCTTGGCCTTCTTGATCAGGTCGCGGCGGCGCTCCTCGGTGAGGGCGGGCACGGTGCAGCGGATAATTTCGCCGTTGTTCTGGGGGGTGAAGCCCAGGTTGGCGTCCATGATGGCCTTCTCAATCTTGGGAATCATGTTTTTCTCCCAGGGCTGGAGGGTCAGGGTCTTTGCGTCGGGGGCAGAGATGGAGGCCACCTGATGAACCGGGGTGGGAGAGCCGTAGTAGTCTACCATCAGGCCGTTGAAAATCGAAGGGTTGGCCTTGCCTACCCTGTAGTTCTTGAGATCCTCCTCAAGGAAATTGAGAGCGTCGCGCATCTTGGCTTCGGCAGCGCTCACAATCTCTTTTGCTTTTTCTGTCAACATATTATTCAGCTTTTACTATTGTTCCGATAGGTTCGCCGCGCAGCAGTCGGGCAAGGTTGCCGGGGCGGGTTATGTCGAAGACCACGATGGGCACGGGGCCCTGCTCGCAGAGCGCATAAGCGGTCTGGTCCATGACTTTAAGGTGGTCCGTAAGCGCCTTGGTGAAGGTCAGCTCCTCGTAACGCACCGCCGTGGGATCTTTCTCGGGGTCGGCCGTGTAGACTCCGTCTACGCGGGTGCCCTTAAGCAGGGCGTCGGCTCCGAGCTCCAGGGCGCGCAGGGCCGCTCCGGAGTCTGTGGTGAAGTAGGGGTTGCCTGTGCCGCCGGAGATAAGAGCGACTCCGCCCCTCTCAAGCAGCGCCACTGCGTTGTCTCGTGTATAATAACGGGCGTGCGGCTCCATGGGCGTTGCGGTAAAGACTTCCGCTTCCACTCCGAGGCTGCGGATGGCGCATGCCAGTGCCAGCGAGTTGATGACCGTGGCGAGCATGCCCATGCGGTCGCCGGTTACGCGGTCGAAGCCTTTGCCGACTCCCTGAAGGCCGCGGAAAATGTTGCCGCCGCCGTTTACCACCGCTACCTGGCGGCCTTCGCGCACCGCCTCCACTATTTCTGACGCGTATCTGTTAAGGCTCTCAGGCTCAAGGCCTTTGCCGGACGGGCCGCCGAGGCTCTCGCCGCTAAGCTTAAGTAAAACTCGTTTGTACATATCGATTTGAGTGAAAACAAACAAAAATATCGGAAAAATATTAAAAATCCAATATTAATTATCATATTTGCTCCATGCGAAGGTTAGTTACAGTTCTGTTGGTTTTATATGGGACAGTGTGTGCCGCCCAGTCGCCGCTCTTCAGGGGGCGTGTGATGCCGGAATACGATTTCTCTTTCAACGGACACTATTTTTGGGCCACGCCGGAATTCAGCCCCGGAACCGTGTGCTACGACGGAACCGTCTATTACGACGTTCCTTTGAATATAAATGCCCACACTCAGGAAGTGCTCGTGAAGAGATCCCTTGTCGAGTCTCCTATAGTGCTGGAGCCTTCTTTGCTCCCGTGGTTCCAATTGAGGGGCGTTTATTATGTGAACCTTAATCTTGCCGGAGTGAGCGACGCCCCCAAGGGCTATTTTGAAATACTCACCGACGGCAACCAGACCTATTATTACCAAAGGCAGAAACTCTTTGCCCGGGAGCCCGGAAACCACAACGGTGTTCGTGGGATAGGTTATGAAGACCCCGATTACCGGGAAGAAATAATAACCTACTTCCACCTGAAGAACTGCTACTACACTGTTCGCAAAGGCATGTTCAAAAGGGTATTCCCCGGCAAGCGCAAACGCGCGGCCCTGCATGCAGAATCACTTCCGGAGCTTGCGCACGTGGTCACTGACGCTCCCCGTGAAATCCGCCCGTCAGACCGCCCTGCGCATATTGCCGCCCTGCCCGGTTTGCCCGCAGGCTGGTTTGCGGCACAAACGGAGTCGTCTTCACGTGCCGCCATGCTTGCCGCGATAGAGCAGGACAAGCTGATAGCCAACTACCGCAACAAGACCTACGAAATTGGTACCGTACAAGCATCAGCAGGCCCTGTTAAGGTGAGCGGAGTAGTACGCGACGTGGCCAGCGGCGAGGTGCTCGGAGGCGTGTTGGTTACCGACGCCAGCGAGCGCGTATTCTGCTATACCGGAACGGACGGCAAATACGAGCTGAAGCTCCCCCTTGGAGACAACATGCTGAAATTCAGGGAATATACCAAGGAGGACATGGATATCCGCGTGATAATAAAAGACTCCGGTGTACTGGATGTGGTGATGCGTGAAAAGGTGACCGCCCTCAAGAGCGCCTACGTATCCGCCAACAGCATGGCTGAGCACCGAAGGACAGGCATGGGCCTGGAGACCATCAACTCCTCCACGGTGACGCACATACCCACTGCCTTCGGCGAAGGGGACGTTCTGAAGGCGGTGCTGACCCTGCCCGGCGTGAAGAGCGTTGGAGAAGCTTCCAGCGGCTTCAACGTACGAGGCGGCTCTGCCGACCAGAACCTCATACTCTTCAACGGCGGCACGATCTACAACCCCAGCCACCTATTCGGCATCTTCTCCGCCTTCAACATGGACGTAGTGGACGAAGTGGAGCTGTACAAGAGCTCCATTCCGGTGGAATACGGCGGGCGCATCTCCTCCGTGCTGGACATCAGCTCCAAGGACGGCGATCCGGAGCGGATCAAGGGCTCCCTCGGCCTGGGCATACTAACCAGTCACCTGGCCATCGAGGGCCCCCTCGTAAAGAATCAGACCACCTTCGTCCTGGGAGGCCGTACCACTTATTCCGACTGGCTCCTCAAGCAGCTGCCGGCCAACAGCGGATACGCTGGCGGCAAAGCCTCGTTCAGCGACGTCAACGTCGGCATCACGCACCGCTTCGATGCACGCAACACCCTGAAGCTCACCGGATACTGGTCGCGCGACAATTTCTCATTCCGGGGCGACACCACCTTCCGTTACTCCAATATCGACGCCGCCGTCAAGTGGAAGCACAGGTGGGGAATCTCCAACTCCCTTGACGTAAGTGCTGGCTACGACAACTACTCCAACACTCTGGAAGACGGCGCTCCCGGGAATTCGCTCGGCGCTTACACCCTTTCCACCAGGATACAGCAGGGCTTCACCCGCGCTACGGCAAAGGTGGCTCTGGACAACCATACAATCACTTTCGGTGGCGATGCAGTGCTGTACGCCCTCGATCCCGGTACCGTTTCACCCTTCAGGGGGTCGCTCTTTGTGCCAAGGAAGCTCGACCGGGAGATGGCGCTTGAGCCGTCGGTATACGTCGGAGACCTCTGGCAGCCGGACAACGGTCCCTTCTCGTTCGACGCCGGCGTGCGCTATTCCTCCTTCCTGTCGTTCCCGAAGGTCAAGTATTACGGAGCCCCCGAGCTGAGGCTGGGCGCCAAATATTCGCCTCTGGCGAACCTGTCCGTCAAGGCGGGCTTCAATACCATGAACCAGTATATCCACCTGGTTTCCAATACATCCTCAATCTCTCCCATGGACACGTGGAAGCTCAGCGACGCCGACATAAAGCCCCAGCAGGGGTTCCAGGCGGCCGGCGGAGTTTACTGGACGGTATTCGGAAACGCCCTGGACATTTCCCTGGAGGGCTATTACAAACGCAGCTACAACTATCTGGACTACAAGTCCGGCGCGGTGCTCTCCATGAACGACCACCTGGCGGAAGACCTTGTGCGCACCACCGGCCGCTCCTACGGCGTGGAACTGATGCTCCGCAAACTGACCGGCCGCCTGACAGGATGGGTGTCTTACACCTGGTCCCGCGCGCTGCTCAAGGAGATGGAGGACAGGGGAGCGGAGACCATCAACGGCGGCGAATGGTATAACGCTCCCTTCGACAAGCCTCACGACCTGAAGCTGGTGGGCAACTATAAGTTCACGCACCGCTACAGCATCTCCTTCAACCTCGATTATTCTACGGGGCGTCCCGTAACCGTTCCCGTGGGCCAGTATTACTACGGTAACGCCCTGCGCCTGCTGTATTCCGAGCGCAACGCCCACAGGATTCCGGATTACTTCCGCCTCGATCTGGCCCTCAATATAGAGCCGGGGCATTATCTCAAGGCCTTTACACACATGTCGGCAACCATAGGCTGCTACAACGTCACCGGCCGCAAGAACGCCTATTCGGTGTTCTATACCACAAACGGCGGCAGAATTGTGCAAGGTTACATGGTTTCAGTTTTCGCCACCCAGGTTCCTTACCTGAGCCTTAATTTGAAGTTCTGATGAAAAAGACCATACTATATATTTTGCTCGCTCTTGCCGCTTCCGCTTGTATATATCCTTACGATGCGGATCTTGACACCGAGGTGCCTGAGCGCCTGGTGGTGGCCGGAGACATACTCATAGGCGAGCAGACTCAGATAGACCTCGGCTACGTTATGCCTCTCGGCACCAACCCTTACACTGAGCGCAGGACTCCTCCGGAGGCCAGTGTGGTGGTAGAAAACGACTTGGGCCAGGCTTTCCGTGGTACCAAAGTAAGGGACGGCCGTTACATAGTAGATACCGAAAATGCTCCCGAAAATGCCCGTTACCGCCTGATGGTGAGGCTGGAAGACAACAGGGAATACATTACTCCATGGTCCGGGGTCAACCAGGAACCGGAGATAAGAGATATAACTTATCAGGTCAATGACTCCCAGATGCAGCTGTTCTGCAGCCTGAACGGCCGCGACTCACTCTGGAATTTCAGCTGGGAGTATGATGAAGTCTGGGAGTACCACGCGTATTTCATACCGGATCTGCTCTACGATTACCAGAATGGTGAGTATGTGGTGCAAAGGAAATTCAGCGACTATTACTTCTGTTGGAACAGCCGCAGTTCCGTTGAACCTTGCCTGGCTACCGCCGACGGCCTTTCCGAGAACAGTGTAGTGAACAACAACTTCCTGAACATCAACCGCTCGGATGACAGGCTAAATTATTACTATTCCATTCAGCTCAAAGTCCGTGGCTTGTCTTCAGACGCCAGGAAGTATATGGAGCACATGATGAGCCTTTCCAATGGCACCGGAGACCTGTTTACTCCTACACCCAGCGAGATGCGCGGCAACATCACCTGCGTCGGCAATCCTGAAGAGCAGGTGGTGGGCTTCGTAAGCGTATGCAAGCGCTCGTTCCAGCGCATCTTCATTCACACTGAGAATATCTACAAGTGCCCGGAGTATCCTGACGGCCTGCTTTTCTATCCTCAGCCCGATGAAGACGGCAATTATAACCTGGACAATCTTTTCAATTACAGTTCCCCGGTGTTCTATGAGCTCCCCGAACCCAATGCAACCAATGTAAGGTGGGGGCCCAAGCGTTGTGTAGACTGCCGCGCATGGGGAGGAACCAAAACCAGGCCCGAATGGTGGCCCAACAACGACGTATAATGAAAAGGATATTTACTATAGTGCTTCTGTCGCTTGCCGCCCTTACGGCATCTGCCCAGGTGTATGTGGCCACGGATAAGTCCAGCTACCTGGCCGGCGAGCGTATATGGTGCTCCGTTTTCTGCGCCGAAGGCCCTTCCGTAGCGTACCTGGAGCTCATTTCGGCCGACGGCCCCGCCGCCCGTGCCCGAATAGATGTACGCGAGGGCAGGGGAGGCGGCTCGCTGCTGATTCCCCTGGGCACGCCTACCGGCAACTACCGGCTGTTCGCCTACAGCGGACCGTCCGACGTGGACTTCGGCGGCCCGGTGCTGTCCATCTTCAACACTCTCTCCGGCGACCGCGTGACCGACGGGGTGGAGATAGTCGAAGCGGATGATTACGGCAAGGCGGCCGATGTGCAGACGGGATACGGCATATCCGTCCAGACCACCGGCGGCATCGTACTGGAAAACACCTCCGGCCGGCCTGTAAGCTGCTCCGTGTCGTTGAGGCGTAACGACTCCATAAGGGAGCCGGGCTACCGGTCCATCGCCACTTTTGCCCCCGGCGCCCCGTCTCCGGAAGCTTACGGGGAAGTGCTGAAAGCCAGGGTAGTGGGGCAGGATGCCTCAAAGGTGATAGAGCAGGAAGTGGCGGCGCTTATAGCCTTCCCCGGATCCAAGACCGACTGCTACTCGGCCTATCCCGACAAAAACGGCATTGCCACTTTTGAGACGGAGAATGTCTTTGGCGACCGGGATGTAGTGTGCGTGCTGGAGGGGCTGAATCCCGACCTTGACTGCCACCTGGAGATGGTGTCCCCGTTCCTTTCCCCAAAGGCGACCGGCCTGCCCAAGCTGAAGTTGTGCCGCAGCATGGAGGACGACCTGGTAAGGCGTTCCGCCGCAATGCTGGACGAGCGTGCCTCGGACACCCTGGCGACGACCCTGCCCATGCGCAGGGAGCACTTCATGCTGACCCATGAATGCATTTCATACATCCTGGACGACTACACCCGCTTCCCGACTATGGAAGAGGTGTTCGTGGAGATAACCCCTACCGTGAAGCTCCGCCGTCCCGGCAGGAAGACTGTCATCTATGCGCTGATGAACCGCAGCGTGGTGGACGGCCCCTCCCGTTGGGGCGAAGCCGTCGTGATGATAGACGGCGTGCCCGTGCCGGACCAGAAGCTCATAGAGACGTATGACCCGGCCATAGTGAAGGTGGTCGAGGTATACCCGTACCGCTACAACATGGGCTACCGTGTCTTCGACGGAGTGGTCAACCTGGTGACGTTCAAGGGCAATATGCCCGGCGTGCTGTTCGACGACAACGTGCGTATCTACGATTATCAGGGATGCGCCTGGCCTATGGCCCACGAAGGGAGCGAGACGCCTTTCTGGAACCCTCTGGTTACCCTGAAACCCGGTGAAACAATGGAAATTCCTGCATCTCGCCTGCAGCCTGGCGTGGAGTATACGGTTACGGTAGAGGGCCTCGCTTCCGGGAACCGTCCTGTGTATCTTAGAAAATCATTTGTCAGATAATTGGAATCTTGCAAGATTCGGAGTATATTTGCAAACTGTAAGAAAGTAAAGCGTATTACTCTATGTTTATATTCAACTCTTCTATCGGCAAGAAGTTCATCCAGGCGGTGAGCGGAGCGTTCCTTGTAATCTTCCTTCTTCTGCACGCAACTATCAACTTCTTTTCCGTGATTGATTCTTTCACCGGAAAATACGGCATTGCTGCAGCCGACGCAGATTTGTTCACCAAGGGCGACGGCCTTTTCAAGCTGGGCTGCGACTTTATGTCCACCCCCGTCATCTCCATCATGGTGCCTGTCCTGGCCCTCGGATTCTTCGTGCATATCCTTTACGGCATCTGGCTTACAATCAAGAACATTAACGCCCGTGGCGGTTACAAGCGCTATGAGGTTGCCAGCAAAGCTGCTACCGATTCCTGGTCCGCAAAGAACATGCTTGTTCTGGGTATAGTCATCCTCGGTTTCATCTGCTTCCACCTTACTCATTTCTGGGCCAAGATGCAGCTCCCCGAGATGTTCGGCATAGGCACTTTCGAGAACAATCCTTACCTGCTGCTCAATGCGACCTTCGGCCATTGGTGGCTGCTCGTGCTCTACCTCGTTTGGTTCGGCGCACTCTTCCTGCACCTTACCCATGGTTTCTGGAGCATGTTCCAGACAGTCGGCTGGAATGGCCAGACCTGGTTCAAGAGGGTTAAGGTAATCGGCATCATCGTGGCTGCTCTTATTGTTGTCATGTTCGCAGCTACCGCAGTGAACGCTTTCGTTCAGGTCAATTTCTAACCAAAACATATTTTTCCCGAGGGGCCGGAAGGAACGCAAGTTTCTTCCGGCTTCTTTTTTCCTTTATTAATTATTATATTTGTGAGATACGAATGATAATCACAAAACCGATGAAACGAATTGTTCTTCTTATTGCACTGATTATGCCTTTAAGCCTGGCCGCCAAGGTTGAGGTTCCGGAGATTGTTCCGGCGCCGTCCAAGCTGGAGATGGGCAAGGGCACTTTCAATATGAAGGGGGTCTCCATCAACTGCGACCCTGCTATGGACCAGCAGGCCATCAAGGCCGTACGGCAACTTGCGGACCGCCTGACCCTCATCAGCGGCAAGCTGACCGACGTGGCGAGCCCCATCGGACTCCCGCGTGCAGTAGAAAAGGGCAAGCTGAAGGGCCTCTACTTCATACAGGACGCTTCCGTGGCCCCCGAGGGTTATAAGATAAGCATAGGGACCGGGGCCGCAGTGGTTCGTGCATCGGATTTCAACGGCTTCTTCTATTCCTTGCAGACCCTCCGCCAGATGCTGCCGGATGCCATCTACGGCAATACACCGGCCCCTTCGGCAACGTGGCGCATTCCGTGCTGCGAGATAGAGGACGCCCCCCGCTTCGGCTATCGCGGCATCCTGCTTGACTGCTGCCGCCACTTCTTCAGCGTAGACGAGGTCAAGAAGGTACTCGACGTGATGGCCATGTTCAAGCTGAACCGTTTCCACTGGCACCTTACCGAAGATCAGGGCTGGCGTATAGAAATCGACAAGTATCCCCGACTCACGGAAGTTGGAGCCTTCCGCAACGGCACCATGATCAGGCGCGAATGGGGCAGCAACGACGGAATACGCTACGGCGGCTATTATACCAAGGAGCAGGTACGGGACATCGTTGCCTATGCGCAGGCCCGCGGCATCACCATCATCCCGGAGGTCGACCTTCCCGGCCATATGGTGGCGGCGCTCGCTTCCTATCCTGAGCTCGGATGCGCTGGCAGCGGCCCCTACGAGGTTCGGACTTACTGGGGCGTCTCCAAGCAGGTGCTCAACGTGGGCAAGGAGGAGACCATGCGCTTCCTCGAGGACGTCTGTTCGGAGGTGGCCGACCTCTTCCCGGGCGAATATTTCAACATCGGCGGCGACGAGTGCCCGCGCGACGAATGGAAGACCGACCCGGATTGCCAGGCGAAGATCAAGGAACTGGGGCTCGTCAGCGACGAGAACGCTTCCGCTGAGGCGCGCCTGCAGAACTACGTGACAGCCCGCATGCAGAAGTTCCTCGCCACCAAGGGCAAGAAGATCATCGGCTGGGACGAGATACTCGAGGGCGAGCTGGCTGAAGGCGCCACCGTCATGAGCTGGCGCGGGACCAAGGGCGGCATTAAGGCCGCATCCATGGGCTACGACGTTATTATGTCCCCGAATATCTATTGCTATCTGGACCATTGCCAGTCTACTGACCTGGAAAGCGAGCCCTTCTGCATTACCCAGAAACCGGAGCGCGCCGTTACCCTTACCAAGCTCTACCACTACGAGCCTTACGACGGCATGGACCCCGGCACTGAGCATCATATCCTGGGCGTGCAGGGCAATCTCTGGACAGAGTTCATAGGAACCGACGAGTACCTTGAGTACATGCTCCTGCCGCGTCTCATTGCACTCAGCGAGGTGCAGTGGTGCAAGCCTGAGAACAAGAATTTTGACCGCTTCCTCCAGAGTCTGGGCAAGCATGAGCTGCCCGTGCTGGAGATACTCGGATACAATTACCGCAAACCGGACGAACTAAAATAACCAATTATGAAGAAATTGATTCTCGCAGCCGCGGCCCTTGCCGCCATGGTGTGCTGCAAACCTGCAGTTGAACTCCATCCCTCATGGACCTACGACAGCGTAATGTACGAAGTAAACGTGCGCCAGTATTCCCCCGAGGGTACTTTCAAAGGCGTCGAGGCCCAGCTTCCCCGACTCAAGGAACTTGGAGTAGACATACTCTGGTTCATGCCCATGTACAAGATAGGTGAAGTGGAGCGCAAGGGCAGCCTTGGCTCATACTATGCCATCTCAGACTATTGTGCAGTGAATCCCGAATTCGGAACAATGGAGGATTTCGATCAGCTGCTCGCCGCTTCCCATGAGGCCGGATTCAAGGTGATTCTGGACTGGGTGGCCAACCAGACCGCTCCGGACCATATCTGGATCAACGGCAGGCCTGCGGACTTCTATGAGAGGGATTCCCTCGGCAACGCCATATGGGAGTACGACTGGACTGATACCCGCAGCCTGAACTATGAGAATGAGGCCGTATGGGCCGCTCAGGACAGCTGCATGCGCTTCTGGCTGGACAAGGGAGTCGACGGCTTCCGCTGCGACGCCGCCGGCGAAATGCCTGCCAAGTTCTGGCTCAGCGTGGTCCCCGCCCTCAAGAAGGACTATCCCGGAATCTACATGCTCGCCGAGGCCGAGAAGCCGGAGCTCAGCGATCCCGCCACTTCTTTTGACGCAACCTATGCCTGGGAGCTTCACCATCTCATGAACGACATTGCCCAGGGCAGCAAAGGCATACCCGAGCTGAAGGAGTATCTTGCCAAGGATGAGACCAACACGCCTCCCAGTGCCTTCCGCATGACCTTTACGTCCAACCACGACGAGAATTCATGGTCCGGCACCGAGTTCGAGCGCATGGGCGACGCAGCCGGCGTTATGGCCGTGCTTTGCTTCACCCTGCCCAAGAGCCAGCCGCTCATCTACACCGGCCAGGAGATAGGCCTGAGCCGCCGTCTGGCCTTCTTCGAGAAGGATCCCATCGAGGACTGGTCGCCCAATGAGTGGACCGGCTTCTGGAAGAACCTCATTGCGCTCAAGCATGCCAATCCAGCACTCGCGGCAGGCGAGAAGGGCGGCAAACTGGAGTACATAGAAGATGTGCCAGAGGGCGTGTTTGCCTTCAGCCGTTCCGTCAAGGGAAATAAGGTTTCCGTATGGGCCAACCTGTCCGACAAGACCGTGGAGCTTTCCGACGGCCGCTTCCTCACCCCCTGGGGCTATGATATAGTTGCCGAATAGCTTATGAGAAGACTGGTCTTTCTTGCAGCACTTATGACAATGTTTGCTGCCTGCAACGCAAAGCTTGCAGAACCTCAGATAGTTCCGGCCCCCAGGAGCCTTGAGATGGGAGAAGGGGCGCTTAACCTCAAAGGCATCGCCATCTTCTGCGATCCCGCCGTCGACTCCCTGAGCCGCTTTGCGTTGGATCAGTTCTCCGGCCGTCTCTCCATGGTGACAGGAAAGAAGAGCTATGTGACCACCGGGGAGCCCGCCGGCAAGGGCCTTTGCTTCGTTAAGGACGTTTCCGTGGCCCCCGAGGGCTATCGCATCAGCGTCACTCCTGCGTCGGCAGTCGTGCGCGCGTCCGATTTCAACGGTTTCCTGTATTCCCTGCAGACCCTCCGCCAGATGCTGCCCGTGTCGATTTACGGCACCGCCCCTGATCCCGGGGCGGACTGGCGCATCCCCTGCTGCGAGATAGACGACGCCCCCCGTTTCGGCTACCGCGGTCTCATGCTTGACTGCTGCCGCCACTTCTTCAGCGTAGACGAGGTGAAGAAGGTGCTCGACGTGATGGCCATCTACAAGCTGAACCGCTTCCACTGGCACCTCACGGAGGACCAGGGGTGGCGCATCCAGATCGACAAGTACCCCCGCCTTACCGAAGTAGGCGCCTGGCGTAACGGCACCATGGTCGGCGGCGACTGGAACTCCAACGACGGCATACGCTACGGCGGCTATTATACCAAGGATGAGGTGCGCGACATAATCGCCTACGCGGCGGAACGCGGCATCACCATCATTCCGGAGGTTGACCTTCCCGGCCATATGCAGGCTGCGCTGGCCTCCTACCCCGAACTGGGATGCAAGGGCAGCAAGCCTCAGCCTTACGAGGTGTGGACCATCTGGGGCGTGTCCAAGCAGGTGCTGAACGTCGGCAACGAGAAGACCATGCGCTTCCTGGAGGACGTGCTTGGCGAGATTGCCGACCTCTTCCCGGGTGAGTATATCCATATCGGCGGCGACGAGTGCCCCCGTGACGAGTGGAAGACCGACCCAGACTGCCAGGCCAAGATCAGGCAGCTCCGCCTGAAAGACAAGGACGGCGTGTCTGCCGAGTCGCGCCTGCAGAATTACGTGACCGCACGCATGCAGAAGTTCCTTGCCGGCAAGGGCAAGAAGATTATCGGCTGGGACGAGATTCTCGAAGGAGACCTGGCGGAAGGCGCTACCGTGATGAGCTGGCGCGGCACCAAGGGCGGCATCAAGGCCGCTTCCATGGGCTACGACGTTGTAATGTCTCCTACTACTTACTGTTACCTGGATTACATCCAGTCCTCCGACATGGAGAAGGAGCCTTTCAGCATTACCCATCAGTGGGAAACTCCCGAATCCGTGGGAGAATCTGCAATTACTCTGGAGAAGCTTTACGGATATGAGCCGCTAAAGGGCATTCCCGATGATGCTCAGAAGCACATTCTCGGTGTTCAGTGCAATCTATGGACTGAGTATATTGCCGAGCCCGCTCATCTGGAATACATGCTCTTCCCGCGCGTGATGGCGCTTTCCGAGGTGCAGTGGTGTACTCCGGAGAACAAGGACGAGGGACGTTTCATCGAAAGCCTTGCAGAGCACGAACTGCCTCTGCTGGATTATATAGGAGTGAATTACAGGCCGCTTGGCGACCTTTAGACGCTATCTCAGGGCTCTCCAGACAAAGAAGGAGTAGCCTCCCAGAAGCACTGTTCCTATTGCCATGAACAGCCATGGATTTAGATCTATGGCTGGCATGGCCAGTGCTGACATTGCGGCATAGATACCAAGCGCCAGGGCTGAAAAGCCCAGAATCGTTTTGCCGTCATACGGCACGGAGAAATATCTGCGGCCTATGAAGAAACTCAGCAGCATGGCGGTTCCGTAGCCTGCAAAGCCGCCCCAGGCACATGCCCAGTAGCCTATCTTGGGGACGAACAGGACGTTTACGGCAATCATCACTGCCGCTCCTATGGCGCTCATAATTGCTCCCCACCAGGTCTTGTCCGTCAGTTTGTACCAGAACGACAGGTTGAAGTATATGCCCATGAAAATCTCCGCCATCATTACGATAGGCACCACACCCAGGCCTTCCCAGTAGGCGGGCTGGATGAAGTGCCGGAGCAGAGGCATATATACCACTACGGCAATGAAAGCCAGAAGCGAGAAGATTATGAAATACTTCATTCCGTCGGCAAGCGTCTCCGGGCTGTTTTTGTCCCGGCTTCCGTTGAAGACGATAGGTTCGTAGGCATAGCGGAACGCTTGCGTAAGCAGGGCGACTATCATTGCAATCTTTACGCATGCCCCGTAAATGCCGAGCTGCACGAGGCCTTCTTCTCCCGGCATCAGCTTGGGGAAGAGGATTTTGTCGGCTACCTGGTTGAGAATGCCCACAAGGCTCAGGATCAGCAGGGGCCAGGTATACTTGAGCATTCTGCGCGCCAGGGCGCCGTCGAATTTTACGCCAAGCCCTTTGAGCTCCGGAATGAAGCCCAGGGTAACCAGGGCCGTGCATGCGAGGTTGGCAAAGAAGATGAATCCTACGCCTCCGTTGAAGTGCTGATACGCTTCTTCCAACCCGGGGTGCGTCCCGAACATGGACGGCAGAACCAGGAAAATAATAAGGTTGAGCAGTATGTTGGGGATAATGAAGGCGAACTTCAGGCACATGAACTTGATCGGGCGCCTGTCCAGCCGCAGCTTGGAGAACATAATGGCCTGGAAGGCGTCCAGGGCCACTATAATCGCCATGCAACCTACGTACTCCGGATGTGCGGCGTATCCCATGGCACCGGAAATCGGGCCGAGGAATACCAGCACGGCCGCCACGAACAGCAGGCACACGCCTCCTACCATCTTCAGCGAGGTGCCGTAGACGCTCCGCTTGTCTTCGCCGTCTTTGTTGGAGAAGCGGAACATGGTAGTCTCCATTCCGAAGGTCAGCAAAGCCAGCAGCAGGGCGGTGTAGGCATAAAGATTGGTGACTATGCCGTAGCCTCCGCTGGAAGCCGCAATCTTGTAAGTATACAGTGGTACAAGCAGATAGTTCAGGAAGCGTCCGACTATGCTGCTCAGCCCGTAAATCGCGGTATCCTTTGCCAGTGACTTGAGATTCATCATGGCAAATATATTAAAAAATAAGGAGAGGGAGAATATTTTTAAAAAAAGTTAAAAAAAGTCTTGCAGGTCAAAAAATAATTACTACCTTTGCATCCCGCTTCGCAAGGAGCACTTGAAATACAGTTCATTGATAATATTGAAAAGATAAGTACAAGCAAGTACCGAGAACAAACGAGAGCGTTAATTTCTTTTAGGAATTAAGTGTCAAGGGTCAAGCTAGAATTTGAAAATATACAAAGAAGAGTTTGATCCTGGCTCAGGATGAACGCTAGCGGCAGGCTTATCACATGCAAGTCGAGGGGCAGCGAGGGTAGCAATACCTGTCGGCGACCGGCGGAAGGGTGCGTAACGCGTGAGCAACTTGCCCGTATCAGGGGGATAGTCGATGGAAACGTCGTGTAATACCCCATAACAACAGAGGCTGCATGACCTTTGTTTGAAAGATTCGTCGGATACGGATAG
>JAFZIO010000015.1 GCA_017554335.1 Bacteroidales bacterium | reverse complement strand
CGTACGGCACGCCAGCGCTGGGAGCTGCGGGGCGACGACGGCAGCGCGGAAAGCGTCCGCCGCAACATCGAGAGCGGGGCGTCCGACTTCGGCAACGCCGTCCGTCAGGTTGGCAACGCCCCCGCCTGGGGCACCATCGGCCGCATACTGGAGGTGGGAATCGGACTCATTATGCTGATTGTTGCGGTCTCCGGCCTCTTCGCCGGCGGTCTGGCTGTGTTCGGCTGGGAGTGGCTCGGCTTCACGGACGTAATCAAGGAAATGATTGACGAGATGATTGCCGAATACCCGAAGTCTGCCAACATAGTAACTACGCCCTGGGTCGGAATGCTTGCAATAGCTGTGTATGCACTGCCTTTCATCGGCATGCTGTACGGGAGCATATTGATGCTTTTCAAAATCAAAGCCCCCAGCTGGCATCCCGGTATGGTGATCATGGTGCTCTGGATCATAGCGGTTATCGCTTTCGGCATCCTCGCAGCAGCAACATTTATCTCTCCTGTTACTGTATAGTCCGATTTTTTGGAATAATAGTTGCGGTAAACACTGCGCCATGTTAATAGAATTAAAAGACGTCAACAAGACCTACAACAACGGGCAGCCCCTGCACGTGCTGAAAGGCATCAACCTGGGCATAGACAGCGGCGAGTTCGTTTCGATAATGGGCGCATCCGGTTCCGGTAAGTCCACCCTGCTGAACATCATAGGCATATTGGACAATTACGACACCGGCGAGTACTATATAGACGGCCGGCTGATCAAAAACTTAACTGAAAAGCAGGCGGCGGACTACCGAAACCGGATGATAGGCTTCATCTTCCAGTCATTCAATCTGATAAGCTTCAAGACTGCAGTAGAGAACGTGGAGCTTCCCTTGTTCTATCAGGGGGTAAGCCGCCACAAGCGCCACGAGATGGCGATGCAGTTCCTGGACCGCCTCGGACTGGCCGACTGGGCCGGGCACTATCCCAACGAGATGTCCGGCGGACAGAAGCAGCGCGTAGCCATCGCCCGCGCCCTTATCACCCAGCCCAAGATCATCCTGGCCGACGAGCCCACCGGCGCCCTCGATTCCAAGACTTCGGAGGAGGTAATGCAGCTGCTGGGACAGCTCAACAAGGAAGACGGAGTGACCATTATCGTGGTCACGCACGAGAGCGGAGTGGCCAACTGTACGGACAAGATAGTCCACATCAAGGACGGAATAATAGGCAATATAGAAGACAACCGTGAGCACCGCGCCTCTGTGTTTGGCACAAGCACTATAATGAAATGAAAGACCTGTTCACCGAAATATGGGAAAGCGTGCGCCGCAATAAGCTGCGCACATGCCTTACCGGCTTCGCGGTATCGTGGGGTATTTTCATGCTCATCGTGCTGCTGGGTGCCGGCAACGGCCTCATGAACTCCTTCATGCAGGGCCGCGGCAGCTTTGCCACCAACTCCGTGAGTGTGGGCGGCGGCTGGACTTCCAAGCCCTACGACGGACTCAAGGCGGGCCGCAGGATACGTTTGGACGACACCGACGTGGCTCTGACCGGCAGCGACACCTTCGCCGACCATGTGGACAAGGTATCCGCCACCGTGGGCACCAACGCCACCGTCAGCTACGGCAGGAAATACTTCTCCGGCTACATCGACGGCCAGTATCCCGCCGCGCAGGAGATGTCCAAGATAGAGATGCGCTACGGCCGTTTCCTGAACGACAAGGACATTCGCGACAGCCGCAAGGTGGTCGTAATGCCCGAGAGCACGGCGGAAAGGCTGCTCGACAACGGGCAGGGGGCGGAATCGCTCCTGGGCAAGTACGTCAAGGTAGGCTCGCTGGCCTTCCGCGTGGTGGGCATAAGCAAGTCCGACCGCATGCGTAACGACAACAACCTGTACGCCCCCTTCACCACCGTGAAGACGGTGTACGGCAAGGGCCAGGAGGTCGGAAGCATCTCCTTCACCACCAAGGGCCTGGATACGGAAGCTGCGAACGACGCCTTTGAGAAGCAGTACAAGGCGGCCATCAACCTGCACCACCGTGCCGCTCCCGACGACGAACGCGCCGTATGGGTATGGAACCGCGCACACCAGAACGTGCAGATGAACCAGGGCCGCAAGATACTCAGCACCGCCCTCTGGATAATCGGCCTGTTCACCCTGCTCGGCGGTATCGTGGGCGTAAGCAACATCATGCTGATCACCGTCAAGGAACGCACCCACGAGTTCGGCATACGCAAGGCCATCGGAGCCAGCCCCTGGGATATCACCAAGCTGATTATCTCCGAGAGCATAAGCATTACCGCCTTCTTCGGCTACATCGGTATGTTCCTGGGTATGCTGACCTGCATGCTACTGGACAAGACGCTCGGCCAGAGCACCATGAGCGTGATGGACGAGCAGATAGCCATGCTGGTGAATCCCGGGGTTGGCCTGGATGTGGCCATTGAAGCTACACTCGTTTTGATAATAGCCGGCACGCTGGCGGGATTTTTCCCTGCCCGCAAGGCCGCAAGCGTAAGACCTATAGAAGCACTTAGAGCGGAATGAGACTCGATGTAGATACATATCGCGAGATTGCGGATTCGCTCGTGCGAAACAAGAGCAGGAGCCTGCTTACCGGCTTCGGGGTGTTCTGGGGCATCTTCATGCTGCTCTTCCTGCTGGGAGGCGGCCAGGGTCTCAAGCAGCTGATTACCGCCAACTTCGAGGGTTTTGCCACCAACACCGCGATTATTGTGGCGGACCGCACCACCAAGCCTTGGAAGGGCATGAAGGAGGGACGCAACTGGTATATGACTTACACCGACGTGGAGCGCCTTAAGAGCATGGTTCCGGAACTGGAAACCGTTACGCCCGTGGTGTCCCACTGGGGGCAGGAGGTGGTAAACGGCACCAATACGGTCAACGGAAACATCAAGGGAGTCTATGCAGACTACTGCATGATTGAGGAGCCCCGCCTGAAGTACGGCCGCTACATCAACGAGGCGGACGTAGCCCAGGAGCGCAAGGTGTGCGTAATAGGCAAGCGCATCTATACCAGCATCTTCCCTGATGGCGGAGACCCCTGCGGCTCCATGATCAAGGTAGGTCCGGTATTCTATCAGGTTATCGGAGTAGATTACAGTTCCGGCAATATCAGCATCAACGGCAGCGCCGATGAGTCCGTTGTAATCCCTCTCCCGGTAGTACAGAAGGTATATCACGATGGCGACAATATAGAATTGATCTGCGTTACCGGGCGCAGCGGTATCAAGATAAGCTCCCTGGAAGACAGGATACGCCAGATAATGGCCAGGAAGCACAATTACGACCCGACCGACAAGGACGCCCTGTTTGTGATGAACACCGAACAGATATTCTCCATAATGGACAACCTGTTCACAGGCCTCAACTTCCTCATTCTGCTGGTGGGCCTTGGAACCATACTCGCCGGAGTCATCGGAGTAAGCAATATAATGATGGTCACGGTGAAGGAGCGTACTACAGAAATAGGTATCAGGAGGGCCATCGGCGCCACTCCGCGCGACATCCTGAGCCAGATAATAATGGAGAGTATCAGCCTCACCCTGGTGGCGGGATCTTTCGGAATCGTGTTCGCTGTGCTGCTGCTTAACCTGCTGGAAACCATAGTGAACGCCAGGCCCGACGCCAGCCCCGTAGACTTCCAGGTATCTTTCTGGACGGCCGTTATAGCGGCGCTGCTGCTTACGGTACTCGGAGTAATAGCCGGAATGGCCCCCGCATCCAGGGCCATGTCCATCAAGCCGGTGGATGCCATGAGAGATGAATAATAAATAAACACACTATAATGAAAAAGATTGTCAAGTACATCATTTTCGCGCTGATAGCGCTGCTGTTCATCGGCACTTTCGTTTTCCTGTTCAAGAATTCGCGCCCCGAGGCCATTCAGTACAATGAGCACGAGGCCAAGCTTGCCGACATCAGCCGCACCACCGTCATCACCGGCAAGATTACGCCCCGCAACGAGGTGAATATCAAGCCCCAGATCAACGGCATCATCTCCGAGCTCCGCAAGGAGGCCGGCCAGATGGTCAAGGAAGGAGACGTCATAGCCAAGCTCCGCGTCATCCCGGACATGAATTCCCTGAGCTCCGCCCAGTCCCGCGTGCGCCTCGCCGAGATCAACCTCAAGCAGGCCAAGACCAACTGGGAGCGTGAAAAGGCGCTCTACGACAAGAAGCTCGTGAGCGACGAGGAGTACGACCAGGTGCTTCAGACCTACAATCAGGCGATTGAGGAGAAGAACGCGGCCCAGGAGTCCCTGGAGGTGATTCGCGACGGCGTCTCGTCCAACAACACCACCGGCAGCTCCACCCTCGTGCGCTCCACCATCACCGGTCTCATCCTAGACGTGCCCGTGAAGGTCGGCAACTCCGTCATCCAGGCCAACACCATGAACGAAGGTACCACGGTGGCAACCATCGCCAACATGTCCGACCTCATCTTCGACGGCAACATCGACGAGACGGAAGTTGGCTCGCTGGTGGAAGGCATGCCCATGCGCATCACCATCGGCGCCCTGCCCGACTACAATTCCGAAGCGGCCCTGGAATACATTTCCCCCAAGGCGGTGGAGAACAACGGAGCCAACCAGTTCGAGATAAAGGCGGCCGTGAAGGGCACCGGCGGACAGATGATACGCTCCGGCTACAGCGCCAACGCGGAAATCGTGCTTGAGCATGCAGACAACGTGCTTACCATCCCCGAGAGCGCCCTTGAGTTCGAAGGCGACAGCACCTTCGTGTTCGTGAGGACGGAAGACAACTTCGAGCGCGTACCCGTGGAGACCGGACTGAGCGACGGTATCAACATCGAAATCCGCAGCGGCCTCAAAGAGGGCGACATCGTCCGCGGCACCCGTGTCATCAACATCGACAAGAAGAAGCAGAAATGAGACAGTTAGCCATTAGTGCCGCCCTGCTGCTTTCCTGCGCGGCGGCGTGGGCCCAGAAAGGCCCCTGGAGTCTCTCCGACTGCATAGACTATGCGCTGGAGCACAGTATCACCGTCCGTCAGAGCGCCCTTACCGTAGAGCAGCGAGAGGTGGATCTGAATACCGCCCAGATGAGCCGTCTGCCGTCTGTAAACGCATCCGCGTCCGAGAACCTGTCCTTCGGCCGTGGCCTTACGGAAGACAATACCTACTCCAACTCCAACACCACCTCCACCTCCTTCAGCCTGGGAACCAACGTGCCCATCTTCCAGGGCTTCGAGATAAACAACAACATAAAGCTCGGGAAGCTGAACCTGGAGGCTGCTACCGCCGACCTTGAGAAGGCGCGCGATGACATTCGCGTGGCCGTGGCCCAGGCGTATGTGCAGATACTCTACAACCAGGAGTTGCTGCGCGTGGCGCACGAACAGACTGTCCACGACGAAGAGCTGCTGAATCAGATCCAGGAGCGGGAGCGTGCCGGAAAGGTGAGTGCCGCAGAAGTGAGCGCCCAGATGGCCACCGTGGCCCAGAGCCGCCAGTCGGAGATTCAGGCCTACGGCAACCTCCAGCTTTCTATCCTCGACCTTACCCAGCTGCTGGAGCTTGAGTCTCCTGAAGGGTTCGAAATTGTTACGCCCGACGTTGAGAATGTGGACCAGACCCTCCTGATGCTTCCCGAGGCCATTTATGCCGAGGCGGTGGAGATTAAGCCGGCAGTGGAGTCTGCAAAGATTGGTGTAGACTACGCCCAGCTCAATATTGCCAAGGCCAAGGGAGCCTACCTGCCTTCACTCTCTCTGAGCGGTGGACTTGGAACCAACTATTACACCAACTCCAAAGTGACTCCTACACCCTTCTGGGACCAGCTTTCCAACAACTTCAGCCAGTACATCGGCCTCTCTCTCAACGTGCCTATCTTCCAGAAGTTCAGCACACGCAACCAGGTACGTAATGCGGAGATCAACT
>JAFZIO010000014.1 GCA_017554335.1 Bacteroidales bacterium | reverse complement strand
TATTAAACTTTTTCTATTTTTGCAAAAAAGGAATACTATGTATGCAATTGATATCAAAGCCGCTCGCAAGACTCGTGGCATGACCCAGGAGCAGGTTGGCATTCTTGCCGGAATGAGCAAATCGCAGGTGTCCAGAATGGAAAACGGCACACTTGGAAGCCCTGAAACTTATGAAAGGGTGCTGTCTGCAATGGGGTACCGTGTTGTAATCACCCTGGAAGATCTGCGAACTTCTGATACTCTAGACAGAGATTATGTGCTTTCCATACTGAAAGTTTACTTCTCCTGCAACAAGGATAAGTATGGAATTGAAAAAATGGGATTATTCGGGAGTTTCGCCAGGAATGAGGCCAGGCAAGACAGCGATGTTGACATCCTTATTTCATTGAAAAAGCCCAACTTGTTCACCTATTCCATTATCAGTCAACAGCTGGAAACCGTTTTCGGACGGCACGTCGACTTAATTTCCGAAAAGGCTATTCTTAAAGAGAGTTTCCGGTCTAGAGTAGAAAAGGAGGTAATCTATACCTGAAAAAGAACGTCTCATCTCTCTCCTCACAGACGCCATTGACGAAATGGAACTACTGAATAAAATGTCGGCTGATATCAAATCGCCAGACGACTTTGTATCCAACCTTACCGGAATGACTATTTTCCGTGCGTGTGGAATGAGCCTTCAATATATAACGGAAATATTCGTAAAAATCCGGAATCTTTGTGGAAAAGAATTCTTCTCTCCGTATACCTCAATACCGTGGAGTGCCGTCTTCGGAATGAGGAACTTCCTGGCTCATGAATACGGTAATATTGACAACGAAGGAATTTTCGATACCATCAAAAGTAATATTCCTGACCTTCTGACAGTTACAAGACAAATCCTTCTTGACGTAAAAAGCAAATGAAACGACTGGTAATATTTATTTTGGCCCTGTTCTGCGGGCTGGGCGCTATGGCGCAGGAGACAACGTGGGAGAATGTTACTGCGCTGACTTACGCGGCTACTGGCGGTAAGGACAAAGGGCACGCCCTGCAGCAGTATATGCTGTTCGATGAAAGCATTATGGAGCAGAACTCGGGCGTTTTTGAGAGGTATAGAACATTCACACAGGAATTCTCGCAGATATCCCTGAACCAAAGCATACCCGAGGGCCTGGCCGCGCTCGACGAGCAGGAAAAAGAGCTCAAGAAGATGATAAAGGAGCACCCGGAGCTGAAAGAGCAATTTGAGGAGGCTCTGAAGGGTGCTGAGCTTGCCAGGAAAGAGTTTGCCGCATATGAGAAGCCTGAGGTAAACAGCTACAGCGAGGATCCCTCAAATCTGCTGAAAGACCTCACCAGGCTGGCCGTGAACAAAAAGGCCTACACCGCCTGGCGCGACATTGGCGGAGGCCTTTATGCCGTCGCGAACGGCCGCTGCTATGGGCCCATCGAGCAAGATGCATTCTCCAGGGCGAAATTCGAAGAAGGACAGGAGTACACCTGGGGCGTCATCGATGCTACGGGTCGTGAGGTGATTCCGATGAAGCACAGCCGCATCACCAATGCTAATGAAGAGCACGACATCATCTTCCTGCACTCCAAAGAGAAGGACGGTCGCATACGCGCCGGCGCCCGCGGCTATGACGGCCGCATCCGCATCCCTTTCGAATATGACGAAATTCTCAACTACAACCTTGAGCAGCAGTCGGTTGCATTAACCAAGAATGGCAAGATCGGCATGCTCAACTTCGACGCCAAGCAACTCCAGCCTTTCGTGTACGAGTACGCATCCTGGCAGGGCGATTGGCTGGTACGCAAAGAAGAAAACGGTCCCCTTGGAGTCGTGAGTGCCGAGGGCAAACTCGTCATACCGCTAAAATACAAATGTGACTGGAATTACGAGAATGGCGAGATGAGTCTGCAACGTTACGACGGCAAGCTCGACGTATATAAGCTGGACAGCTTCGAATTCCTTCGCACCGAGCCCGCCCCGGAGATGTAATCTGTCATTCTGAGCGCAGCGAAGAATCTGGCAGAACCCAGTGGATTCGAACGCCAGACCTTTCCATGCCACGGAACCAGGTCATCTGGCGTTTTGCGAACTGATGGATGGCGATGGCCAGGTGCTCCCGCATCGCGGCGTAGTCCGTCTGGCCGGTGAGATACAGGGTAACGAATTTATACTCAAGACCGTAGCTGATGAGCGTTTCGGCCGGCACTCCGGAGTCCAGCAGCCCCTTGATTTCATCAATCATTCCCTCCTGCAAGCGGGTGTCCAGGCGTGCGTCTATGCGGGCGTTGCGCACTTCGCGGGAGACAAGGGTGCCGATGAAAAAGGTCTTGGGAGCGTCTGCAGCCGGCACCTGCGGCGCGGCGCTGAGGGGCTTGTGTTCCTTAAAGTCGTACCCTCCCGTTACGGCATTGATGTACAGGCCTGTGCCGCCGCAGAGTATGGGGATGCCGCCGCGGGAGCGTATGTCGTCGTACGCCCGGAAAAAGTCTTCCCGGAAGCGGAACACGTTGTACTGGGTGCCCGGTTCGGCAATGTCTATCAGGTGATACGGCACATCGCCGTATTCCGCCAGGTCCTTCCCTGTGCCGATATCCATGCGGCGGTACACCTGGCGGGAGTCGGCGGAGATTATTTCCGCCCCGTCACCCAAGGCATGTGCCAGCTGTACGGCGTAGCGTGTCTTGCCGGACGCCGTTGGCCCCAGCACGCACACCAGCTCAACCGACCCGTCTTTCAGGTCGGCACGCAGGGCCTCCAGGTCGATGGTTTCAGGCTCCGGCAGGGCCGCTGTCAGGTTTTTTACTATCGGCATTTCGGGAATAATATTGGCACCACGGCGTGAGACCGCACTCCCGGCACTTTGGCGAGCGGGCGGTGCAGATATACCGGCCGTGGAGTATGAGCCAGTGGTGGGCGGTGGCACGATGGTCCACCTTTATGTGTTTCTCCAGGTCCTTCTCCACGTCGTACGGAGTCTTGCCGTTGGAGAGGCCCAGGCGGTGGCTGACCCGGAACACGTGGGTGTCCACTGCTATCACGGGCTTGTCGTACACTATGGAGGCTACTACGTTGGCGGTCTTGCGGCCTACCCCGGGAAGCGTCATAAGCTCCTCGACAGTCCCGGGCACCTCGCCGCCGAAGTCCTCGTCAAGCTTGCGCCCGAGGGCCTGCAGGTGTGTGGCTTTGCTGTTGGGGTACGATACGCTGCGGATGAGCTCGTAGATGTCCTCAACCGCTGCGGAACCGAGTTTTGCGGGCGTGGGATAGCGGCGGAACAACTCCGGCGTCACCATGTTAACGCGCTTGTCCGTGCATTGGGCAGACAGCACCACGGCCACTATCAGCTGGTAAGGGTCAGCGAACGTCAGCTCGCTCTGCGCCACCGGCACATTCTCCCTGAACCATCCGACTATTCCTTCGTATCGCTCGTTTCTGGTCATTTCAGAATCGCATCCGCGAGCGCTTCCAGGGCCGGAAGGTCCTCGGGACGCATGCGGGAGCGGATGGTCACGGCGGGCTCTACAAGGGTGACGTCCTTCATGGCGCCGAACATCTCACGCATCACGCGGCCGGCGGAGGGGGCCCATGAGCCGTTCTCCACAATGGCTACCGTACGCTTGCAGTATCCCTTGATCTGCAGGCGGTGCAGGAAGTCGTACATGGGCGTAAACAGGCCGGCGTCGTAAGAGCAGGCGGCCGCAACCATCTTTGGATAGCGGAACGCGTCTTCCACGTTCTCAGCTATGTCGCTGCGGGTAAGGTCGCTGAGCACAACCTTGGGCGCGCCCTTCTGCCTCAGAATCTCCGCCAGCTTATCGGCCACCGCCAGGGTGCCGCCGTGGATGGAAGCGCAAGCTATGAAGATGCCGTCGGTTTCCGGGGTGTAGCTGCTCCACAGGTCGTACAGCCGCAGGTATTCGCCGAGATTGTCTTCCAGGATGGGGCCGTGGAGCGGACGTATCGTGCGGATTTCCAGGGCAGCGGCTTTCTTCAGCACACCCTGAACCTGAACTCCGTACTTGCCGACTATATTGAAGTAGTAGCGGCGGGCTTCGCAGGCCCAGTCGTCATCGTCGCGCCCGTAGAAGCCGCAGTTGCCGAGTGCTCCGAACTTACCGAAACCGTCGGCGCTGTAGAGGGCTCCGTCGGCGGCATCGTAGGACATCAGCACTTCGGGCCAGTGGACCATGGGAGCACCGATGAAGCGGAGACTGTGGGCTCCGAGCTCGAGCACATCGCCCTCCTTGACCACCTGCACGCGTCCTTCCAGCTGCAGGCCGGGGAAGAACTGCCCCAGCATCTTCAGCGCCTGGGCGCTTGTAACCAGCGTGACAGCGGGATAGCGTTCGAGCGCCCACGCGGCGAGGGAGGAGTGGTCCGGCTCCATATGGTGTACCACAAGGTAATCCGGCTGACGGCCCGCCAGAGCCTCTTCCAGATTGGCCTTCCACTCCTCGCCCTTGCGTGCGTCGCAGGTGTCCATGATGGCCACCTTCTCGTCCGCGACAAGGTATGAGTTGTACGACATCCCCTCAGGGACAATGTACTGACCCTCAAAAAGGTCTATGTCCAAATCGTCGGTTCCTATGTACAGAACCTTGTTGCCGAGATCTCTGACCATGTATTAGAAAGTGATGCAAAGACCCACGTGAGCGTTCTCCATGAAGCCGTTGAGCGGGATGGGGATATTGTTGATCTTACCCATGTTGCCGATGAAGCTGTCGAGGCCTGCGGTCAGGTTGATGGGACCGAGGTGCAGGTCCAGGGCTGCTCCCCAGACGGGGCCGAAGCTGCCGATGCCGATGTTGCTGCTGAAGCTGATGAGACGGGCGGGGCTGATGGTGGCGCCGAGCCTTGCGTCGAACCAGGAAGCGTTCTTGGCATTGTGATAAGTTGCCAGGGCGCCGACGGAAAGCTTATCGTAGAAAGGCATGAAGTAGCGTGCGCCCGCCTGGATGTTGAAGGGCATCATGCTTATGCTGCTCGTTCCCTTTCCGGCATTGACGGCAAGCAGTTTGGAAACATCCACCAGATCCTGGAAGTCACCACCGAGCTGGCCATCTTCAAAACTCAATGTACCGCCCTTGAAGTCGACGTTTGCAGCGGCCTCAAGATTAAGGTGATTGGCCCATGAAATCATGCCCAGGTCGGTAATGGAGAACATGGCGTCCAGACCGAAGTCTGTCTTGTACTCCACGCCGAGGTCGATGCTGGCGCCGAAGCCGCCGACCTGCTTCCCAAGGCCCACCTGCAGCTGATCTACGGAACCGCCTTCGGGGACGCTTATGTCAAGCAAGCCGGAGGTGTTTACAAGTCCGGAGACTTGCGCGTAAATATTGTCGTCGCTCAGCTGAATCTTACCGGCGGTGCCAAGGTTGGCGTTCATCAAACCCACGAGCAGGTGGAGGCGTCCGCCGACGGACAGATTGTCTGTCACATACATTGAATAGCCGTAAGACAGGTCGCCGACTACGTTGAAGTTCTCATAGATGCCGTCCATGGAATAAGGCTCGGAACCGCCCTTTTTTAGGAACGAGAACAAGGAAAGAGGCAGACTTGTCGTATTCATAATCCTGGCATTCAGCTCAATGGTGTGCATATGCTCGCCGTTGGAAATGCCAAGGGACAGAATGTTGAGGCTCTCGTCCAGTGCTATGAAATTATTCTTGTGCAGCTTGCCCAGGAACTCTTCTGCGCTGACCTTGCTGTTAAAGCCGGTTACCACGGAATTGTCTTTGCTGAACAGGAAGCTGCCCATACCGAAATTGGCGGCGTTCTGAAGGTCTATATTGCCGATAGCAATCCCCAGGAAGCCTTTTTCATTTACCTGGGCAGGGTTGATACGATAGCCGTAGGTATAATTGTCCAGGAAGTATCCGCTGCGGAAAGACTGGGCCGATGCACCAAGACTGAGCAGCGCTGCTGCTGTCAGAAGTATAATGTGTAACTTTTTCATGGCTCGTGGGAATTACTTGCTAGGATTAACTGTTATACCGTTTGCAGACACTGCAACAAGATCGAGGAACTGCAGGCAGTCGCTGTTCTTTACGGGAACGTCAGGAATTGCCGTCACCTTGATTGTAAGCTTGGCGGACTTGATTTCCTTGCTCTTGTCGGAGGGGCTCAGGTAGATCTCAAAATCGCTGGTCTTTGCACCTGCGATGTTGATGCTGCTGCTCTTGGACTGGGGAACCACGTTTCCGTCGGGGTCCAGCAGGTCGAACTGTACGCTGAGGTTAAGCGGGGAGTCGTTCAGCACTTTTCCCTTGATACCGAAGTCGCCCATGGCTACTACGGATGCTGCGCCCGAGAGGTCAAGTTCGGTGTCGGTAGTGAAGTAGAAGTCCTTGCCGAAAGACAGAGGCACGTTGATGCCGTAGTCGATATCCAGCGTGTAAGTTGCAGCAGGTTCCAGGACGGAAGTCTGGGAGGAATCCACACCGGCGATGATCTTGATGGTCAGCTTGTCCGGAATCTGTTTGAGCAGACTGGAGATGTTCGCCTCTATGAATTCCCTTCCTGCAGGGGCGGAAGATGCCGCTTTGCAGATGGTGTATTTCTTAACGGAGGTGTTGGCCGGGTTAGCGGAGTAAGGCAGCTGCACGTTGCTAAGCGTCACCTTGTTGGCCTCAATGGCGGAACCGTTGACGTAAGGGATGAGCTCAATGGTGGCGCTCATAGGAATACCCAGGTTGGTGGAAAGATCCAGGTTAAGCTGGGGATCTCCGAGGTCGAGGCAGAGATTGTCGCCCTTAAGCGCATCGGGAAGAGTATCAAGCTCGAGGCTGGTTTCTTCTTCGATTTCGTAAGAGAATACACCGCTGGCCTTCTTCAGGGCAATCTTGCCGTCCTTGTTCTGGATAGTAGCCTTTATGCTTGCGGTAATGTCGGACTTCAGCTGGTTTACGTCGATATTGGATCCGTCAGCGGAGATG
>JAFZIO010000013.1 GCA_017554335.1 Bacteroidales bacterium | reverse complement strand
GCAGTACCCAGCCCAAGATGTTGCCAAGAAGCAGTTCCAAAGTGGTAAGATTTGCCGCGCCCATATCCATGACCTGTTTTGGAGCGGTTATATAGAAAAAAAGGTAGGCACTGTCCACTACGCCCCATACCAGCATCGTCCAGCCCCAGGCCTTGCGGAAACGGAGGTTGTCGGTATGCCGAAAAATGAGCCATGCGCCCGAAAGGGCAACCGCCACCGTACAGGCAAACAGCACGGGAGACAGCTGGTTATTGAACAGCGCCTCCGGAATGTGGCTGGACAGCCAAAGACTCAGGACCACACAGGCACAGAGGATGGCGGTAAAGCGAATGACGGATGAATATTGGGTGAACTTGTTCATTTTACGGTGCTTGGCGCAGGTTTCAGTAGGCTAAGTTAGAAAAAGTTATTGGTTTTTCATAATTCCTTCCCCACCTGGGGATTCCGCTGCGCGGCCTTTGGCCGCTTGCGCTATCCCGGAGCGCTCGCCGCGGGGCCCTGCAAAGCATGGAATGGCATCACGGCCCTATGGGCCTCTTGTGCTTTTTCATTTAGCCAACGGATGTGAGCAAGCTCCCACCGCTGGCTAAACAAAAAAGCACCGCAACTGACGCTGCGATGCCATTCCTTTTTGCGGTGAGTGAGGGATTCGAACCCCCGGTACGTTGCCGTACACCTGTTTTCGAGGCAGGCTCCTTCAACCACTCGGACAACTCACCAAAGCAGGCTGCAAAGTTCGTAAAAAATATTTAAATTTGTACACTATGCGGATTGGAGATTTAGATTTCGGTGACAGGCCCTTGTTTCTTGCTCCTATGGAGGACGTTACGGACGTCTCTTTCCGCATATTATGCAAGGAGCAGGGCGCAGCGATGGTGTACACGGAGTTCGTTCCGTCTGACGGACTTATACGCGATGCCGACAAGGCTATTGCCAAAATGCGCACGCTTCCGGAAGAGGCTCCGGTGGGCATACAGATCTACGGGCACATCCCCGAATCCATGGTGGAGGCGGCCAAAATGGCGGACAACGCTGCGGAGATTGCCGGGGGCCACGGTGCGGACATAATAGACATCAACTTCGGCTGCCCCGTCAGCAAGATTGCCGGCCGCGGCGCCGGAAGCGGCATGATGCGCGAGCCGGACAAGATGGTAGCCATCACCAAAGCCGTAGTGGAAGCCGTCAAAAAACCCGTCACCGTGAAGACCCGCCTTGGCTGGGACGAGAACTCCAAAATAATAGTCGAGCTTGCGGAGCGCCTGCAGGACGTAGGCATCCAGGCCCTCACCATACATGGCCGCACACGTCAGCAGATGTACAAGGGCAGCGCCGACTGGTCCCTTATCGGCGAGGTGAAGAACAACCCCCGCATGCACATCCCCATCATAGGCAACGGCGACATCACCGACGGCCCGAAGGCAAAAGAAGCGTTCGACAGATACGGCGTAGACGCCATCATGATAGGGCGCGCCTCCTTCGGCCACCCCTGGATCTTCCGCGAGATGCGCCACTATCTGGACACCGGTGAGCAATTGCCTCCACTGAGCGTGAGCGAGCGCGTGGCCCTGGCCAAACGGCACCTGGATCTCTCCCTGCAGTACAAGGGCCAGCCGCGCGGCGTCTTCGAGATGCGGCGTCACCTGAGCTGCTACTTCAAGGGCCTGCCGGAATTCAAGCAGACCCGCATGAAGCTGGTGACGACCACCGACCCCGCAGAGATTCACGCCACCCTGGACTACATAGCCGAGCGCTGGGCAGACGCCCCCATCGAGACCTCCAACGTATATGATATATAGCTTGATACTCTCCCTGCGCGACGCGCACTACCGCAACGGACGGCACAGCAGCAAAGCGGCCGTCCCTACCGTCTGCGTGGGCAACATAAGCGCCGGCGGCACCGGCAAGACGCCCCATACGGAGATGCTCTTGCGGGAGCTGCTGACGAGCGACAAATGGGGCGCCTCCAACGTCGCGGTACTGTCCCGCGGCTACAAACGCCGCAGCAGGGGCTACCAGGAACTGCCGCTTGACGCGTCTGCATACCTCTACGGCGACGAGCCGGCACAGATAAAGCATAAGTTTCCCGGAATCACGGTTGCCGTCGACAAGAACCGCATCGAGGGCTGCGCCAAGCTGGCCGAAGGCGGGACGGACCTGGTAGTGCTGGACGACGCATACCAGTACCGCAAGCTGAAGGCCGACCTGAACATAGTGCTGAGCGACTACAGCCACCCGGTTTCCACCGACTCCCTGCTGCCCGCCGGCCACCTGCGCGACCTGAAAAAGCGCCTCTACGACAGCGACATAGTGATAGTGACCAAGTGCCCCTACGAGCTGGACGACAGCGAGAAGCAGGAGGCCGCAGCCACCCTTGGCTATGAATCCTACGACCCCTCCACCTGCGTTGCGGCACACAAAGGCAAGAGCCAGCTGCTGTTTTTCACCCAGATACGCTATGAAAAGCCGGAGCCTGTCTTCTCCAATGCCGACACCCGTTACATTTATTCCCATAAGCTGGTGCTGTTAACCGGAATTGCCAACGACACCCCGCTCGTCAGGCATCTCAGCGACAGCTACAAGATAGTGGAGCAATTCCACTTCCCCGACCACCACAAATACAACAACGGAGACGTGCGCAGGCTGAAAGCGGCCATGAAACACTACCCCACCGCCGCCTTCGCAACAACCGAGAAAGACGCGCTGCGCCTGCGCGACCTCAACAAAATGCCTCCGCAGCTGCAGGAGCGCCTGTTTTACCTGCCTATCAGCGTAGAGTTCCTGAGCGAACGCGAGCATGATATCTTCTGCGAAAAACTAATGACCATATGATAAGCTTATTTATTTTACTGACAGCCCTGACCGAGTGGCAGTCTCCCGACATTTCGGAAATAAACCGCCTTCCCATGCACGCCAGCGTGCATTCCGACGTCCCTACCATGAGCCTGGACGGCACCTGGAAGTTCCGCTGGTTCGACAACTTCGACGAGCAGACTTATTACTACTCCGGCTTCGAGGCCGCAAAATTCGATGATGCGGACTGGGGCACCATGCCGGTCCCCGGCCTCTGGGAGCTGAACGGCTACGGAGATCCCATCTACGTAAACCACCCTTATCCCTGGCATGGGCATTATGAGAACAATCCTCCGTACGTGCCCAACGAGCACAACCATATAGGACAGTACCGCCGCCACTTCACGCTGAGCCCTCAGCAGGCCAGGTCCAAAGTGGTGCTGCGCATAGGGAGCGCTACCTCAAACGTACGCGTATGGGTGAACGGCAAGTTCGTCGGCTACAGCGAGGACAGCAAGCTGGAGGCGGCCTTCGACCTATCCCCGTACGTCAAGAAAGGAGACAACATAATCGCGCTTGAGATTATGCGCTGGTGCGACGGAACCTACCTGGAATGCCAGGACTTCTGGCGCCTCTGCGGAATCGCCCGCGGCGTCCAGCTCGACTTCAGACCAAAGAAAGGCGGCATCAGTGACGTACGCGTCAGCGCCGAAGCGTCCGGTGAATACACATTTGACGTGGCTGTAGAGAAGGGTGCAAGCAGTGTACGCTACGAACTTACCGACCCCGACGGGCTGGTTTACGCCGAGAATGCAAAAGTATCCGGCGGCAGCACACGCTGGAGCGGCAAATTCGAGTATCCTATGCTCTGGAGCGCAGAGGAACCGAATCTGTACACCCTGAAAGTCACCACATTCTCCGGCAACAAAGCTGTTGAAACCGCCACGCTTAACCTGGGCTTCCGCACCGTAGAGATAAAGAACGGCCAGTTGCTGGTGAACGGCCAGCCCATACTGATCAAGGGTGTAAACCGTCACGAGATGAGCCCGGACGGAGCCTACCACGTGACCCATGCAGAGATGGAGCGCGACATACGCGTAATGAAGGAGCTTAACATCAACACCGTACGCACCTGCCACTACCCCAACGACCCCTATTGGTACGAGCTCTGCGACCGTTACGGCCTGTACGTGATAGACGAGGCGAACATAGAATCCCACGGCATGTATTACGGAGAGAAGACTCTTGCCAAGAACCCTCTCTTCAAGGCGCCGCACCTGGTACGCCTGCAGCGTATGATACACCGCGACCTCAACCATCCTTCAATAATAATATGGAGTCTGGGCAACGAGGCCGGAAACGGCCCCAACTTCGAGAACAGCTACCGCTGGGCCAAGGAGTTCGACCCTTCCCGCCCCGTTCAGTACGAGCGTGCCGAACTGGACTGGAACACGGATATTTTCTGCCCCATGTATGCAGGATATGACTATTGCGAAAAGTACAGCGCCTCCAATCCTGCGCGCCCTCTCATCCAGTGCGAGTACGCCCACGCCATGGGCAACTCCATGGGCGGCTTTGCCGAATACTGGGACCTTGTGCGTAAATACCCTTCATACCAGGGCGGATGCATCTGGGACTTCCAGGACCAGGCTTTGCGCTGGCCTTACGACCCGGCCCAGGGCAAGATATGCGCAGAGAACGGCGCCGGTTCGCGCCTGGACGGCGACAAACCTTCATGGATTTACGTGTTCGGCGGCGACTTCAACACTTACGACCATAGCGACAACTCGTTCAACTGCAACGGTATAGTCTCCCCCGACAGGGTTCCCCACCCTCAGGCCGAGGAGGTACGCTACCAGTACCGCAGCATACTCTGCCAGGCAGACCTGGACAGCGTCAGGAAAGGCAAGGTGATAATCTACAACGAGAACTTCTTCATCAGCCTGGAACGCTATGTCTGCAACTGGAAGCTGGTCCAGGACGGAAATGTAATCGGCCAGGGCAGCCATAATCTGCCCGGCATCCTGCCTCAGACAACGGCGCTCGTAGAGCTTCCCGGACTGCATCTCCACGGAAACGAGGCGGAAGGGCACGACCTCTCCCTGTGGCTGGATTTCTGCCTGAAGAATGACGACGGCATACTGCCCGCCGGCACACGGGTCGCCGCAGACCAGATAGCTCTCAGCCGCGAGCTGGTCTGCGTGCCTGAGCGCCACACGGAGCTTGGAGGCCCCGTGCTGAAAGAGACGGAAGACCGCTACATTGTGGGCGGAAACGGCTGGCAGGCCGCATGGGACAAGGCCAGCGGCGCACTTTGCTCGTACAAGGTCGACGGCCGCGAGATGATAAGCATACCCCTGATGCCCTGCTTCGGCCGCGCAGTCACAGAGAACGACCTGGGCGCACACCTGGACAAGAAGATGGCCTGCTGGCTCCATCCCGTATTCGAGCCCATCGGCCCCATCACGGTGGAGGAAAACGGCAACGTAATCCTCAGCGTCATCTATCCTCTGGAGCACGCCTACGTGCAGATGCGCTGGACCGTGCAGCCCGACGCCATAGTCACCATGGACATGTTCTTCAAGCTGAATCCCGGAGCCACCAACGTCCCCGACCTCTTCCGCGTGGGTGTGGAATTCGCCATGCCGGGAGAGTACTCCACGCTTGACTTCTACGGCGAGGGCCCCTTCGACACCTATTGCGACCGCCGCACCGCCGCACGTCTGGGCCGCTGGGTACAGGACGTGACGGAGCGTTACGACATGGGGGCTGCACGCCCGCAGGAGCACGGAACCAACGTGGGCATTCGCAGCTACAAGCTTCTTGACGCTGACGGCAAAGGCATGGAGATCACGTCTCCTGAGCTGTTCTCCGCATCGGCCCTGCCGTTCACCCGCCAGACCCTCGACCTGACCGTCGGCGAGTGGCGCCACAGCCGCGAATTGCTGCCTCTAATACACAAAGAAAACAGGTCGCTGGGCTTGACTGCCGTCAACTGCGACCTGCTTCAGATGGGCCTCGGGTGCGTGAATTCGTGGGGCGAAACGCCGCGCGACGAATACATGGTTCACCCTCAGGCGTACACTTTCACTCTCACACTCTCACCGAGTCTGTAGTTCAACCCTTTACCAGCAGCTCGCGGTAACGCTCGGGCTGAATGTCCGCAAAGGCGACGAGGAGACCCATTTCAATGACGTCTCCGAACTCGTCGTTTACCGATGAGCCGAAGAAGCGGAACTTGTTGGACAGGTTGATATAAGTGTTCAGGATGGGCGGGAGATAGTAGCCGCGTTTGCGGAACTCCAGCTTCAGGGCCCGGAAGTCCTCTTTGAAGTCATCGCTGGCCAGGATTTCGTTTTCTCCCTCAACCGGTTTCACCGGATACTCGACATGAGGGCTGACCAGATTGCTGGCGGAATGCTTGGCGAAGAAGCGGGAAATGAGCCACAAAGCCTCCTGCGGATAGGTGGGATAGAAAGTCACCTTGCCGAAGAAATACTCCATCTTTGTCCTGGCCACCGCATGGCATATGCCCTCGAACAGTCCGTCCAGGGCAAATACATTGCGTATAGCCTCCGCCTCCTTGAAGAAGGAAGAGGTTATGAAAGAGCGGCTGAGCTCTGCCGTAACCGGAAGATAATCCTTGATGAATTCGTCGGAGAAGCGGAACAAGTGCGCCGAAGGCATCATGGGCTGGCCGTCCGCAGCCAGGCGGCAACGGTCTCCGAAAAGTATCCTGTATCCTCCGGCAATAATCTCCGCCGACGGATCCCACAGCACAATCTGCTTGAAGCCGAGGGAAGAGTCCAGGTCGAAGCGGTCCAGGTCGACCGCCTTGCCGGTTCCGCCGCCGTTGCTCCTGAACGCCAGCTCGCGCAGACGCCCTATTTCCTGCAGGACGGAAGGGGCTGTGTCCCCGTCCACCAGATACACCTGGAATCCTCCGTGGGAGGTATCGCAAAGGAAGGAACGCTCGTTGAGCTCCGCCTTCAGCCTGGAAGTCGCTACAGGTTCAATAATAGGTACCATATTTAATCCTGTTTCAATTCATAAACTTTATCACGCACCCATGCAGCCCATTCGGCGTCGGAGCGTTCCGGCGTAAAGGTCTGCCAGGGGATGGGCTTTCCTATGACCATCTTGAAATGCTTGCCCCGGCATTTGAATACCTCTGAAGGAAGTGTAAGCATGGCCAGGTTAAACTTGATTCCAAGCCGCTTGCACCATTTGTCCAGACGGTAAAAGCGCGGGGAATTCTGTCCTGAGAACCAGATAGGGACCACATCCCTCTGATACTTGCGGGACTTGGTAATGAAGGTTTTCTTCCACGGCAGGTCCTGAATCACGCCGTCTATCTTCCTGGAACACAGGCCTGCAGGGAAATAAACCATCTGCTTGTCGCTGGCGAAAGCATCGTCCAGGGCCTTTGCGAGATCGCGCCCCTGCCCGCCGAGCTTGTTTACCGGAATGAGGTACTCACGCACCTGCTTTATGGACATCATAAGGTCGTTGGCCGGAATGGCTATGCGTCCGTCGTATTTCCTGGAAAAGTATGCCGCCTGGGCGCAGGTCTCCAGCATTCCGAGCGGGTGGTTGGAGGCGAAGGTGTAACGGCCGTCGTCAGACAGGTTCTCCTCCCCTATGATCTCTACGGTGGCGTTGATATACTCCAGGAAGCCCTCCAGGAACTCTGTTCCGAGTTTTCCCTGACTGAAATAGCGGTTGAACTCGTCCTGGTGTATAAGGCGCTTGAGGAAACTCACCACGAAGCCCGGCACCTTCTTTCCCTTGCTGATTTTCATCACAAGGGAATCCATATCTACGAGAAAAACTTCATTCATGTTTTAGTAAGGTTAAAGATTGCGGGAGATCACAAGGCCCATACCCCTCAGCCCTGCCGGTTCAGGAGAAACATCCAGCTGGATTGTCCAGGAACCCGCTTCCGAAGGCTGGAAGCCCCTGCGGTAAAAGACACGCACGGAGTCTGCAGGGTAGTAAACGGTTTCCGAGAAATAGCGGCCGGACGGAGCCTGCCACAGCACCTGCATGGGGAAAGAGCCAAGGGTATCCGGCTCCATGACGGGTAAGACTATAGACGTATAGAACGACAGGTCATAAGTAGAGGCGGTATCGGGGAGTTCTATCGTAAAGGAATACTCTCCGGTGCCGTCGGAGCGGATAAACTGCTCACGGGAGAGCGGTTCGCCGCATGCGGACAGCAGCAGGACGGCACACGCCGCCGCTATCTGCCGGCCATTCATCATTCTGCGGATTCTTTACGGGAACGTTTGCCGCTGCGGTTGCGTTTCTTGCCGCGGGAGCGCTTGCGCTTGGGTGCGTCGAAACGGGTGATGCTGTCGTCCCCGACCGCCGTCACAAATTCCGGCATCACGGGTTCCGGCTCCGTGCGGAGCGACTCCGGACGCTCGCCGTGGCGGTTCATATCGAGGATGTTGCGCACCTCTTCGGCGTCCAGGGCATACAGGTCGGCATCGGAATTCTTGTCGTAGGAGAAATACATTATCTCCCGGAGGATGTCCGTCTTGCGCAGGTAGGCAAGGCCGTCTTCGAACTCCAGAGGCCCCTGCACCTTGGGAATGCGGGACTGGGCGTCCAGATAATTGGCGACCTCGTAATTGAGGCAGCACTTCAGCTTGCCGCACTGCCCCGCCAGCTTCTGGGGGTTCAGGGAAAGGTCCTGGCAACGGGCGGCGGAAGTGGAGATACTCTGGAAAGAGGTGATATAGTTGGCGCAGCAGAGCTCGCGTCCGCAGACGCCCAGGCCGCCTATCAGACCGGCTTCCTGGCGGGCGCCTATCTGCTTCATCTCTATGCGGATGCGGAACTCCTCGGCGAACACCTTGATGAGCTGGCGGAAGTCCACGCGGCCGTCGGCTATATAGTAGAAGATGGCCTTGGTGCCGTCTCCCTGGAACTCCACGTCGCCGATTTTCATCTCCAGCCCCAGCTCGGCCGCAATCTTGCGGGCCTTTATCATGGTCTCCTGCTCGCGGGCTATGGCGTCCTGCCATTTCTGTATGTCGAGGGGCTTGGCCTTGCGGTAAATCTTCTTGAATTCGGTATTCTCACGGGAAATGCCCTTGCAGGCCATCTGGCGGGCCACAATGGGGCCGGAGAGGGTTACTATTCCAAGGTCGTGACCGTTGGCGGCCTCAACTATCACCAGGTCCCCGATATTCAGCTTCTGGCCGGAATCGTTGATGTAGAAGCCCTTGCGTGTATTCTTGAATCGTACCTCGAATATATCGGGACAGCTGCCGTCTTCTACGCCCTTAAGCCAGTTGCGGTCCGAGAGCTTGCAGCACCCCGCCCTGTAATTGCAGGAGATGCCTTCTTCTCCCTGGCCGTTCACGACGGAACAACCGCGGAAACAATCGAATTGTATAGTTTCGTTATCCATCAGATAAGTCCAATCAGTCTGTCCACCAAATCGGTGAAGACAATTTTCATATTTACGTTTCGCTCTATGAGCCTGGAGGCCCTGTCCAGAGCGGCGAGCGCGGCGCGGGGGAAGGTCTTGCGGGCCCCTTTCGCCCACTTGAGTTCCTTATCGCCTATACCGGCCTGCAGGGATATCCCCTGCTGCGCCAGAAACAGCTTCCGCATGGCGTCGGCTGCAAATTTACAAAAAGCTTTCGCATTTTCGCGCGAAGGCAGGGAGGCAATTTCCTCCCCCACTCCCAGAGCGGCAAAGAGGTCGTGCGCCAGCAGGGCCTCCATAAGCCTGTCCAGCAACTCCGGATCCTGGAACTCCGGCGCCGGCATCTCACCGCCCAGCTGTATGTGCTGGCAGCGGGACGCTATGGTCGTGAGCACCTTCTCCGGCGAATGGGTGATAAGGATGAACTGAGTCTTCTCTTCCGGCTCCTCGATGGCCTTCAGCAGGCGGTTCGCGGCCTCCTGGTTCATCTTTTCCGGAAGATAAATCACCACGGAGCGGTATCCGCCCTCGAGTGCGCTGAGCGCAAGGGTGGACAGCACTTCTTTGGCCTCGGCCACGGCTATTATGGCCGACTTGCTTTCCATGCCCAGCGCCTCGTACAGCTCCGCCTCCTTGAAATGCGGGTTCTGCTGCACCAGGGCACGGAATTCAGTAATCAGCGACAAGGATGTTTTGGGAGCCGTTGCCGGGAAGATGAAGTGTACGTCGGGGTGTATGAGCTTGGTGATACGGTTGCAGGAGGGGCATTCGCCGCAAGAGTCGCCGCCGCTGCGGGAGCCGCAATAGAGATACTGCAGGAATGCGAGCGCCGTTGCGAAAGCACTGCCTCCGTCGGGCTCGGAGAACATGAGGGCATGGGGGATGCGGCCGGAATCGACCATTCCCGCCAGCGTCTTCAGCACCTCCGGCCTGCAGCCTGTATCCGCAAATCTCATTTCTTACGTATGGCGTTATAACGTGCCAGCGATGCGAGCGCCTCCCTCTCCTCCGACGGGGAGAAGAGCTCCAGCGCCGACAGCGCTTCGTTGATGAAATCGTCCAGACGGAGGGTGGCGTACTCCACTCCGCCGTTCTCCAGCACCAGCCGGTGCAGCGTGTCGCAGTGCTCCGGATGCGACGGAATCTCCCGCACCATCTCCCGGTAGCGTCCGGGGTCGTCCACATTCCGCAGCGCCCCCAGCAGCGGCATCGTTATTTTCTGCTCCTTCAGGTCGATGCCGACTGGTTTGCCGATGTTGGCTTCGTCCCAATAGTCGAAAATGTCGTCCCGGATCTGGAAGGCGATGCCGGTGGCCTTTCCGTAGCGGCCGGCGGCATCTATGAGCTCCTGCGGCGCACCGGCTGCAAGCGCCGCCGAACGGCATGCCGCCTCGAAGAGGGAGGCCGTCTTGCAGTAAACGATACGCAGGTAATCCTCCTCCGTGGTATCGGCCGACGCCGCCTTCTGCAGCTGCAGCATCTCCCCTTCCGCAAGGTCGGAGAGGGTGTGAGCGAAGAGGGGTATCACCTCGTTCTGATGCTCGATTCCTATTATCATGCGCACCGCACGTGCCAACCAGAAGTCGCCCACCAGCACTGCGGCGGACGGCCCCATGAGGGCGGAAACAGTCGGCCTGCCGCGCCTGAGGCTGCTTTCGTCCGCCACGTCGTCGTGTATCAGGGTGGCGTTGTGCAGCAGTTCGGCGGCGGCGGCACAATGGAGCACGTCGTCCGTCACCGTCCCGCACACGCGTGCCGTCAGCAGTGACAGCAGGGGGCGCAACTGCTTGCCGGAGTTGGACAGCAGGGACGTGTTCACCGTGTTCAGGAGGTCGATGTCGGACTGCAGGGCCTCCCGTACCAGAGCCTCGTAACGGCCCCAGTCGGCACCCAGCAGCTTTATGACATCTTCACGTTTCATAAGAGTTCTATTGCTTCTTCGACGGTTTTGGGAAGCAGGAGGCGGGCCCTTTCTTCCGGGGCCAGCATGCCCGTCTCCACGAAATGCGCCAGCAGAGCGTCCAGAGGATCGTAGAAACCGTCTATGTTCAGGGCGGCGATGCGGCCGGGGAATCGGTCCAGCTTGGCCAGCACCAGGGTCTCGAAGAGTTCGTCCATGGTGCCGATTCCGCCGGGCAGGGCAATGGCTATGTCGACGCCCTTGCGCATGGCCTCCTTGCGTTCAGACATGGTGTCCGTCCACTCCACGTCGGTCAGTTTGGGGTGGGCCAGCGGCTCCATGAAGCGGGGCAGGACGCCGCGGACCACGGCTCCGCAAGCCGCAGCCTCATCGCAGATGACGCCCATTGTTCCCTTTACAGTGCCGCCCGAGGCTATTTCGTAACCCCGGGACGCCGCTGCCCTGACCAGTCTGCGGGCAGCTTCGTTATACTCCGGAGCTATGCCAGCAAAGGACGAGCAGAAAAAGAGCACTCTCATAGATAGAGCTGAATCTTCGCTGCTATCTCCTGTTTGGGGAGAACTCCGACCGTACGGTCTACCACTGCGCCGTTCTTAACGAAAACGAGGGTGGGGATATTGCGAATACCGAACTGCGCTGCAATCTCCTCGCAATCGTCCACATTGCACTTGGCAACGGTAGCTCGGCCTTCAAACTCTTTCGCGAGCTCGTCGACGGTAGGGGAAAGAATACGGCAAGGGCCGCACCAAGTGGCCCAGAAATCTATGACTATCAGCCCCGGCTGAGCCAGGATGTCCTGAAAATTGGTTGAAGTAATGACTGTTTCCATAACTTACAAATATACAAAAAAAATGGAATATGGTTGGCGTTTTTATTAAATGGCTGATAATCAGCCCGCAACCGATTCCAAGTGGGGGCAAAAACCCGCACTTGAAATACATAAAAGTCAAAGAATCAGAATGTTAACGAAAACGCTAATATAGCAGCACCCCCAGCACTGCGGCCCCGAGGATTATCAGTATGGGATTGATTTTCTTCCAGTAAGACGCCACGAAGGCGGCTCCCATCAGCAACCAGCTCCGCCAGTCGATTATGTTCTCGCGCACGAGGGAAAATTCCGGCACGTAGCCGTTCCAGGTGGTGCGGACGACGAGTATTACCGCCGCCGCGCCGATGAGGCCCACTACCGTCGGACGCAGCCAGCCCATGGTACCTTCGAAAAGGGTGCTCTTGCGGAACCTGGTATAGAATTTTACGATAAGCAGGACAATTAGGAACGACGGCAGCACCAGCGCCAGTGTGGCCACGGCGGAGCCGCAGACGCCCATCCAGTGCAGGCCGGTAGCTTCATAGAGTACGCTGTAGCCGGTGTACGTGGCGGCGTTGATGCCTATGGGGCCGGGAGTCATCTGCGAGATTGCCACGATGTCCGTAAACGCGCTCTCGCTTATCCACTGGTGCGCCACAACCACCTGGTTCTGAATGAGGGACAGCATGGCGTAGCCGCCTCCGAAGGTGAACGCCCCCACGAGGAAGAAGGTCCAGGCCAGCTGCAATATGAGACTCACCGCTTCCATCGTCCGCTGTAATAAGTTACGCTGAAGCCCATTATGATGACCACCAGCAGGATGTAGATAGGCGACACATTAAGGAAAGCGACCAGCACCAGCGACGCCACTGCCAGAGCCCACTTCCACCATGAGGTGCATGCCTTGCGGGCCATGTTGACCATGGGAACGAGGATGAGAGAAATCACCACGGGCCTGATGCCCTTGAACGCCCGTTCCACCCAGGGGTTGTCGCGGAAGGCGGAGAAAAACATGGCGATTGCCAGGATAATCAGGAACGACGGCGTGATGCTGCCGAGCGTGGCCGCAATGCTGCCTGGAATGCCGCGCAGGCGGTATCCGGCGAAGATGGATATGTTCACCGCCATCACTCCGGGGGCGCTCTGGCTCAGGGCCACGATGTCCGGCAGCTCGTCGTCGGAGATCCAGCCGCGCCGGGACATCTCCCGCTGGATTATTGGTATCATGGCATAGCCTCCGCCTATCGTGAACGCCCCTATCTTGGCGAACACGGCGAAAATCTGCCAGAGTGATACCTTGTCTCTTCCCATACTTCAGCAAAGATACAGAAAAATTAGACTATATTTGCAGTATATGAAATTCATCAGTTGGAACGTTAACGGCCTGCGGGCTGTGGCAGGCAAGGGCTTCGCGGATATTTTCACGGAACTTGACGCCGATTTCTTTTGCATTCAGGAGACCAAGCTGCAAGCTGGGCAGATAGACCTGGAATTCCTCGGTTACACTTCTTATTGGAATTATGCAGAGAAGAAAGGCTATTCCGGAACCTGCATTTACAGCCGCGAGGAACCGCTGCGTGTTACCACCGGCATAGGCATTCCCGAACATGAGACCGAGGGGCGCGTGATTACTCTTGACATGCCTGAGTTCTACCTGGTGAACGTGTATACGCCCAATTCCCAGGACGGTCTGAGGCGCCTGCCGTACCGTATGCAGTGGGAGGACGCCTTCCGCGAGTACCTCTGCGGCCTCAAGGAGCACAAGGGAGTGATAGTCTGCGGCGACATGAACGTGGCGCACGAAGAAATCGACCTCAAGAACCCCGACACCAACCATCTCAACGCCGGTTTTTCCGACGAGGAGCGGGCCAAAATGACGGAACTGCTTGCCGCCGGATTTACCGACTCCTGGCGCTTCCAGCATCCGGACGAGGCAAAATACTCCTGGTGGTCCTACCGCATGGCGGCCCGCGAGCGCAACGTCGGCTGGCGTATCGACTACTTTCTGGTGTCCAACGACCTGGCGCCCCGCATAGAGTCTACCGAAATTCACAACGAAATATACGGCTCCGACCATTGCCCGGTGGAACTTGTAATCAGATAAAGCGGGAACAAAACAGCCCCGTTTGTTCCAGAATCTAATAATTAGCGGCTTTTGGGAACAAAACAGGCAAAAACGTTCCCGGATAAAGGCCCGGTACAGCAGCATCCCCGGCACGGTGGCTACGAGGATTTCGTTACTGCTGTTTGTACTTGAAGATGTTTACCCTGCGCTCCGGGGAGCTGCCGGCGTCTTTGCTGGCAAAGCCAATGTATATATATCCGTCCTTGAGCTTGATGCCTTCGGGCTCAAAATAGCCGAGGTCCGTAATGTTCTCCGATTTCAACAGGGAAACGTTGTCCACCCACGGCAGATCCACCTGAACAAGCGTTTTCGCGGTCTGGGGACTAATGTAGTACACACGCGCCCAGTTCTTGTTCGTGCCGGCCTCGCGCTCTTCCAGTTCAGCGCCGTCGCCGCGCATGAAGTAAATCTTGTTGTGGTGGTAGTCGTAGCCCTGAGGTACGTTTTTCAAGGGCATCTGGAACTTGAAAAGGGGCGTAAGCTTTGACAGGTTTCGGGCGTAAACCGTAGGCCTGTCGGTTACCTTTGGGTTACCGTAGGTACGGCTGAAGCTGAGTTGTATGCTCTCCGCCTGCAACGCCTTGATGTCCTCCATCGGATACACGTAGAACCAGGCTACGCCGCTTGCGTCGCGGCACCAGATGCCCACGTTGCCGTTGTCTGCGTCGTAGGCCGCTATGAGGCGCTTCATACCCGGTATCACGCAGTTGAAGCTGCTGTCTTCGGGCAACACCGTCTTGTTCGGAGAGAACTTTATCCTGGAGATCACCTGGGACTCGGAATAGCGGTTGGTCTCTCCGGACTCCAGGGTGCCGTAGTTGGAGGTCCACAGATAATCGCCGTCGCTTGCCCGTTCCACGAACATGTTGTCGCCGTGGCCGTAATATTTAAGGTGCATGTAGTCCTGCGGGTTCTGTTCGTAAACGGGTTTGCGGGTGTAAGTCAGCGTGTGCGGCGATCCGCAGACCTGGCATACGTAGAAATAGTCGTCGAAAAAGTCCCAGGACTGCATTACGGCCTTGTAGTAGATCGTATGGCCTTTCACCATCACCAGGTCGCTGCTGTACGCCTGCTTGAGCTGTGAAAGGTCCATCACATGGTAGTCGCGGTACGCCATGGCTTCGGTCCCGACTATTTTTGCAGTAATACGGGCCGTGCCGGCTTTGAGCGCCGTTACCTTGCCCTCATCAGATACGGTGGCTACTGAAACATCGGAAGAGGTGTACAGGACCTTGTAGTCTTTTCCGGGCTCTCCGTCCGTAACAGCACAAGCGGCGGAAGTGCTTTCACCTTTGAAAAGGTCTTCCCAGATAGAGGTAAACTGCAGTACCGGTTCCTTTTCCGGCTCAGGCTCTGGTTCGGGCTCCGGCTCCGGTTCCGGAGTGGGAATTTCTGGATTATCCTTTGGCCTTATGGGATCTATTTCTGGCCCGCAGGAGGCCAGGAAGCACAACGCTGCCAGTATGCTCAAGACACGTTTCATCGCAGGACAAGTTCCACCGGGCAAACCGCCCAAAATTCCAACTGAATGAATTTCATATTCACAAATATAACTCTTTTTTCTATCTTTGTAGTCTATATGAAAGCTCTATATCTCACAAATACGCTCACCAGGAGCAAGGAACTTTTTAAACCGGTCCATGAAGGGCACGTCGGCATGTATGTCTGCGGCCCTACCGTATACGGCGATGCCCACCTCGGGCATGCGCGCCCCGGCGTAACGTACGACGTGCTCAGCAAGCTGCTAAGGCACCTCGGCTACAAGGTGCGCTACGTGCGCAACATCACCGACGTAGGCCATCTGGAGCACGATGCCGACGAGGGGGAGGACAAAATCGCCAAGAAGGCACGCCTGGAGCAGCTTGAGCCCATGGAGGTGGTGCAGGCATACACCCTCCGCTACCACGAGGCGATGCGGCAGCTCAACGTGGCGCCGCCCTCCATCGAACCGCGTGCCAGCGGCCACATAGTGGAGCAGATCGAGGCGGTCAAGAAGATACTCGCCGCCGGCTACGCCTACGAGAGCAACGGCAGCATCTACTTCGACGTCCAGAAGTACAACCAGGACCACCACTACGGCGTGCTCAGCGGCCGCAATCTTGACGACACGCTGGAGGGCACCCGAAGCCTCGACGGGCAGAGCGACAAACGCGCCCCGTACGACTTCGCCCTCTGGAAGAAGGCGGAGCCGGAGCACATAATGCGCTGGCCGTCCCCCTGGGGCGAAGGCTTCCCCGGCTGGCACCTGGAGTGCTCCGTCATGGGAGAGAAGTACCTCGGCAACGAGTTCGACATCCACGGCGGCGGAATGGACCTGATGTTCCCGCACCACGAGTGCGAAATCGCCCAGAACGTGGCCTGCAGGCACACGCAGGGCGTGCATTACTGGGTGCACAACAACATGATCACCATCAACGGCCAGAAGATGGGCAAGAGCCTCGGCAACTTCATCACCCTGCCTCAGCTCTTCAGCGGCGACCACCCCAAGCTGGAACGCGCCTACAGCCCCATGACCGTGCGCTTCTTCATCCTTCAGGCCCACTACCGCGGCACGCTGGACTTCTCCAACGACGCCCTCCTGGCTGCCGAGAAGGGTCTCTCCCGCGTGATGCAGGCGGCCAAGGACCTCTACGCCATGGCCGGCCGCAAGGCGCCCGTATATGCCTACGGAGAAGAGACCTTCGGCGTGGCGCCCGACAGCTGCCCTGCCGAATCCGCCGAGGTGCGTGCCGTTTTCGACGGCATCTACGACGCCCTCTGCGACGATATGAACACCCCTATGGCGCTGGCCCATATCTCTGAGGCCGTGCGCCTTATCAACTCCGCCAAGGCCGGAAGCGTGAAGCTGGGGGCCGGCGACCTGCAGACCCTCTGCCAGCTCTTCGGCGACATAGTCTTCGGCGTACTGGGGCTCAAGGACGAAGCTGCTGCCGGAAGTGACGGCGCAGGCAAGATAATCGACGGCCTGATGGGCATGGTGCTGGAGCAGCGCGCCGCCGCCAAGGCCGCCAAGGACTGGGCCACGTCGGACCACATCCGCGACTCCCTGAAGGCCCTCGGCATCCAGGTAAAGGATACCAAGGACGGAGTTGAGTGGACTCTGGAGTAGTTTTTTAGAAAAATTTCATATATTTGCGATATGAAGAAACGTTTTTTCAAACTGATGCTCGCCATTCTCGGCCTCAATGTCTTTACGGCCTGCTATGGTCCCGCACCCATCGATTATCCCGAGCCTGAGTACGGCGTCCCCGCTCCTGAAGTTGAGGAGACCACTACCAAGGCAAACGACGGTGCAGCAGAGGCTGAAGGAGAAACCGTGGACGCAGAAGAGTTGCTCTAAGCAATGCCGTCCCTCACTCTTGCCCAGCGCCTGGCGCTGGATGTCAACCGCAGTTTCATTAAGGAGGAGGCCAAAAGCCACCCCCTGATGCAACTGTTTTGGGAGTGCACCCTGCGCTGCAACATGAAATGCCGGCACTGCGGCAGCGACTGCAAGGTTTCTTCCCTGCAGCCGGACATGCCCTTTGCCGACTTCGAGAAAGTGCTGCTCCGCATAAAAGAGGAGTGGGACCCGTCACAGATTCTCATCATTATTTCCGGAGGCGAGCCCCTTATGAGGGAAGACCTTCCCGAATGTGCCGCACGCATACGCGACCTGGGATTCCCCTGGGGCATGGTGTCCAACGGACGTCTGATGAGCAACGAGATGGTGGACAAGCTGCTTCGCGCCGGCCTGCGTACCGCCACCATCAGCCTGGACGGCCTGGAAGAAGACCACAACTGGATGCGCGGCATGCCGGATTCGTTCTCTTACGCTTCGGCGGCCATCAAGCGCCTGGCTTCGCAAAAGGGCATAGGCTTCGACGTGGTGACCTGCGTAAACCAGCGCAACTTCCCCAAGCTGGCGGAGATCAAGGAGTATCTGATTTCGCTCGGCGTACGCCGCTGGCGCCTGTTTACCGTCTTCCCGGTAGGGCGTGCGGCCTCCGACCCCGAACTTCAGCTTAGCAACGAGCAATACCGTCAGCTGCTGGACTTCATACACGCCTCCCGCAAGGAGTGCCGCATCCACGCCAGCTACGGCTGCGAAGGCTTCCTGGGGCCCTATGAGGGCAAGGTACGCGACCACCTCTTCAGCTGTCAGGCGGGCATCACAGTCGGCTCGGTACGCATAGACGGTGCCATCTCCGGCTGCACCAGCATACGCGCCCGGTTCGACCAGGGGAACATCTACAAGGACGATTTCGTGGACGTTTGGAACAATCGCTTCGGCGTCTTCCGCGACCACTCCCCCCTGCGCGAGGGCAAGTGCCTGGAGTGCAAATACTGGAAGTGGTGCCAGGGCAACGGCATGCACCTGCGTGACGACGACGGCAAGCTGATAATGTGCAATCTGGAGCGGCTGGGCATATGAAGCGATTGATGACGGCTCTGCTTGCACTGAGCCTCATGGCTACGGCGCAGGCCCAGATTCTGCCCAGCGCCAGCCCCGAAGCCGACTCCGTAGCCTTTGCGCAGATCCGCGCACGGCTCGATTCCATACACCGGCAACGCCCTACCGTAGTTCTGGTGCTGTCCGGAGGTGGAGCACGCGGCCTGGCACATCTTGGCGTCATCCGCTATATGGAAGAGCTCGGGATACCTGTAGATGCCGTAGTGGGCACCAGCATGGGCGGCCTTATTTCCGGCCTCTATTCCCTGGGCTACACTCATGCGGAACTTGATTCCATTGTACGCAACGTGGACTGGCCGATGATGATGTCGGACAAGATTCCCAACGACTACCTGTCTTACCGGCTGCGCAAAACCCGCGACCGCTTTGCCGTGAATATCCCCTTCCACTACGATAACGAGGACCTGCGCGACAAAAAGATCAAGGAGATGTCGGACCAGATAGACCTGCTTGCAGAGCAGTCCGGCACCTCCAGCAGCGACGTGCTTCAGGTAGCGATGTCCCGTATGGGAATAGGCATGCCCGACGGTCTGCTTTTCGGATTCAACATACGCAACATGATAAGCAGCGTAAGCGTCGGATACCAGGACAGCCTGGGCTTTGCAGACCTGCCCCGCCCGTACACCAGCGTGGCAACCAACATGTACACGCTCAAGCCCAAATACTGGACTGCCGGAAACATCTCCGACGCCATCCGGTCGACGATTTCCATCCCCTTCTATTTCAGGGCTGTACGTACAGACGGAGCGGTCCTTCTGGACGGCGGCATGCGGAACAACTACCCCGTGGACATTGCCCGCGAGATGGGGGCTGACATTATAATCGGCTCCGAGATGCACACCCGCCAGGGCCTGGACGAGCTCAACTCCCCCGTTGACCTGGTACTCCAGACCATCAACCTGCTGGGGGCCGCAACGCTGGACCGTACACTGCACATGCCGGACCTGAACGTCCATCACGGCCTGAGCAGTTATAACATGATGTCGTTCGACGATGCGAGCGTCGATGGCATTCTTGAAGAGGGCTACCAGGACGCCCTCAGCCATAAAGATGAGTTCGAGGCCATTGCGGCACGCTTCAAAGATGCTGCACCGCTTAGCGTCAATCCGCGCAGAACGGCAGTCAACATAGCGACCACCAAGGTGCGTGTGAGCGACATACGCTTCGAAGGGGTAACTCCCCGGGAGCAGGAGCACATAATCCATCCGCGCATGTACAGGCAGGATGGCATGTATGGCAAAAAAGATATCGAGACCCTGATGAATTTCATCTACGGCACCAATGCATTCGAGTCTGTAACCTACCGCCTGGAAGGCGCCCGGGAGCCATACACACTGGTGTTCGACTGCCAGAAGGGGCAGGTAAACGAGCTCTCCGCCGGCATTCACGCCGATACTGACGAGGCCGTTTACGCCTCCGTACGCATGGGCGTAGGCACACGCCGGCTTTCCGGATTCCGCTTTACCACGGACCTGAAACTGGGCACCAACCCCACGCTGAACCTCGACGCGGCATACCGCGCCATGATAGGCATACCCACGATTGGAGTGCGCTTCCGCAACCATATGACGAACAGCAGCATGCTCAACTCCGGGGAGCCGATGTACAGCCGCTTCTACTCCTCAGGACTCGATCTGTATATAGAAGACTCCAGAATGACCTACGGAAGCTTCCGCACCGGAGTCTCGTACGAAATGATGCCCTTCCAGCAGGCCCTGACCTTCGAATCGTACTCGAACTTCTGGGACATGAAGAGCTACTGGGCGTCCGTATTCGGGAACCTGCGCTTAGATACTTTCAACGACGCTTATTTCCCAACCAAAGGCATGGGCTTCGTGCTGGATGCGCGTTATGTCTTCAATGGATACAGTTACAACCTGGCGTTCAATCACGAAGTCCCGTCCGGGTCAGTAACGCCTTACATGTCGCTTGTCGGCAGTTTCTCGGCCGCTTTTACTCCCTTCCGGAACTTCACCATACAGCCGACTGTTTACGGTGGCTGGAATTCTGTGGATACGAGGTACATGAATCCACGGCACGTGGTGGCTTTGGGCGGTATAATGCCGGGGCGTTACACGGAGCATCAGATTCCGTTCTTCGGCTATCCTACCGGATACACCGTATGCCGGGACCTGGTTGCGACGGGCCAGCTTGACTTGCGCTACTGCGTGGCGAGCAAGAACTATATTACGCTGCGGGCAGGCGTCTACTGCGACATCGGAGGTTTAGGAGACAAACTTCTGTTCGATCCTTTCTTCGTTTACGCAGTCGGTACTGAATACGCCCGCCAGACTATCGTGGGCCCCTTTAAAATCGGCCTCCAGTGGTGCAATGCCAAGGGTGTGACCCTTTCCGCCTCAATAGGTTTTGACTTCTGATACCATGAACAAGAATATTCCCAAATACGTCATTTCCTTCCTTCTGGCCGGCGTGCTGGTGTACTTCGCCTTCAGGGGCGTAGACTGGAAGGCATTCTGGGGCGGCCTGCAGCAGACCCGCTGGGGCTGGGTGGCCCTGTTCATAGTGTTTTCCGTTTTGGCGCTGGTGCTGCGTGAGGAGCGCTGGCGGGCGATTATCCTGCCGATGGATCCCACGGCGGGGCGGCTGGACGTTTGGGACTCCATCAACGTGGGCAATATAGTCAACGTCGTGCTGCCCGGAGCCGGGGAGTTCGTGCGCTGCGGCTACGTGTCGCGCGGCAAGCGAATGAGTTACGACAAGGCTCTCGGAACCATAGTTTGCGAGCGCACTTGCGACGTGGTGGCCATAGTGTTGCTGTTCGCCGCGGCCCTTGGTTTCGGGTGGAGCAAATTCGGCAGTTTCTTCGTGGAGCAGATATGGCAGCCGCTCGCAGGCAGGCTCAGCTTCTCCGCCTGGTGGCTGCTGGCCGGAGTGGTGCTGGTGGTCGGCGGAGGCTTTTGGGCCATCTTCCACTGGAGGGCCCGCTACGCATGGTGCGGAAAGCTTGCCGGGTGGATTTCCGGGTTAGGTGCCGGCTTTGCCAGCATTGCCAAGATGGAACGCAAGTGGCTGTTCGTGCTGTATACGGTGGGCATCTGGGCCATGTACGTCTGCATGAGCTGGACGGGCCTCAAGGCGCTGCCAATGCTGGATTCGCTTACGTTCGCTGACGCACTGTTCATCTCTGCGGTGGGCAATATAGCGTCCGTGATTCCCGTGCCGGGAGGAATAGGGGCATACCACTATTTGGTGGCGCTCACGTTACAGAACATATACGCAGCAACTTGGGATACCGGGATTTTGTATGCCACCCTCTGCCACGAATCCCACGCCGTGCTTATTATCGTGTTAGGCGTGATTTCCTATTTCGCTTTCACCCTGCGCCATAGGAAATCCTGATTTTTTATTATCTTTGCAGTCCCTTTTGGTTCCGTAGCTCAGCTGGATAGAGCAACAGCCTTCTAAGCTGTGGGTCACGCGTTCGAATCGCGTCGGAATCACGAACAGCCGCCCATGAGGCGGCTGTTCGCGATTCTGCTGCTGGCGCAGCATAACGCTATTATCCCCCTGCACCCCCAGGGGATGGGGGAAAGGTTTCCCCCACACGGCTAGCGCCGTCCCCCTTCTGTCGTCGCTACGCTCCTCCGTTTCTTCCCACGTCAGCCGTGATTCCGCGACCTCCTTGTCGCAAGCGGCCCCCGGCAGGGGCATCGTGAAAAGGCACTGCGCAGCAGTGGCTAATCACGAACAGCCGCGCCTCCGTTCCTGACAGGTTTTGGCCAAAAAGCTGTCAGCAAATGCCACGGCGCGGCAAAAACAACGGCGCGGCAAAACAATAGAGGGTGACTGAAAGTCGAAAGACTATCCAGTCACCCTCAAATACTATGTCAACGCCTCAGATTAGTTCAGGGGAACAGGTGAGGTGATGTTGAGGTTCTTGACGCGGGTGAGGGCACTCCAATCCTGCAGGTAGTAGCAGGTGAAGGGGGCGCCGCCGGTCAGATGAACGGTTGCCGGGCTGTTGGGCCTGCCTGCGAGAGCGGCCTCAGTTGCCTTGCAAGTAAGGTCTACGGTGATGGTTCCATTGTTGATAACAACAGATCCTGCCACAGGGAAATACTGTGTTCCGGTATAGGTGTTGGTCACGTAGCACCTGGAGGAAGAGCTGTACCTCAGAGGAATCAGGGCGCCGATCTTGGCCTCGGTTCCGAAGGTATAGGTTCCGTTGGGAACAGGATTGTTGCAGTAACGGGATGCGAAGTTCTTCTCGAAGGTCCAACCGGCCTCGGCGATAACCGATATCATCATCGACCATGTGTTGTTGAAGTAGGAGTTGGAGCCGAAGCTGAAGATGTTGCAGTCGGTGCCGGGAATAGCCTCCTTGCGGTCTCCATTCTCCTGGCCGATATACTTGCTGAACCAATAACCTACATACTGGGTGCCGGCAGCTCCGTCCAGGGAGGTGAACACGTCGTCCTTGTCATCTGAAGGATGAGTCTGGACATCTGTTGCCTTGGTGAGAGGAACGTCGATGTCTATGTTGACCTGCACGGCGTCGCCATACACCTTATTCCAATTCTCATCATAGCTGTACGGCTTAACGGAAGCGGCATACTTAAACTTCTTGGTTCCGTCCGCATTCTTGGAGATGGTAAGCGATGAGCCTTCGGCCACCGCCTCAGTATACTGGACACCGCCTGCTGCATTGTACAGGGAAACGCTCACATTGGAAAGCAGACCGGGGTTGGCCTTGACCTTACCGTTGGTATAGGAAAGATTTGCATCAGCTTCCTCAACTCCAAAAGTATAAGTTCCGTCGGGTACGTCATTGAGGTCGACCTCTCCGGCAGCGGAATAGAAGGTGAAAGATGCATAAGCGGGCTCAACGTCTGCAGGGTTCTTGCGAGGCATGTAGAACTCTACATACCAGGAATTGGCCTTGGTGGTGAAGTGGGTGTAGTAAGTGTTCCTCCAGTTCACGGTGCTGCCGCCTGCACGGAAATCACCGGTCAGTGCGAGAGCGCCCACGTAGGAATAGTTATGCTGTTTTCCTGCTGCATCAACAAGGATGGCGGTGACGGTATAGGTTCCGTCGGCCTCTGCAACAGTGATTTCACCATCATAGATAGGCACGTTGCGTCCGTCCTGAACCAGTCCGGTGTAGTACTTCTCCGCTCCGGTAGAAGACTGGATGGAGAAGGTGTTGTCTGCATGGACACCGGCTGCGTCTATTTCGTAAGTGCCTGCAGGTATCTTGTCTATAGGGAAGAATTCGAAAGCATTAGTTGCCTCATTGAGCTTGCCCTTCTTGTTGAGCACCAGAGTTACATTGTCACCAAATTCGGTAGCCAGCTTGATGACATACTGCTGATGCAGGTTAATTGCCCAGGTCTCGGAATCATAGATATCCTGGCTGTTGGCGATATAGATAGCCTCTGCGCTGGATGCCGCATCCCAATTTGCATACTGAACAACCGTGTAAGTTTGAACAGAAACGGGAGTTGAGATAACAAAGCTGCCGGTACGGGGGCCGAGGTCGTTATTGGCGGCAATATGAATTGTAATTACTCCTTCCTTGGGAGCGGCTTTTGTAGAAGCCGCCGCAGTAATCCACGGAGTATCCTCGGCGATAATCACTTCGACCGGCATATTGGTCTTTACCGGAATCTCGATATCCTGAGCTTCATAGGAAGCATAGAATTCATTATCGATTTCGAAGATGTAATCTGCTACCTGAACCACAGTGAAAACAGTCTTCACAGAGCCAACGGCCACGGTAACCTTTCCACTTCTTTCTTCCCATGTGTCGTTTTCGGCGACAGAAAGAGTAAGAGTAATGGTACCGGCCTCGCCTGAAGTCTTGTCGGGAACGATCCACTGGGAATCGCTCTCGGCCGTCCAGGCCTTGTTAGCAGTGAAAGAGACAGCCGGAGTAGCGGCGTCCTTTCCAACGGTGATGGTAGTCCCCGCAATACTCAGGGCATCATCCGGTTCAATCTCCTTTTCTTCGCAGGAGACTACAGCCAGCCCAACCAGGGCTGCAACTGCCAGTAAAACAAACTTTTTCATAACTATACTAATATTATGGTTGTGTTTTTGTTCCTTTCATACCGTCCATCTGCGACAGCAGGTAACGGATCCTGTCTTTATCATAATCGCTCCGGGCCGCCCGCAGGCTCTTTTTCAGGACACCTTCGAGCCTTTCCATCTCGGCAATGCAGGCGTTTTCCAGCACGGGCTTGTAAAGCGCTTCCGACATGGGCATGGGGGCATAAAGGGCCTTATGATTGTATTCCTTCTGGTTCTGCGCATACACGGGGAGACTCGGCATCAAACCAAGCGTCATCCACACACCGACAAGGAACTCCTCTCCTTCCGGCAAGGAACCTTTGCGCAGGTTACTGGTAACCTCATCCGTAATGTCGGACAGCAGTTCCGCAACCGGATAATCCGTAATGCCCAATTTGGTGGCGGCCGCACTCCACTTGAGCCTCGAATTTATAGAGTTCTGGTTGACAGCATTGACGCGCATAATCGTTGCAAAGTCATTGTAGGCTCCGCTGAACGCCTGGAGCTCCTTGTTGGAATCCATGTATTCTGTTTTGTTCAGCCCGTTAATGGACATGGTGAGCGCCTTTTTCTGCTCATCCTTGCCGACGGCTATGTATTTGGTGCCGGAAGAGATGTCCTGAACAAACAAGCCCCCGACTACTCTGCCGAGTTTCCTATGCTCGCTGCAATGATGGGTCAGGATCTGCTCGACCAGAATAGACCTGAAGCCGGTGTTGTGCGGCACTGTGCTCTCGTACCACCCGGGTACGTTTTCAGCAATGTAATGCAGTCTCCTGACGGCATTTGTATATTCCTCGAACGGGTCATTGCCCAGATCGCCCCTGTAACACCTGGGATCCGGAGACACGGTAGCAACCGGGAGGTACAAGTATGCAGGGTTGCCGGCCTTGGAGCTTATCAGAGAGTCGGCCAGGGCCTTGTCCGAAGCAGCATCGGGACGTGAATAAATCCACTCAATTGCGAGATAATCGTACTCTCCGGGCTGATTCACTATGGTCGCCACTCCCCTCTCCTTGTCTCCCGGACGGGCGAGAGAGTTGAACAGTACGTCGTCTGTAACGGACGCTGTAATCCCATGCCGACTGGTGAATTCCGGATCCCGCAGCTGCTCGGGCGAATATGCGTACGATCCCGCCGCATTGGCGCTCAGGCCCAGCACGCGGGCGAACGCCTGCATGACTTTAGCGCTCAGGGCCTCGCAGAAAGCATCTTCGGGGATTTCATACTCGTGCCAACGAGGATCGACGTCGGAAATACCGAACAGGCCGTCCAGCCGCACATATTCGCGGAGCCCGGCAGGCACCGTGATGCTGCAGGCCGATATCAGGCCGGTGGCCGGATCGGAGATTGTGGATACGGAAAGGCGGCCCGACGAGCTGTGGACGTCCGCCATCACCTTGCTGGCCAGGGGGTTCTCGGCACAGAAGTCACGTCCGTAGGGGCGCACCTCTATGACGCTCCCGAGGCCGGCAGCCTCGAAGGGCTTGTTCCAGGCGAGTATGCCGCGGCTTACGGCCTCACGCTGGGCAGCGGAGAACAGGGTGTCCACGTAAACTACTATCTTCTTGCCGCCGGAGATGTTCCAGCGGGAGACAATTTCTTCTTTCTTTATCCCCCTTGCGTCCGAGAATACATTCCTGGTAGAGTTGACGGTGCCGATACGCGGGTCGGCGACCCTCACCTTCACGGAGGCCTCAGGCACCAGCGTCAGCATGGTGGCCACGTCTCCGTCGACGGACATTATTTCCTCCTCTACTACCTGGAGTGTCCCTCCGCCGATATCGTAGGCCGGAGAGACTTTGAAGGTGACCCCCTGGAGGACGCCGGTGCTGGAAGGATAGGCTATGAGTTCCTTGAAGTGGGTGAATTCCGACTTGGGCGTCGCCTTGTACACCATAGCGTTGCCGTCCACCTGAACCCTCGCCGGGTTGAAGGCGTCCTTGTTGGAGGGGCTGAAGAGCTTGGTAACCTCAACCACTACGACCGTGGAATCGACATTGCGGTACTTTATCGGGAAGGCGTAACGCACGGGGGCGGTAGACGCTTCCTCAGCCACCACGGGAGAGGTCAGCAGCAACAGGGAATCCGTCTTAGACAAGGTGAAAACCTCCCTGGCGGAGATGTCCGTACCGCAGCTGGTCCAGCCCGACGAGCGCCTCATAAAGGAAGACAGCACCACCCGGCGGCCCATAAGGGAATCGGGGAACTCCATCCAGAACTTGTCCTTGTCTTTGTAGATACGCATACACTCACCTGCGCTTTTGATTCCTTTTTTGGAAACAAAAGTCTCATAAGTGTCTGCGCCATACGAAGCCAGGGCAAACGCCAGCGCAAGAATAACCAGAAATGCCTTTTTCATTATCTCGCGCCGTAATCTATTATACTTCTGAGGAGTGCGTAATGCCCCTTGTCTTCGCCCTTGCCGGCCTTCTTGTCAATCAGCTTGCGGACCTTCATCAGCTCAGCATAGGCCATGGACTGGCCTACGTGGCCGCCGCCGAAATTGCGGGGTTCCCACTCGAAGCCGGATATCTCGTCGTAGGTAATCCGTCCCATTGAGGATGCAGGATTCACTATATCGCAGCAGCAGTCATGGTCATGATCGTGGTCATGAAGAGCAACGGACTTTTCATTGACCGTAGGATTCTTGAAGCCCACCATGCTCATCAGGGATTCCACATAGGCACGCTGGAAAATCCTGTCGCCGTCAGTAAGCGCACGGCCCTTTATAGTCGGCCTCCAGACATTGTCATAGAGCATGTCCATTACGTCCCTGACCGGCAGCTCGTTAGTATCGATGCCGTCTATCATTCCGGCGGCGAAGACCTTGCTCATCAGGGTCTCCGCGATGCTCTTGCGGACAGCATCCACCGGCGAGCCTACAATCGGAAGCCTGCCGAGCACGGCCTTGTCTTCCAGCCAGGCGACGTCGGAATACATGGCGAACGCCTCGTTCAAAGCACGCACCTGAACATCCCTGGGCACGTTTTCGTAGCGCTTGAAGCCATCTCCGGGAACTGTCTCGTTGCGGTACAGGCCCTCGATGTTGTGCATAACATGCCCGGCATAACGGAGGTACTGGTTCACAATTCCCAGATAAAGCTCCGTACGGTATTTCATGTCCGGATCGCTCTCGTCGGAAATCCAGTCCATGAACTCCGACATTATATACTTGAGGTTCTGCACGCCTGCGGCGGAAGCGGCGAAGACATCGTCGCTGAGGTCCTCGGTCTGGCAGCGCGGGTCGAAGAAGAAGCCCATCTGCTGCTTGCCGTAACGGTAAACCGGCGACACGGCCACCGAATCGGTAATCCAGCCGGCGGTGATACGGGTCTCCTCCTCAAAATCGGCGGCGTCGAAAACGGGGGTGTAGCCCCAGCGGATGGCCCAGTAATCATTCCTGCCGAACTTGGGCGGAGTGAGCTTGACGCCACGCTCCTTATCGCCGGGGGCGGCCACATAGTTGAAGCGGGCGTAGTCCATGATGGACTCCGTAGTGCCGTGTGCCTGGCTGTACGCCGGGTCGCGCAGCTGATCCATCGTGATATAGGTGGATGCGCTCATGTTGTGCATCAAGCCCAGGGTGTGGCCTACCTCGTGCCGCAGAACGTACGTAAGCGCGTCGCCAAGAATCTCCCTGGGGATGTCGACGCTGCGCACGTCGGGGTCGGCCTGGGCGGTCTGCACGAACATCCACAGGCTGAGGAGCTTGATGACATCGTGATAGACCCATACGGAAGCGTTGATTATCTCGCCGCTGCGGGGGTCGACCCATGAGGGGCCCATAGCGTTCTGCACCGACACCGGAGCGTAGCGTATGCAACTGTAGCGTATGTTTTCCGGGTCGAACTCAGGATTGTCTTCCGGGAAGGGCAACGCCCGCACGGCATTCTTGAAACCTATGTTCTCGAACACTTCGTTCCACTGCAGCACGGCCTCTGTAATGTAGGGCTTCCACCACTCGGGGAACTTGTTGTCTATCCAGAAGGTGATGGGCTTCACGGGCTCCACCGCCTCTCCTCTCCTGTAGGCCGCAGTATCGGAGGGCTCCAGGCGCCAGCGGTTGACGAACCAGACGTCCTTGCTCGTGGAGTTCAGGTCCTCGACCATCGTCCTTCTGGTGAAGAAGAAGTTGATACGGGGGTCTGCAGTACGCGGATGGTAGATTTCTTCCGGCAGCAGGAGGAAGGAGGTGACGGACTCTATGGTCAGCGGCTTTTCCTTTTTCTTGACTTCGTATGTGTAGGTGCGGCTTACCGCCACGGAGAAGTTGTCCTCGAAGCACTTGGTTCCGGCAATGTAGGAGAGATCCTTCTTGTAGGTTTTCTTGACTTTCTCGCCGGAAAGCGGGTTGTACTCGGTAGGGTCGAGTTCCTTTCTGTCCGAGAGGAAGAAGTCGGTGGCATCGAAGGTGCAGACACCCAGGGAATCGGATGATTTGATCTTGAACTTCTCTACCGTGGCGCCTATGTGACTGTCGGACAGGGCACTCAGGATATTCCCGTCGGAAGATGAGAAATCGAACGATACTTCCTTGAGCCTGATGGTGCTGTCTACTTTCTCGAAGGTGTAGAAATGGAGGCCGTTTACATCCTTAAGGCCAACGTTGCCCATACGGTTGTCGCTGATGGCGCGGACGGTGGAAGCCATGGCCCAGGTCCTTCCGAGAAGGGAATCCGGAAGCTCCACGAGAACCTTTCCCTTCTTGATGGAAGTCTTGAGGGCCGGCCGGTCATTTGCCTGGAGACAGAGCGGGCAGAGGATGGCCGCAAGCAAAAGTATTCTTTTAATCGATTTCATGCCTATCTGAATGTCGATGCCACGGCGGTTATCCTTCCGAATCCGCCATAAACGCCATTATCTTTGAATGTAAAGAGGCCCGTACTCACGTTGAACGGCCTGAGGTATATCTTGCCTTCTCCCGTAGACTCGTTATAGGTGAAGATCATAATCTGCATCCTGTTGGTTGCTAGCGGGAAAGTATAGGTGTTATAATCGAAGCCGTGGGTTCCGTACCATCCCTGGGTATAGAACTTTATTCCGGTTATCACCTCATTCTTGTTATCGGGCTTCCAGTTGATTTCTCTATACACCGGGCTGCCGCCTATAACGGTAACGGAAGCGACCTTGCTGTCCGTTGCCATGAAGGCCATGTCGGTATTGTCGCAGAGGGCAAAGTATTTGGCTCCGGGAAGCCACTGAGCCGGTTCCAGCGCATAATGAATCATCTCCTTGTCACTGGGGTGCAGATAAACCATATGGTGGTTGCCTCCCGCATCCTCTATCAGGAAGGCACAGCGTCCCTCCTTGCCAGCGCCGGCCCAGAGAGACTTGCCCCCGGCAAGGTTGGCTCCTATAAGGTCTGTTACCAGAGCAAAGCTGCTGTATCCGGAGAACTGGGCGTGCATGTAATAGAACTTGCCCTGCTCTTCATGGAAGAATGCGACGTCGCTCTGCTGAACCGCATAACAGTAGCCCACGTTGGTCGGAGTGAAGACATCCGAAGGGATGCCGCTGTAGCCGGCGACGTTGAATATATTGTTGGTATGGCAGATGTTCAGCCACAGCTTGCCGTTTATCTGCGCCGCAGTCATTACCTGGCCGTAGTTGATGAGGTTGTGCACCTCGAAGGTGGGCTCCTTGAAGCCGTTGAACAGGGCACCGTCCTGCTTGGCGACCGTAAAGGTCAGGGGGTCAAGGGCAAGCAGATGCTCGTCGGTACCCGCCAAAATATACGTTTCGTTATATACCGCGCCGTCGGACCGCACCACCGGGAGCACGGCGTTGACCGTCCCCTCCAGAGGCTTGCCGTTGGCCAGCTCGTAGATGTTTCTGGTGTAGCGGGGAACGTCGCTCGTGTAGCCGTAGGTCACGAATTTGTTGGCCAGGAGGTCGAAGTCCGACGTCTTGCCGCCGTCGCGGGTGTGGGCGACCAGGAGCCCCTCGCCGAGTGAAGAGCGCACGTACACATGGCAAAAGACCGTCCTGGACAGGCCGCTTTCGGGGTCGGACACCGTCAGCGACAGGCAGTAGGGGGACTCGTTGGGTTGGTTGGCCACTCGGTAGGACACGTCGGCGGTCTCCGAGATGCTCATCCTGTCTTTGTTGTTACCCGGCTTGAGGTCGATGGCCCATTCATAGTCGAAGTTGCCGTACGCATTCCCGTCCAGCGTCGCAATTGCGTGCAAGACTATCTCCTCCCCGTAGAAGGTCTCCAGCGTATCGGGGACTCCGAGGATTTCGATATCGGGGAGCTCCCTGTACGCCTCCGTGCTCAGATCCTGATAGCAGGCTATCATGAGCACAAGCGGAATGATAATTATGGCGAGCCTCTTCATCATAGCGACACTAAGGTTGAGTAAATAGTAGGGAGCACGGCGGGCTTTTTGCCCTGGCCTACGGGAGTAGAGGAATTGGGATAGTCCTCATAATCCTCGCTGTGCATATAGGGATTCTCCGGATTTGCCAGGTCGTGGTCGCGGACTATCTCGCGCACGCGTTTGTTGAGCGCACTCCACCAGGTGGGGTCTTTGTAAATAAGGCCGTTCTCCGGGGTGACGTCCCCTTTCCGCCTGACGCAGAAGTCGATTTCGTCTCCGTATTCCTCTACCAGGATTTTATGCAGGTTCTTGCTGTATCCCGTACTGATGTACAGGTACCAGTTCTTCCACACGTCAGGCACGGGCCTGGCGTAGGAATTGGTCCATTTAACTATAGCCTTCTGATATGCAGGAAGTCCGGCCCGGAAATAATCATTGGGGATAATGCTCATGACGATTACCTTTTGCTCCACGTCGTCCGGCAACCGCTTTGCGCGCACAACTATATCGGTCTTCAGCTCTCCGGCTTTCACCACGGATGAAAGCACCTGGTAATCTGCGGAGGTGGCAATGGAATCCCGGATGTCGAGCGTTATCTCCCTGTCGTAATCGACGGGAATGCCCAGCATCATAACGGGGATGTAAAGGTCCTTGTAATCCTCCGTCCACCCTCGCATGGAGAAGGAATTCTCTATTCCCCTGAACGAAACGGAGCAGTCTTCCACCTTGAAAGTCTGAATCTCGCTCTTCTCGCAGGACAGGCAGGTCGCGGCCGCCGCAACTATTAATATGAAGTAGTATAACCGTTTCATAAGTCCTGATGTCTTCCGTAAGATACTTCGTCGGTGGGATAAGGATAGGGCGTGAGCGAGTGCATTCTGGACAGCCAGTCCTTATCGATATTAATCCAATACTGCGCCTTTCCGGGTATACGTCTGGCCGCATAATAAGCTATGCTCTCCCCGTAGAATTCCCTTACATATTCCATAAGCACCCCGGAAAGCCATGCGTTGCGACTGGCAAAATCCGGATCTGCGTTGACAGGAGACGGGTCCTGGATCCCCCTGTGGCTCCGGACCTCGCTAAGGGCCTGGAACAAAGTCTCCTGAACACCTTTTTCCGCAGCAACCTCGGCGATGATCATATACATCTCCGAAATTTTGATCATCGGCACGCGGTTCCTGTATCCAGTGTAGTATGAGGAATTGTTGTAATACTTGTATGAACGATACTGGTTGCCGAAGAATTTCAGCATCAGTGCAGGCCCCCGGATGTCTTCGGCGGCGGCGATGGTGGCCGTATTGTACAGCGAAAGGTCCGCGACATTCTTGTCGACCAGAATCGAAGAAGATCCACTGCCGAGCACATTGAAAATATAGAGGTCTGTCAGCGACTGCAGGCCCGTTACCTCCAGGCAGAACAGCTGCTCGGAAGAGAAGGTCCAGTCTATTTCGTCGTTGGAGGTGGCCTTGGTCATCGCCTCGGCGTCCACCCATTTGTAGGCCTGAGCGGCAGTAGCTTCATCGATAACCGCCTGCGCGGCAGCTGCAGCAGCGTCAAGGTCGTTCCGGAACAGCAGCACACGAGCCTTGAGGGCCTTGGCGGCAAAATAATTCATTCGCTTGTCGCGGGCGTCCCAGAAACCGTCGGCGTTGGCGTTGGCCATCCAGGCATCGGAGGCGTTCCCGCGGACGGGATCGTCGGCAAGAAGCTCTATTGCCTCATTCAGATCTCCCTCCAGCAGCTCCAGCGTTTCACGGTAGGTCCGCTGAGGCGTCGGCTCCTTGTCGTAGGTGGTAACGTACGGCACGGTGTATTTGTCGTAATCCCCTTCCTTTAGCTGAGCCAGGCCGAACATACGCATAAGGTCGAAGTGGATGTATGCCCGGAGAGCCAGCAGCTCGCCCTTCATCAGGTTCCATTCGGTCTTGTCGGTTACCACATCCGGCTTTGCATCCAGCTCAAACAGCACCTTGTTGATGTTTGCAATGGAATAATATCCTGCCTGCCACATACGTGCGATAAGCGGATTCACGTATGTGCCTTCCCATTCATGGTTCTGGATGGCGGTAAACAGGTTGCTGAACTGCTGGGCATAAGGCCCGTAGGCAAGTTCGTTTACGAACCAGGTCCACATGGCTCCGTACTCCGCCTCCTCGCCCATACTGATATATACGCCGCAGAGCGCATCCTGGAAGCCGCTCCTGGAAGAGAAGAGTGTAGCGTCGGAGACCTGGGTGGATGATGTGGCTTCCAGCCACTTGTTGCATGACAGGAGAGCTGCCAGAGCTATGAGCAAAAATGCCAGTTTCTTTATCGTCTTAATCATAATACTATCAGAATGAGGCATTTATACTAAAGGAAAACTTTCTGGCATAGGGATAGGAAGTACCCCTCTCAATCTCTATGGAAGAGAATGTGAATATGTCGTTGGTATACAGACTTAACCTCAGGCGGCTGAGTTTGAGGTCCTTAATGAGACGCAGGGGAACCTCGTAGTACAGGGTTGCCGATGAGAGATTCAGCACTTCGTTCTTCTGGACGAAACGGCTGGTGGCCTTCGTGACGGAATTTACCCCCTTCGGGGATTTAAAAGGTGCGATGTCGCCGGCCTTGGCCCAGCGACCGCTGAATACCCTCCTGTCTACGTTGGTCTCCAGGGTGGTGTTTTCTACCTTGTTAAGCAGCGTGCTGTTGTACAGGTAGCCTCCGCCGTAGAAAGTGGCGGTGAGGCTGAAACCGAAGCCCTTGACCTCTCCGTTAATGCCGAAGTTGCCGTTGAACAGAGGGTCGGAGGAGCCGCAGTTGACCAGGTCGGCAGGGTTCCAGGTGGTGGTTATGTCGCCGTTACGGTTCAGGAAGACCTCGTCGCCCTGGTCGGAGCTGATTCCGAGGGAGCGGACCGCCCAGATCGAGTGCAGCGGCATGCCGTCGTAGTACTGGATTACGGGCTCTGCCGTTCCGGCTTCCTTCGCGCGCGCCTGCTGCTGCTCGTTGTAGGCCTTGAGGACGTCGGAGATTTCGAGCACGCGGTTGTCGTTGATGGCGGTCTTGCCGAACAGGCTGATGTACGACGCCCCCTTGCGGTAGAACGTCCAGCTTACGCTGGCCTCCAGGCCCTTGTTGCGCACCTTGCCCAGATTGTCGTTGGTATAGGTGAAGCCAGTGGATGGCAGGATGGTCCTGGAAAACACAAGGTTCTGCGTATCGGCAATGTAGGCGTCCAGGATTACGTTCAGTGTACGCGTGCGGAAGTCGATGCCCACGTTGTAGTCCATCTTCTCTTCCCATCCCAGATTGGGGTTGGCCATATTCGCCAGGGCGGCTCCGGTGAAGCCGTTATAGTATGCGGAAGAATAATAGGTATACACCGGCAGGGCCACGTTGCTGGTGTAATTCTGGTTTCCGGAGGAGCCCATGCTCGCCCTGAGCTTCAACTGGGTGATCCAGCTGACGTTATCCTTCATCCAGCGCTCGTTGTGGATGTTCCAGGCGAGACCGCCGCTCCAGAAAAGGCCCCAGTGGTTCTTGGTTCCGAAGACCGATGAGGCGCTGCCCTTGATGGTGGCGTCCGCCATATAGCGGTTGTCGTAACTGTATCCGGCGGTGGCCAGTGCTCCCAGGTTTCTGTTGAGACCGTCGCTGCCGGTGGGCACCATATCCGTGGCGTACTGGCGGGCGAAGGTGATGCTCTTCATGTTGCTGTTGGGGAAGCCCTCCGTGTAGTTGACGATTTCCTCGTAGTTAGTCTGGGAGATGCTCCAGTCGAGCGTGGCGAACAGGTCGTGCTTGCCGGCGATATTGTGATTGAGCTGTGCAGAGACGTCCCCCGAATATGTAGTATAGCTGCCGTTCGACTGCTCGTAGCTGCCCCGCCGGAGGATCTCGTTGGTGTCGTAGAAGTCGGTATGTTGCCCGGGCTTGAACTCGTCCGTACGTGTCTTCTGAGAGTCGATACCGAAGCGAGCCACCATCCGGAGGAACTTAAGGAACTGATACTCAGCGTAGAAGTTGTCGGAGATGGCAAGATACTGGCTGGTATCTGTGGTGCCGATGGTGGCGTTGTACATAGGGTTTGTCACCAGGCCGAAGGAGGCCTTGACGCCATTGTATGTATACTCCTTTGTCTGAAGCACCTTCTTGAGCTTGCCTTCCTCGTCGTAAGGTGTCAGGTACGGGTTGAGAGCCGCATACTCGCTGAAGCTGCCCCAGGGAGACTCGGAGCTGTTCATGTGAGATATGCTCATAATGTTCCGGAATGTCCAGCCACCGCGTCTGTAGGCCACGTTCACGTTGCCGGAGATGACGTCTCTGTAGGAGCCTTTCATAGCGCCCTGGGTGTCGTTGTAAGAGAACGTAGCGAGAGCTTTCAGCTCCTTGGATCCGAGTTCTACGCTGACGGAATGCTTCTGGCCTATTCCGAGACGCAAGGGTTTGGAGAGCCAGTAAGTATCCTGGCCTTCCATGGCCTTCTTGAGGCGCTCGTTGTACAGGGCCTGCCTGGCAATGGTCTCAAAGGAGTCGTCTTTCACGTAGTAGCCTTCGCGCCTTTCTACTTCCAGCTTCTCCAGAGAGTTGCAGAGGTTGTAGCTAGTGAGATCCGGAGCTTCGATAGAGAGGCTGCCGTTGTAGGTGACGCGGCTTTTGTCGTTGGTGAGGGCCTTGGTCTCTATTACTATGACGCCGTTGGCGCCCTTGGAACCGTAGATTGCCTTGGCGGAGGCGTCCTTAAGGATAGTTATGCTCTGGACACGGTTCATGTCCATATCTGTCACCTTCTCCAGCGTGGTCTCGAAGCCGTCGAGGATGAACAGCGGCTGGTTGGCCTTGGCGAGAAAGTTGCTCTTGAGGTTGGAGGTCTCGGCCGCAAGGGTGGAGGCGCCACGGATCTGCATGGACGCCATTGCGTTGGGGTTGGAACCTGCTTCCAGGTTGTCCAGGATAAGGAGGGACGGGTCGAGGTTCTTCAGCGATTCAACCACATTGCTGTTGGATACCCTCTTTATATCTTCGCTTGTCATCGACTGTACCGACCCGGTAAAACTGTCCTTGCGGCGTGTGAAGATACCGGTAACCACCGATTCTTCCAGGACCTGGGTGTCGGGCTGCAGGAATATCTTGAGTTCTTTCTTTATGTCGGCGACTTTTATTTCCTGGGTTACGTATCCCATCATTTCGGCAGTGAGTACTGCGCTGACGGGGACCTTGTCAAGTGAGAATTTGCCGTCCACGTCAGTAGTGGCGACGAGCTTTAGCTTGCGGTTTATGATGATTACACCCGGGAAGGGTTCTCCTGCTTCGTCATACACGACGCCCTTTACCTGGCGGGTGTTCTGCGCCTGTACAGGAGGCGCAATCACTGCCAGCAATACGGCCAGTATCAGGAGTTTTGGAAATAACCCTTTGATTAACGACATACAACACTACTACTGTTAACACGCAAATGTAATGAAAGAATTAGTAAATTGCAAAAGGATTCGTTGTTCATTAAAAGAACATTACGGCGCGATCCAAGAACTGGATGGCGCCGTAACGACCACAATGAAGGTGACTTATACAGTACACACTACTAACTAAAACTAACGACTACTAACAGGTCAGAATGACCGATGCAAAGCTAGACAAAGTTTTTACTCAGCTTGTAAAAATGGAACAAATAAAATGTAAAGATGAGTAAAAACTTAACAGATTTGCCGTGTTTGACTCTACAAGACCTCTACAGATACCTGTTTTTGTTCAATAATTTATCTGGTTTATCAAAACACCAGGTCGGCGTATACCGGATAGTGGTCGGAGATGAAAGGGTGATCGTTGTAAGTAGTAGTTACGACCTTAAAGGCAGTGCACTTTTCGAAGCCGCTGTAGTATATGTAATCCAGGGGCCAGAGGGTATTGAGTATGGTCTCTTCGTCCATGGTGGGGGCGGCATCTGAATATCCGTTCTTGCCGAATCCGTTGAAGGAGCCGATGGTATCTGCATCTTCCGCGGAGAAGCGGGCGCTGTTCATGAGGTTACCGAGATCGGTGAGGCACTCGTCATCCGGGAGCACGTTGAAGTCTCCGGTAAGAATCATGGGGAGGTGCTTGGGATTCATCTCCTGGATATTGTTGTATATGAGCGCCAGTCCGTTCTTGCGGGCAAGTTTTCCTCTATGGTCAAGGTGTGTGTTTACGAAGTAGAATTGTTTGCCGCTGTTCTTGTCTTTGAGCAGAGTCCAGGTGGCGGTGCGGCGGCAAGCGGCGTCCCAGCCGTAGCTCGGAACATCGGGGGTCTCGGAAAGCCAGTATGTTCCCCAGTCCAGCAGCTCCAGGCGGTCCGTATTGTAGAATACCGACATGTGCTCGCCCTTGCTGACGCCGTCATCACGTCCCACGCCGACTGCGCTATACTCAGGACATTGCTCAAGAATGTAGTCGATCTGGAAATCATACGCTTCCTGCACGCCGAATACAGCCGGCTGTATATCGCGAAGCATCGCCGGAGTAGCGTCTTTCCTTATTTCCCAGGCATTGTCTCCGTCTTTCGCCACGCCCAGACGGATATTGTACGACATTACGCGAATCTCAGTTGCGGAGCACGCCGCCAGCAGCACCATGGCCGCCAAGAATAAAACTAGCTTTTTCATAACACGTAAAATTAGCTATTTTCCGGCAAAAATAAAAAAAATGGCCCGCATCCGTAAGGATACGAGCCATTCGAAAAGCGGCAGCTACCTACTCTCCCACCTGGTGGGGCAGTACCATCGGCGCTAGTGAGCTTAACTTCTCTGTTCGGTATGGGAAGAGGTGGATCCTCACCG
>JAFZIO010000012.1 GCA_017554335.1 Bacteroidales bacterium | reverse complement strand
GCCTGCAGGGCATTCTTGATCAGGTTGATGAGGATCTGCGAGATTTGCCCCTCATCGGCGTAAATCATCAGGTCCGGCTCTTCGGGCCGATAGGTACAGGTGGCGCCGCAGGAGGCGGCATACTCGCTGTTCAGGGAGATTACCTGATCCATCAGCTCCTGAAGGTCAACAGCCCGGCGCAGGGGCCTGGCCACGCCGGAGAGCTGGCGGTAGGTCTCCACAAACTTGATGAGATTCTTGGAGGAGTCAGAGATGGTATCCAGCCCGGCTTTTACGTCCAACTCGCTGTGCCCATTCTCATCCATTGACTTCGCCAAAGCATCGGAGAGGGAGGCAATCGGCGACACCGTATTCATGATCTCGTGCGTGAGCACGCGGATGAGCTTGGTCCAGGAATCCTGCTCATGCGCCTGCCGCTGCTTTTCGAAGACGGTTCGGATACGGTTCAGCGTGCGGTTGAACTTGTTCTTTTCCTGAAAGCGGAAGTTCAACTCGCCGTCCTCCAGCGCGTCCATCATATAGGCTACCTTCTTGATGTCCTTCCGTCTGGTTCGGATAGAAGCAACCACCGCCGCAACAATGGCAACGATGATGCTTGCGCCCACGATATGCCAGATGGTGAAGGTCATAGCCCGTATTTCTTCATTTTGGCGTATAGCGTCGGCCGACTAACGCCCAGCATCTTGGCTGCAGCAGAAATGTTCCCATTGCTCCGCAGGACAGCCTCGCGAACCAGTCTTTCTTCCTCCGCATCGCTGACTTCCTTCAGCGTCCCCGCAGCAGGAGCCCCGGCCTTCGCCTGCTCCAGCTGGATGTCCTTCGCTGTGAGCGTGGTCCCTTCGGAAAGGATGACCGCCTTCTCGATGCAGTTCTGCAGCTCCCGGATGTTGCCACTCCAGCGGCCATTCTCCAGCACCGCCTTTGCCGATTCATCCAATCCAGTCAGCGGCCGGTGATACTTCTCGGCAAAACGCTCCAGGAACAACTGCGCCAGCGGGGCGATGTCCTCCCGGCGTTCTCTCAAAGCCGGTAGAGCAATATGTACGGTGTTGATGCGATAGTACAAATCTTCACGGAACCGTCCTTCGCGGACCAGCTGCTCCAAATCCATATTGGTAGCACAGATCAAGCGGATGTTCACCGGAATAGCCTGTGAGCCTCCAACACGCACCACGCTGCGGCTCTGGATCACCCGCAGCAACTTCGCCTGCAGGTGAAGAGGGATATTGCCGATTTCATCCAGGAATAACGTCCCGCCGTCGGCCTGCTCGAACTTGCCCACGTGGTCTGTATGCGCATCAGTGAAGGCTCCCTTCACATGGCCAAACAGTTCGCTCTCGAACAGCGTCTCTGTTATAGCACCGGCATCGACGGCCACCATCGGCTTTTCACTGCGGAGACTCCTGGCGTGAATCTCCCGGGCCAGCACATCCTTGCCGGTACCGTTCTCACCGGTAATCAGGACCGTGGCATCAGTGGGGGCAATCTTATCGACGGTCTTCTGGATCACAGCCATAGCACGTGAAGAACCCCAATACATCGTCGCTGCTTTATCCTCCTCCTTCCGGACATCCCTTCCCATCGCCTTCCGTGCCTTATCCCGGGCAGCCGTTAGCGTAGCCAACAGCTTCTCATTATCCCAGGGCTTCACGATGAAATCGAACGCCCCTCGCTTCATCCCTTCCACGGCCAGCGCGATGTCGGCATAAGCCGTAAACAGCACCACTTCCACCTCCGGCATCATCTTCTTAATCTCACCGGCCCAGTACAGGCCCTCATTGCCAGTATTGATGCTGGTATTGAAGTTCATATCCAGCAGCACCACGTCCGGCCGGAAGCGCTCAAGCGTGCTAACAAGCGTCACCGGCGACGGCAGTGTCTCCACCTCTGCAAAATGCAGCGGCAGAAGAATCTTCAGCGCCTGGCGGATACCGGCGTTATCATCTACAATCAGTATTTTGCCCTTCTTTGAAGCCATTGTAAAAACAATTCATTACGCCTGCGCAGGAGTCAAAATCCGTTCCAAACAACATAAAACACATTGACACAACCACTTATACTTACTCCTGCTTCTGTAAAAACGTAAAGATCCCTTACACCACTGTAAAGAATCTTTACAAAATTACACTTTTTTCCGGAATCAGTCTATTTACTGCTCTTGCGCCGATTATGCTCCACGCACAGCAGCTGGCAATTCTCGGCCACAGTCTTGCCGCCTTCCACCCAAGGGGTAATATGGTCGGCCTCCATCTCCTCAATCTCCCAGTGGGTTTTCTCCCGGTGCTCCTTCACGCAGTGCGGGCAGATGCCGCCCTGACGCTCATACACCTCCCGCTTCACAGCATCGTCGAAGGTACGCAGGTTCAGGAACTTCTCGTTACCGGTCAGGACGTACTGGTAGATGCCTGACTTCTTCTGCACCTCAGGATCCTGCATCAGCGTCGCCACCTTGGCCTCCAGGGCAGCGGTATCCAGCGGCTTCTTGCCGAACTCGTTGTATATTTCGCCCCACGGCAGGCCCTTCATCTCCTTGCGGTAGGTGGGGAAGATGGTCTTCACCCAGTTGATGACGCTGGTGTAATAGAGCCACAACTCGTTGCAGTTAGGGTCGTGCTGATGATCGGCCATATACTGCTCGATGTTCCCGGCCGATATCCATTTGAGCACCAGTTCCAGCAAACCCTGCCGGTTCACCTCCACGCGGACGTATTTATCACCAAGGCCAATTCCGGCACAGTTCGTCTTGGAGAAATGCCGCTTGGCGTCGGTGAGCCAGGCGCCGGTGTAAACGGCGTTGCGTAGTTCCTGGTCGGACAACTTCTCCCCGGCGATGTTCACAATCTTGAACCAGTCCAGCTTCTCCGAATCCGTCCCCTCGCAGAAATACACCATCAGCTTGTAGTCCAGGATCTGCGCCTGCTGGTCATCGGTGAGGGTATGGAAATACTTCTCGCCGATAGAAAAGTCATTGTTCAGATACTGGCAGATGGAGATGGTCCGCTGCTGTCCGTCCAGAACCTCGAAGTTCCCGTCCTCTTTCTTCACCCAGTACATGATGTTGAGGGGGAAGCCGTGCCTTACGGTGTTGATAACCTCGTCCCGCTGCTTGCCGGTATAGACGAATTCCCGCTGATATTTGGGCCGGACATCCAGCCGACCTCCGTAGGCCACCACGCCCTCTTCCTGGCTGTCCACATAGCCGTTGAAGAGGTCCCGGATGGTGATTTCGTGAAGTTCTATGTTCATTTCTTTCTCCTGATTGCTATTCTTGTATAGAGTTCTTTCCCATTTAAGATGGGTTTTGCTAAATCGTATTCGTTGTCACAACCATGATTGAAGACGCCGACAATTTCAAACTGCTCCGGACAATACTTGTACATGAAAGTTATAGGAACGCCCATCAAGCCATCGTAATCGCAAGGTATATCAGTAGTCTTATCAACGTTAATGGCATCGTAATTATCGTATTTGGGATACTCATTCGGCGTATATTGCTTATAGAGAATAACTTGTTCGTGCCGCCTAGGTATTTCAAGGTTAGTATACCAGGTCACACTGGGGACTCTAATCATCCCTTCACGATGATCTGCATCAGATGCCGTATCCTCGTACTTGGTTATGAAGTGGGCGCAGTTCCTTTTGAATCCATAACCCATCCATATCTTATCCTGCATGACCAGTGGAAAAATTTCCTTATACTTGATGGCGTTCTGGTTTCCGATAATAAGAAACTTCTTATCGTATTTGATGAGTTGAGCAACGTATTCCCGAAACAGACTGAAGGGGGGATTCGTACAAACAATATCGGCCTGTCTGAGTAGTTCAATGCACTCTTCGCTACGGAAATCCCCGTCTCCTTTCAGAGGAAGAACTTCCATCTCAGAGGGGTCAGGTACTTTGTTCCCATTCTTATCGCCTTCGTAGATAATGTATACAGCCTGTTCGCAGGTGTTCATTGAAAACAAGTCCGGCTCGTTATTCTTGTAACAGGTGGCGATAAGTTTTTTTAGCCCCAAGATTTCGAAGTTAAGGGCAAAGTACTTGAAGAAGTTGCTGACCCGAGGGTCATCACAATTGCACAAAACGGTCTTGCCTTTGAAATGAGCTCTATAATGCCTTAACTCGTTCTCAATGTCGCAGAGCTGAGTGTAGAACTCATCTTCACGGGCTTTCTTGGCCGTCTGCAACTGATTGTTCGAGTTGGCCATAAGCTGCGCTTTCGTATGTTGTTCCAACAGCGAAAGCGACTTACGCGGAGGCCTGCCAAGACACAAAAAAAGCGTGGATGATCATAATCCACACTCAAGGTCTTGGCAAACCTATCAACGGAAAAGTCACATCCACGCAAAGCGCGGACGTTTACTGACTTATCCGGAGTTGATTTATAAAACTGCCAAGTTTTGAGTGTTCCGAATAAATAGCAAACGCTATTTGGTGTATGTCTACAATGCTCTTTCTGGAGATTGTAATGGCAAATATAATGAATTTCACTGACACGAAGAAATAATTGCACCGATAACCGTAGTCCGAATGATTCAGGCCGACATCTTCGGCAACTGTGTCCACTCCGTCCACCGCGTCCACTTCGTTCCTGCCCTGTGGCCGTGGACAGGACAGAAGTATGGCTTGTAAAATGGTCAAGTAGGCCGATAAAAAGGCCGATGGTTCCCTGATCCGTCGGCTTCTTTGTGCCCGGGCCGATAGAAAGTGGTCAGCCACGCCCGGCAGTCCAGCAGAGCTGGCCAGCCCAACGTGTCTGGCTCAATGAATGCCATCCTGCCCGCAAAAGCGGCCAGGACGGCATGATTTAAAGGGAAGGGGTATGGGAGACAGTGTCCGGCACGGCCGGCCACAGACTCCCATTCTTTTAACACCCCTGCCCTCAAGGGAGATTACGCCCGGGCCTCTCTTCGAGGAAAGGATATCACAGGTATCCGGGCAGTTAACATAATTCCCGCTTTAATTGTATAACTTTTTGGCGACCAAAAAGTTATACAACAAGAATTATATTAACTGTCTCCCTCCGTCCTTCGGGGGAAAGATGTGCAAGCCCGGGCGGGGCGGCGTCGAAAATGTACTCCAGGGAGGGAGGGACCACCCCTCCCTCAATCCTGGAGCACAGCACTTTGCGCTAACATCAAGGGGAAGTAGGTGCCTGTATTCGAGGGCGCAAAGTGCAGGGCCTTCGGCCTTCCGCCGCCTTAGGCGCTTCGCTTGGGGTCGCCCAGCCAGCAAAAGAGATGTGCCAGGACAAGCCTGTCACACCACTTCTGCCGCCTGTTCTCCGCGGTACGGCTTCGCCGTGTTCAACCTGGATGCTATTCCTCCACACCTCTGCCGGGAAGAATCCCGCCAGAAGTGTTCCGGGCATCCAGGAAGCAGCCCTCCGCTTACGCTCCGGCCTGCTGGCGCAGAGAGTGCGGGATGCCATCGCACAAACGTGTCAGGCAATACTTCCGGGAATGCCACCCTCAAGCTGCCCACAGCCTCCAGCATTGCCTGCCACAGGCCCACGCACCCCGACACCCACAGCGCCGGGGGGCACCGTCTCTGCCCGGCCTTCGGCCTGGATCGTTTTCCCTTCGTGGCAACGGCGTCATGGGCCGTCCCGGCCCAGGCCCCGGAGGGAGTCTACCTATCCCGCAGACTGCCGGTCTTTGCCGGGGGCTGGGAGCCTAAGGTCTCCCAACCCTTGTACCGTCAAAGCCCGCCACCCTCACCCTTCCAGACCCCCTCCGGGGTCGTCCGGCAGGCAAGCTGCCGGCCATTGGTGGTTGGGAGACTCTGCCCCGCACAAACCAGACACACCAGATACTCCCAACCACCAACGCCTTCAAGGAGACTCCCGCTTC
>JAFZIO010000011.1 GCA_017554335.1 Bacteroidales bacterium | reverse complement strand
TTCTTCACCATCTTCAAGGAATACTGCGAACTCAACGCCAATGTCCAGAAAGATTTCAAGCGCTTCTCCCTGTACCTGAAAGGCAACGATTTGCTGGATATGCCCCGTGAAACCCGCTTCGAGTCGGAAGAGTTACAGGAGGCATGGGTGGAACAGGTGCGCAGCAACCGCCGCCTCATTCTGATAGGCGTTAAGTGGAAGTTTTAATGTAGCTCAATTACAGGGCAAGGCGTTCTTTCCGGATAACACTGTCAAGCATGATTCCGGGTATGATATGCTTGATGGCGTCCACTACGGCATTCAATTTAGCCTCATGTATGTAGTCGCTGCGAATTGCCAGGGATATTGTACGGCCTGGCACAGGATCGACGATGGGGCGAAGGCAACGCTGCTGGCTGTACATTATCAAATCGGTATGTGTTTCCGGAATAATGGTAATGCCACCATTGTCGTTAACTACTTGTATCAGAATTCCCACTCGTCCGCCTTCGAATAAACACTCGTAGTTCAACCCGCTTTCTTTCATCTCCCCCGGTGCCATTTTCCTCAGACCGTCTCCTATAATCCATATAGGCTGCTCATAAAGCTCGTCTGCGGTGATACTTTCAAGGGAAAAGGCCGGGTTGTCCGGAGAGACATAGGCCATGAACCGCTCGTGATAAAGCGGAATCTCCAGAAGGTCCGGATCGTTAAGGGGACCGGCAAGAATACCCATATCCACTTCTGCTTTCCTGAGTTTATCTTTTATAGTACTGGACAACATTTCTTCCGTCTGCAGGGAAATGGACGGATAATTCGAGCCGAAATACTTGAACATACCGGGAACAAGCACCGGTGAAACAGTGGAAATAAGCGCAATTTTGAGAGGCCCCGAAAGAAGTTCCTTTTCTGATTTTGTCATTAAGGCGATCTGCTCCACATTATACAGGACGACCTTAGCTCTGTCTATAACGCGACGGCCAATTTCTGTTGTAGCCACAGGGTGAGCATCGCGGTCGAAAATCCGCACGTCCAGTTCTTCTTCCAATTTTTTGACCATCAAGCTCAGGGTTGACTGCGTGAGACCGCAGGCTTCTGCCGCTTTCCCGAAATGCCTAAAGTCGTCGATTGCAATGATATAACGCAGTTGCTGGAGTGTCATAAGGCCCAAATTGATTGATAATATCAATGCAAATATAAAAATTTTCGTATTGATAAATGAGTTTTTACAAAATATCTTTGCCCCGTCAAATCAGAAGAAAATGAACTGGAAGGTTATCATATGGTTTATAAGCGTATCGCTGCTGCTTGTAGCTGCGCTTATGACCATATCCTGCATCATCGCGTTCTGCACGCCGGGTGATGAGAGCCGCTTTCCTCTCCTGTTGTCTGCATTGCTTACCGGTATCGTCGGTTCCTATCCTCTTATATTTGTAAGGAAAGGTCAGCATAAATTGAATTTCCGCGAAGGAAACTGCATAGTAGTTGGTGCGTGGCTTCTTGCCTGTATCTTCGGGTCTCTCCCCTACTTGTTCTATGGCGGTGAATTCACCATTGTCAACTCCATTTTCGAAAGCGTCTCAGGGTTTACAACCACCGGTGCATCAATCCTGAACGATATCGAAGCTCTGCCGCGCGGAATACAATTCTGGCGCATTTCAACGGCGTGGGTTGGCGGAGTAGGTATAGTAACCTTGTTTTCCATGCTGACGGTCCGGGCCGACAAGTCGATGCTGTCCGGGGCGGAGATATCTACTGTGGCTCGTGAATCATTTGAAGGGGAAAATAGTGAGAGCTTCGCCAACAAGATGCTCAGCACCTATGTCGTGCTTACTCTGATATCATTCCTTGCCCTGAAACTGACGGGATTAGGTTGGTTTGACGCCGCTACCGACGCCATGTCTGCCTGCAGCACCTGCGGGTTCTGCACGCGTAACACAAGCATAGCCTTCTATTCAAATCCGGCTGCAGAAATCGTTCTGACTTTAACCATGCTGGCGGCGGGAGTACACTTCGGAATTATTTTCGTGGCATTCTTGAAGGGAAAGCCCGGATTCATTTGGAAATCGGAGACCGTCAAGGTTTTCCTTTCCCTTGTCGGAATAGCGATTGTCATTGTCACAGGAGACCTTATGATCAACGGAGGCTATTCCTCAATCTGGACTGCTCTTCGGGATGCCTCGTTCCAGGTAGCGTCCATATCAACGACTACCGGATTCGCCACGCAGGACACTACGCTATGGCCATCGCTCAGCATGGCAACCCTTATCATATGCTCCTTCATCTGCGGATGTTCAGGTTCCACATCGGGCGGCATCAAGATTGACAGAGCAATCCTGGCAGCCAAAGGCGTATGTATAAAAGTAGCCCAAACAACAAGTCCGCACAGCATTCAGTGTGTCCGGGTAGACGGCCACATCCGTTCTGAGGAACAGGTCAACGACGCCTTCCGCTACATATTCTGCTACCTGTTCATAATGGTTCTGTTTGCCGCAATCAATATTGCATTCGGTCTTGACTTCATAACGGGCGTAACCGCCTCGATTGCAAGCATCGGCAATGTCGGCCCGGGCTTCGGAGATGTAGGCTCCATGTCCAACTACGCAGACTTCCCTGCTATACTCAAGTGTACAGGAATGGCTGAGATGCTGATAGGCCGTCTGGAAATATTCCCCGTATTGTATCTTGTCCAGTCTATCAGAGGTGTGGAGAACTTCTCCAGATCAAGAAAGCACATTCTCCAAAAACCTGTTATGCAAAGGATGTGACATTTGGTCAATATAGTTTGGCCTTAAGCCGCTGTCTGGCTTTGGTGACAGATGAGGGCGAAATACCAAGGAGTGTAGCCTGATCCGAAACGGAAAACTGCAAGTGGGAGAGGATATAGATGCGGATGTCCCCTTTGGTGAGTCCGGGATGGGTTGCCTTGAGGGATTGAGGCGTAAGGTTGAAGGAATTTCGGAACACCCGTTCCAATTCGTCCCATTCACTGTCCTGGATGTAGCGGGGCGTGGTTTGGAGTTGTTGAAGGAGATGATTCTGGCCAGCCAGAGTTTGTGACAGGGCGTAGGATCCTACGTTTCCGCCAGGGCCGCCGCCAGAGATGGGGATGAATTTCTCCCGGTCATCGGCACCTGCGCGGATGACCATCAGGAAGGCGCGGGCGCTTTTTCCCAGCATCTCAGAGGCCTGCGGAATACTGAGGGTGCTGCCACCCAGGGTGCAGGTCTGTGCAAGGCCCAGCGCTATCAGAATCATTTGGTAATAAAACTGTTCTGCTTCGCTGTCCTGAAGACCGAAGGAATCGCCGATTGCTGCCAGGCATTCTTCCTTAAAGCCCACGAAAGTATCAATATAGTCCTTGAAGGAGTTTGTGGGCGTGGATGCGTCCATAATGAGCGAGAACAGCTGCGGCTCGTCCACGGCGAACCAGAGGAAGGCCATGCCGAAGCCCTTGAAGGGCGGATTGAGGGAAAACCCGGCACTCACGCGGAGCTGATACAAGCGTCGGGCCTCTGCTTTCACGGCATCCCGGATGCCTTGAATGGACCCGAAAGAAGAGAATAACGCGTTGGCTCCGCAGCCAAGGTCGGCACTGAGGCTCCTGGCGGTAAGGGCATCCGGGCCTCCTTTCCGCACAATGTCCAAGGCTGCCGCAAGGATTTTGTCTTTTGTGATGCTTATAGGTCTTGCCATAATGATTGTTCCGTAATGTCCTCCGCAAAAGTAGAAAAACCGGTAGTTATGTCCAAGCGTTTTCGGGTCATAACCCTTCATTTGTCCACTTTATTGTCCACATGTATTTTTATTTCGGAACGGGATATGCGCTATCTTTGCAAACGGAAACACATGGACAGAATTATGAAAAGACTGATTGCTGTTTTTGCATTTGCAATGATAATCCTTCCCGCTCTTGCTAAGGGCGACTGGAAAGGGAAAGTGGTTGATGAGAACGGAGAGCCTGTACCGTACGCCAATGTGGCCGTTCTTTCCAAGGCCGACTCTACCGTGGTTTGCGGTGCCGTCACCGCAGATGATGGTACCTTCTATATAGTAACTTCGGAAACTGACGGCATCATGATGGTGGCCATGATGGGCTACCGAACGGTGTATCTGGCTCCGGCCGATGGTGCCGTGATAACCCTGGCCACCGACACTGCGCTGCTGGAAGGCGCCGCCATATCGGCCGTCATGCCCAAAACCAAACTCACAGGTGAGGGCTTGCAGACCAACGTCCGGGGTTCGGTGCTGGAGAATGCCGGAACGGCGAAGGATGTCCTAGAGAAGACCCCTGGCCTCATAAAAGGCCAGAACGGGCTGGAGGTCATCGGCAAGGGAGCGCCGCTGGTGTATATCAATGGCCACAAGGTGACCGACAGCAGCGAACTCACCCGCCTGCAGAGCAACGAAATCCAGAGCGTGGAGGTGATTGCCAACCCCGGCGCGCAGTACGACGCCACCGTTCGTGCCGTCGTGCGCATCCGCACCATCCGCCGCCAGGGTGACGGCTTCGGTTTCAACCTGAATGCAGCTGACGCGCAAAGTCTCCGATGGAACAAGGGGAACGACCCTGCCGGCGCACTCAATATGAATTACCGTACCGGCGGTGTGGACATTTTTGCCGGCGTGAACTATGGCCACAACTCTTCATTGCAACAGAGTGATATGACGAAGAACACTTATGGTATAGGCCATACGCTCCTCAATCAGGGAGATCTCCGTGCCGAATATATCGGCAGCAGCATCTACGGGAATGCCGGCGTGAATTGGCAGCTGGCTGATTACCACTACCTGGGCGGCAAAATCGAGTGGGGAAAGACCCTGGGGTTCGCAGTACGTACAGAGGTGAACGACAACGTATTTCTGGACAAAGAGATGATAGACAAACTCAATACCGTCTCCAATGATACGCTTGCAGACAAAGGTATGAATAATCTGGGCGCCAATATTTATTACAACGGTCTGGTGGCCGGGAAACTGGGCATCGACGTCAACCTGGATTATTACGGCAACACCAGCAACTATAACTCTGAATCGAAGGAAAACAGTTCAATAACAGAAGACCGTCTGATTAATTCTGATAACAGCAATGGCTCCACTCTTTACGCCGCCAAGGCGGTGCTGTCCTATCCGATCTGGATGGGTCAGCTCCAGGCGGGTACTGAGGAGACCTTTGCGCGCCGCAGCGACATCTATCATATCAGCGGCATTGATATTCCTGCCTCTCAGGCAGAGGTAAAGGAAGACAATTATGCCGGATTTGCCAGTTATGGCTGCATGATTCCCAAAGTAGGACAGTTTAGCGCGGGCGTGCGCTATGAATACGTGCGCTATTCCTATGAGGACTCTCTTGCTCCGGATAATGATATTCGCCGCAATTATGGCAACTGGTTCCCTACTGCATCATTTGCTACGGCAGTGGGGCCGGGCAACGATCCTGTGCAGTTGATGCTCAACTACAGCGCCAAGACACGACGCCCCAATTACGCCAACCTCTCGAGCGCCATACGTTACAACAGCCGTTACGTGCTTCAGAGCGGTAACGCACAGTTGCAGCCGGAGCTGTCTCACAACATTTCCGCCATGGCCATCTGGCAGTTTATAACGCTTGGGGTTAATTATTCACGTACGGACGACGCCATAATGACCTGGTCTGCCCCCTATGGCGATGAGGGCGTGGTGCTGGTACAGCCCCGCAACATTGATACGCCGTACCGGAAAATGTCTGCCTTCGTAAATCTTACGCCTACGGTTGGCATCTGGACCGGGAACTATACTATAGGTGTACAGCCGCAGTGGCTCACAATCAACGCCCCAGATCCCCGCGAAGCTTCCGGCATCCGCGCTACCAGATTCAGCGACAAGCCCATAAGCTTTGTGCAGATGAACAACAGTTTCAAAATCAAGGGAGGCTGGCTGTTCGAGCTTGGCGGAATGGTAATGACGCCCGGATACTCCGAGAACCTCTATATCCGGAATTGGTACTGCGACTTAAATGCGGCGGTTCAAAAGACCTTCCTGAAAGATGACGCACTTGTGCTCCGTCTTGAAGGGGCCGACCTGACCGGATTGGCACACTATGATGTGGACACGGACTTCGGCAGCCATACTATCTCCCAGACCAACCTGATGGACACTCAGCGGGTGAAATTGTCCATCCGCTACAACTTCAACACCGCCCAGAGCAAATACCGCGGCACCGGCGCCGGCAGTGATTCCAAAAACAGAATGTAATTATCTTTGCCTTTGTAATCATAGATAGTGAAACAAGGTTGAGAATTGATTACTGGAAAAGAAATATGGAAAAAGAAATGATATTTTGTCAGAGTTGCGGAATGCCGCTGACTGACGAGGTTCTCGGCACAAACGCCGACGGTAGCAAGAACCAGGATTATTGCATGTATTGCTATAAAGACGGTAAGTTCTTGCAGGAGTGCACGATGGACGAGATGATTGAGCATTGTGCACAGTTTATCGACACGGTCAACGAAGGTTTGCCCAATCCGATTACAAAAGAGGAGTATATCGGACAGATGAAGATGTATTTCCCGCAGCTGAAACGTTGGCGCAAGGCTCTTACGATCAACGATGATGAGACCATGAGGGTCAATCCTGCATTGGCTGGCGTCAAAGAACTCATTGCGCAGATGGCCGACTCGCTGCCCATAGCCTACATCT
>JAFZIO010000010.1 GCA_017554335.1 Bacteroidales bacterium | reverse complement strand
GCGCCTTTAAGCCGGAGATGGCTCCCGGAACAAAAGCGAATTTTTCCAGGGAATCAATCTGTTCGTCGGCCGGCTCAACCAGAATGGTTCCGTCCCGGTCTATGAATAGTGCTTTTTTCAGGGTGCTCATACTCTTTCGTAATTGTTAAGCGCTAGAATAAGGGCATCGTTTTCTTCCGGCAGGCCTACGGTAACGCGTATGCATCCTTCGCACCCGGTCACCCTGGATCTGTTTCGTACAATAATGCCTTTTTCAAGCAGGTAAGAATAGAGGGCGTTTGCGTCATCCACCTTGACGAGCAGGAAGTTGGCGTCGCTGGGGAAGACCTTCTTTACAAATGAATAACGCGGCAGTTCCGCTGTAAGCCTTGCCCTTTCTTTAATTATTGTATCCACCTTCGTGTCTATGTCCTGTCCCAGAAATTCCAAAGCCTTTTCCATAGCGGCGCGGCTGAGATTGTAAGGGTACTTTACCATAGACATAAGGCGTATTATTTCTTCACTGGAGATGGCCATGCCTACACGCAGTCCTGCCATTGCACGTGCCTTGGAAAGGGTCTGAAGAACTATCAGGTTGTCCCTTCTGACCGCTTCATGTGCGAGGCTGCCTTTGCCGGAAAAATCCACGTAGGCCTCATCCACGACCACAATTCCGCCAAAGCGATTGCATATATCCAGCAGCTGCTCTTGCGGAAAGGCGTTCCCGGAAGGGTTGTTAGGGGAGCAGAGGAAGATGACTTTGGTATCCTCGTCGCAGGCTTTCAGCAGGGCACAGGTATCAAGGCTGAAATCCGAGCCCAGCTGAACTGGGCGTACGGCAATGTCGTTTATGGCTGCAGCCACACCGTACATTCCGTAACTAGGGGTCATGATAACGGCGTTGTCCTTGCCGGGTACGCAGAAGATGCGGAATATCAGGTCAATGGCTTCGTCGCTTCCGTTCCCGAGGAAGATATTGGCAGCAGGAACCCCTTTAATGGCGCCAAGGCGGGCTTTGATCTGAGCCTGCTGGTCCGGATGGGGATAGCGGTTATATCCGTTCTGGTAAGGGCTTTCGTTGGCGTCCATAAAGATGCCGATAGGCCCGCCGTATTCATCACGGGCGGTGGAATACGGCGACAGGGCCGCAATATTGGGCCTGACAAGCTTGGTAATGCTGCTCATTTGTCTTCTGTTCTGAGTGAAACCGCCCTGGCGTGTGCCTCAAGGCCTTCTGCGCGGGCCATGTCGATGATAGTGGGGGCAAGCGTCCTGAGCCCTTCACGGCTTATTTCCTGAAGCGTCATCTTGCGGAAGAAACTGTCCATGTTGACGCCGCTGCAGGATCTTGCCCAGCCGCTGGTCGGCAGGGTGTGGTTGGTCCCGGAAGCATAATCCCCGGCGCTTTCCGGACTCCAGGGGCCGATGAACACGCTGCCGGAAGCCGTTATATGAGAAGCCAGATCCGGAGCGTCGGCAACGCTGATTATAAGGTGTTCGGGGGCATATGCCTCGGCAAAATCTATCAGGGCCTGCCTGTCCGGCAGGACGACTGCAAAGCTGTGCGAGAGGGAACCGTCCACCTGCGCGTCCCGGGGGAGGCTTGCCTTTTGCCTGTCTACTTCCTGCAGCACTTTTTCGGCAAAGTCCCTGCATGTGCAAGCCAGCACGGCGGTGCTGTCCTTTCCGTGTTCGGCCTGCGACAGCAGGTCGGCGGCGACGAATACGGGGTTCGCGCTACCGTCTGCGAGCACCATGACTTCCGACGGCCCTGCGGGCATGTCGATAGAGGTATTGCGGCCGCTGACCAGCTGCTTCGCCAGCGTGACGTAAGGGTTGCCCGGACCGAATATCTTGTCCACCTTGGGCACAGTTGCGGTTCCATAGGCCATAGCCGCAACGGCCTGTGCGCCTCCTATACGGAAGATACGGCTTATGCCGCACTCACTGGCGGCGAACAGCACCTCAGGGGATACTGTCGCATCTTTACGGCAGGGCGTGCAGAGAATCCGCTCCTTGCATCCGGCCAGGGCGGCAGGGACCGCCAGCATCAGCACGGTAGAGAAAAGGGGAGCGCTGCCGCCGGGTATGTAAAGACCCACGCGTCCTATGGGAACCGGACGCTGGATGCAGACGACTCCGGGGGCCGTCTCCACCCGTATCTCCCCGGGCATCTGGGCACGGTGGAAGGCTTCTATGTTACGCTTGGCGGCAAGTATCGCTTCGCGCACGGGCGCGGAAACCTTCAGGCACGCATCGGCAATCTCTTCGCCGCTCAGCTCCAGAGGGGCCTCCACCCCGTCAATTTCCCGCATAAGCCGTTGGAGGGCAGCGTCGCCTTCAAGCTCTACTGCGCTCAAGATGGCTTCCACCCTCGGGCGTATCCCTTCATAATCAACGCCCCGGCGTCTTGTAAGGGCATCCCAGGAGGAGCGGGACGGATTGTCTATAATGGTCATAAGATTATCTTGTCAACGTCCATAACGAGTATGCCTTCAGCCCCTATGGCCTTGAGCTGACGGACTTTGGTCCACAGGTCCGCCGCGTCTATTACGGAATGCAGCGAGCACCAGTCCTCGTTGGCGAGTGGCATGACGGTGGGGCTGCGCATCGCCGGCAGAATCTTGATGGCCTCATCCAGCGATGACTTGGGAAGGTTCATCAGCAGATACTTCTTGCCCCGGCTGACGGTTTCGGACTCGATGCGGAAAAGCAGGTCGTCTATTACTGCCTGCTCTTCGGCTCCGCGGTCCTTGTTGGCAATCAGGACGGCTTCGGATTCGAATACGGTTTCGACCTCCTTCAGACCGTTGGCAATCAACGTACTGCCGGAAGAAACTATATCGAAGATGGCGTCGGCAATGCCTACGGCGGGAGCTATTTCTACCGAGCCGGTTATTACTTCCACCTTGGCGTCTATGTTGTTCTTCTTGAGGTATTTACCCAGGATCTCAGGATAGGAGGTGGCGATGCGGCGTCCGTTGAACCAGGACGGACCGTCATACGCCTCGCCCTTGGGTACCGCAAGGCTCAGCCTGCATGCGCCGAAGCCGAGACGACAGACAACGTCTACATCTGCACCCCTTTCTTCGACCTCGTTAAGGCCTACGATTCCAAGGGTGGCGGTACCGCCGGCCACGACCTGGGGGATGTCGTCGTCCCTGAGATACAAGGCCTCGATAGGGAAGGTCAGGGATTTGGAGAGGAGTTTGCGCTTGGGCGTATCTACCTCTATACCTATGCTTTGAAGCAGGGCCAGACTTTCTTCATTCAGCCGGCCCTTGGATTGAATCGCTATTCTGATCATGGCGTCTATTTAATCACTCCGAGTTCTTTTCCGACTTTTATAAAGGCTGCAATCGCTTTGTCCAGATGCTCATGGGTATGGGCTGCCGAAAGCTGTACGCGTATGCGGGCCTGGCCTTTAGGAACCACGGGGTAGTAGAATCCGGTTACGAAAATGCCTTCCTTGGCCATCTCCGCAGCAAACTTCTGGCTGAGCGGAGCGTCGTAAAGCATTACGGCGCAGATGGCTGACTGGGTAGGCTTTATGTCGAATCCGGCGGCAATCATCTTGTCGCGGAAATAAGTTACGTTTTCCTGCTGGCGGTCGTGCAGCTCGTCGCTCTCCGCCAGAATCTTGAAGGTCTCGATTCCTGCGGCGCAGATCATCGGAGGCAGGGAGTTGGAGAAGAGGTAGGGACGGCTGCGCTGACGGAGCATGTCGATTATCTCCTGACGGCCGGTGGTGAATCCGCCGACCGCACCTCCGAAGCTCTTGCCGAGGGTGCCGGTATGGATATCGATGCGGCCGTACAGGTTGTACAGCTCGGCCACGCCGCGGCCGTGCTTGCCGACCACGCCGGCGCTATGGCTCTCGTCTACCATCACCAGGGCGTCGTATTTCTCCGCCAGGTCGCATATCTTGTCCATGGGCGCTACATTGCCGTCCATGGAGAACACGCCGTCGGTTACTATGATGCGGAAGCGCTGGGCCTGGGCCTCCTGGAGGCACTTCTCGAGTTCGGCCATGTCGGCGTTGGTATAACGGTAGCGGACGGCCTTGCAGAGGCGCACGCCGTCAATTATGGAGGCGTGATTGAGGGCGTCGGAGATAATGGCGTCCTCGGCGGTGAGCAGGGGCTCGAACACTCCGCCGTTGGCATCGAAGCATGCGGCGTAAAGTATGGTGTCGTCGGTATGGAAATACTCGGAAATCGCCTTCTCCAGCTCGCGGTGGAGGTCCTGCTTGCCGCAGATGAAGCGGACGGAGGACATACCGTAGCCGCGTTCGTCCATAGCCTTCTTGGCTGCAGCTATGAGTCTGGGATTGTCGGACAGGCCTAGATAGTTGTTGGCACAAAAGTTCAAAGCCTTGCTGCCGTCTTCCAGGGTTATTTCGGCTCCCTGGGGTGCGCAAATGGTGCGTTCACGTTTGTAAAGACCGGCTTCGTCGATGGCTTTCAGCTCCTGCTGAAGATGGGATTTGAAGTTTCCGTACATAAAATAATGCGATACTATTATAGTTTAATCTTACAAATTTAATAAATTTGCATAATATTAATAACACAGCACATGAAAAATGTACTTGTCATCGGAGCAACTGGGCAGATAGGCTCCGAACTGACGATGAAACTGCGAAAAACCTACCGCCACGGCCGTATTGTCGCCGGTTATATTCCCGGTTCAGAACCTAAGGGCGACCTTCTTGAAAGCGGCCCGGCCGAACAGGCCAATGTCTGCAACGCCAAACAGATAGCCGACATAGTAGACAAATACGACATCGATACCATTTATAACCTTGCAGCCTTGCTGTCCGCTACTGCGGAGCGTCTTCCGCTGAAGGCATGGGATATCCAGATGAACGGTCTCATCAATATTCTGGAGATAGCCCGCGAGAAGCACTGTGCAGTGTTTACTCCTTCGTCCATAGGCTCTTTCGGCCCGGATACCCCGCGTGACAATACGCCCCAGGATACAATCCAGAGGCCCACTTCCATGTACGGAGTGACAAAGGTGGCGACTGAGCTTCTGAGCGACTGGTATTATCATAAATACGGAGTAGATACGCGTTCAGTCCGTTTCCCCGGCCTTATCTCTTATAAGACCCTGCCCGGCGGAGGCACTACCGATTACGCCGTGGAAATATTCTATGCAGCCGTAAAGGGCGAGGAGTTCGTCTGCCCTCTGGCCCACGGAACCTTCCTGGATATGATGTACATGCCAGATGCCATAAAAGCGGCAATCAACCTGATGGAGGCCGACCCCAGGTATCTGGTGCATCGCAATTCCTTCAATATAGCATCCATGAGTTTTGATCCGGAAGAGATTTACTATGCCATACGCAGGCATTTCCCCGGATTCAAGATGCGCTATGAAGTTGATCCCGTACGTCAGGCAATCGCAGACTCATGGCCCAACAAGATGGATGACGTCTGTGCCCGCAAGGAATGGGGCTGGGCTCCTTCCTACAACCTGGAAACCATGACCAGGGATATGATCAGGCATCTTAAGGAGAAGCTTTTGCCCGAAGAACAGCGCTGATGAAGTTCGTCCACCGCATAGCGGCGACAGTTTCGGCCGCATAGTTTACTTCTCGCAGGGATACAATACCACCCTCGCCGAGGATCTAATGAAGGAATAATTGAAACCTAATAATTATGTTTGTTCGTATTGCCAGGACTGCCGCTCTCCTTTTTGTTGCGGTATTGCTTTCTTCCCCTTCATTCGGATGGGGCCGTATGGGCCATGCCACAGTGGCGAAAATCGCCCAGAACCACCTCACTAAAACCACACAGAAGCGTGTAAACGAGATAATGCATGGCACTCCGCTGGTGGCCATCGCATCTTATTGCGACGACTACCGTAAGGAGCTGGACGCCACATTCCCTTTGGAATGGACAAATGGAGTCGGACACGCCCACACTTTCGAGGTCGGTCCCGACAACCGCCCTTTCAATACATTGAATCATCCCGAAGACGGACGCCATCTGGTTAATGCAGTTTATTTTGCCGACCACTGCATGCAGGATCTGGCGCATGCTGCCGATTTCCCGGATTCCGTACGCTGGAAGGAGCTGGTGATGTTAACCCATCTTATGGGTGATATCCATTGCCCCGGGCACATCCGTTATGCCTCAAATCATGACGATATCGGCAAGTATCCTGTCAGTTTCGCCGAAGAACCAACTACATATCATCGTGTCTGGGATTACTACATGGTGGTCAATCCGCTGCCTTTCAGTTTCTCCGATATCGCTGAGATTTGCGATGACTGCTCAGCCTCCGAGATTGAAGAAATCTGCAAGGGAAGCATTTATGACTGGGGTAAGAATGTCGCTGATTTGTGTCAGGACTGCCGCGAGGACATCAAAGACGGTGACAAAATAAGCGCAAAGTGGATACGCAACCATACAGACCTCACCAAGGTGGAATTGCGTAACGCGGGCTATCGTCTGGCTCATGCACTCAACATGATCTTCGATCCCAAATACGCCCGCAAGCACTCAAAGTAGTATTATGGCAGCCTCGTTCCGTGGAACTCCCGGGCGAGGGTAATGGCTGCAAGGGCTTTAAGATTGCCCGGATGTATACCGCATCCGGGCATTATTATTATGCGCCCTTCTGCACGCCGGACCAGTTCGGCAATCAATTCTTTTCCTGTCCATGCATCAGGAGCCATTCCCGATGTAAGCAGGCGTTTGCATCCCAGCTTGACAATCTTCTCCAACGCCCCGAACGGGTCTTCGGAGCATACGTCGAAGGCACGATGGAACGTGACCGGAAGCGGGTGGGCGGCATCAATCAGTCTCCGCATGGCGGCAATATCAATGGTGCCGTCTTGCTTCAGCACGCCTGTTACTATCCCGGCGGCTCCGGCCGATTTGCAATGCTCTATGTCGGCCAGCATCTGCTGCAGATCCGCCTCACCGCAGACAAAGTATTCGGAAGGCCGTATCAGCACATTCACGGGGATGGAGAGGCTCCCTGCAACTCCTTCTACCAGCGCCGTCGGGGGAGTAAGGCCGCCGACGGACAAGTCGACGCATAATTCGATACGGTCGGCTCCGCGGCCCTGTGCGGCCAGGGCCTCGCTTAAAGAGGTGCAGCAGGATTCGATAATCATTGCTCCGCTCTGTTCATTGCACTTGTCTCGAAGGGCAGGGGACCGCAATCTTCCGGAAGAATGATGACCGGGGTTCCGACACGGGCGTAATGCTCTTTAAGGTGGATGATGTCTTCATCCAACAGCCTCACGCATCCTTCCGAACCGCGCCCGGTTTTAATCGATTCCCTGTTGTTTGTGCTTCCGTGAATGCCAATTCCCCGGAAACCGGGGGTGTTAAGGCGTAAGAACCAGTTGCCATAGGCAAGGATGCTTCCTCGACCGTCACCGAAATCATGTGTCCATTTGCTGGCATCCTTGATCTCACTGATGTAGAAAGGATCTCCGGGGTAGGATTCGGGAGTCCTGTTGTCTCCGGCACGCTGCTTCTGTCCCTTGTTCTGCGCTATGCACACCGGATAAACGGCCAGGACAAGCGTATCGCAATCTCTGACCTCATAGACGCTTAAGTGTTCCGGATGCACCTTTGAAACCACAAAGAAACAACTGTCTTTATTTACGGCCTCTTCATAGACCTGCCGGTGGGGGAAACCGTCATCTTGCTGGCTGAATGCATTCATGCTGCAGCACAGAATGATAAGCGCAGGGAGCAAAATGTGTTTCATTTCTCCGGAGATAATTTGTTCACCAGTACTGAAGCCACGACATTCCCGGTAGAATTCAGAAGGGTTGCCGGTATATCGATCAAGGTGCTTATTACCATGAGTACGGCGGCTATCTCGGGTGGATAGCCGAATACAGAGCAGATCAGCAATTCGCCTGTCATTCCGCCTGTCGGTACGGCTCCCATGACGGTTCCTACCAGGATTCCGACGCCTACAATCATCAGCAAGGCATCCCATGAAGGTGCTGCTCCGCCAAAGACTGTCAGCAGGAAAACGACTTTCACTATGCCTCCGATAACGGAGCCGTCTTTGTGGATATTGGTTCCCAGCGGGATGACGCTGTCTGCAACTAACGGACGTACGCCCATACACTTTGCAGCTTCCAGATTAAGGGGAATGCAGACAGCACTCGATGCGGTAGCGATAGCCGTCAGAGACGGAGAAACCATACCGCGCCAGAATCGGGCCAGAAGGCCGGGGCCGCCGGAAATGAGGACCCATGCGGAGTTGATAAAGACGAATACGACAAACGCGGCGATAAGATATAAGTAGACGGCTCCTGCATATTCGCCCAGAATCGTTCCGCCCAGGCTTCCGACTGTCCATGCAAAATAGCAGCCTATGCCTACCGGAGCGGCATACATCACGGTACTTACTATCTTTACTATCCAGTTGGTGCCGGATTCCAGAAATGCGGCGATACGGTCTCCTTTCTCTTTCAGAAGGGCCACAATGAAGCCGGCCAGCATCGAAGCGGCTATCAGGTACAGCAGGGAAGAGGCTATCGCTCCTTTAATGGAAAAAGCGCCGCTCCCTTCCTGCGCCTGTATATTGGCCATGAAGGCCTCGGGATCGGCGGATGTGAAAGGATTCCAAATCATGAAGAGTATGAATCCCACGAGGCCGGCAACTGCAGACATGACTATGAAGGTTCCTAGTGTGGTGCCCAGCAGCTTCCATGCGATTCCGCTTCTGCACAGCTTGCAGGTGGCGGATGAGATGCTGAAAACTATCAGCGGCACAATCAGGACGAAAACCACATTCAGAAAGAGTTCGCCAACAGGCCGGACCACTGCAGTCCCTTCGCCCCAGATGGCGCCGCAGATGCCACCGGCTATAACTCCCGCAAGCAGGAGAAGGCTGAAACCGTAATTCTTTATAAATCCCTTTTGCATGTCAACAACAAATATAATCTAAAAGCGCCGTTCTTGCAAATGACGCAAATTCTTATTTACTTTGCCACCACATTCCAATTGGGGCTGTTCTGGTTTTGACAGCATCGATCACGGAAGGTAAGCACGTCGGGCGTGGACCGTTGGCCCGTTAATCCCAGCAGTCGAACAATTAGTAGGCAACTACAACTTCGCATACGCTTGCTAATCTCCAAGAGATTGAGCATTAATCAGAGCCGCCAAGGCTGCGGCACTGACGTATATCCCTCCGGCTTTACGCCGCTTATGTCCGGGCTCAGGGGTATCATTCAAAGCGGATGCGCGGGGCCGCCGCCTCCAAGTCTCGCTAAGCTTTAGAGGATAAGCTGCTGCTAAGGGCGTCTTCCCTCGTACAGCCGCCGACAACCAAAGGAAGAATAAGCGTGTAGAAAGCTTTTCGGGGCCTTGTTTGGACGCGGGTTCGACTCCCGCCAGCTCCACAAAGACCATTGATAATCAATGGGGTTACGTACTTACGCAGAAATTTACGCAGAAGAAACTGCTAATTTCTGCGTAAATTTTGTTTTTACCCTCATAGTAACTCTATTGCATCTGCCCAAGCCCCCTCCCAGGGTCGAACCGGGAACGAACCACGCCATACCTTTTATATAATTACGTCGGTTCTTCGTCACATCAAGTGAACAACCAGCAAGAAAAAATCGCCCCCGCAGGATCATTTCCCACGGGGGCGACAAGTTTAGGTTAACAGACCCGGCGAACCGGTCTAAAGGCTATTCACCACCGCCAGCCTATTCAGATGCCCAAGAGCACTGGGCCAGCATCACACCGGACTTCTCGCCGGTGGCGCTGTTTACGAAGTAGTAGCGGAAGAATACCTTGGGAGCGCCTGCGCCCAGGACACCGTTCTTTGCCTCGTAATCGGACTTGATGTCCACGGCAGAGGTGTTGATGGTATCGACCATCTTGATCTGCGCGGCCTTGCCGTATGCACGGGTCACACCATTAGACTGGCCCTCAGTTGCCTCGATGACGAGCTTGAGGTTAGTCACGCTGGCGGGCACGGCGTCCAGCTTGAAGGTGAAAGCGCTGCCGGTGCAGACAATGGTGCAGGCACCCGGAGTCTCGACACCCACGAGAGTGGGCGGAGTGGTGAGAGCGGAACCGCCGCAAGCGACGATCCAATAGTTCAAACGGGTGAAGAGGTTGGCACCGGAGATCTTGCCCCTGGTACCGAGGACAGACTTGGCCTCCTGGCTCAGGGCGAGCTTGTTCCAAGCGAGAATCTGCTCGTTGGAGAGGCTTCGCCACATGGTGGTGAGACGCTTGAAAACGCCCTTGACTTTTGCCTGGTCAGAGGTCCTGACACTTCCGCCATACCCGCGGTTGCGAATATACTTGCGGTTCTTCACCTTTGCGGCCGTAACGCCCTTGGCGCTGCCGCTCATCTCCTCGAAGGCGATGCTGGGGATGTACTTCATAGTTAGAAGAATTTGAGGTTAATAAATTGAGTAATAATGAAATAGAGTGCTATTAAAATCAAAGCAAAGAAGCAGAATCCTCCGACCCTCAGCTTGGCTTTCTGCCAGCCGGTCAGTTTCTTCTCCACTTCAACGGTAACGGTATCTACGCGGTCGCGATATACCAAAGAATCCCTAAAAACAATCTCCTTCTGCACCGCCACCGGCTGCTTGACAGCCTTCGTCGAGAGCGAATGAGAAAGGATTCCGCTGGAAATCACAGCCTCGGACTTGGCATACTTATTCTCCAGTACAGAAGCAGTATCCAATGTTGCGACCTTCTCCACAATCACCGGCAGCTCAACATAAGCCGTGTCGATCTGATGAACCACCTGAGTGCGCACCTCCACGCGAGTGCTGTCCGTCTGGACTGGAACCGGACGGGCAACACCGCAGGAGATAAGCAAAAGGGCGAGGAAAAGAGGCGTATAACGAATATTATTTCTCATAGGACGAATCTTCTTTATCTGCTTTATGACGGAGCTCCGCTTCAAACTTCCGGAACTTTACGTCGTATGATGTCTTAATACCCAGAATTGCACCGCACAAAACCAGCAGCTCGCTCACAATTGAGATTGCAGAATTCGCAATCTCTCCCAGTGGCGGCACGATGAACAAACACACTGCGGCTATGACCACGCCAGAGCTGAAGCTCGCAATGGCGATGGCACTCTGCAGATGCGTAAGTTCTTTCTGGTTAATGTGATGTGCCATGGTACTTAATGTCTTGCTATGAATGCTGTAAAGAACTGACCGGGGTTCTTCGTGCAACCAACATCGGTAACATTGGTGCACTTAATCGTGGCATTGGCCAGATGAACCATAGTCATTGGAGCGCCGTTAGTGTGCCCCATAGACTCCGGATAGACCAGAGGGAAATAAGCCTCTACGTCATCGAAGGTATCGGCAAGGCCAAACTCAATGTCGAGAGATCCGTCATTTGCCCAAAACCTGTTGAAGCGGACACACAGGAAGACGTAATTCTCTGAGTTATATCCATAGGCTTCGTTGTTCTGGATGCCATCAGGCAGACCGTAAGGAATCGGATGTCGGATAGTGCCCTTATCAAGAACCCCACGCTGGCCAGGCAGAGCATAGGCCGAACAGACAAAGATTGTGAGCGGCCCACGGTTATCGAATGCGGAAATCCTCTCTATGAAGAGACTGTTATCCTTCAGCCAAGAGCGAAGGATAGTGCCTCTGTTAGGAGTAACCCCGGAAGCCATCAACCAAACGTAGGTCTGAGCCGACTTCTTCATCACCAGGTTCTGGAACTTGAACTCGATGACGGTGGCCGCCTGGTACTCAGGGGCAGACAGATTTATGCTGAAGCGACCTGTGAGAACCGTAAGCGTTGATGACTCATAGGATTTGAACGAGACCTGCTCAATGCCGATGTTATTAGCTATAGATGTAATCATAACTCCAGTGGATTATTTGATAATAGCGACTCCGAATACCTCCATATGCTTGGCATGGGCGCCGTCACGCCTGGAGAATTTGACCGTGTTGTAAGAGCTGCCTATGTAGATGTTATGCTCAAGAAGCTGCACCGACCACTGCTGTGAGTCCTTGCCGCGTGCCGGGATATAGCATTGGCCACTGATGAAGTTCTCAGGAACCTCTGTAAAAGAGGCATCGACTCCAGCAAGGTAGCTCAGAAGCTCGAATTCCATGTTCGAAATCATCAACGCAGATCCAGGAACCTCTTCAACTGAAAGCCTGTCAAAACGTGTCTTGGTCGGATCATACTCGATGTTATCCATATTGATCTGGGTGCGAGGAACGTAGATTTCTCCCTCAATCTGAGACTCATTTTTACAGAAAGCGGATACACGCATAGTCTCACCCACGAAGCCGGTATCTGCATCCAGCCACCAAAGCTCAATGAAAACCTTCTCGCCGAGCTCAGGCTTATAGCCTATAGTTGACATATACAGGCTGGTGATGTTGGATTCACAGCCGTCATCCACGACACCAGGAGCCACGATTACAGTCTTGCTCCAACCAGAGGAAATGCCGACTGACTGGCCACCTGACATCTTCACGACCAACCTGCTTGAATCCTTGGGAGCATTAAGCCCTGCGAATGCAATGACATCCGGAGTTACCCAGAAGTCATCGTAATCCACTTCAGGAACATCGGCCACATAGTCCGGAGCATTGACCAGGGGAGCGAGGCCCAGCATCTCACGATTGGAATTGATCCGCACGAAGGCATTGTGCGCGGTCATCTCCGCAGCCTTGCCGAAAGTGGAGATGCCCTTCAAATGACCAGCCAAGATCTCCCAGGCTCTCATTTGGGAATCGGAGAGTTGCTTATATGCCCGGGAGACCTTGGACAGGCTGTTGCGCTTGTCCGCCTGAGATGGCGTGACCACCTTGCTATGTTTGGCTCTTGAGGAGAGAACATTCCGCCCAGAAACATTGCGGGCGGTGACTTCTTTTGCTGTGCCGGCGAAGTCGTTGAAGGCTATTGAAGGTTTTGCGATCATAATCGGTATTCGTATCGCAACCTCCGATTCCTTGACAAATGTAGTAAAATATTTTAACTACACAAATACAATGAGTTAAATATTTTTATCTGAACGGCAACTTTAGTATAATACGGTTACTTTAGGTAACCGAAATCTGAAAACTCAGTTTCTGGTAATTGCTCCGGAAACCTGTCTGACTGTCGAGAAGCAGGTACCTGCAGTGCACCTGGTATGCCGGCAGATCCAGGTCCCATACATCCTTGTATCCCGGTACCGGCACATCAACTATGCAATCAGGGGAAGAGAATGGTGCTGCAGATATGAAATTCCTAAGATAGCCGCCATTTCGGCCGGCACCCGGTTCAGTGAATTGAAGCTTTGTAAGAAGCCTATATCGAGAGGCCTCAGCATTCTTGTCACAAATAAAGTGAAATCTCAGCACCAGGCTATCCTCGCCTGCCACCACAACTGAATGGAATTCGGCGGTATAGGTCGGGAAGGGTTCAGGTGTGCGCAGGACTGGAACCCTCTCGTTCCCGAGCTGCGCATAACCGTGGTATGCGGAAACGAAGAGATTGTAGCCGGAGATATGGTGGTCCTTCCTGAAGGGCGGCCGGTGGCTGGGTACATTCACGGCCATACTGTTCCAGCACTCCTGGACTGCAGGATCCAGCTGCCGCCAGGCCTGCAGGGCTCGAAGATGAACCGACTGGGCCTCCATCTGGCCAAGAGTACCAGGAAAGACCGGGTGCGCCTTGCTCTTCCAGTAGCAGATCCCATCGATGTGGAAGAAGGTAATGTCTCCCACAGATGACCAGCAGTCCTCAAAAGGCATTGATGGAATGTACTTTGGCATATCTTCACTACAACTTTAGATAACCATTCAAAGATAGTACAAATCAGTGATAAGGCCAAAGAAAAACCCTCCCCGGAGGCTCGATCGGAGAGGGTAGCGCGCTTGGATGATGGTCAGTAGATCCTGGGAGCTGGGACACCGGTGCAAGTCTTAAGCTCAGAGGTAGTTCAAAGGTAGCTCAGAAGGAGCTGGCAGCGTAGACCGAACATCCGTGAAACAAAGATATAACAAATCTGTTGCATAAGCAATAGAACTAAGGCTACAGCGGCGTCAGCCGCTGCTCCGGAGGTATAATTTTCCCCAGGTTACGGTCGCCCGAGCGTGATTTCCGGCGCGAGATCGCACCGGCGACGGAGCGGACACCAATTATGGGCGGGTCTGGTACTCTGAGGCGCTGGGCGCCGAAGAGTGCCAGGCGGGCAAGGCCGTAGGCCGCGGCAGGCAGGGGACGGCGGGGAGTGGGAGCGAGGTAGGACGGAGACTCACCTGCAGGCAGTGCGGGAGGACCAGAGGAATAACGTTGCGGCGGTGGAACGGGGCGTCGGGCCGCCGGCCGTGTGAGGCAAACGCTTGATGGCGGAGCGGATTGGAGGCGGCAAGCGGAAGGAGACCGAAGGACTCCTGGAGCTCGACGGAAATCCGCGGAGCATCTGCAACACCCACGCCAACGGCCGAATAGCGAGCCCGACATACTCAAGGCGAAGCCTTACCTTTCCTGCGCTCTGGCCCGGCCGTGAGGCCGGAATAGCCAAGCGCACACACGCAGTGGACGCGTAGCCGGAGCGCGGCGGAGGTGAAGCGGGAACGAAGTACCGAGAAGCAAGGGCAGGCGGAGTGAGGTAGCAGCTGCAGCTCGTCGGCAGCTGCTGCCTGACGGAGACAACCGCGCGACCCAGCACGAAGTGCGCAATACGGCAGGGGATCGTCCCGTTTGGCACGGAGGAGGGAACGGGAGCACTGGTGTCCTTGCAGATATCGACGGAGCGTGCGGGGCTTTGCTTGTCAAGGCCCTGGGCGCCTGGACGGGCCGGGTCCCGGGTGGTCCCTGACAGGCGCCCAACCTGCCGGATTGTCCGACAGGGCAAGGAGTACCGGCCGCTAAGAACCCTCACGTGCTCCTTAACATAATAAAGCGCTTTTTTTGAAACGCGGCGCGGCGGGGCTTTGGACCAATGGCAGGACGTCTACCGCCGTGCTTTCAAAAAAATTATTATGTTATGGAGCGTATTGTCGGCACCGCCGTTTGCCCAAAGGTCGGCCCTGGCGGTTAAACGCCCCGGGCGGACTGACGGAAGTGATAGTGCGCTGCTGGCAGCGTGCTATGACTGGAGGCTGGCCGAACGGGGCCGGCAGCGCAGCTGCCTGGTTGACTCCAGCTGCGCTTGCGCAGATGACCGCTTTCCACTCTCCGCACTCACGCATAGCACTGCGGTATCAGCCCGAACGAGTGCCCGATAGTGAGGGCCTGCTTCGGAATCTGGCATCATTCGGCCCCTCGTTTATCCCAAATCATACACATCTTTGGAGTCGGCAGCGCCGTCGGCATTAAGAGCGTCGGTCTCGTTTTCCTATATAGCAGTATAGACAATAATAGCTGCTGGAGGGCGCTGGCTTGACTGTTCTATAGAATCTATATAGACAATAGATAGACGATAGATAGCAATAGATAGATGTAAGAGTTAGCATAAACGTTAGCTATAAGGTTAGTTTACGTCCTTAACGTTAGTAACTACATCCCTAAGAGCACGATGAGCGGTGGTAGCCGCTCGTAGGCATCCGGGTGGCGGATGGCGCGAAGCGCCTGCGTGTCGCGGGCGCGCGGCGAAGCCGCTGCGCCAATGCGGACAAAGGCGATACGCGGAGGATGGACGGGCGGGCGGGGGAGATCCTACGGTTGAGAAGCACTGCGGCT
>JAFZIO010000009.1 GCA_017554335.1 Bacteroidales bacterium | reverse complement strand
TCCACCTGCATACGGCGGGCTTCATCCTCCGGGATGCCGCGGGAGCGCATGTAAAATAGTTCTTCGGGATTCAGGTAACCGGTGGTGGCGCCGTGAGAGCACTCCACGTCGTCGGCATAAATTTCCAGCTGCGGGCGGGATTCGGCAACGGCCGTTTCCGAGAGCAGCAGCGAGTGGTTCTGCTGGTGGGCCACCGTACGCACGGCATCCTGCGCCACGTACACGAGGCCGTTGAAGGAGACCTTCGCGCTCCCTCCCACTACGCTCTTGAAGAGTTGCTCGGAGCGGCAGCCGGGCACGTTGTGGCGGACGACCACGCTGATGTCCACCTGCTCGCCGCCGCTGCTGAGGGAGGCTCCGGCAAGGTCCAGCGAGGCTCCGGGGCCGTCCAGGTCGACCTCCAGCGACAGACGGCAACTCTCGCCCTCCGGCACCACAAGGGTCATCCGGAGCGACTCTCCTTCTGCCAGCCGCAGGAAGGACGGAACGGCGTCGTGACCTATTACATATACGCTATCCATCGATGCTGTCGTATCCCTGGGTTTCTATCTGCTGCACGAGTTCGGCACCGCCGGTGGCCACGATGCGGCCGTTCTTGAGCACATGCACCACGTCCGGCACTATGTACTCCAGCAGGCGCTGGTAATGGGTGATGACGATGGAGGCCGTCTGAGGCGAGCGGAGGCGGTTGACGCCGTCGGCCACTATGCGCAGGGCATCCACGTCCAGGCCGCTGTCGGTCTCGTCCAGTATGCTCAGGACGGGCTCCAGCATGGCCATCTGGAATATCTCGTTGCGTTTTTTCTCGCCGCCGGAGAAGCCCACGTTGACCTCCCGCTTGGCGAATTCGCCCTTCATCTGCACGAAGGCCATCTTCTCCTTGAGGAGCTTCAGGAACTCCGCCGGCTTGAGCTCAGGCAGCCCTGCGGCCTTGCGGCGGGCGTTCAGGGCGGCTTTCATGAAGTTGGTGATGCTCACGCCGGGAATTTCCACGGGGTACTGGAAGCTCAGGAAAATGCCGGCCCAGGAGCGCTCCTCCGGAGCCATGGCAAGCAGGTCGCGGCCGTCGTAGCTCACGGAGCCGGAGAGCACCTTGTAGTCCAGGCGTCCTGCGAGCACCGCGCTCAGGGTCGATTTGCCTGCGCCGTTGGGGCCCATTATGGCATGCACCTCGCCACGGTTTATGGTGAGGTTCACCCCCTTCAGTATCTCCTTCCCTTCTATTCCGGCATGGAGATCTTTTATTTCTAGTAAAATATCACTCATCTTTATATCTGCTGCTGTTTGCGTTTCCAATTCAGTACGGGGAGCAGGAACGAAAGGGTCGCCGCTGCAATCCAGAACCAGGACGCCGGGGTAAAATCGTAGATTCGCTCACCTGCCTCGTTCACTATGCTGTGGCCGTCTATAAGTACGCCGCTCACAATATCCTGTATGCCTGCACCCAGATAGCCGGCCATACCTACTATTCCGAGTGCGGCCCCGGTAGCCTTACGAGGCACAAGGTCGATGGCCATAAGCCCGCCGAGGAAGCTTATCAGCACACCAATCGCAATGCCGAAGAGCACCATTGCAAGGACGTTGATGAACCAGCCGTTGCCGCCGAAGAGGAAAAGCACGAGTGCAATAACTTCGAGGATACCGGCCGCGAAAGCAGGTATCTTGCGGTCGCTGTTGAACACTTTGTCCGTCAGCCAGCCGGAGAATACCGTTCCTATGATCCCCAGGAGGGCGTTGATGGATACGATGAACGTGGCGTCCTTCAGGTCGAAGCCCTTTTGCTCCTGCAGGAAGATGACGCCCCAGCTGTTTACAGCATAACGGCTCACATACATGAACGCCGCCGCTGCGGCCAGTATCCACACTCCGGAATTGCGGAACACCGCTTTCTGGATGCGTACCGTCTCGGCATGGTCGGTGGCCTCAGTTGCGGCAGGCTCTTCACCCGCCAGTTCCTCAACGCTGGGCAGTCCCTTACTCTCTGGCGTATCGTGCAGCATCAGAAGGATGATGACCAGGCCCATGACGCCGGCTATAGTAGCGCCGAAGAAGCCCCACTGCCAGCCGAAATTGGCCACGATGAGGCCCACCAGCAGGAAGGACATCCATTCGCCGAAGTTGTGGCTGGCGCTGAAGAAGCCGTAATATGTGCCTCTTATCTTCATAGGATACCAGCGGGTAAGGGAAACTATCGACGACGGGGCGCCGACACTCTGCACATACCCGTTTACAGCCCAGAGAACGGCGAAAAAGCCGAAGAACACCATGCTGCTGATTCCGGCAGTGGTCGAGGCGAATCCCAGCACGCCCATTATCATATTGGCCACGGTGGAGACCAGCAGGCCGAAGGCCATGAAACGCTTGGTGTTGGAGTGGTCTACCAGCAGGCCGTTGACAAACTTGCCGAAGCCGTAGGCGAACAGCAGGCAGGAGCCCACGATACCGAGCTGTTTGGCATCCAGCAGGCCCGCGTCTATGATGGGCTTCTTGACCACATTCAACGTGGTGCGGCATACGTAATAGAACGAATATGCCAGAGTAACGGCCACGAAACAGCTGAAACGCAGTTTCTTGTACGTTTTATCAACCGAATCCGCCGGAACCTTCTTTTCCGAGGGCGAACTGACCTTGAAAAAATCTAAAACTCCCATGGATTTAAGATACTCATTTCTGCGTTTCTA
>JAFZIO010000008.1 GCA_017554335.1 Bacteroidales bacterium | reverse complement strand
CTCACAGACTTTGAGGTAGAGTCTCTGCGTGTCCATAGGGGTACTTGCGCAGCATAGTCTACTTTCTGCCAAATTTCGTTGTTCAACGATGCTCAAGGTTGTTCAAGGTTGTTCAAACCCTTCACGAGTTAAGCCAAGAGGTCGGTGTACAACGGACCATTTGTACCGCAAAGGTACAAATAAGGTACAAAAGTCGGCAAATAAGTTTCGAAATGCATAGAAATCTAACTGTTAAACATTAAACCTCTGAACCCCTAACGAGGTATAAGTCAGTTAGATGTCGATTGATTCCGTAAGTTATTGATTATCAACTACTTTCCGATGCAGAACCGGCTGAACACTGCTCCTAATATGTCGTCGGGCAGGATTTCTCCGAAAATCTCTCCGAGGGCGGAGAGGCTGGAGCGAAGGTCTTCGGCCACTAAATCGGTGGGGGAGCCGCCTTCCAGACCGTCCTGGACGCGGTTAAGGTCTTCTGCGGCACGGCGCAGGGCGTCGTAGTGGCGCTGGTTGGTGACGAGTACGGCGTCTGCTGCGAGGGAATCGCTGTCGGGCTTTGAGATGGCTTCCTTTAGTTTATCCAGTCCCTGACCGGTCAGAGCCGATAGTTCGATTGCCTCCGGGATGCCAAGTCGGGAGCAAAAAGCTTCGTTTCTGATCCCGAAAGGGCCTGAAACCGGTGCCTGAGGATCAAAACAACCCGTTTTTGATCCAAGCAGCAGATCAGCCTTGCTGCGAACCCAGATAACCCTGGAATCTTCCCGTAAATGTGCCTTAACTGCAGCGACTATAGGCAAAAGGTCCTCTGAAACCGCTGAGCCGTCAAGCAGAACGATTACAACTGAAGCCTGGCCGATTTGTGCAAAGGACCTCTCGATGCCCATGCGCTCGACAGTCTCATCCGTTTCCCGAAGACCTGCAGTATCTATGAAGCGGTATTTCACTCCGTTAAGAACAAGCACCTCTTCCACCGTGTCGCGCGTGGTTCCCGGGATGTCGGAAACTATTGCCCTGTCTTCGCCCAACAACGCGTTGAGCAGCGTGCTCTTGCCGCTGTTTACGGCTCCCACGATGGCTACCGGGATGCCCTTCTTGAAGGCGTTACCGAGCTTGAAGGACTCGGCAAGCTTCTGAACTTCGAGCAAAGTCTCCTGCACCATGCCCCGAAGGCGCGAGCGGTCGGCGAACTCCACATCCTCCTCGGAGAAATCGAGCTCCAGCTCCAGCAGGGCGGCCAATTCCGTCATCTGCCGCTTCAGCTCATGGAGCTTCTGAGAATAGGCCCCGCGCAACTGGGAGAAGGCCATCTTATGAGACGCCGCGGAATCGGAGGCGATCAGGTCGGCCACCGCCTCCGCCTGCGAAAGGTCCATTTTGCCTGCCACGAAGGCTCTCTGTGTGAACTCTCCGGCCTGCGCCAAGCGGCAGCCGGCGGCGCACAGCCTATCCAGGATGCCGGAAACTATATAAGGAGACGCGTGGCAGGAAATCTCCGCCATGTCTTCGCCGGTGTAAGAATGGGGTGCCTTAAACACGCTTACCAGCACCTCGTCCAGGTCCGGAATCACTCCGAATTTGACGTTGAAGCCGGAAGCGGAGGCCGCAGATCCGTGGCGGAAATCCACCACAGTATCAACCATGCCGAGGCATCCGGCACCGCTTACGCGAACGATGCTGATGGCTCCGCCGGGGGCGGTCGCAGGTGCGCAGATACAGTCAGATGTCATTCCGCCAGATGCAGTTCGTGAGTGGCGATGCCGAATTCTATATCTTCTCCCATATGCTTGCCGAGGTCGTCGGAGATCTTGATAACCTTCTCCCACGGGTCTTTTGCACTCATGCGGCAGCGGCTGAGCTTCATGACTATGTTGGCGGCTTTATATCCGGGTATGCCCGGGTCGCATGTGAGGTTGGTGCCTATGCCGGCGCTGACTTTGATGCGCCCCTTGAAGTATTTGGCCACGCGGCTGTACTTGGGGAAGTCCAGGGCGTTGCTGAATACCAGAATCTTGGTGCGGGGGTCGATTCCGAATTCTTCAAGGCGCGCTATTATCATTTCGCCAATTTCTATTTCGTCTCCGGAGTCCTGGCGGAAGCCGTCCAGCAGTTTGGCCTGCTTGAGCGTCAGCGTGCGGAGGAACGACGCCGTGGTAAATGTGTCTATGAGGGCAGTACCAAGGGCTCCGTCATATACTTTGATCCAGTCTTCCAGCCCCAGGTAGTTAGCTCGCTTGTATCCGAATACGCCGCTGTGGAACATCATCCACTCATGCGGGAAGGTACCTACTGGAACCATGTCGTACTTCATGGCGAAATATACGTTGGACGTGCCTGCGCAGTACTGGGGACATTTCTCTTTCAGGCGTTTTACAACGGCCTCGTGTACCTCTGATGAAAAACGCCTTCGCGTTCCGAACTCGGAAAATACCAGTGCCTCCTTGTTGGCAAGCTCAATCTTGGCGTCCAGTCTGTCGATAATGGTTTGCAGGTCGGCTTTAACGCCCAGCCGTTTATTGCGCAGCTCGGCAACAATGGCAAGCAGAGGAACCTCGTATAGGGTAACCTTATAAAGATAGTCAGTCACATCTATACGTAGGTGGCCTTCATCGTCCAGGCGGCAATCGATCTTGTCCGCTTCGAAGCGGAACCCCCGGAGCCACTCCCAATAGTTACGGTGAATGTACCGTATGCGCTTGCCGCAGTAGGCAAATTCGTCATCGGTGAGAGACAGGCGGCAAAGATCGTTTATTGCGGCCTTCAATTCGGACAGAAAGGCTTCGTCATAAATCTCTTTCGCCCTGTCGTTGAAGGTAAACGTGCCCTCAGCAAGCGGGTACAGCTGGAAGTATGCGTTGCTGGTAGAGAACTTGTAAAGATCTGTATCGAGTATGCTCAGAATCATGGAATCTAATACTTATATGTGAAACTGCTGCCGCCCACGAACTCGCGTAGCATGGAGGTAGGCGGTATCTGGCGGTCGCTTACAGGGATAAAGTAACTCAGGAACTTCAGGAGCCTGCTGGCCTCGCTGTACTCCGGGCAGTTGCGCGGCACCGTGGCCAGAATCCTTTCTGCATGCAGGCGGAATACCGCGAACTCTACGAGGTACGCGGAATTGAAGAGCACGTCTGCCGTTTCCTGGAAGGGGTATATCCATTTTACCTCCGAGCGACGGACATTCGGCCAGTTGCGAATGCTTTCGCGTGCGCTGAAGGCCCCCTTGTTGTAGTCGCGGACGATGCGGCGGAGCAGGCGGTTGTCGCTTGTCGGGATGCAGTTGTGGTTGTCCAGGGAGATACTTACGATGGTGTTGATGAAGATCTTGAACTTGACGGAATCGGCAATGCGGTTTGTCAGGGCAGGGTTGAGGGCGTGAATGCCTTCTACCAGCAGCACGGAGCCGGGGGTGAGCTTCAGCGTCTTGCCGTTGTACTCGCGTATGCCTGTCACGAAGTTGTATTCCGGCACCTGCACATCTTCTCCCGCAAGCAGTTTCTCGAGGTCGTTCTGCATGGCCTCGTGGTCCACGGTGTCGAAGTTGTCGAAATCGTATGAGCCGTCCGGCAACAGGGGAGTATCTACGCGGTTGACAAAGTAATCGTCGGTCGATATGGAGACGGGCCGTAGTCCGCAGGCCATCAGCTGTATGCTGAGTTTCTTGGTGACTGTAGTCTTGCCGCTGCTGCTGGGGCCGGTGATGAGCACCAGGCGCAGGGCTCCGCAACGGTAACGCTTTTCTATTTCTTCCGCTATCTGGACAATTTTCTTCTCCTGCAGTGCTTCCGCCACCTGGATGAGTTCTCCTGCGTGCCCGTCCTCGCATGCGTGGTTCACATCGCCCACGTTGTCCAGATTCATGATGGCGTTCCACTGGAGGCTCTCGCGGAAGACCTCGAAGGTCTTGGGCTGAGGCTCGTAGACCGTAAGCTTTTCGGGGGCGTGCCTGTCGGGTACCCGCAGCAGCATGCCGTCCTGGTAAGGGGAGAGGTCCCACACCTTCAGGTAGCCGGCAGAGGGTACCAGGGCGTCGTAATAATAGTCGGGCGAACCCTCGAGGGTATGGTAGCGTATGTATATCTGGCCGCTGGTCTCCAGGAGCTTCACCTTGTCGTCGTAACCCAGGCTCCGGAAGAGCTCGATCGCCTCTTCCGTGCGCACTTCCATACGCTTGAATGCAGCATCGGCCGCCACTATTTCCTTCATACGCTCGCGTATGCGGTCGACGTCTTCAGAAGTTACGGGCGAGCCTTTCTGCAGGTCGCAATAGTAACCTTTGGATATGGGACGACGCATCTTTATCGTGCTGCTGGGATATAAGTCGTGCACCGCCTTGCTGAGCAGGAAACAGAGGGAACGACAGTAGGCGCTGCGGCCGGCGTAAGACCTGTAGTCGAGGAACTCAACCTCCCGGTTGTTGAAGGCCCTGTATTTCATGCCCTGGGTTACATAGTTGACTTTTGCGCAGAGTATGTCGTACGGACGCTCGAAATCGAAGTGCGGAAGAACTTCCGCCAGGGTGACGCCTTCCTGGAATTCCTTGGAGGTGCCGGTGTTCTTGCAATATATCTTCAGCATGATTCACAAAAATAGCAAAAAATGCTTAAATTTGTAAAAATCACATTAGACTATGAGCGAAGTACACCTTATCAGTCATCCCATGGTCCAGCACAAGCTGAGCATCATGCGGCAGAAGGAAACCGGTTCCAAGGATTTCCGCCAGCTTCTCAAGGAAATATCATTGTTGATGGGGTATGAAATTACCCGCAACCTCCCGCTTACGGAAGTGGAAATAGAGACGCCCATAAGCCCGATGAAGGCATACAGGGTTCTGGGACGCAAACTGGCCATAGTGCCCATACTGCGTGCCGGTCTGGGTATGGTTGACGGCCTGCTCGACCTGGTGCCCGTAGCCAAGGTCGGACATATCGGCCTGTACCGCAACGAGACTACCCACGAGCCCGTCGTGTACTATTGCAAGCTTCCTGAGGATATCCAGGACCGCCTGGTGATTGTCACCGACCCCATGCTCGCTACCGGCGGAAGTTCCTGCGACGCCCTTGACATGCTGAAGGAGCGCGGTTGCAACAACATCAAGCTGATGTGCCTCGTAGCTGCACCGGAGGGTATCGCCAAGGTTCAGGAGAAGCATCCTGACGTTGACATCTATGTCGCCGCCATAGACGAGCGCCTTAACGAGAACGCCTACATCGTTCCCGGCCTGGGTGACGCCGGCGACCGTATATTCGGAACTAAATAATATTACATACCTATGAAGAAATTATTTTTAGCAATCTTGCTTGCAGGCTTATTTGCCGTGTCCTGCACCATTGACCCTGTCGAGCTGGACGGTACCAGCTGGACCGTCGAATCTTACGAAGATTATTTCAACGGCTCTCTGATGTTCAGAGACAACATAAGCGGGCATCTTGACTGGGAGACATACGGTAATGATTCGTATATCTACCTCACCGTTCCCGAGTTCTACATTACCGACGAAAAATACGATGCGGAGGATTACCGCATAGTCAAGTATACCAAAAACGAACTTGTTGTTGATTTCTGGTATTACGAATATGATGAATTCAGCGAGTCTGATTGCGAATACATAGAGACTTTCAAGGGAAAGAAGATGTATTATGCTTACTATGATCCGGCAGATAAGTCCAAGTATTATATGGTATACTTCAAGGGTATACGCCGCAGCGTAGATTGCGATACCGAGGAACCTGACGGGAAGGATAAGTACTATTATGACCGTACCCGCATATATTGCAAAAGGTAGTTGAACGGGTAAATAAAGAAGAGGGTTGACCGGCAGGCCAACCCTCTTTTGTGTTTATCGGATGTCTCTCGCGGAGACCTTGCTCATATTGTCCAGCAGGTCGCCGTTCGTTTTGAACTCGTCCATAAGCTGGAGCATGAAGTTCATGGCCTCCAGAGGGTTCATGTCGGCAAGCAGCTTGCGGAGTATCCAGATGCGGTTGGCGCTGGCACGGTCCAGAAGCAGGTCGTCGCGGCGGGTGCCCGAAAGGACGATATTGACCGAAGGGAAGATTCGGCGGTTGGAGAGGCTGCGGTCCAGCTGGAGCTCCATGTTGCCGGTGCCCTTGAATTCCTCGAAGATGACGTCGTCCATCTTGGATCCGGTCTCCGTGAGGGCGGTAGCGAGAATGGTAAGCGAACCGCCTCCCTCTATGTTACGGGCGGCGCCGAAGAAACGCTTGGGCTTCTGCAGGGCGTTGGCGTCCACACCGCCGGTAAGCACCTTGCCTGATGCCGGCTGCACGGTGTTGTAGGCGCGTGCGAGACGGGTGATGGAGTCGAGGAGTATGACCACGTCGTGGCCGCACTCTACTAGCCTGCGTGCCTTCTCAAGCACCATGTTAGCCACCTTTACGTGATGCTCTGCAGGTTCGTCGAAGGTGGAGGCTACAACCTCTGCCTTGACGCTGCGCTGCATGTCGGTAACCTCCTCAGGGCGCTCGTCGATGAGCAGCACAATCTCATATACCTCCGGGTGGTTGTCCGCTATGGCGTTGGCTATGCTCTTGAGCAGCATGGTCTTTCCGGTCTTCGGCTGAGCGACGATAAGTCCGCGCTGGCCCTTGCCGATGGGGGAGAACATATCCACGATACGGCAGCTGGGATCGGTCGCATGGCCCTTGCCGAGCAGGTTGAACTTCTCGTCCGGGAAAAGGGGAGTAAGGAAGTCGAAAGGTACGCGGTCGCGGATGAATTCCGGGGTGCGTCCGTTGACGTACTTGATCTTGACGAGCGGGAAGTATTTGTCGCCTTCGCGCGGGGGACGTATCTCGCCGGTAACGGTGTCGCCGGGCTTGAGGGCGTTGTACTTGATCTGCTGCTGGGAGACGTAAATGTCGTCCGGGGAGTTGAGGTAATTGTAATCGGAGGAGCGCAGGAAGCCGTATCCGTCGGGCATGATCTCCAGCACGCCGGTAGCCTCCACCGTGCCCTCGAACTCGGGAACGCGGGGCTTGGGCGGACGCTGCTGCTGGTTCTGCTGGCCCTGCTGATTGGGCTGGTTCGGCAGGCCCTGCTGGGGCTTGGGCTGCTGGTTGCTCTGATTCTGCTGGTTACCCTGGGGCTGCTGGCTCTGCTGCTTGTGGTGGCCCTGCTGAGGCTGTGCGGGCTTGGGCTCGGCGGCAGGCTTCTGCTCAGTAGCGGGCTTCGTATCCTTAGCTTCCTCGGCCTTGTCGGCTTTTTCCGCCTTAGTCTTGGCAGGACGGCCGCGCTTGGCCTTGGGGGCCTCAGTCTTGGGCTCCTCAGCCTTGGGCGCTTCGGCTTTGGGTGCCTCTGCGGGCTTGGGCTCTGCAGCCTTTTCCGCCTTGGCAGCTTTGGCGGGTTTTGCCTCTTCGGCCTTCGCCTTCTTGGGGCGGCCGCGCTTGGGCTTTTCCGGTGCGGGCTTCAGCGACTCACGCGTCGCCTCCGCATCGAGTATCGCGTAACGCAGATTCTCGTCGTCTGTTTTCTTGCTGAATTTTATGTCCAGGTCTTTGGACAGGGTCTCGAGCTGCTCTCTGGTCATGTTGTTGAGCTCGGTATAGCTGTGTGTCATATTTTTATTTTAGATTGGTCCGCTCTTGCAGATGCGTAGTGCGGAAGAATTTTGACAGCGCAAAGGTAATAAATAATTGGGAATATCCATATATTTGCAGCATGAAAAACGTATTGATTATTTCCATCAGATTGCTGGCGTCTTTCTTTGTGCTGCTGGCATTGATAATCAGCGTTTTTTCAGTTTCTCCGATATACAATTTCAGCGCTCCTGCACCCTTTGCCGGCCCTGATATTTACAACCCTTATGCGGGGCTCCCTGAGCAGCCGGAATGGAAACGGGCCAACTTCCATACGCATACGCGCGTAGACAATATATTGAACGAGTGCCCGGAATATCCGGAAGTGGTATTTGACGATTACATGAAGCTGGGTTACGATATCCTGGCTTTCTCCAATCACAACCAGCTTACCCGCCACCCATACGACAGTACGCTTCAGATAAATGTATATGAGCACGGATACAGCTTGTTCAAGTTCCACAAGCTGGTGTTCAACCCGTCTCGTATGATGCTGTTCGACCATCTTCTGCCGATGTTCGCGTCGCAGAAGCAGTGGCAGTACGATTACCTGTCGCGCAATGCCGACTTTCTGGTGATGAATCATCCGGACCGTACGCTGCATACGACTCCCCGGTCCATGCGCCTGCTTACGGGATACCGTCTCATGGAGGCCGACTCCGGCGTATCCGACGAACTCCGCCATTGGGACGAGGCTCTCAGCGCCGGCCACTATTCCCACTGCCTGATAAACGACGACTGCCACGACTCCGGCAACCACAGCAAAATCGGCCGCCGCTGCTCATGGCTGGCGACCCCTTCGGCACGATATGGGGACGTAAAAGCGACGCTGCTGGCGGGTGCCTTCTACTCGATGCGCGTGCCCGACTTCGGGGACGGCGACTGGAGTGCCAAATATGCCGCCAACGACTCCCTGCCGCGGGTTGAGGCAATCGGCCTGCAGGGCGATACGGTATTCCTCCGCCTGTCCCGCCCGGCAAGCATAGAGGCGAGGGGCCAGGGGCACGAACTGCTGGCGACGGCGGAAGGATGCTGCTTCGAACGGCCGATGGCCGCCGGCGAGCCTTACATGCGCTTGACGGCCCGCTTCGACGACGGGGTCGTTATATATACGAATGCTTTCGCCCGTTACGACGGCAGCGTGGCGGATTCTCCGTACGAGGAGACGCCTCATAGCGTAAACTGGTTGCTGACGGTGCTGTTCAATGCAGGCCTGCTGGTTCTCGCCGCCTTACTCTGCCTGTGCTTCCGCAGGCTGTGGGCGCCTCACAAAGAACCGGAAGCCTGAGCGGCGGTACAGGAATTCTGCATCCGGCACATCTGAGCGCAGGCGTTCCACATCTTCCGGAATATCCTTGACGACGAAGTAGCAGGGCTTGTCCAGCGCTGCACTCCTCAGCCATCCAAAGTCGCTGCATTTGTTTTCCGGCTGGCGCAGGGTATAGAAATAGTGGGCATAGCTCTTGAAATATGTCGGCAATACGTAGCAGTCTTCGCCTTGTCTTTCTATGTAGAAGTCAACGGCAGATGCCTGGCTGTATTTCTCTACTTCCGGGACGGCACAGAGTATTACGGTGATGCCGAAGATGACATTTCCTGCGGCAAGTATCATGAAGCTTCGCAGGTTCTTGCTGCGACCGAAACCAACGCAGAAGCAAACGGTTGCGATAACCAGCAGCAGGCCGACGAAGGGCTCGAAGCCTTTCCAGTCCGAGGCCGCCTCCATACAGCTGACGGCAAACGGATCCTGTACGTAGGGGATGAGGGCGTCTTTGAAGCGGTCAAACAGGGTAAGGGCAGTAAGCAGCAGGCCCCAGAGGGCTGATATGCCTGTAAGCAGGCCCTTTTGCCAGCCTCTGAACCTGAGTTTGCCGTCCATTATCTGTTCAGCAGTCCATGCTCCGAGATAGCTCAGAGGGAAGTAGCAGAAGGATGAGTAATGGACTATCTTGGTGCGGACAATGGTAAACAGAATCAGCACCACCCAGAAGCTTATAAGCATCCAACGGTACAGATTGTTGTCTCCCTTTCTGACCAGCGCCGGCAATGCGAAAACAGAAGCCGGAGTTACACCGAAAAACAGCCACACGAAGTGATACAGCAGGAAGCCGCCGTGCCCGGCATCTTTTGTCTCGAAAAGGCGTATCTGGTAGGCGATGAAGTCCTGGATTACGTCAGCGTGCCCGGATGCCGCCAGAAGTATGAACCATGATCCGCCTGCAAGGGCCAGGACGACGAAGTACACGGCCACGTCTTTCCATCTGAAATCCAGTTTGAACCTGCTGCTTATCAGCCACACGGCAAACGTGAGGCAGAATATCAGGAAGGCCACTGGCCCCTTGGTCAAGATGGCCAGCCCCATGAAGAGAGCGCTGAGTGCCGCATGGAGCATGCGCAGAGGCTTCGCCTCCGGATCGGTATAGCGGGAAAAGAAATAAATGGAAAGGAATATGCCGAGGTTGAACCAGGGGTCGATAATTCCGGACTTGAAGTAGAAGAAAGGCAGGAATGAAATGCCGTACATCAGGGTCCACAGCAGGCCGAAACGTATATCCTTCCGCTTGCGACCAATGTTGAACAGCACCAGCAGGGTGATTATGCCAATCACTGCATTGGGGAAACGGGCTGCGAATTCATTAACCCCGAATATCTTCATGCTGAGAGCCTGCGCCCATATGAAGAGCGGCGGCTTCTCCCAGAACGGTTCGAAATTAATCTGGACGTCGAACCAGTTTCCGGTCAGCAGCATTTCGCGCGCAGACTCGGCAAAGTTGATTTCATCCCAGTCGAAAAGGCGTACTCCGCCGATCCCGGGTATGAAAAACAATGCCCCCAGAAGGACAATCGCTATATTGATCAGTAGAACGCTGCGTTTCATTTATTCCGGAAAAGCAGAAGTTTCTTGGCGGTGAAATTCCATATGAACACGGTAGTGGCCGCAGTGATTTTGGCAAGCAGATAGTGCCATTCCAGCTTGATGGCGAAAACCCAGACCAGCAATTCAGTGAGACCCAGGCCCACCAGGCCGATAATAATGAAAATGGTCAGTTCCGCAGCCTGGCTCATGGTCCGGTTGCTGAATACCCACTTGATGCTCAATATATATGTTGTGGCCAGGCCGCAAGCAAAAGCTATGGCCGTCCACAACAGCAGAAGATTCTCTCCGAACAGCTCTGTAAGCAAGGCCAGCAGGCCTGTGTCTACGGTGGCGGCGGTGAGTCCGGCAATTCCGTAACGGAACACCTGGACCTTTACGTCGTCGGAACGGCCGGAGAATGCTTCTTTAATCAATGAGCCCATTATGCGGTCGGAAAAAGCTTGCTTTTGCAAAGGTGCCACTTGCACAAACGGTACACCAGCGATACCCTCAGAACGCCGAAGCCGTAAACCGTGCTGCGGCGCAGATTAATCGAAGATGCGTCGTTGAAATACTTGGTGGGGCATGTAACTTCCCCTATCTCATACCCGGCCCAGAAAATCTGTGCGGCCATCTCGTTGTCCAGTATGAAATCGTCGGAGCAAACATGGTAGTCCACGGCCCGGAGCACCTCGGCGCTGAATGCGCGGTAGCCGGTGTGGTACTCGGAGAGCTTCTGGTTGAGCAGCAGGTTCTGGGTAAGGGTGAGGAAACGGTTTGCTATGTATTTGATCAGCGGCATGCCGCCCTTCCTGGCACCCTTGCCGAGTATCCTGGAGCCGAAGACTACCGGATAGACGCCGTTGGCAATGATGTATGCCATGGCCTCTATCAGCTTGGGGGTATACTGGTAGTCGGGGTGGAGCATGATGACTATGTCCGCTCCGAGTTCGAGCGCCCTGTCGTAGCAGGTCTTCTGGTTGCCGCCGTATCCGCGGTTGCGGGGATGGATCAGGACTTCCTTGATCCCGAGCTCGCGTGCCTTGGCAACGGTGGCGTCCCGGCTGCAGTCGTCGGTAAGGATTACTTCGTCAACAATATCTCTCGGTATTTCGGCGTAGGTTTGCTCCAGTGTCTTCTCGGCATTGTATGCCGGCATCACCACTATGACTTTCTTTCCGTGTATCATCTCTTTCACTAATTGTCCCAGAAGCTGCTGCTCTTCTTCAACTGCAGAATGTCCGCAAGCGCAGAAGCGTTGGCCGCGATGCGGAACTGATAGGAGGCCCAGCTGCCCAGAGGCACCCAGGAGACCGATATGTTGAAGCAGTGCAGGTCGTATGTGAAACTGAACTGGGTTGTGGTTATCTTCATGGCCTGGAGGTCGAAGCCGGAACTGGCTGTCATGCTCATGCGGGGCGACAGCTTGATGTTGCCGTTGGCCTGAATGGTCTGCGTTATGTTGCTGGTAGGCGTGAGCACATCTTCCTCCCACTTATACAGCATGTTGCAGCTGAAGGAGTAGCTGAGGCTGAGCGTCCAGGGCGCATTGGGATTCGTATAATATAGCCAACCTCCGGGAATGAATTCCCCGGTGACGGGATGGTAGAAGTGGCGTTGGTAGTAGCTGGCGGCGCCGTTGATTACAGAACCACCCTGTCCCTGCCTGCTGTTGGGATCCTTGGCGCCGTCGTTGCCGTTGATCTCTCCCTTGCCGGAAATCGACCATGACGCCGATGCGCTTACGTTGCCCAGGCGCATGAGACCCTGACCCTGGGTGATGGCGAATTTGTTGATCCTCCGGTTGTCCTTGCCCCAGGCGTAAGGGTCGAAGCTGGCGCTTCCGCTTATATTCACGGCGTTGAAGAGGTTGGTGGACATGGACAGGTTGAGGGTGCTCATATTCAAACTGTCAGCCAGGAAGTTGTAGCTGGTGCTGAGGTTGAGCTGATCGATGAGCTTCACCTTCTTGTTGGCCTTTCCGGTGGTGTCCGCCAGGTCGCGCACCTTGGCTTCCAGGTTGTTTCCTATGGATATGCTGGCCGAGGCAGACTTGCCCTTGCCCGGAGGACCATAAACATTGCCGGAGTAGATGTTGTATTCCTTGGTCTTCTGGTTGCCGTGTATGTCGGTGTATTCCAGGGTCCTGTAACCATTGGCGTAGGTTCCCAGCTCAGGGCTGAAAGACATGGACACGGAAGGGGATATGACATGACGTATAGCCTGTACCGTGTGATAATCACCGAACTGGTACATACCGTAGATTCGTGTGCTCATGGCCACCGATCCGGAATAGTTCTGGGTAATGCCGAAGGTGTTGAACTGGGAGCTCGGGAGCTCTTCTTCCTTGTCGGTTTCCGGGTTGTAAGCATACTCCCTCTTCCTGAACTGCCAGTTCATTCCGTAAGACACCGACGGGTTGACGTTGATGTATTTGAACAGCTGGAAGTTGGGCAGGCCGATGGAGAAGTTGTGCGTCATTCCGTTCTGGAAGCGGTCCGGGAAGCCTTCCTGCCCGAACTCGGAGGCCTTGAAGTTTATCTTGTTCTGCAGGGTGGTGTTGTAACCTATGGAGATTTTCTCATAGAACCTTTCCTTTCCAACGCGCACTTTGCGCTTGAAAGGATAGAAGGTGCTGACGCTGAACGTGACGTTAGGCAGGGTAAAGGAGTACGAAGAGTCTCTGGAGCTCTGGGAATGCAGGGCGTTGATGCTCAGGTTGAATTTTCCGTTCCAGTTTTTGGAATAGGAGATGGATGACGAAATCTGGTTCTGCAGGGCCTCGTTTACGGAGTGTGCGTTGTACTTGCTGTTGGAAGGGGACGAGAAATTCACCGAGGCGCTGAAGTTTGTTCCCGGGTGGGCCTTGGCGTCCTGCGTATGGGACCACTTGACCGCAAAGTTGCTGAATTCGTTGTACTCCGGAGTGTCTTTCTCTCCCGTCTGGTCATGGGAATAGGTGAAGCCGAAGCTGCCGTTGAACTTGTACTTGACCATGTAGCGGGAGTTCACGTTAACCGCCCACGAGCCCAGGGTGTAGTAGTCGCCCGTGAGCGACAGGTCCATATAATCGCCGAAAACGAAATACATACCGGCGTCCCTCATGTAGAAGCCTCGGGCTTTTTCCTCTCCGAAGTTGGGCATCAGAAGGCCGGTGGCCCTTTCCGGACGTTTGGGTATGAAGCCGAAGGGGAGTCCGACGAAAGGCAGCTTGACGTCTTCCACAACCAGGTACGCGGGACCGAAAACCGTCTTCTGGGAAGGCTCCGTCATCACTTTCGCGGACGTAAGAGCCAGATAGTAATGCGGGTGGTCCAGCTCGCATACGGTATATTTGCCGTTGGTCATGTTGATGCTCTGGTCCGGCATCATCTTCACCCGGCCGCCGTGCATTATGGCGTTTTCCTCGTTGGTGATTATATTCTTTATGGACGCCTTGCGGGTGTCGAAGTTGTAGCGCACCTCGTCCATGTTGTAGGTCTTGCCTCCCTGGGTCATGACCGGCCGGCCCACCCATTCGCCCTTCAGGGTGTCGTACACGCCCTTTGCGAACACGGTGCCGGTCTTCATGTTGTACTGCATGTATGCAGCGGTGAGCTTCATGTCCTGATATTCGACGGAGACGTTTCCATAGTAGTATATCATACGCTGGCCGTCAGTGAATACCTCGACTATGGAGTCCTTGGCCTCGGAAAAAGCGGGTACCTCCAGGGAACTCTTGGCCCTCATTGCGGCTGAGTCGACGCGGCGGAGGGAATCGGCAATGTGGATTGAGTCGCGGCGGGCGATTTCGGCGGAATCCAGTTCCACTGTCCTGACGGTTTTGGGAACGGCGTTGCTGAAAACCCTTCGTGCCCCTCTCCGCCCCACGTTCTGGGCATCAAGGAACTGGAAGGACAATGCCAGCACCGCCAAGACACAAACTATTCGCCTAACCGCTCTCAAATTACAATTATTTTATTAAATTTGCGAATCGACAAAATTAACGAATTTTTTTGAAACGCACAATTTACTTACTCCTGGCTGCCTTCCTGCTTGTGCTCCCTGCACATGCTCAGGACATAGGCCTTACCACCCTTGTCATTGATCCGGGGCATGGTGGTAAAGATCCCGGAACCGTGAGCAGGGACGGAAAATACTACGAGAAGACATTCACTCTTGACATATCCAAAAAGCTGGCGGAAAAAATCAAGGCCGAATGCCCCGGCGTCAAGGTTATCCTTACCCGCGACAGCGACAAGACGGTTGCCCTCAATGACCGTGCCGAAATAGCCAACAAAGCGGATGCGCAGTTGTTTATGTCTATTCATATAAACGCCGTTCCCAGCACGGGTCCCAACGGCTTCTCGGTACATGTACTGGGCAAGTCATCCCAGAAAGACAGGGACTTGTTTGCCTATAACATGAATGTCTGCAAGCGGGAGAATTCCGTGATTCTGCTGGAAGACGACTATACCACCAAGTATCAGGGCTTCGATCCTAATGATCCCGAGTCTTTCATTTTCATGCAGCTTATGCAGAATTCCCATTTGGAACAGAGCCTGGAATTCGCCGGAATCATATCCAAGTCCCTGGACGGCGGCCCGGTTTCAGCCAATCGCGGGGTCTGGCAGGATCCCTTCCTGGTGTTGTGGAGAACCGCTATGCCTGCTGTTCTGGTGGAGCTCGGCTTTATCTCCAACGCTACAGATCTGAGCGTTCTCAAGAATGAAAGCAACCGCGACAAGCTGGCAGCCAGGTTGTGTGAAGCCTTCAAGAAATATAAGGATGGATACGACCGCAGCGTTGCACTTGACGTTGAGGTTGAAGCACCCTCCAAGCCTTCCAAACCTGCCGATGCTCCCGTGGCGGCAGGGAAGGGGAATGTGCAGGAGAGCGGGAACGCGGCAGTCTCCTACGGGGTACAGATTTTTGCCGGCTCAAAGAAGCTCGATCCGAAGGACAAGGCCTTTATGGGATATACTCCTTTGATTGTGAACACCGGGAAAGTTTACAAATATATTATAGCCGTTTCGCCAGATGTCGACGGTGCAAAAAAAGATTTTGCAAATATTCGTAAAAAATATCCCGATGCTTTTATTGTGAAGATCGAAGGAGAAAAAGTAACTATGCAAAAATAGGCTTTTTTACCTCTTAAGATTGGTGCGCTGAGGTTTTTTCTTGAAAGGGCTTCTTTTGAATCTTTATAATTTACAAAATATGTGAATTATATGGATTTAGCAAAGTGTCAATCTTGTAACTTATTGATATGCGTTATATTATAAATGGGGTGAATTCCGCACTTTGTCTATATAATTAATGCTAAAAAAACTTAAAAAACAATATCAATAAGATTTTTTTTTACATTTTTTTTCAACCATTTTTGCAAACGCGATTGTCTGTTCCGGATGGTCGCGATTTCTAATGAACGAGAACGAACGACATATAGATATTTGGAATCATTTCCTCAAGATTGTGGAGCAGATCGTGGAACCCCAGAAGTTCACGACCTGGTTCAAGCCTGTGCGCCCGGTATCTGTTACAGACTCCACCCTCACGGTTGAAGTCCCTTCCGATTTCTTCCGCGAGTATCTGGAGGCTACGTATCTCGACGTTATCAAGAAGACCCTGAAGAGGGTAATAGGAGCAGACGCCAGGCTGGTATATCTGGTACGCACCGTTAAGTCCCAGCCGGCCCTGGCCGTTCCCGAGGCAACCGGTTCCGTCCCCCAGAACAGGGAGGTGAGCATTGCCGCCCAGCCGTCCGGTACTCCGAATCCTTTCGTCTATCCCGGACTTACCAAGGTCAGAATCAATCCCAAGCTCAATCCTGTTTATTGCTTTACCAATTTTATAGTGGGAGAGTGCAACAAGATGGGCTATACAGCAGGAACGGCAATTTCGTCCGCACCCGGCAAGACTTCCTTCAATCCGCTTTTCATTTTCGGCGGTCCTGGTCTCGGCAAGACCCATCTCGCTCAGGCCGTAGGTATTTCCATACATGAGAAGTTCCCGGATCTGGTAGTTCTGTACATTAACGGCCATGAGTTCAAGACCCAGTACATGGATGCGGTCAATGTGCGCAACAAGCTGACCGACTTCCTGGGATTCTATAAAAAGATAGACGTTCTCATCGTGGACGATATCCAGGACCTTCAGGGTCCCGGTACCCAGAACGCTTTCTTCAATATATTCAACTACCTGCACCAGATGGGCAAGCAGTTGATATTCACCTCGGACCGTGCACCGGTTGAGCTTCAGAACTTCGAAGACAGGCTGCTTTCCCGCTTCAAGTGGGGCCTTTCGGTCGAGCTTCTGCATCCCGACTACTGCACCCGTCTCAAGATGCTGCAATCCCTTTGCCGCAGGGAAGGCGTGACCATAGGGGAGGATGTCCTGGAGTATCTGGCATCGCATATAAAGACCAATTTCCGTGAGCTGGAAGGCGCATTCCTGTCCGTTATGGCATACGCCACTGCCATGCATGCGGAGAATTCAGTCGAGCTTGCCGCCCGGGTCACCGAGAAGATAGTCGCCACTCCGGTCAAGGAGCTGTCGATATCTTCCGTACAGTCTGCAGTTTGCGAATACTTCGGCATAAGCCCCGAGGACCTTGTCTCCAAGTCACGCAGGCGCCAGATTGTCCAGGCCCGCCAGATATCCATGTACCTTTGCCGTAACCTTATCAGCAACTGCTCCCTTTCTACGATCGGGGCGGAGACCGGCGGCAAAGACCATGCAACCGTGCTTCACTCATGCAACATGGTGTCCGACCTCATGGCTACGGACAGGGTGTTCAAGAAGTACGTCTCAGACCTGGAGGCGCAGCTGCTCCCTTCGGAAGCATAAACCAAAACCACATATATGGAAATCGCACGAGTTCTTGATATTTTCAAGGAGATAACAACCATCCCCCGTGAATCCGGATACGAAGGCCCTGTGACGGACTGGCTGTGCCGCTGGGCAGAGGCTCACGGACTTGAGTACAAGCGCGACGCCACCGGCAATGTGCTGATTATCCGGGAGGCTGCCTCCGGAAAGGAAGGAGTTCCCACGATAGTGCTTCAGGCACATCAGGATATGGTGTGCGAGAAGAATGCCGGAGTTGAGCACGACTTCCGCAAGGACCCCATCAAATATGTCATTGAGGACGGATGGATGATAGCCAAAGACACCACTCTCGGAGCCGACGACGGAATCGGAATCGCCGCATCCCTTGCGTTGCTGGAAGATGACGCTCCTACCGGCAAGATCGAGTGCCTCTTCACTATCTCTGAAGAGACCGGAATGGATGGCGCCGAGGCTATGGAAAGCGGTTTCTTCAGCGGCAAGACCCTTATCAACCTGGACTCGGAGGACGAGGGGCAGTTGTTCATAGGATGCGCCGGCGGACTCAACACCAACATCAAGTTCCGCTTCACCCGGAAGGAAAGCAACCTGAATTACGTTCGCTGCAGCATTTCCGGAGGAATCGGCGGGCATAGCGGGGACGATATCAATAAGGGACGAGCGAACACGGTGCAGCTCATGGCCCGCTTCCTCTACAGCCAGCTTTCTTCCGGTCTGCTGCTGGTCAGCATCGACGGAGGCGGAAAGCCCAACGCCATAGCTCGTGAGTGCGAGGCTCTGGTCGCAGTCCCGGACGCCGCCAAATGCATCGCCGCCTTCCGTGCTTTCGGAGCCGACCTGAAGGAGGAATTCCATCGCACCGACCCGGATCTGGTATGCAAGGCGGAAAGGGCCTCAATGCACCTGATGCCCATTGCTCCGTCTGCATCCCGCCGGATCATCTCGGCACTGTACTCCTGCCCCCACGGGGTAGAGGCGATGAGTCAGGACATCCCGGACCTGGTGCAGACGTCCTCCAACCTTGCGAGCGCGCATACGCATGAGGGCAAGCGAATAATAGAGGTGGTGACCAGCCAGCGCAGCTCTGCAACCAGCGAGCGCCGGGCCATGGCGGCCAAGGTGCGTGCCTGTTTCGAGAATGCAGGAGCCGTGGTACGCCACATGTATGAGTATCCCGGCTGGAACCCCGACATGAATTCGCACATCCTTGCCCGTACGGCCGACGCGTACCGCAGGCTGTTCAATCAGGAGCCGGAGATAAAGGCTATACATGCCGGACTCGAATGCGGACTGTTCCTTCAGAAGTTCCCGGGCCTGGATATGATCTCCTTCGGTCCTACGCTTCGCGGGGTGCATGCCCCCGGAGAGAAGCTCGAGCTTGCCTCGATGGACAAGTTCGTGGCCCTGCTCGATGATGTAGTACGTAACTTTGAATAGAACGCCATGCTTGTCGCCCCTTCATTACTCGCCGCCGATTTTCTCCATCTGGAAGATGAGGTCCGTAAGCTCAATGCCGGAGCCGACTGGATTCACCTGGATGTGATGGATGGTACGTTCGTGCCCAATATCTCGTTCGGGTTCAGCGTATTGGATGCTGTCGCCTCAATTGCAGCCAAACCCATGGACGCCCATCTTATGGTCGTTCACCCGGAGCGCTGGTTCAAGCGTCTGGCAGAGGACGGAATGTCCTGCGTGAGCTTCCACCTGGAGGCCGCAGGCAGGCGTACCGCCGCCAACATTGCAGAGATCCAGTCCCTCGGAATGAAAGCAGGCGTGGTCATCAATCCGGACGTACCTGTAAAACGCCTTTTCCCTTATATAGGCAAGGCTGATTTCTTCCTGATTATGAGTGTCTTTGCCGGATTCGGCGGACAGAAATTCATATACGAAAGTTTAGACCGTGTGGCAGAATTGCGCAACGAAATCAAGAAGCGCGGTGCCAGGGCACTTATTGAAGTCGACGGGGGAGTGTCAGCAGACAACGCCGCCGCCCTTCGTGAGGCCGGTGCCGATGTGGTGGTTGCCGGCAGCTCTGTCTTCAGGTCGCAGGATCCCCTTGCCGCTATGCAGGTCCTCCGGGAAGCCTGAATACATTCTTTCCAAATTCTTCTTGCAAACCTGATTCGCCGTCGCGGCTGCCTATCGAGGCAAAGCGGCGGCGGATTTTTTCTGCCAGGAGCTCAAGTTCCTTTTCGGGATTGTAATCTTCGCCGGTCAATTGTTTGAGGCTTACCGGATTGGGCAGGTCTTCCGGCCATTCCGTCTGGTTGAGGTTGAAGCCTATGCCGATGATGCTCCTGCTTACCAGGTCGCCGTCCAGGGTGTTCTCAATAAGAATTCCGCATATCTTTTTATCATCCACCCATATGTCGTTGGGCCACTTGATGCGGGCTTTGACGCCCTTGCTCTTCAAGTAATCAAGCAGGCCGAGCGTGGTGGCGCAGGTAATGAGGATAATGTTGGAAGCAGGCAGGGCTTCGGGCTTGAAAAGAATACTGAACAGGAGGTTCTGTCCCCTTAAGGAATGCCATGTATGTGTGCCCTGTCCGCGCCCCGCTGTCTGTTCGACGGCGGCTACTACTGACAAATTGTCGCAGGCTTCCGATGCCTCCCGGAGGTATCTGTTAGTGGAATCTGTTATGTCTAACCATTTTATGTCAGCAGTGCTTTGGCTTGGTGTCATTTTTGTTGTATATTTGCGTGCAAAATTATCATTAAGATGGCTCAAAAGCAAGGTAAGAATAAAAAAAATCCCAAGATAAAAGTCGTTCGCATTAATCTGAGCTGGGTTTTATATGCCATTCTGCTCATTAGTATAGGCTGGATGTTGTTCAGCAACCGCGGAACCCAGGCCGAGAAAGTCGAGTGGGCTCAGGTGGAACAGATGATCAAGGACGGAGATGTAAAGGAAGTAAAATATGTCCGCAACGATTTCAAGGGTACGGTATCACTGCGCCCTGAATCCGTGCAGAAGTACTCATCCCTGTACCCGGGAGGCGTTCCTCCGAAGAGTTCGCCGCATTTCTTCTTCCTCACCTCTACTAAGTTCGATCCTGAAGTAACGTTCTCCGCCCTGAACGAAGAGCTTCCCGAGCAGTCTCAGGTGAAGCTGGTAATAGAGAATGACGCCAAAGTCTGGAGCGGACTGCTGGAGTGGTTCGTGCCCATGCTCATCATTGTCGCGTTCTGGATATTCATGATGAGGGGGATGACCCGCAACATGGGCGGCGGCCCCGGAGCGGGCGGCATGAATCCCTTCAACGTAGGCAAGGCAAGCGGCAAGCTTGCAGACAAGACCAAGGTAAAGGTTACCTTCAAGGATGTGGCCGGACTATATGGCGCAAAGGAGGAGGTGATGGAGATTGTGGACTTCCTCAAGAATCCCAAGAAATACACCTCCCTGGGAGGCAAAATACCCAAGGGTGCTCTTCTGGTAGGCCCTCCGGGAACCGGTAAGACCTTGCTGGCCAAGGCCGTGGCCGGAGAGGCAAACGTGCCTTTCTTCAGCATAAGCGGTTCCGACTTCGTAGAAATGTTCGTGGGCGTGGGTGCATCCCGCGTACGAGACCTCTTCGCCCAGGCCAAGGAGAAGGCTCCCTGCATCGTTTTCATCGATGAAATCGACGCCGTAGGCCGCGCCAGGGGCAAGAATGCCGGCTTCTCGGGCAACGACGAGCGTGAAAACACCTTGAACCAGCTGCTTACCGAGATGGACGGCTTCGGCACCAACAGCGGCGTGATAGTGCTGGCTGCCACCAACCGTGCCGACATTCTGGACAAGGCCCTCATGCGTGCAGGCCGCTTCGACCGTCAGATCAATGTGACCCTGCCGGACCTGAACGAACGCAAGGAGATTTTCGAGGTCCACCTTAAAGGCTTGAAGCTCGATCCCAAATTCGACCTGGAAGGCATTGCCAAGCATACCCCGGGCTTCTCCGGAGCCGATATTGCCAACGTTTGCAACGAGGCTGCGTTGACCGCCGCCCGCAAGAACAAGCAGACCATAGACAATCAGGACTTCATGGATGCGGTTGACCGTGTGGTGGGAGGCATCGAGCGCAAGAAGACCATCATGTCTCCGGAAGAGAAGAGGCTTACCGCATACCACGAGGCGGGACATGCAGTCGCAGGATGGCTGCTGCCCGGATGCGACCCTGTGCTCAAGGTGTCCATCATCCCTCGCGGACAGGCCCTCGGCATTACCTGGATGCTCCCGGACGAGAAAGTGACCCGCTCCAAGTCGGAGATTATCGAAGACATGTGCAGCCTGGTCGCCGGTCGCGTTGCGGAAGAAATAGTGAACAACGGTGTGCCTTGCACAGGTGCATTGAGCGACTTCGAACGCATGACCAAGATGGCCTACGCGATGGTTACTTACTATGGTATGAGCGAGAAGGTGGGCAACATATCCTTCTACGACGCCAACGGCAGTTTCGAATTCACCAAGCCTTACAGCGAAAAGACTGCAGAACTTATAGACAGTGAGGTGAAGGCTATTGTGGACGATGTTACTGCCAGGACCCGCAAATTGCTGCTTGAGAACTGGGGAGGCCTCGAGAGGCTTGCCGAGATGCTTATAGAAAAAGAGGTTATAATGGCCGACGACATTGAGGCTATCTTCGGCCCCAAGGCAGGCAAACATGGAGAAGCCCGTTTGAAAGGCAATGAAGGATCTGCTTAAAAGAACTGTTTCCGGGATTGTATTCCTGGCGGTGATGGTCTTCGGTCTCATTTGGGACCGGGGGCTTTTCGCTTGTCTGTTTGTTACCATTCTGGTCATTGCCCTTCATGAGTTCTACGACATGCCCCTGAAGAGGCGTTTCCGTATGCAGCAGATTCTGGGAATGATTGCCGGAGGCGGCGCCTTCCTTCTGGTTGCGTGGCATTGTTTCTATGGCCTGGATATACGCTGGCTGGCTCTTGTCCTTATCCCTTTGCTGCTGATACCCGTCAGTTGCCTTCTCCTTCCTTCCCGTGAGGGTTTCGGGGACCTGGCGTACATCTATGCCGGCCTGATTTATATTGCCTTGCCTATAAGCCTTTCCCCGTTTGTCATGATGGATGGGGAAGTGTTTGACGGTTGGCTCATGCTCTCCATGTTCATCCTCATCTGGTGCTGCGACGTGGGCGCATATTGCATAGGTACGGCTTTCGGACAGAAACCGAATTCCCGCCGCCTGGCTCCGTCCATTTCGCCTAAGAAGTCCTGGTGGGGCTTCTGGGGCGGAATCGTTTTCTGCGTCGGCGCCGCCGTCGGACTGCATTATCTCACATGGTTGCCGTTCCCGCTTATCCATTGCATCGCCCTTGGTGTAGTGATGGGTGTTTTCTGCGTTTGCGGAGACCTTTTCGAATCCATGTGGAAGAGGCACTTCGGCTATAAGGACTCAGGTAATTGTATCCCTGGGCACGGTGGAATGCTGGACCGCTTTGACAGCTCCCTGGTCGCTATTCCGGCGGCATGTGTCTATCTTTTGATATTCGGCCTGCTATGAGACTGGACAAGAATACATACGGAACCGTGCTGCTGGTGTACGCCATCAGCGCTGTCCTGATATTCATCTTGTTCCGTTTTGTAAATAACTTGTGGGTGGTCTGGCCGCTTACCCTGGCAATACTTTGGGTCTGTGTGTGGCAAACGGCTTTCCATATGGTTCCGCGCCGCAAGAAAGCCGGATCTTCGACCCTGGTGAGTGCTGTTGCCGACGGCAAGATAGTTCATGTCGAGAAGGCTTACGAGAATGAAGTCCTTAAGCGTGAATGCATAATGGTGTCCATCTATATGGACTTCTGGGACGTGCACGCAAATTTCTGGCCCGTTACTGGTACAGTCAGCTATACCAAGTATCATCCCGGTGCGCATTTCCTTGCTTTCAAGCCCAAGGCCTCCGAGGAGAACGAACATACCTGCACCTGCATACGTACCGCGGAGGGCAAGGAAGTCTTCTTTAAACAGCTTGCCGGCGGTTTTGCGCGGCGCATAGTCTGCTACGCCGAAGAAGGACTCGAGGTTGTCGCCGGTGAGCAGTGCGGCATCATAAAATTCGGCTCCCGCATCGACATTTATCTCCCGCCCGACGCCGACATTCAAGTTCAGCTCGGACAGACCGTCCGCGCCTGTGAAACGATAATCGCGAAACTCTGACGAGTTCCGCGATTATTCGTTTTCAGCGGCTCTTGCTCCGCTTGCAGGGGGACTGCTGCGGCAGAACCTTCGCTTCGCTCATCCCTCCCAGCCTATGGCCGGGCCCCTCCCGTTCACGTGGCCACGGGCGGCCACGGGTTGCCGCAACAGTCCCCCTGGCCCGCTTCGCTGCGCCGCTGGTTCGAAGAAAGTTATGGAGGCGCTTGCGCCGACAGAGGGGATAGCTGCGGCGAAGACGCAGCGCAAGGGGAACCATCCCCTTGTCCCCTGGGGGTGCAGGGGGATAGTAGTGAAGCTGCGGAGCAGCTACACCAGTAGCCGAAGTTGGCTGAGGCTACTGGTGAGCGGGTCTCAATAAATCCAGGACCGTTTTGACGGGGTTGAAGGTCTCGATGGGAACTTCCACGAAGAGGGTGTTCCAGTCGGACATGGCGCCGTTCCACAGACCGGGAAGCTCGAGGGCCTTGAGCGGGCGGCCTTCGTAACTCTTGCTGCTGATGAAACCGGCCTCCTCGTCAACATGCTCCAGCAAATTGAACTTTTCGCCCTTGTAGTCGCGCAGGATGCATACCAGGTCAACAGGGTTGAAGTGCGTAGCGCTCTTGAGGGCAGCCACGGCCTTGGGATCATCGGGATTAATCTGGACGCTCTCCAGAATCTGCAGGGAAGTGCTGCCGTCGGCGGCGCGAACGATGAAGGGGCCGCCACCAGGCTCGCCCTCGTTCTTAACCATACCGCAAACGCGGATAGGACGGTTAAGCTTGGCAATCAGAGCCTCGGCACGGTCGCGGCAGTCTTTTGCCGGCGGCATCTCGATGCAGAGTTCGTCGTGCAGGAAGGTCTCCACCTCGTTGCACAGCTCCTGAACCTCGGGTGTTGCGAACGGATCGTCCTGGAAGACGTTGTTGCCGGGGATGAACATGAAGTCGGACAGATTCTTGCGGATCTCGGTCATCTGCTCGAAGGTGTACAGATAATCGAAAATCTTGTCGCGGAGCTCCAGGGCGCGGCCCATAAGAACCTTCTTCCATTTATAGGTGGTGGGCTGCATGCGCTCCACGCACACGTTGTCGATGTTCTTGATGGACACCAGTTCCTCGTCCACCTTGCCGAGGTTGTGAATCAGGGCGCCGTGTCCGGCAGGACGGAACAGGGGAGTGCCGTCGGCCTTCAGGAAAGGCTTGTTGTCGGGCGTAGCGGCCACGGTGTCGGTCGCCTTGTCCTGATAGGTGAATTCCACCTCGTAATGCACTCCGTAGCGCTTTTCGTACTTCTCCTTGATCTCGGCGACTGCGGCCTCGAAGAGCTCGCGGTGCTCGGGAGAGATGGTCACAATCAGCTTGACGCCGCCGTCGGCATTGCGCATATAGGCCTGACCTTCCACGAAATGTTCGGCAATGGCGGTACGTACTTCTTCCGGATAACGGTGGAATTTGAGAACGCCCTTGGGCTTCTTGCCGTAGCCAAGTCCGTCGTCGTCAAGCAGCTTGTGGGCCGTTTTGCCGGGGTCGTACGGGGCGGTTCCGAAGACTTCCGGATCGTAGAATGCGAACTTTTCCAGTTCGCCGGCCAGCTTGCGGACGGCGTCATTCTCGTTGTCGGCGCCGGCGAAAATGTCTTTGAACATGCGGGAGGCGGCTCCGGAAGCGGGAACGAATTTGCAGCGTCCGGCTACATCGGCCTCGTCCGAATAGGCTTCGGCGCGGTCGGCTTCTTCCGGGGTCAGTACTTCAATTCCGTGCTCCGGGGTTGCGGGAGCTACGATGTCGAGCCAGGGAAAACCCTTTTTGAAACGCTCGAGTTCGGCATTGATCTTAGTGTTGTCCATATATGTCAGTCAATAAAGAATTCTCGTCTATAGCGGTAGTGTTCACGGAAGAACTCAAAGCGGTCGGGGTCTGAACGGAAAATGAAATCGTCCGTGAAGATAGGGTAATTGTATTGGATTATTGATGCAATCTGCCCTTCACTTTTGCCGCGGAGGTCCAGTTTGATGGCGTCCTTGGGCTCCTCACCGGGGTTGGGGAAGAAATCGTAAAGTTCCTGGATGCCGAAGAAGCGGGCCGCCGAACGGACTGCCATGGCTGTGCCCTGAAGCTTGCCCTGATAGGAGTATCCGGCAATGTGCGGGGTGGCAATGTCAACGCTGTTCAGGAGCTCCCTGCTGATGTCCGGCTCATTCTGCCAGGTGTCCAGGATTACGGCTCCCAGCTTGGGTATGGCCTGCAGAAGGTCGGCTTCTACGACAACTTCGCCCCGGGATGCGTTTACGAATATGGCGCCGAGCTTCATCTTGGAGAAGAAGCGTGCGTCCGCCATGTCGCGGGTAGTCGGGAGCAGCGGGACGTGCATTGTAACAACATCGGAATTGCGGAGCAGGTAGTCCAGGTCGCAGAACTGGGCGGGACCTTCAGCCTCGGCCCTCGGCGGGTCGCACAGCAACACCTTGAAGCCGAGGATCTGGAGGGCGCGGGCTACGCGTGAGCCCACGTTGCCGACTCCGATTATGCCCACCGTACTGCCTTCCAGCCGTATGCGTTTGCGGGAGGCGCTTCCGTATATGGCCGACAGCACATAGTTCATCACGCCTCCGGAGTTGCATCCGCTGGCGTTCTGCACATGTATGCCCCTCTGCTTGCAGTATTCCAGATCGATGTGGTCCGTGCCTATGGTGGCGGTGGCAATGAACCTGACGGCACTGTTGTCGAGCAATGCCGCGTCGCACCTGGTACGCGTCCGTATGATGAGTCCGTCGGCATCCTTTACGTCATCCGGGGCGATGGCGGCACCCTCTTTATAAACCACCTCTCCAAAAGGTTCAAGAACCCCTTGGATAAAAGGAATGGCGTTGTCTACAACTAATTTCATTTAAGTATTATGTCTTCTACCCAGGACACGTTGCAGTCGTCCGTGGAGAAAAATTCATCCCTCGACAGGTAAGCGTTCAGCTTCTCCAGAAGCAGCTCCTTGCGGCTCTTCAGCTGCTCCCGCACAACCGAAGAGTTCAGCGTGATATACAACTTTCCGCTCCTGAAATAGCGTTTGATGGTAAAGGGGCCGGCTCCCGACGTCTCGTCCCAGGCGGCGAAAATCCGCCTCGTGTTCAGGCCTGTGGTCAGGTGCGCCTCTTTCAGGTACTCCCGTATGGCCATGGACAGGGGCATGGCGTTCTTGCGTTTAATCCTGTAGGTCTCCATAAAGCTTGGTGAAATGACCGGAGGATGCCTTGAAGTACGTCCTGTCCGTAGTAATATGGTCTATGAGCGCTTCAGTGCGCGTCTTGTCGGTATCGGAAATGAAGATCTGCCCGAAGTCGTTGCCCGCTACCATCTGCAGCAGGTTGCCGACCCTGTCCATGTCCAGCTTGTCGAACAGGTCGTCCAGCAGCAGCATGGGAGGGAAACCCCAGTTGTTCTTCATTATTTCGTACTGGGCGAACTTGAGGGCCACGAGGAAGGATTTCTGCTGCCCCTGGGAGCCGCAGCGGCGTATGGGGAAGCCTTCCATGGTAAAGATGAAATCGTCCCTCTGGACGCCTGCGGTAGTGTATCCGAGGGCAATGTCCCTCTGTCTGTGCTCCCTCATCACTTCTTCCAGGCTGCCCTTGTCCAGGTCTGTGCGGTAGGCGATCGAGACCTGCTCGCGTCCGCCGGAGATGGCGCGGTAGAAGTTGCCCGCAATGGGGTCCATGGTGGCGGCGAACTTGCGCCTGGCTTCGGCGATTCCGGCGGCCAGAGGGGCCATGCGGAGCTCGAAGGTCTCCAGGAGGCCTTCGTCCGGCACCCTGTCTTTAAGGAGCCGGTTGCGTTGGGCGAGAAGCCGGTTATATTGTTGCAGGTCTGACAGGTATTGCCTGTCGAGCTGGGAGATGAAGGCGTTGGCGAAGCGGCGCCTCTCTTCTCCGGATTCGCTTACCAGGTCGGTGTCGGCAGGGGATACCATCACTATCGGCAGCACCCCTATGTGCTCGGAAACCCTGGCGTACGGCTTGTCGTCCCTTCTGACCTTTTTCTCCGCTCCTTCGCTCACCTGTACGGCGAAGCGGACGTCGCTTTCGGTGCTCAGGTCGTAGGTGCCGCTGATGGCGAAGGACTGGCATCCGTGGCGGAAATTGAACTTGTCTGAAGCCTGGATGGCGCTCTTGGTCATTGAGAGATAGTAGATGGCGTCAAGCAGGTTTGTCTTGCCCTCTCCGTTGCCTCCCCAAATGCAATTGATATTCGGGGAGAAAGCCAGCTCCTGCAGCTCTATATTGCGGAAATCCTGGATTACTATTTTCTTCAAGACGGGCATAATGCAAAATTAGGATATTTTAATTGAAATTACTACCTTTGTCAGCTATTTTATCAGGAAAATCAAAAATATTAAGAATATGGCAAAAGATAAACTTACCGAGAAGGAAGCTCTCCGCAAGGAGAACCTGGAGGAAACTGTCTCCAAGACCGATCAGTTCTATAATGAGCACAAGAAGACCATTTGGACCGTCGCTTGTGCCATAATCGTCGTCGCACTGTGCGTTTTCGCATATGTGAAGCTGGTCTATCAGCCCAAGTGCGCCGAGGCTGCCCAGCAGGCTTTCCCTGCAGAGCAGAGCTTTGCAGCGGGCGAGTACGAGCTTGCACTCAACGGTGACGGCAACGTGCTTGGTCTTGCCGACGTTATCGACGAGTACGGTTCCAAGGCCGGTGCCGCCGTCTATATGGAGGCAGGTGTCTGCGCTCTCCAGCTCGGACAGTACGAAGAGGCACTCGGATACCTCAAGAAGTATAACGGCAAGGAGCCCATCCTGGCCGCCCGCGCCATTGCTTGCGAGGGTGACGCCTACGTAGGACTCGAGAAGTACGAGGAGGCCGCCGCCGCTTATACCAAGGCTGCCGCCAAGGCCGACAACGTGTTTGCCGCCGCATACCTTCTCAAGGCCGGTATCGTTTACGAGGAGCTTGGCAACAAGGCCAAGGCCATCGAATGCTACAAGGTCATCAAGGACAAGTATCCCCAGTCTATCGAGGGCTACGATATCGACAAGTACATCACCCGCGCAGAAGCTGAGTAATTATGGGAAGAGCATTTGAATTCCGCAAGGAAAGGAAGCTGAAGAGATGGGGTCACATGGCCCGTACCTTCACCAAGCTTGGAAAGGAAATAACCATCGCCGTCAAGCAGGGCGGTCCCGACGTCACCGGCAACCCCCGTCTCCGTGCCCTTATGGCCGAGGCCCGTGCCGAGCAGATGCCCAAGGAGAATATCGAGCGCGCCATCAAGAAGGCCACCGAGAGCAAGCAGGGAGACTTCAAGGAGATTATCTACGAAGGCTTCGGTCCTTTCGGCATCGCCTATCTGGTGGAGGCTGCAACCGACAACAACACCCGTACCGTGGCCAACGTCCGCAGTTATTTCAACAAGTGCGGCGGTTCCCTCGGAACCAGCGGCAGCGTTGCTTTCATGTTCGACCGCAAGTGTACCTTCCGTATCAAGGAGAAGGAGGGCATCGACCTTGAGGAGCTCGAGCTTGAGCTTATCGACTACGGTGTGGAGGAGCTTTTCGAGCAGATCGAGGTTGACAAGGATGACAATGAGACCAAGGTTATCGTGATTTACGGTGATTATGGTTCTTATGGCCAGATTCAGAAGTACATCGAGGAGAATGGCTTCGAGCTTATTTCCGGTGGCTTCGAGCAGATTCCTAACGTCGACTTGAAGGATGTTACCGCCGAGCAGCGTGCGACTCTGGACAAGCTTACGGGCCTTCTGGAGGACGATGAGGACATTACCAATGTCTACACTACGATGAAGCCGGAGGAGTAATCCGAAGCTTATTTCAGATTAGGGCGGTGCGCTGATTGGCGCGCCGCTTTTTCGTTTGCGGCTATCTGCGGCAGGTCTTCCGGGCTCACCCAGGTTTCCAGGAAACGTTCCCAGATGTACTGCACGGCAGCGGTAGAGGGGTGGACGAGGTCGTCGGCGTAGAAGCGGTAGTCGCGAAGTTCGTCGTTCAGAATTTCGAAAGCCGGAAAATACTCGCTGCCGGGGAGCGAAGCGGCGGCGAGGAGGAGGCTGGCCTTGCTGAGGGCGTTGGCGTGGGCGCCGTCGCCGAGATGGCGGATGGGGGAGACGGTCAGCAGGAAACGTTTCTCCGGGTGGGCGGCGATGATGGCCTGCAGCGCCTCGCTTGCCTGCGTGACGTCCAGCATCTCGCGGGTGAATTCGGCAGCCGGCCGCTTGAGGCAGTTGGAGACCGTCCGACCATTGTGGCGCCACACGAAAGCGGTGCCGAGGGTAAGCACGACGCGGTTGGCATCGGACCAGAATTCCCGTGCCTTCCGGAGCTCTTCGTTGGCGTTGGCAAGGAATTCTTCGGCCGTGGGGCGTGCGAAGCTGGTGTGATGCCCGAATGAGCAGATGCGGTCCGCTCCGGCCCCCATAGGGACGCAGTCGTCCGGCCCGAAGGGCTCCCCGGAATCGAGGCACTCTACCGCTGAACGTATGGACTCCGGATTATAGAGCGTGCCGAACGGATTGACGCAGGTGCTGAATCCTGCGGCCGAAAGCCTGGCGCCTATGTTGTCGGCGAAGCAGCTGCCCAGCAGCATTATTCTGTCGGACAGCCTGAACGGCACCTGGGGTGCGTCTACTATAACGGGAGTCGTGAGTTTCATTTTCCAGGCAAAAATACTATTTTTGTAGATATGAAAAAAGTACTTTTCTCTGTTTTACTGCTGGCGCTTGCCGTATGCGCGCATGCGCAGGATTTGCATATAGTAAGTACTGGTGACGTTCACGGGTCTTATTTCAGCCGTTCTTATGTGGGTGACAATCCGCGAAACAGCCTGATGTCCGTAAAGTATTATGTAGACAGTCTGCGTGCTGTGGCAGGGCCGGAAAACGTCCTGCTTCTAGATGCCGGAGACTGCCTGCAGGGAGACAATGCTTCCTATTATTTCAATTATGTGGCTACCGACAAGCCCCATATTTACCCCCGTATCGCGGCTTATATGGGCTATGATGCATGTACGGTAGGTAACCATGATATAGAGGCCGGGCATCCTGTTTACGACAAAGTGAGGGAGGAGCTGGAGGCGTACGGTATTCCATGGCTTGCCGGTAATGCATTCAAGGATGACGGAAGCTGCTATTTCCAGGAATACAAGCTTATAGAGAAAGGTGGCAGGCGTATACTTGTTGCCGGTTACAATAACGCCAACATAGACGGCTGGCTCTCCGAAGATCTTTGGAGGGGCATGCGTCATAAGTCGCTTGTGCCTCTTGTGCGCAAGAGGATACAGGAGCTCCGCAGGGAGCTTAAACCGGATGTGGTAGTGGTGGTGCTCCATTCCGGTACGGGCAAAGGGGACGGCCGATCCATTGAGAGCCAGGGACTTGACGTCTTTAAATTTATCAAAGGTGTAGATGTGCTGGTGACTGCACACGACCATCAGCCTGCGTGTATTTATGCAAACAACGGAAAGAGCTGGCTGATCAACGGCGGCGCAAGATGTTCCAACGTGGGCCATGCCGTATTGCATTTTGAGGGCGGAAAAGTCAAGGCCGCAGAAGGGGAGATCAAGCGCATTGACAGGTCCAGGGTGGATCAATCTATGGAGGAGGCTTTCAGGCCGGAATTCGAGGCTGTAAAGGCCTTTACCATGCAGCCTGTGGGCATGCTTGACGTTCCTCTTGAGACCCGTGACGCATACAGCGGAATGTGCAATTACATCGATTTGCTGCATACCGTACAGCTTGCCGCATCCGGAGCCCAGATTTCCATTGCTGCGCCTCTGACTTTCAACGGCCACGTTTCCTCCGGACAGCTGGTGTACAACGACATGTTTACCATATATCCGTTTGAAAATCAGCTGTATGTACTAAAGCTCAGCGGACGGGAGCTGAAGGCTCTCCTGGAGTATTCTTACGACCATTGGATCAGGTGGGAGAACGGCCACGTGCTGTTCATCAAAGATGCTCCGGATGCGCGTACGGGAGCGGTCAAGTGGTCGTTCGTTAACAGGAGCTACAATTTTGACTCTGCTGCCGGCATCAATTATACCGTAGATGTCCGTAAACCGCTGGGGGAGAGGGTGACAATAACTTCGCTCGCCGACGGTACGCCTTTCGATGAGAATGCTGCTTATTCTGTCGCCATGACCTCGTACAGGGCCAACGGAGGCGGTTCTCTGCTTACCATGGGCGCAGGCATCAAGCATGCGAAGCTCACGGAAAGGATCATTGCCCGCTATCCGGAGATCCGGGACTTGCTTTATAAGTTTATTTCAGAAAAAGAATCTATAGGACCGTCCCAAATGAGTGACAGGGCGGTGCTCGGGTCCTGGCGCTTCGTCCCGGAAGAGCTTGTGGAGCCATTAATGAAGAAAGATATAGACTTAGTGTTTTAGACGCCGCCACTCCGCCGGAGTGTATCCGGTGGCCTCTTTGAACTGGCGTCTGAAGTTGCTCTTGTCAGAAATCCCCACGTACTCTCCTATGAGGGCCGTGGGGGCTTTCTTGTCTTCGAGAAGCAGCCGTTTGGCCTCTTCGATGCGCAGCTCCCGGCGCCATCTCAGGAAGCTCATACGGTATAGACAATAAGCGTAGAGAGCGAGCTTTTGCTTGCTGAGCCCCAGCTTTTCGGATATTTCGTCCAGGTTCAGGTTCTCTGCCCAGCCCTTGTCCGCCAGCCACTTTGCCATAATCTGCCGGGTTCTGGTGTCCACGGCGCCGCTTCTGCTCCCGGCAGTCGCGGCGATCTTCTTTTTGCCTTTTGTCTTGGTGATATTCATCGCCAATTGCCTTACAAATGATATTTTTTTCATATTTTTGGGGCAAATTTTTTAGTGTTATCAATATGTTCGAAAATTTGTCGGAAAGGTTGGAGCGGTCCTTTAAGATTCTTAAAGGCGAAGGTAAGATAAGTGAGATAAATATAGCCGAGACTTTGAAGGAAATCCGCAGGGCGTTGCTCGATGCGGATGTCAGCTATAAAGTTGCCAAGGAGTTCTGCGACCGTGTGAAGCAGAAGGCTATGGGCGCCGATGTGCTCACGGCTGTGAAGCCTCAGCAGATGATGGTGAAGATAGTCCATGACGAGCTGGCCGAATTCATGGGCTCCGAACATACGGAAATCAACCTGAAAAACACCCCTGCAGTGATACTGGTGGCCGGTTTGAACGGTTCCGGTAAGACTACGTTCTCCGGCAAGCTGGCATTGTACCTGAAGAGCAAGAAGGGGCGCAAGGTTCTGCTTGCAGCGTGTGACACCTTCCGTCCTGCCGCTATCGAGCAGCTTAAGACGCTCGGCGAACAGGTCGGCGTGCCAGTGTTCAGCGAAGAAGGGGAGAAGGACCCCGTAAAGGTGGCCCGCGACGCCGTCCAGCATGCCCGTACGGAAGGGTATAACGTGGTAGTGGTCGATACTGCCGGCCGTCTGGTGGTGGACAAGGAGCTCATGGATGAGATATCCCTGCTGCATTCCTCCCTGAAGCCGGACGAGACCCTCTTCGTGGTGGATGCCATGACGGGACAGGACGCCGTAGAGAGCGCGAAGGCCTTCAACGAGGCTATCGATTACGACGGCGTGGTGCTTACCAAGATGGACGGCGATACCCGCGGAGGTGCCGCTCTCTCAATCAAGGCGGTTACCGGCAAGCCCATCAAATTCGTCAGCACAGGAGAGAAGATGGAAGCTCTTGATGTCTTCTATCCCGCACGTGTCGCAGACCGTATCCTGGGCATGGGCGACGTGGTCTCCCTGGTAGAAAAAGCACAGGAACAATTCGACGAGAAACAAGCTCGAGAGCTGCATAAGAAGATAGCTCGCAACCAATTTACAATCAACGATTTCTATGAGCAGCTGCAACAGGTTCAGAAGATGGGTTCGGCCAAGGACCTCATGAGCATGTTGCCGGGCATGGACAAGGCCCTGAAAGACGTGGATATTCCGGAAGATGCATTCAAGCCGACCGAGGCCATAATCCAGTCCATGACGCCCTACGAAAAGGAGCATCCTGAGTGCATCAACGGCTCCCGCAGGCAGCGTATCGCGCGCGGCTCGGGCACATCAATAGCAGATGTAAACAAGCTTCTCAAGCAGTTCGAGCAGACGCGAAAGATGATGAAAATGGCGATGGACGGCTCTCTCCGCCAGCGTTTAAAGGGATTCCGTTAGGAATTCCTTTTTTTTTTGCATATATTTGTGAAATACAAGTATCGCCCGCATCGCAAGGTGTGACAGGCGGTAACGGAGTTGTATTCAATAATCACTTAATATGCATAAAAGAATCATTTTGCTGCTGACCGTCCTGCTTGCCCTGGGCGCTCAGCAGGCTTTTGCACAGATGTCTGACAGTCAGATCATCTCGTACATCACGTCCGGTGTGGCTGCGGGAAAATCTGAAGGTCAGATAGCATCGGAACTGATGGCCAAAGGTGTGACTACTTCCCAGTTGCAGAGACTCATGAAGGCGTACAAGAGCGGCAATACAGCTTTGTCGGAGGTGCCTGAATTATCTACGAGAATAGATGGCAAGAAGACCAGCACCAGCCGTAAACCCGTCTCGTTGGATGATGCCGGGGAGTCTTCATTGTCTTCCAAGAGTAAGATGGATACTGGCAAGGAACCGGTTGAAAAAAAGCCCCGTAAGGTAAAAAAACGCAAGGCTACGGAAACCATCAAGGTAAAGAAAGAAGTCCAACTTGATCCTGTTACAGGTAAACCTATCCCTGACGTGGAGGAAGAAGAGGAAGAAGAGGATGAGAACCCTTTGTACGACGAGTACGGCTACAAGAGAATATATGGACACGATATTTTCACATCCCGTATGCTTTCGTTTGAGCCGAACCAGAATATGCCCACTCCGGAAGATTATGTCCTCGGGCCTGGGGATGAGGTCATCATCGATGTATGGGGGACAAATGAGGCTTCAATCAAACAAGAGATCAGTCCCGAAGGCCGCATTATAGTTTCGCAGGTAGGGCCCATTAATCTTGCCGGACTTACAGTTAAAGAGGCTCAAGGGAAGGTCAAGGCTTCACTGACTAAGATTTTCTCATCTCTCCGTTCCGGCTCTTCCAATCTTTCCCTTACACTCGGTAACATACGCTCCATTCAGGTTAACGTGTTCGGTGAAGTGGAGGCTCCCGGAACCTACAGGCTGTCATCGTTCGCAACAGTCTTTACAGCTATTTACCGTGCAGGTGGTATTAAGGAAATCGGCTCGCTCAGAAATGTCAAGTTGATACGCGGAAGCCAGGAGTATGCGACAATCGACGTTTACGAGTATATTTTCAACGGCAAACTGGACAACAATATAGCATTGAAGGAAGGCGATGTCATCAACGTGCCGGCATATTCCGCTCTCGTAAGTATTGAAGGCTTTGTGAAGCGGCCTATGTTTTACGAAATGCGCGATGGTGAGCCGATTTCATCATTGATTACATATGCTGGCGGTTATTCCGGAGGCGCATGGCAAGATGATGTCAGCGTTGAGCGTAACGACGGCAAAGTCAATCATATCTATACTGTCAAGGCGGACAAGCTCGAAACGTTCGGTATGCGTGATGGTGATGCTGCATACGTAAAGGGTAGCAGTGTTGATGTGTTTACAAACAAAGTTGAAATCAAAGGCGCTGTATATCGTCCAGGTTCTTTCGCGTTGGGTGGAGATATTGTAACTGTCGGCCAGTTGGTCAAGCATGCCGGCGGCTTGCTGGAGGACGCTTTTGTCGGACGCGCCCAGATAGTGAGGGAGAAATCGGACAGATCGCTTGAAATAGTTTCCGTTCCTTTGAAGGGTATTCTTGATGGGAATGTGGATGACATCCTGCTTAAACGGGGAGACGTCCTCATAGTATCCAATGTTAACGAGATTGAACTGAAGGGAGATTTGAGTATTACCGGTTATGTTGCCAACCCCGGTAAATATCAGTTTGCCGAGCATACAACCGTCGAGGATTTGATTCTGTTGGCCGGCGGACTTTCGGAGGGCGCTTCATCGGCCAGGGTAGATGTTGCACGACGTATTACCAATCCTGCCAGCACGGAGGCGTCGGATACTTTGGCTATGGTATTTGCCATGTCTATCAAAGACGGGCTTCTCGAGGATGGCGCCGGTGGCTTCGAGCTGCAGCCTTACGACGTGGTTTCAGTAAGACGTAGTCCTACCTACATCGAGCAGCGTAACGTTACCATTACGGGAGAGGTAACCTTCCCCGGCCAGTACACTCTGGTTAGTACTAACGAGCGTGTTTCCGACCTCGTAAAAAGAGCCGGAGGTTCTACGCCCAATGGAAATGTCCGGGGCGCAATGCTTAAGCGAAAGATCAATCAGTATGAGCGTAACGTGCGTACTGCAATGTCAAAGATTGTGACCCAGAGTGTTTCCAGCAGGGATACTTTGGATGTCAATAAACTTAAGGTCTCGGAGATATATACCGTCGGTTTGGAACTCGACAAGGCACTTGCCCATCCGGGATCGGACTACGATGTCGTTCTTCGTGACGGTGATGAACTCATCATACCCGAGATGGCTTCTACCGTCCGGGTGCAGGGAGAGGTCCTTTATCCCAACACCGTTCACTTCATTTCTGGCAAGCCCGTCGGATACTATGTCCGGCAGGCCGGTGGATTCAGTCACAAAGCCCGCCGGGCAAAGACCTATGTCATTTATATGAACGGAATGGTGGCTATCGGAGCCGGCGCCAAACTGGAACCCGGATGCGAAATCGTCGTTCCCGGCCGTTCCGACAAGGATAAGCTTACGACAGGCGAGTGGCTCGGCATAGGTACGACTGCCGCTTCCATCACGACCATGATCGCCACTATAGCCAGTTACTTTAAATAGACCGTCTTATGAGCAAGTATCAAGATTTCGACGAATTTGACGATTTTGATGAAATGGGTGGATCATCCGTGGATTTTAAACCGTACATAGATCTGCTTCTGAAAAATTGGAAGAAACTCCTTGTCTGGGCGTTCTGCGGTGCTCTGTTCGGCATTATGATAGGATTCAGCACGCCCAAGACATACACGACAAAGGCGGTTGTGGCACCTGAGATTGCAACTCGTTCCACTCTAGGCAATGGTTTGAGTTCTTTGGCCAGCCTGGCAGGTGTCAACATGAATACCATGGCCCTGACAGATGCCATGCATCCGGACCTGTACCCGGAGATTATCAAGTCTACCAATTTCAAGATTGCCCTTTTTGACATGCCTGTTACGGTAGAGACCAAAGATTCGCTGGTTCATACCGACTTGTACGATTACATGGTCAATTACTGCAAGGCTCCTTGGTGGGGCTATGTATTTGGCCTGCCACGTATGGCAATCGAAGGCGTCAAGAGTATTTTTGTAAAGAAAGACGAGTTTGACGATGCAGAGGGACATGCCAGCCTGGATTCGTTAAGGCTGACCAAGCAGCAGGAAATGGTCGTTAAGGCGCTGTCAAAGAATATTACCGCCAGCGTAGAGAAGCGCACTTACGTCCTTTCTTTGAAAGTAACCATGCAGGATCCCAAAATTGCTGCACAACTTGCCAATGAGATAATCAAAAAGTTGCAGGACTTTGTAGTCTCTTACCGTACTGAAAAGGCCAGGGAAACTGTAGATTATTATGAACTGATTTACGAGGAGACCAGAAACGAGTATCTGGCGGCTCAGAAGGCTTATGCATATTATTCTGATGCCAACCTTGGTGTTGCCAACAACAGGGCCAAGGTGCAGCTTCAACAATTACAGAATGAAGCACAGTTGCGGTATCAGATGTATAACCAGACGGCCCAGAACCTGCTTGCTGCAAGGGCTAAGGTGCAGCAGGAGGCACCTGTTCTGGTTGTCATTCAACCGGGTATCGCTCCCCATGTCGGCAAGCCTTCCAAGGTGAAACTGGCCATCCTGTGGTTTATGCTGGGAGCTGCTGCCTGTTGTGCCTGGCTTCTTATAAAGAGAAAAGACAAAATAGAGAATGTCGATTAAGTCCTGGATAAAGGCACTGCCGGTTTATCCGTCGTTGCGAAGAAGGATTCATATCATGGGTGATGCTATATCAATGATATGGATTCGTTTATGCCTTGCCATTCCGTCAAAGCATTTTCGCGTTTTCTTTCTAAATAGCCACCGAGGCGTGAAAATCCATCGCTCAGTCCCTGTATATCACGGAATTGAATGGTGGAAAGGGCCACTTACAATTGGAGAGGGCAGTTCCATCGGTTTCCGCAACCATCTTGATTGCCGCAGGGGACTTGTTATCGGAAAGAATGTTTGCCTGGCATCTGATGTGACGGTTTGGACGTTGCATCATGATTACAATAACACACATTTTTCTGCAGTTGGTGGCGAGGTCGTTATAGGTGATTATGTCTGGCTATGTTCAAATTGCATTATTTTACCGGGCGTTAAGATAGGTGAAGGTGCAGTAGTGGCAGCAGGAGCAGTTGTAAGCCGTGATGTGGCTCCATGGACTGTCGTAGGAGGCGTTCCTGCGAGGCCAATAGCAAAAAGGGACGAAAAAGAGTACGATTACAGACCGGGAGAGTACTGGCTTCCTTTGTTATGAGAAGACTTGACTTACGGAATTATTCCAAGATAGCACTGGCAGGAGTAGTATTCCTGTTTGTGCATTCTTTGAGGTATTTCGATTTTGTCGGTTTGAATGAAGGTTTTTATGTTCTGGTTACTAAGCTGCTGGCATTGTCTCTCATTGCTCTCTGTGCCATTTCGAGGAACCCTAAGCGCATACCTGGTGGATACTGGATGCTGGCCTTGCTCGTGGTGCCTATGCTTAGTTTCCTTCCGGCATGGCTGGAGAACGGGCAATCTCCTTTTCGCTCATTCAGTAGTTATTTGCCATTCGGTCTTGCTCTTGTTTATTTTATCCTGCACAAGTCCAGGGTGTCGCCATCAGAACTGATTCGTATCATAACCATACTCGCTCTCGTCAGAATTGGTATTTTCGTCATCCAGCAGTTCACTTATCCGTATTATTTGTTTTCTTTTCGCCCAGAGGGACTGGATTCATACGGATTGTTTTCAAAGATAGAGGTCCGCAGTGGCATTTACCGCTATTACATTGAGGATACCTATCTTTCGATGTTTCTGGTATTCTATTATTTGCAAAAAGCAATCAAGCGCCGGCAAACGTCCGATATTGTTTTATTTCTTGTTGGTTTGGCTGGCGTCTATCTGGATCAGTCCAGGCAGTTCATGTTATCTACCCTATTAGCAGTCTTGTTCGTGCTGCTCTTTTCTTCAACAATCAGGAACAAGTGGTGGTTATTAATTGGCGCTGGAGTTATAATCGGTGTTGTTTTACTGAATTCGGAAAAGCTGTTTGACGATTTATTATACATGACACAGAAGGATATCAGTTCCGATAATATTCGCATAATGGCATATACTACGTATGCTTTTGAGTTCTGGGGAGGTATTCTTTCTGTCATCTTTGGTAATGGCCCGGTCGGAAACAGCGCATACGGGGAGCAGGTGCAGTATATGTATGAGAATCTTCATTTGTTCCATGCAGATGTCGGGCTTGTTGGTGCGGCTAACTTATATGGCGTTGTGACAGTACTCCTTTTTTTGTCATTTTTTATCTTTTTTGTTTTTCGGAACTGGCGCAAGCTCCAGATGCATCTGAAAATGTACTATATAGCCATGCTGGTTAATGCTCCGCTTGTGACCATTTATACCCAAAACATCAACTGGTTCGTGTTCTTTGCTTTTATGCTTTATCTAAGCGATAGGAGCATAATTGCATACGACCGTAAGAAGATGTTGCTAAGAAGTCTTCGAAATAATGTCATTGAGGCAAAAGCTTGAGTCTCGTCCATTCTTGAGGAATTTTTCTCTGCTCACAGTAGGGAATTTCGGGTCGCGTCTGATTTCGATGGTAACAAATATTATTGTTGCCCGAGTATTGGCGCCTGAACACTATGGAGAGTATTCTTTGGTCTTGACATATATAAGTATTTTTTACTTCGTGGCATCGTTGGGCTTGAATCAATTGGTTACGCGTTCAGTTGCCAGAGACCAGGATAATTCGGAGTACTATTTTCGTCTTTCTTTAATTCTCCGTTTGTTCGGTTTCCTGGTGGCAGCACTAGCCTTCGGAGTATATGGCTATATTGCTAAAGTAGATTTAACAGTAGTTGCAGTCTTCTCGATTCTTGGTGGTGTCTTTTTGGAGAGTTTGTGGGATGGACAGCAGAACGTGGCTTTTGGCATGCAGAGAATGGAGTGGAACACAATAATAGGCCTGGCATCCGCCCTGCTCAACTTGCTGATATACGTTTTCATGTATTCCTGTCTGCCTCGTGCCTGGTTTACTGTTGAGTCGGTTTTGCTAATCTATATCGGGGTCTATGTGCTTAAGAATATCGCCTATTACATCTGCATGCGGCGTTATTCGCTGCTTAGGTTGGAGGATTGCTCCCGTAAGATTACAGCCCCTGTTTGCCGTTCCTTTCTCATAGAGAGCCTTCCTTTTTATGTTATGTTCCTGCTTGCTTTGTTCACAGGGCAGTTCCCGATTCTTTTCCTTGAGAACAATGCTGGTATCGAAGAAGTGGCATACTTTAATACTGCCAACAAACTTCTTCTTCCTATCACCTTGTTCATGACAACAGCATTCAGTGCATTCTTCCCCAACCAGTCGATACTTTTCGCCAAAGACAAGGAAGCCTTCAGCCGGCAGACCAGGAATGTGTTGGGAATAGTATGCGGCACAGGGGTGTTCCTTGCGCTTTGCATAAGTTTGTTCAAGGGTGAGATTGTATGGCTGCTGTATGGTGATGCATACAGAAATACTGCCGATGTACTATCGTACCAGACCTGGTACACGGTAATGTATGGCATCTTCTGCCTTAACGGGAATACGCTAGGGGCGGCTGACGCACAAAAGAAGCTTGCTGCTTGTTCAATTATTTATGCGGTTGTAAGTACTCCGATTTTGTATTACTCTTCAAAATACGGGGCGGATGGCCTGGCAATAGGATTCGTGGTCGCTAGTATCATCAACCTTACTTACATCATGCCGGTACTGAAGCACACCGTTGGTGGCTCATTAACCTGGGGCTTTTCACTTGGTCTGCTGGCCTTTGTATTTGCATCTGCTGCGGTTGGCATTTTTGTCTTTGGAAGGATTCCATTGGCATGGAGGATAGTGTTGCTCGTGATAATGTGCGCTTCAGTTTTTGTTGAAAGAAAGAGAATATGGAAAGAATTGCGGTCATAGGTGCCGGGGTCTCGGGTCTTACGGTAGCCAATTTGCTGAAACACAAATATATTGTAAAGGTCTTCGAGAAGGAGGCTGTTCCGGGAGGGCTGATCCGCTGCCGCAGGGTGCAAGGGAATTTATTCCATATCTGCGGAGGGCATATCTTCAATTCCCGAAGAAGCGACGTTTTGGATTGGTTCTGGGCGCATTTCGACCGCGAATCCGAATTCCTGAAGGCTGATCGGAATTCAGTTGTCGCCTTCCCGGACGGGCGTAAGGTCCCGTATCCAGTGGAGGATCATGTCTATCTTTTCCCAGAGGAAACGCAGAAGAAGGTGGTTTCGGAACTGGTTGAACTGGCATCGAAGGGGCAGGGCGGAGCAGAGAATTTTGAGGAATTCCTGCAAAAACGCTTTGGTCGCACTCTTTACGAGTTATATTTCAAACCCTATAACGAGAAGGTCTGGCGTCGTCCGCTCGGGACTGTTCCACTGTCCTGGCTGGAGGGAAAACTGCCGATGCCCAGCGTCCAGGAGATATTATTCAATAACATCAATCGTGTACAGGAAAAGGCCTTCGTTCACTCCAGCTTCTGGTACGAGAAGAAAGGGGGCTCACAGTTTATTGCTGACAGGCTTTCCGAGAGTCTTGATATAGTTTACGGGGCAGATATCGCTTCTCTTAGCTTTGATGGCGCCAAATGGACAGTAGCCGGGGAGCTGTTTGACGTAGTGGTATTCTGCGGCAACCTCAAGGACCTCCCGCAAATGCTTCATGGGGTGGATGCCGGTGGGCGTCTGGACTTCATCGACGGGCTTGAATATCACGGCACCACATCAGTGCTTTGCACTATAGATGCAAATCCGTATTCCTGGGTTTACCAGCCGGGACACGAGCATAAGTCGCATCGCATTATCTGCACGGGTAATTTCGCGGAGTCAAATAATGCCCCGGGTAAATTGAGCGCTTCGATAGAGTTTACGGATGATATTTCAAAAGAAGAAATCATAGATAATCTTTCCCGTATGCCCTTCCATCCGGAGTATATCGACCACAATTACAGCCGCTACACCTATCCCATTCAGGATGCGCACACCCGCGAGCAGGTCGCCGCTCTCAAGGATATGCTCGCTGGCTACAGGCTCTATCTTAGTGGACGTTTCGCGGACTGGGAGTACTACAATATGGACGTGGCGATGGGCGCTGCTATGGATTTGTGTAAAACATTATGACAAAACTCTGCAGTATTTATTCGCAAAGGGCATTTTCCCCTTATCCATCGTTCCGTATAGTATATGAGTGGGAAGATATCATATCACGCACGCTTGGAATACCTGTGCGTACGCCTGGTGAAATAAGTAACATATTGCATCGCAGATTTGAGAATAATGGCATCACCGAATTGTATCACGCATTGATACCTCAAGGTAAGTTGTCGTTGCATTTTATAATGACAGCAGATACCAAACAGTTATGTTGGTATAATAGAAATACGATTCCTGTCATTATTGATTTCTGGCTTGAAGAGAAAGAGTTGCCTGACTTTTATAAAGCATTTAGGCATGTTCCGTTGATTCTGGTCAGCAGTCGTGAGGTTTATGAATTCCTTCTTGCAAACAAGTGCCCGATTCCAATTGAGCATTGGGGGTTGTCAATACCCGATTCATATCTGGAGCGCCTGGAAAGACCGTCCCAGAAGAAATATGATTTTTGTCTGTTTGGAAGGCCGAACCCATTCTTTCTTCGTCTCCTTGATGAATATGCAGACAAGCATCCATCCTTTGAATATGTGCTGAACAAGGGGAATATTGACAACAGATCATACGTGACTAACAAGGGGCAGTTTGTTTGTGCAGACACCGGCCGGGAGAGCTATCTACAAATGATAGCTTCTACAAGAATCAGTTGCTATACTACACCAGGGATAGATGAGTCTAAACCCGACTCCAATCGTTTTAACCAGGTTACTCCGCGTGTGTTTGAAATGCTTAGCAACTCGTGCCATGTAATAGGGCATTATCCAAATAATCCTGATACTGATTGGTATGACCTGTCATCTATAGTCCCTAATGTTGAAAGTTATAGCGACTTTGAGATTCAACTGGAGAGGATGTTAACTGAACCATTTGATGTTGCTAATGCTCACAGTTTCTTGAGCAAGCATGCCACATCCAGTAGGGCAAAGGAATTGTATGATTTATTAGAGGCTCACTCTATTACAATTAGTGCGCTATGAAAATAGTTTATTGCTCGACTCCATCATTTGCTGATAGTGATGTCCCTCTAATTAACGCTTTATGCAACTCTGGTAATGAAGTTTTTTATTTTGTGCATATAGCGCCGTATTCCCTTAAGGCAACTCTGATTGATATTAACAACAATAATGCCGGGTACGGGATTTTCTCTGAATCTGATTTTCCTGAGATTCAATCATTTAGACGAATGATTCCAAAAGCTCGATTATATTTGGTCAATAATCCGGTAGGAAAAAATAATTTAAAGGCTCTCAGGCTTTCTGTTCAAGAAGCTTCAGCGATTTCTGCTATTAACCCTGATGTTATTCATTACATTGAGTCTCCTGCGCCATATCACCTGCCCTTGTTGTGGGCCAACAGGAAGAAAGTAGTCTGTACAATACACGATCCCGTTCCTCATTTGAATAAAATGCGGTTTACAGAACGTATATGTCGCAAACTGTCCGCAAAGTTCATCCGGAAGTTCGTAGTGCTGAATAAGCGTCAGTCTGAAGGGTTTTGCAAGTTGTATAATGTCCCTGTAAGCAGCATCCGTTATGCGGAGTTGGGCCCGTATAACTATTATACAACTAGCGGACAAACACCGGCTCTGCCTTATAAATATGTTTTGATGTTCGGCAGGATAACGCCGTATAAGGGCTTCGAATATGGTGTGAGGGCTTTCAATTCTCTGCCAGCGAAATATGATGATATTCATTTGGTTATGGCTGGCGCAGGCGATATCTATTTTGACGAGTCGGAATATAAGAATAACAGAAATATTACTGTCTTGAACCGCTATTTAACGCAGGATGAGCAAGTTTCTTTGTTTCAAAACGCGCTGTTTGTACTCTGTCCTTATACCGAAGCGACACAAAGTGGCGTGGTTCAAACAGCATTTGGCTTAGGTGTTCCTGTAGTTGTAACGAAGGTCGGTGCACTTGCAGACTGTGTTGAGGATGGTGTGACAGGATATGTCGTAAACGAAGTTACCCAGGAGGCCATCAACTTCACAATCCAAAAGGTTTTGTCAGAACCGGCAAAGCTGGATGAGATGCGTGAGAATGTAAAGCGCAGTAATGATTTCGGAGCTCATTCATGGGGCAACATAGCCCAAAAATATCTGGCTATTTATAATGGCGAGGCATAGAGTTATAGTTGTCGGCGGTGATCATCATAATACCCTTGGCGTGATTCGCTCATTGGGGCGTGCCGGTATTATGTGTTCGCTGATTATTCTTCCGGACGGTGGTTTCAGCCCCTATGTTGCAAAGAGCCGTTATGTTTCTGATTTAAGAATAATCAACAGCGCTGAAGAACTACCTGGTGTTCTGGAATCGGAATTTTCATCTGATGCCCTGAAGCCGGTCGTTATTTGCTGCCATGATGCCATGGCAAGTGCTATTGACTGTAATTCCTCCAAACTGAAGGAGGCTTTCTTTATCCCTTGCGGGGCGAATCCCGGGGCGATTACAGAATTAATGAATAAAGATACAATGGGAAAACTGGCCCGTGAATGTGGCATGAGCACTCCGCCCTCAGACGGCTTCCCATGTGTCGTAAAACCGCTTGTTAGTAAAAACGGAAAGAAAGAGTGGATGCAGGTTTGCGGGAATGCCTGTGAGTTGGAAAGATGCATAGAACAATATGGCCGCAGTAATCTTCAGATACAGCGCTTTATTGAAAAAGAGGCCGAGTATCAACTGATAGGCTGCTCGCTTCCGGACGGAACGGTGTTTATTCCCGGTGTATCTTCCATATTAAGACCATGCCAAGGATCCAATACAAGTTTCTTGCATTACTCTGGCCCGGATACCATTGTGGATTCCTCTCCGGTAATAGATTTTGTTCACCGTACAGGCTATGTTGGTTTGTTCAGCGTGGAATTCGTGAGGGATAAAGGGGGACGGGATTACTTCTTGGAGATGAATTTCCGTAACGACGGAAATGCTATTTGTGTGACGAAAGCGGGCGTAAACTTGCCTCTAATCTGGTATTTAGGAGTAACGGGACAAGACTATTCAAAAGAGCTGAATATGCCGTTAAAACCTATTTATGTTGTTCCTGAATTTGAAGAGTTATCACTGCTGACGTCAAATGTCATATCCTTTAGGCAATTCCTTTCCGATATCTCTAAATCAAGAGCCGGAATGGAGTTCAGCTTTAAAGACCAGAGGCCCTTCTGGTGCCAGTTATCCAGAAGAATAAGACACAAAATGAATGGCCATGCTTGACCTCCTCAAAAGACATCGCTGGGACTTGGCTCTGGTGGATGATGAGTGGAATTTCAGTTTTATACAGATTCCATACAAAGACCGCTGGTTCGCCGACCCGTTTATCTTGGATGTTACCGATGAAGAGATTGTGCTGCTGGTTGAGGAATATTCATACGCTTTAAAACGGGGACGCATTGCCCGCTTGTGTATCTCGAGGGAGACCCTTGAGCTGAAGGGTATGGAGATAGTTCTTGACCTACCGACTCATCTGTCATTCCCGGCAATTAAGCGAAAGGGCAATCAGGTGTTTGTTTATCCTGAGAATTCTGAATCAGGCTCATGTACTTTGTACAGGTATGATGACATCCTCAAGAAGATGACGCCTATAAGCACATTATGCAAGGAACCTCTTACTGATGCAATACTAACTGATATCGGCGGAAGTGAATTGATGCTTTCTACCCGATTGCCCGAGCAGAATGGAAAGCGACTCGGGGTCTATGAACTTATAGACGGAGAGTACAGGAAAGTGCATACAATTATTTTCGATGATTATGTTGGTAGAAATGCAGGAGATACTTTTTTACGCGACGGCGTTATATGCCGGCCGGCCCAGATTTGTGACGGTTCCTATGGATACGGATTGGGCATATCGTTCCAGGCTCTTGAAGTTAAAGGCGGGGAGATAAAAGCCCGGGAAATCAGCCGCCGTTATCCACCTGAAGGGTACGACGGAATGCATACATTCAACTCCTACAAAGGAATTCATGTCGTTGACTGCCGGAGATATCTGTATCCTGCTGTCCGAAATGCACTTCATGCAATTAAAAGCGCCTTATGTAAATGAGAATCCTTCATTTGCTATATGAATTCAAATCTGGGGGCGCGGAGAGATTTGTCTGCGACCTGGCTAACTGGCAGTCTGAGGCTGGCCACAAGGTCTCGGTGTGCATCCTGCGTCCTATGACGATAGAGAATAGTTTCAGCAGGCGTTTCCTGCACCCCGGAATAGATTTCTACTCGTTGAATATCAGTGTCGGAATCACCCCGGCTAAGATTAAGGCAGTCGCCAGAGCCGTAAAGTCTGCATCTCCTGATATCCTGCATTGTCATCATAATATTGTCCCATACCTGTTGGGCCTGATGATTAGAAAGAACGATATACGTATCGTCCATACAATACACAGCGCATCGGAAAGGGCAAACAAGAATAGCATAGAGCGGGCTCTCTGCCGTTGTCTATACCTTAGGAAGAAAATAACACCGGTAACTATTTCAAATGTTAATCTGAAATCTTTCGAGCGGGTATATGGCCTTTCAGCTGCCTGTATTCCGAACGGACGTGCGGCTCTTGAAGCATCTTCCGCCTTCCTGGAAGTCCGTGATTATGTGAACACCTTAAAACGGGACGAGAAAACCAAGGTATTCATTCACGTGGCCCGTTGTCATCCGGTCAAGAACCAGATAATGCTTGTGCAGGCATTCAATGAATTGCTGAAAAAGTTCGACAACTGTATTCTTCTGGTTCTTGGAAGTGGTTTTGACGGGCCGGAAGGGGAAGCTATCCGTAAGGCTGCAGCCCCGGCGGTCCATTTCCTTGGTGAAAAAGAGAATGTTCAGGACTACCTGATGTTGTCTGATTACTTCTGTCTGAGTTCTTTCAGTGAAGGGCTTTCGATTTCCTTGCTGGAGGCTCTTGCCTGCGGGGTAACACCTGTATGTACACCCGTTGGTGGCAATGTGGACGTCATTTCGGATGCAAAGACCGGGTATCTGTCAAGAGATGTATCAACTGAATCCTATGCAGAGGCCCTTTGTCGCAGTGCAAAAGCTCCGCTGGGCCGGTCGTTTCTGCGACAGTATTATGAAAGCCATTTTTCCATAGACGCTTGTGCATCCGCATATCAGTCATTGTATGAAAATATTGCACATAACGACTAATTATCCTACTCCCGAGTATCCGATTTTTGGTATATTCGTTAAGGAACAGGTTGAGTCTTTAAGAAATCTCGGCCTGGACTGTGATGTGCTATACTGCGACAGGAAGGGGCGGGGGAAATGGATGTATATAACATATATTCCAAGAATCTGGTGGCGTATACTTACGGGGCATTATGATCTAATCCACTGCCATCACGCTCTTACGGCTATGCTGCTGATGTGTACGGGGTGGCCCCTTTTCAAGAAATGTGTCGTTTCTTTTCAGAATGACCCTACTACGGAATGGTCTGTAATGAATGTTTTCGGCATCATACATCCGTTTTTCGACGCCATTATTTTGAAGAACACGTCTCCATATCTAGAACGCAGTAAGACGGTCTATTTGCCTAATGGTTGTAATCAGGATTTCTTCCGGCCAATTGAGCGTGAGGTTTGTATTGCAAGGTTGGGATTGGATGCTGGGAAGCGATACATTTTGTATATGGACTCAAACAAGTGGGGGAGAACACAGAAACGTCAGGACCGTTTCGATGCGACTGTTGAGCTGCTCCGTTCTAAATATGGGCATACAGATGTTGAAGCTGTCAAGTTGTTCAACACCCCGCGGGAAGAGATTCCATACTATTTCAACGCTTGTGCTATGCATATGCTCTCAAGCGATTTTGAGGGATCTCCGAATTCGGTGAAAGAATGCATGTGTTGTAATGTCCCGGTGGTTTCTACGGATGTGGGAAATGTTAAAGACATGATAGGAGACATTCCTGGCTGCTACGTAGTTGATCAGTTTACGGCGGAGGCTTTGGCCAAGGCTGCTGATCAAGTTTTGACGTCTGATAAACCGTTCAGCGGCAGGGAACGCTTTCTCGCCAAAGGGTATTCCATGGAAGCTGTGGCCGGTCGCCTGTTCGATCTGTATAAAGATGTGTGTATTTGATTAAGATAGATTATCATGCCTGCAAAGAAACTCAACGGAACCGTAATCGTGACCTACCGCTGCAATGCGAGGTGCACGATGTGCAACCGGTACAAGGCGCCATCCAGGCCGGAAGATGAAATCTCCGTGGAGACAATAAAGAAACTGCCGAAGATGTACTTTACGAACATTACGGGAGGGGAGCCTTTCATCCGCGAAGACCTCAAGGATATCGTGCGCGAGCTCTTCAAGCTCTCGGACCGCATCGTGATAAGCACCAACGGTTATTTTACCGAAAGGATAATAGACCTATGCAAGGAATTCCCTCAAATCGGCATTCGCATCAGTATAGAGGGCCTGGAAAAGACCAATAATGAGATACGCGGTCTGGAGAATGGCTACCAGAGAGGATATCAGACTCTGAAGAAACTCCGTGAGATGGGTATGAAGGACGTTGGCTTCGGGATGACAGTACAGGACAAAAACGCCCCGGACCTTGTTCCGCTGTACAAAATCAGCGAAGAGATGGGGATGGAGTTCGCCACCGCAAGCCTTCATAACAGCTTCTACTTCGTGGAGTCGAAGAACATCATCCACGACCGCCCGATGGTGGCGCAGAACTTCGAGAATCTGGTAAACGAGCTGCTTAAATCCAACAGTCCCAAAAAGTGGTTCCGTGCCTATTTCAACCACGGACTCATCAATTACATCTATGGGCAGCCGCGCCTGCTGCCGTGCGATATGAGCTTCGACACATTTTTCATTGACCCGTATGGGGATGTGATGCCGTGCAATGGGACCAAAGACAAGCTGGTGATGGGCAACCTGAACCGCCAGAGCTGGGATGAACTATGGAGCTCTCCGGAGGCGGAAAAGGTCCGCACCGCCGTGCGCCACTGCGACAGGCAGTGCTGGATGATCGGCTCGGTGAGCCCCGCAATGCACAAGTATATCTGGAATCCCGCCTGGTGGGTGCTTACACATAAGCTGAAACCTGGTAAGAAGTATTCTATGTATGAGATTCCTGCCGTACGTGACTATCGTGACGGCAAAGTTAGCAAAGAGCAACTTGACGCACTCTCGACATGCGACATGAGCTCCGTTGCCAATGACGGTCTGAAGAAATGAAAGTAGTAGTAACCGGCACCAGGGGCATTCCCAATATCATGGGCGGTGTGGAAACTCACTGCGAGGAGCTGTGCCCGCGTCTTGCCGCACTGGGAGCAGATATTACGGTAGTACGCCGCGCTTCTTACGCCAACGACAGCTTGACCGAGTGGAAGGGCGTAAAAATCAAAGATATCCCTTCTCCCAAGAAAAAGGCATTCGAGGCTATCGTACATACTTTCCGCGCAATTAATTATGCGGCAAGGAACCATAGCGAGATAGTGCACATAAATGCCGTCGGGCCAGCACTTTTGGCTCCGTATGCAAAACTCAGGGGAATGAAGGTCGTATTTACACATCACGGTCCCGATTACGACCGCGAGAAATGGGGGAAAGCTGCTAAGATGATGCTTCGTCTGGGGGAGCGCATGGGCGTGAAATACGCCGATGACATTATCGTAATCTCCGACGTTATCCGCAACATTATTAAGGACAAGTACGGTCGTACGGAAAGGGTTCACCTGATTTATAACGGCGTGCCGGCGCCGGACATCTGTGACTTCCCGGAGTATTTTAAAGAATTGGGCATAGAGCCCGGGAAGTATGTCCTCGGTATGTGCCGCTTTGTTCCTGAGAAGCGCCTTCACGATTTGGTAGCGGCGTGCAAAGGTCTTGAAGGCTACAAACTGGTACTGGCCGGAGATACTGATTTCGAAGATGCTTATTCCCGCCAGCTAAAAAGCGACGCCAGGGCTGCCGGAGCTGTGCTTACCGGCTTCATACGAGGCCGCAAGCTTCATTCTTTGCTTAGCCATGCTGCATGTTATGTGCTTCCTTCATCTCACGAAGGGCTTCCAATCGCACTGCTTGAGGCTATGAGCTATGGGCGAAAAGTGCTTGTGAGCAACATCCCCGCCAACTTGGAAGTTGGTCTGCCCGATAAATACTATTTCCACTGCGGAAATGTTTGCTCGTTAAAAGAAAGACTTGACGCCATTTTAAAAGAAGAGGCCACTCCAGAATACGATATGTCCAATTACAATTGGGATAGTATTGCATCTCGAGTTATTCAGGTTTATAAACTATGATTTAACCACTTTTTTGTTTGATGTTAGTTATGGGGGCAACAAAGGCCACCTCCAATGGTAGGTGACCTTTGCTCCGGATGGGTAAACAGGATTCCGGGTTATCCGGAATCGACAACGTCCTTCTTGAGAAGTCGTGTCCTAATGATCTCCTTTACAACCGTCAGTACTTTTGAGCTTTTCCTGACCGCTTGTTTAACACGCCTGGCTTCCAGGCTGATGCCAAACGAAAACGTGGTTTTTAGATTGATCATTATTTGATTATTATTGTTGATAATAACAAGAATCCATTGGTGCAGAATGAGGGTACGCATCCGGATAAAAATAGTAGAGCACTTTCCCTCACGGGAAAATGCTCTATGTAAGTCTACCCTTGCTCAAGGGGCTCAACAATAATAATCTGTGCAAAGCTAAGTATTAATAATTGTTTTTGCAATACTCTGAATAAGAAATAATCCAACAATATGAAAAAGGCACTAATCACCGGAATTACCGGTCAGGACGGTAGCTTTCTAGCTGAATTCTTGATTGAAAAAGGATATGAGGTGCATGGTATTTTGCGCCGTAGCAGTTCTTTCAATACCGGGCGCATTGAGCATCTGTATCTGGATGAGTGGGTGAGGGATATGCACCACCGCAGGCTCGTGAATCTTCACTGGGGAGATATGACGGACAGCTCATCGCTTATCCGTATTATAAGCGAGGTTAAGCCGGACGAGATATACAACCTGGCTGCACAGAGTCACGTAAAGGTGAGCTTTGATGTGCCGGAGTTTACTGCGGATACTGATGCAAATGGCGTTCTCCGTCTTCTGGAGGCAGTACGCATTGCGGGTTTGACAAAGACATGCCGTATATATCAGGCATCCACATCCGAGCTTTTCGGTCTGGTGCAGGAAGTCCCGCAAAAAGAAACTACGCCGTTTTATCCCCGCAGCCCTTATGGAGTTGCCAAACTCTATGGCTATTGGATGATGAAGAACTACCGCGAGAGTTATGGCATGTATTGCTGCAACGGCATTCTGTTCAATCATGAGAGCGAACGGCGCGGCGAGACATTCGTCACCCGAAAAATTACGCTGGCTGCAGCCCGTATTGCCCAGGGCTACCAGGACAAACTCTACCTCGGTAATATGAACGCACTGCGTGACTGGGGTTATGCCAAAGACTATGTGGAGTGTATGTGGCTTATTCTGCAGCAGCCAGAACCCGACGATTATGTGGTGGCGACAGGTCAGTATCATAGCGTACGCGAGTTCTGTACCCTGGCATTCAAGGAGGCCGGAATCGAACTTCGTTGGGAAGGTGAGGGTGTGAATGAAAAAGGAATTGACGTCAAGTCCGGGAAGGTTCTGGTTGAGGTGGATCCCAAATACTTCCGTCCTGCGGAGGTGGAGCAGTTGTTGGGAGACCCGTCAAAAGCAAAGTCAACACTTGGCTGGAATCCTCAGAAGACTTCCTTCGAGGAGCTCGTTAGGATTATGGTACAGCACGATATGAAGAAAGTGCGCAAACTTCATCTTCAGGCGCAACAGGAAGACTAATGGAAAAAACATCAAAGATTTACGTAGCCGGACACCGCGGAATGGTGGGCTCTGCAATAGTAAGAGAACTCCAGCGCCAAGGCTACACCAATATCATCACGCGTACCCACCGCGAGCTTGACCTCACCCGTCAAGACCAGGTGGAGGCCTTCTTCGCACAGGAGAAGCCGGAGTATGTGTTCCTGGCGGCTGCCAAGGTGGGCGGCATCGTGGCCAACCAGAGCGCGCTGGCCGACTTCATGTACGACAACATGATCCTGGAGATGAACGTCATCCATGCGGCCTGGAAAAACGGCACAAAAAAGCTCGAATTCCTGGGCTCCAGCTGCATCTACCCCCGCATGGCCCCTCAGCCCATGCCCGAGAGTTGCCTGCTCACCGGCGAGCTGGAGAAGACCAACGAGGCCTACGCCCTGGCCAAGATCAGCGGACTGAAGTACTGCGAGTTCCTCAACCGCCAGTACGGCACCGACTACATCTCCGTCATGCCCACCAACCT
>JAFZIO010000007.1 GCA_017554335.1 Bacteroidales bacterium | reverse complement strand
TACGCCAGCCGGTTTGACCCGACAGATCTACGGTGATGTCGGCCCCGATGCCGGCCACCAACCAGGTGTCCTTGGCAATCTGCCGGGCGTTCTTACTCCAGTCCGGATTCTCCGGCTCGCAGCCGCAGAGAATGGCAGCAGCCAGACAGAAAACCGCCATCACATAAAACAAGGTCTTTTTCATGGTTATTCAGTGTATTTACAAATATCGCCATTTTTATGACCGTTGTTCTTCGTTCCTATGTATTTTAGACCTCTCAAAGCATAAGACGCTGGTTTTCTGGCATTTTTATCTTATATTTGTCTCAGACCACAATATATGATGCGACGATTTTTTCTGTGCCTCCTGGCATTTGTTATGATTCCGCTTACGTCGGCGGCCCGGGACGGGGCCGCGGATGTGTTTGTCATATCCTCCCAGGTTGAGTCCAGCGAATGGGCCCAGATTATGCTGCGCCCCATAAAGGAACTTGAGAAGGAGAGGCCGGAGCTAAATATATCCATTTCATACCTTCGCCTGCTTTCGCACAAGACCGTCAAGGAGTTGCTGGACGATGTAGACAGCGTCCTGAACACGAACACGGTTCCGCCCAAGATGGTAGTCATCAACGGAGGCAGCTGCTTCACCTACGTTTCGCGCATCCAGAAACGCTGGCCGGGCATTCCCATTCTGCTTTTGGGGGAACAGGATTACTTCTGCAGTCCCAGTTATGCGCTGCTTGGCGAAGGAAGCCCGGACGCTCACCGTTACCCGCTGACTGCGCTCAGGGACCTGGGGTCCAATATTACGCTCATATGCGCCGCGCCGATGCTCCGCCGCACGATAAATTTGATTACGACCGTCCAGCCGGAACTGGACAATCTGATCATCGTGGCCGGAGAAAACTATATGAGCAAGGAAAACCTGTGGCGCGTCACCCAGTATCTGGACGAGCAGTATCCTGCCCTGAAATATAGAATAATCTCTTCGACTACCACATCGACGGACCAGCTGATATCGATTCTGGAGGAAGAATCAAGTCCCAAAACGGCGGTATTCTACATATCCTGGCTTGTGCGCGAAGGCTATAACGAAAGCGTCGCCACCCGCTACAACACAATCTCGCTCATCGAGCGCATCGCTCCTGTGTATCCGATGTTTGCCAGCGACATAAACAGGCACCCGTATGTCGTGGGGTTCTATAGCCACTCCACGTCGGAATACAACAGAATCGTTCACCAGCGCATACTGGACATACTCGACCACGATATCCAGCCGTCGGAGATGCCTTTCGTTTACCTGGAGGCCGGCGTCCCCACCTTGAACTACTCGGCTATGGAGCACTTCGGGCTTGACACCAGCCTCATCCCGAAAGACGCAGTGGAGTTGAACGGTCCCCGCAATATATGGAACATGTATAAGAAGAACTTCATGTGGCTGGCTTTTATCGTGCTGATGGCGCTGTTCTTCTTCATTCTGTTCATCATGACACGCAGCATGCTTGCCATGAGAAAAGCCCGCAACATAGCCGAAGAGGGCAACAGGCTCAAGACTGCTTTCATCCAGAATATGAGCCACGAAGTCCGTACACCGCTGAATGCAATTGTCGGCTTTTCCCAATTGCTCTGCCTGCCTGACGGGATGGTCTCGGAAGAGGAGAAGGAACAATATCTCAGCTACATCATGAACGACTCCCAGCTGCTTACCGTCATGGTGGACGATATATTGAGCATATCGGAAATGGAGAAGGGACATTATACTATTCATCTTGCCCCGACAAACCTGAACGAGATGGCGCGCCAGGCTATTAAATCGACCGAGAACCGCATCCCGCCCGGTGTCTTGTTAATCCGCCAGCCGGGCCTTGATGAGGATACGCTCTATATGGCTGACGGCTTCCGCGTGCAGCAGATAATGATAAATTTCCTCACAAATGCCTGCAAGCATACTACCGAAGGCCAGATTGTCTTCGGCAGCTCCTTGATGGAGAATCCGGGGTATATCACTTTTTACGTTGAGGATACCGGCACCGGAGTGCCTCAAGACAAGGCCGAAAGCATTTTCGAGCGCTTCGTCAAACTGGACACGCACATACAGGGAGCCGGCCTCGGCCTCAGCATCTGCCGGCAACTCGCTTCAAGCATGGGCGGCCGTATCTGGCTCGACACAAACTACACCGACGGCGCCCGCTTCGTCTTCACCATCCCCTGCGAGCCGGCCAATAACTTATGAACCGTTCAAAAGAAATCATTCGTACCAGTGTCATCGGCATAGTGGCCAACGTGCTGCTGGCATCTTTCAAAGCCATCGTCGGCCTTCTGGCCCATTCAGTGGCCGTGGTGCTGGACGCCGTGAACAACCTCAGTGATGCGCTTTCCAGCGTCATTACCATCATCGGCACCAAACTCTCTGTGCGGCCGGCCGACAGCAAGCACCCCTTCGGTTACGGCAGGGTGGAGTATTTTACGGCCATCATTATCGCGGTGATAGTGCTTACTACCGGCGTTACTTCGCTGGTGGAATCCGTAAAGAAGATCATCAACCCGACGGAACCGGACTACACTACGGTTACTCTGATTGTAATTGTTGCCGCCATTGTGACCAAGTTGGTTCTGGGATGGTATGTCCGCCGGCAGGGTAAGAAACTGGACAGCGACGCCCTGGTGGCCTCCGGCTCCGATGCGCTCTTTGACGCTGTCATTACCTTGGCGACTTTGATTTCTGCCGGCGTGATGCTCATCTGGAACGTGTCGCTGGACGGTTATCTTGGCGCGTTGATTTCGCTGGTCATCATCAAAGCGGGCGTAGAGATGCTGGCATCGCCCATCAACCAGCTGCTGGGGGCCCAGGCACCGCCGGACCTGATTCATCAGATCAAGTCCGAAGTATCCGGATTTGAGGGCGTACAGGGTGTGTTCGATATCATCCTGCATGGTTACGGCCCCAACCTGTCCATCGGCTCGCTTCATATCGGCGTGCCGGATACCATGACCGCCCACCAGATTCACGGGCTAACCCGTAAGATTTCTGAGATGATGATAGCCAGGCACGGCATCATCATGACGGTCGGCGTTTACTCCAATGCCACCGGGGACAATAAACACGCCCAGCTGCAGAAAGATGTCATCCAGACTCTGGCCCGGCTGGAGCATATCGTTCAGGTGCACGGTTTCTATTACGACGAGGCCACCGGCAGCGTGTCCGTTGACGTGGTCCCCGACCGTAGTGTAACAGATGACGAGGCGTTTGTCCGCCATCTTCAGGAACAATTGAGCACCGTCGTCCCCGGTGCGCCGGTGAGCATCATTGTCGACCACAACTACAGCGACTGATTCATTTTTTAGAATTATCGCAAAGATTAAAGCGGATATCCACCGGAACGCCGGCTCTCTCCAGAACCCGTTTGTCTGACTGGCTCTCCAAACCGGCAATACCGTATTTGTCGATGCAGGCTTTTGCGGCATCGGTGTCACCATGAGCCTGGATGCGGAGTATCTCGGCACCAAGGCTCTCCAAGGCGGACCAGGTCTTGTCGTAGTCGATGCTATATCGGCCGGAAGCGTTCCAGATGATTGCCTTGTTCTGAAGCAGATAGTTGTAGACCAGGATATTAGCAACGCCGGTTGGATCTGCCGCGCCAAAACGGGCTGAACGGATGGTATTTGCAACGAAGGTGGCCAGGACCTCCTGCTTCCGGAAGATGGCCGAGATATGGTAGGCCTCGGCCTCCTGTGCGCAGAGCCAGGTGCCCAGCACATTGGATTTCGCTTTCTCCATGACCAGGGCCTCGCTGCCAAGAGCCTCGGCAACAGTTCCCTTTCCGTTTACGGTTTCCTTGACGCCCAGACCCTTCGCAATCTCACGGAATACGATAATCCAGTAGAAGGCACTGGCATCAACATGGGGCTGTTCTACATCTTCCAGGAGTAACTTCCCGACGGGATATACGGTACGGTCAAACTTCTCGCGGATAATGTTGTCAAAAATAATGGTACGCGTGCCTAATTCCTGCTGCACTTTAGCATCATACGGGAAATTGATGCCGATGACTTTATAACCCGCATTGGTGTAGCCGCTGCAGTAAAGAACGTTGCAGGAGAAGATGTCGGATCGGGAACCCGGAACGAAATCGTGGTTCGCGGGGTCTCCGGGAAGCATCTGCTGGAATTCAGGCATACGGGCGCTGAGGGCATTGAGTTCGTCGGTTCGTTTGAGATTCTTGAGGAGCACATAGGAGCCGTAGGAAGCTTTTGTACCATAGAGAGCGTCATCAAGCGCTTCGATAGGGCCGATTACCAGGTCCATCTTGCTGTCTTCCATCTCCAGCCAGGCCTTGTAGCTCTCATAATAATCGTCGGTCTTAAGGCCGTCAATCATCTTGAGAAGATAGTTTCTTACACTCTGCTTAATGGTGACATCGGCGGCACGGCTCAGGTATCCTTCAATCTTGTCGATGGATTCGGCGTAGGCGTCGTGATACCAAACGGTTTTCAGCGCGTCCCCTTCCCGGACAATCAAGGTATAGGGACTCAGTTTGTCCGGATCATCCAGGGCATCGAACTCCTCTTGGGTCATGTCGGCGGGATAGAAGCAGGCGCCGGCGGGCTTGTCCGGATACCCTTTCAGGAAGGGTTTTCCGTCAATGCGGTCCCAGGGGCCATAGTTGATCTGGGCATACAGCTTCTCCGAAGGACAGGTGAGCTCATCCAACAGGGATTCACCCCCGGCATAGCTCTGCTGCCAGTAAATCTTATCCACTTCGTCGGCGGCTTGCCTGTAAAGCCTCAAGACTTCTTTTCCGTTATCGGTAATGCCGGTCAGATCAGGTGCGGGAATAGTCACCAGGGCATAATTCTCTACCAGGCGGTCGGCCGGGTCAGGTTCGTGGGCACAGGAAACAGCAATGGCCAGTGCAAGAACGCCAATTACAATATTCTTTTTCATAACAATTGTCTACTTACAAAATTACACGATATGCAGTGTTCTTGCAATAATCAGGGCCACATAACCCAGCACAATGCTGATTACGCCCATGACAATACCCATACGGGCCATGTCCTTCTGCTGGACCAGATTGGTCGCATATGCCAGAGCATTGGGCGGTGTAGAAATTGGCAGAATCATGGCGCTGGAAGAAGCGATGGCAACTCCGATAAGAACGGTGGTAGGGCCGCCGATAGCGGCCAACTTGTCGCCCATGGCCGTGCATACGACCACCAGGATGGGCATAAGGAGTGCAGCTGTGGCCGAGTGGGAAATCAGATTGGAAAGAATGTAGCAGATGATTCCGGAAAGGAGGACTATCAGCACCGGTGAGAACTCGGCAAATGGAATGGCTCTGATGAACAGGGCGGCCAGTCCGGAACCGTTCATGGCATAACCCAGGGCAAAACCGCCGGCAACCATCCAGATAACGGACCAGTTGATTTCTTCCAGGTCGTATTTGGTGACAATACCGGCCATAGCGAAGACAGCAAAGGGAATCAAGGCCACCGTGTAGGTGTTGATACCCGTGAGGGTATCCATCATCCAGAGGAGGATGGTGACAATCATGGTGATGATGACCAGCGTGGTCTGTCCGCCACGCTTCATCTCGCCGTCTATCTTGAGTTCGATGGTCTTCTGGGAGAAAGGAAACACCTTCTTGATGATGGTCCAGGCAATCAGTATGAGGATGATGACCAGCGGAACCATGAAAAGCATCCACTGACCGAAACCGATCCCCAGATTGAGACCTTCCGGATCGTTCAGGTATTTGAGCGCAATGGTATTGGGAGGCGTGCCTATGGGTGTTCCCATTCCGCCCAGATTGGCGGCGATAGGGATGCTGAGAGCCATTGCGATACGTCCTTTCCCGGCCTCGGGAAGCTGCTTGAACACAGGAGTGAGGAAGGTGAGCATCATGGCCGTAGTGGCGGTATTACTGATGAACATGGAAAAAAGGGCCGTCACGAGCATGAAGCCCAGAAGGATGTTTTCACTCTTTTTTCCGAACGGCGTGAGCAGTACCCGGGCCAGGTGTACATCCAGACCGGTTTTGGTCGTCGCTATGGCCAGGATAAAGCCGCCGATGAAGAGCATAACAACGGGGTCTGCAAAACTGGCCATTACTTGCTTATAGCTGAGGAGCTGGCCCGTTGATTCAGGGTCGCATAACCATTTTATTCCTGAATCAGAGGCAAACAGCAGCAGCAGGACCATGATAGAAACCGATGTCGCCCAAGCGGGAACCAGTTCCAGTACCCACATAAGTGTAGCATAAACAAATATGGCAATAATCCTCTGCTGGACCTGGGTAAGTCCATCCATCCCGAAGGCTTCCGCAGGCAGGAACCAGAGCACCAGAAAGACAGCGGCAATAACAAGCATGCCTATGACTTTCTTCTTAGTCTTTAAAGGGTCAAATATCTTGTTGTGACGCAGGTTGTGCATCTGCTGAACAAGATTGAAGCCCGTAAAATTCTTGAACATAATCTTGAGTCTATGCTATTTCTTCTTGAATTCGAACCGGATGTCGACAGGGACTTTTTCAAGGCCAAGGTTCAAGACATCGGCGCTATAATCTTCACTGCGCTTGGAGTACTTGGCTTCGAACTCTATGGCGAAGTCATAGTCTCCCGTGGCTTGAGTTTCCAGGACCAGAGCCGTCAAATCAGAAAGAGCGGTCTCCATCTTGCCATAATCAAGGGAGTACTGTCCGGAAGGATTGCGCTGGAAGGCTCCCGCCTCATGCAGGTAGTTGTAGATGATTGTGTTGGCGCGGCCAAGGGAGGCACCTTCGCCAAAACGTTCTGAACGGACGAGCGAGACGAAGAAGGTTGCCAGAGCATCTTCCCAGGTGAAAATATGATGGATGTCAAAATGGTTCTGCAGTTTGCACACCAGCAGGACGCCTGCAACATTGGCCTTGATTTCCTCGAAAGTGGATGCAGTATTACCAAGTGCCTGTTCAACACTTCCTGTTCCGTTTACAGTCTCTTTAACACCAAGACCGTGGGCCACTTCACGGAATACGACATTCCAGTAGAAAGCATCAGAAGACAAGTGTGTGGCATCTTCCCCGGATAAAAGGATGTTTCCTGCAGGGGCTACGATGCTGTTGAACTTGGCGTTAATCACATTGTCCAACAAAATTGTACGGGTACCTTTGTCCTTCTGCACGTCGGAATCGAAGGGAAGGTTCAGCGCAATGACTTTGATACCGGCATTGGCTTTTCCTGCATAATAGATCGCATCGCAGGAGAAGATATTGGAACCCGTTCCGGGCCGGAAGGTCTTGTATGCCGGGTCTCCGGGAAGATCTTGCTGGAATTCTCCAATCCGGGAGACATACTGCATCAGTTCGGCCGTGCGGGCTTCGTTCTTCAACAGGACGAACGCTTCGTAGGAGCGCTTGACGCCCAGCAACTGGTCGTCTGCATTTTCGTTGGGGCCGATAACAAGGTCCATCTTGCTGTCGTCCATCTCCAGCCAGTCGATGCCGCTTTGATAATAATTGTCGCTTTGCAGGGCCTCCGCCTTGGACAGCAGGTATTTCTTGACGCTGGGCTTGATGGTGATGTCTGCTGCGGCCGTCAGGTAGTTGACAATCTTACCGATATGCTCCTTGTAAACATCGTGGTACCAGACGGCTTGCAGGGATCCGTCGTCTGCACGGCGGATCATCGTGTAGGGACTGAGCTTGTCGGGATCGTCCCAGGCATCAAACTCCTCCCGCGTCATATCGGCCGGATAGAAGCCGGCGCCGGGGAGGCGGTCGGCATATCCATCGACGAAGGATTTCCCGTTGATACGGTCCCACGGGCCGTAGTTGATTGCAGCATACTCTTTCTGCACAGGATCTTCCATTCCATCCAGAAGAGCGTTTCTGTCGCCGAAATACTGTTCCCAGTAAATGGCGTCCACTTCGTCGGCAGCGAAACGGTAGAGGTTCAACACTTCCTTTCCGTTGTCGGAGATACCGCTAAGGTCGGGAGCCGGGATGGAAACGACGGCATAATCGGCCACTTTTCTTGTAAAAGCGGATTTTGGAGTATTATCGCAAGCACAGACGGCAACTGCGACGAGAGCAAGAAGAAAATAACTATGTTTCATATTGTAATGTATTGTCTTTTAACGCGCCGCAAAGGTATGGATAATAACGTCTCCCTTTTATCGATAAATAAGGTTTGTTTCGATATAATTATTAGATAAAATCGATAAATAACCCTATCTTTGCATGCATTAAATTTGATCATATGGAACTGCGCCAATTAAGATACTTCGTGGAAGTGGCCAAACTCGGAAGCTTTTCGCTTGCCTCAAAGTCCTTGTATATCACCCAGAGTACCATTTCCCAGCAGATCGGGAAACTGGAGGAGGAGCTGGGCGTTCAACTGCTTACCCGTGATACAAGACACGTATCCTTAAGCGATTACGGACAGCAGTTCCTCCCGCACGCGATAAAAGTAATTGAACAGGCGCAGGTGTGTTCTGACACCATCAGGGATGTCAAAAACCTGCATACCGGCTCTTTGAGTATCGGTTCTACCTATACGTTCGGTCCGCTGCTGATGCAGTCGATATTGGATTTTTACAAACGTTATCCTCACGTACGGCTCCGTCTTGTGAGCGCATCAACAACCGAATTACAGCAAATGCTCCTGGACCGGGAACTGGACATCGCCCTGGCCTACAAATCTTCCATCAGTGATGAACGGATTGATTCCCGTCTGCTTTTCGAGAACCGTCTCTGCCTGATTGGGCGCCATGACGAGCTCAAAGGCTGTCCGAACCCTGTCCCGGTGGATGTGCTGAGCCATTATCCGCTCGCGCTTCCCTTTAAGGGCCTGCAGGCGCGGGATATGCTTGAATCCGTCCTGTTCGGGCACGATGTAGAGCTCGATATCCGTCTGGAAAACAATAGCATTCATGCCGTCCTGGATCTTGTGCGGTCCAGCCCGCTCCTTACCATCCTTTCCGGAGAAGCCGTCCAGGACATCAAAGGCCTCACCGCTATCCCCATCGACCACCCGGAAAGCCGGATGCTGGGATGCTACCATTTCCTGAAAGGTGTCTATCAGAAAAAAGCCACGCAGACCTTTATCGACATCCTCACGGAGAATAACCGATATAAGACTATTTGGGGGTAAGGATGTAAGTATATCCTCTGTTACAAAGATCAGGAGTATAGGATTGCCGGTCAATACCAAGATTTGGCGATTTGCGGGTTGGCGGAAAAGCAGTACATTTGCATTGCAATGAACATTGAAGCCATATTGACCGCCCTTTTGATTCCTTTTGCCGGCACGGCACTGGGATCTGCTTTCGTTTTCTTTATGAAGAAGGAAATCCCGAATCGCCTGCAGAAGGCGCTGCTGGGCTTTGCTTCGGGCGTGATGGTTGCCGCCTCTGTGTGGTCGTTGCTCATTCCCTCGATGGAGATGGGGGCCGGAAATGTTTGGCCGGCGGTTATCGGTCTGCTGGGTGGTTTTGCGTTCCTGTTGTTGATTGACTATGTGACGCCGCATATCCATGCTTCGGGCCAGGCCGAGGGCCCTCAAAGCCGCCTTTCCCGTACCACAAAACTGGCCCTGGCCGTCACCATCCACAACTTCCCGGAAGGAATGGCCGTGGGCGTGGCCATCGCGGGGGCGATGAATTCCGGATTCAGCATAGCGGGAGCCTTGGCCCTGTCGCTGGGTATTGCTATCCAGAATATTCCCGAAGGTGCAATCATTTCCATGCCGCTCAGGGCAGCCGGGAACAGCCGCTGGAAGGCATTCGGAATCGGCAGTCTCAGCGGCATAGTTGAGCCGATTGGCGGAGCGCTGGTTCTGCTGCTTGCATCGGCCGTAACGCCCCTGATGCCGTATCTGCTGGCATTCGCCGCCGGCGCCATGCTCTACGTGGTCATTGAAGAACTGATTCCGGAAACGGCGGAGGGGAAACACTCCAATCTTGGTACCATCGGCTTTGCCCTCGGCTTTGCTCTGATGATGGTGCTGGACGTTGTAATGGGATAATTAAAGACCTTGTAAGTGCCTGATTTGCCGTCTGCTATCTGATCTTTGTCATCGATAATTTCATCTGCTTATGACCTTCCTGATTGAATCACTCATTGCATGCGCCATATTCACGCTGTTTGTGTTTTTGATGTCCAGTAACCCGATCAAGATCATTTTCAACTATCCTCCTGCCATTATCCAGCGTTGCGAGAAGTTGGGGCTCGTGGATGCAAGCAATAAGCCGGGCGGCATTGCGTTTTACGTGAAGAAGGTGACGGCCATAGCCATCTTCGGCATCTTGTTGGGACTGCTGGTAAAGTACGTAAACGGCTGCACGACATTCTGGTGCGGAGCCCTGACCGCTTATGCCCTGTGGGTGGTGGTCAACTGGTTCGATGCGCTGGTCCTGGACTGCATCTGGTTCTGCCACGACAAGCATTTCGTAATCCCCGGCACGGAAGACATGGCGGACGCCTACCACGATTATTGGTTTCACATCAAAGGTGCCCTGATAGGAATGGCCCTTGGGATACCAGCGGCACTGGCGGCGGGTATAGTTGTAGTAGTGTTATAGTATATTCTACTGTATGAAAAAACGGAGCGCCGTCTTTAGTCCCGTTATTACTGAGTGACGTGACGGATGTGGGCCCGCTGGAGGGCGCTCTTGGGCCCGATTGCCTTGTTTCCCTGCCGTTCTGGCCCGCTGGAAGGTGCTCTTGGGCCCGATTGCCATGTTTCCCTGCTGTTCTGGCCCGCTGGAGGGTGCTCTTGGGCCCGATTGCCATGTTTCCCTGCTATTCTGGCCCGCTGGAGGGTGCTCTTGGGCCGCGGCGGCTGCGGCTCGGCCGGGTTGCGGCGAGCAACGTCCATAGGGCTCTCCTCCCCGGCCGGCCGCCGCCGGGGCTACCTAACAGTGACGTCATTCAAGAATGGGGTATGGCCCTATATTGGCCCGGCTGCCGTCGGCCTGATAAAAAGGCCGCCGACAGCGGGGGCCGAGACCGCCAATCGGCAAATTAGGGTGCAACCTTTGTTTGGTATAAGAATATTTCTTATATTTGTGACAATTATTGATAGAAATGAAAACAACTACTGTTACATTAGGATCTCATTTTGACGCTTTTATCCAGGCTAGTGTCCTTGGCGGCCGTTACACGAATGCCAGCGAGGTGATTCGCGCCGGACTTAGGAGGCTTGAGGAGGATGAGCAAAAAATAGCAGCTCTCCGTGCTGCCATTGAAGAGGGTGAAGCAAGCGGGTATGTCGAAGACTTTGACTTCGAGTCCCACTTGGAGGAGTTGAAGGCAAAACGAAGGAACAATGGCTAAGATTAGTTTATCCAGAAAGGCCATTGCCGATTTGGACGGTATTTGGGACTATACGGTCGAAACCTGGTCAGAAGACCAGGCTATCATTTATTATCGGCAGATTTACACCACTATTCAAGGATTGAACTGTTTACCCGTTTTCCTTGAAAAGACTTATGACATCATAAAGCCCGGACTATTTGGTTACAAGGTTGGGCATCATATTGTTTTCTATAAGAAGAACAAAGATGGCTCCATCTGGGTGGATCGTATTCTCCACGAGAAGATGGACTATCAAAGACACTTGTAATAAGGCATCTCCCTAAATATGAATAGAATCGTTTTGTTGCTTTCATTTTGCCTTTCCTTTTGCGTGGTTTCATGTACAAAGGAAATTTTTACTCCGGGGTATATAAGTGTCGATGGAGAGAGAAGGCTGGACCTGCAATGTGGGTATGAGGCCGATATGAGTGGTATTGGATTAGGCAAGAATAATTGGCACCTGTTTACGGAGGATATAGAAATAAAGAGCCAGTCCGATATTAATCAGTGCTCTGTCAGCGTTTGGAGCGCTCCTCAGGAACCCGTAATAACGTCCATGAGCATTTACGGTATTCCCGGATACGGCAACCTGATGCTTGAGTTTTCCGGTTCTGATTCTAAGGGGTATAAGATTAAGGGCCAGTTTGCGGAGCAAATGGGCACCGGTCAAGGCACGCAAATTTCGGGCTCGGCTAAAGTAAATACCTTTTCCTGCAACTCTTCTTCTACACGCCTCAATCTTGATGTTACCCTCGACTTGGACAAAACAATCCGTATTGTCTTCAATGGTTCCACGCCTAACGACGGCCTTGCGTGGATGATGTACTAGCCTCTATCTTTGGGGTCGTTCCAGTTGCGACCAATGGTGACCATATTTGGTGGATAGAATAGCATGTAATCCCATTTTTATTGAGCGATGTGACGGAAATGGGCTCCAGAGTCACGTCGCTGGCGGTTTTCGTCCATAAAACAAACAAAACGGCCAGTGACGTGAGAAAATGGGGTGCTGGAGTCACGTCAGCAATAGAAAAACCGTCCGCATGTTTCGAACGTTCGAAAAAGTACGGACGGTTTTTGCCTTGCTCGTGCCTCGGGCGGTGGGTTGAAATAACTCCCGGGAATGGTGACCGAACGTGACCGAGAAAAAATAGTATATTTGTATTCGATAAATCGGAATCAATGGCAAAAGAAAACATATACCTTGCATCTAAGCCTCGTTATGAAATTCTGGACGGTCTTCGTGGAGTAGCCGCGCTGATGGTCATTATTTTCCATTGCTTCGAAACCTATATCCCAGTCTTTGGGACGCAGATTGTGAACCACGGCTATCTGGCGGTGGATTTTTTCTTTGTTCTTTCTGGTTTCGTAATAGGATATGCCTACGACGACCGCTGGGACAAGATGACCACCTGGGGCTTCTTCAAGCGCCGTCTTACCCGTCTGCATCCTATGGTAATCGCGGGAACACTCATCGGTGCAGCACTGTTCTTCTTTGCAGGAGCAGCATTTCCTGAGACGCTGAAGACTCCTCTGTGGAAGTTCGCGCTTTGCCTGGTGATGGGCCTGCTGATGATCCCGTGTGGAACAGGGCTGGACATCCGTGGTTGGGGTGAGATGAATTCCTTTAATGGGCCCAACTGGTCGCTCACGTTCGAATATATCGGCAACATTCTTTATGCCTTGATATTCCGCAGGCTCCCCAAGATTGCGCTGATCGCCCTTTGCATCGCTTGCGCGTTCTTCACGCTGGATCTAACGATGGGTTGGGATGTTTTCGGATTCTTCCCAGACGGGCCACAATATACCGTCATCGGTGGCTGGAGCCTCACCGGCCAGCAGTTGTACATAGGCTTTACCCGGTTGCTCTATCCTTTCCTGTGTGGTCTGCTGATTTCCCGCATCCTACCGTCGCACCGCACCGAGACCAATCCCAGCGGTTCTCCCATCCATCTCAAGGGTGGCTTCTGGTGGTGCTCCTTGATGCTCATCGTCCTTTTCTCCATCCCCTGCATCGGTGGAAAGACCGGCGTTCCGGATGGTATTTATCAAGCGATTTGTGTCCTGCTGGTTTTCCCGCTCATCGTGCTGGCAGGTTCCGGCAGTATTACCACGCACAAGTGGAGCACAATGGTGTGCAAATGGCTGGGCGACCTTTCCTATCCGCTATACATCACACATTATCCGCTGATGTACATGCAAATGAACTGGTTCGAGGACCACAAGGCTGCTCCCGTGTGGATGCACATCGTGATGAACTTGGGCGTGGTGTTCCTGTCCATCGTCCTGGCGTGGGGTGTTCTAAAGATCTACGACGAGCCGGTGCGTGAGTGGCTCAAGGAACATTGGCTCAAACGGAAGAAATAGACATTGACTCCTTTATGAAACATATCCTCCTCACCCTCGCGGCAATGACGCTTATGCTCACTGCCTGCGGCCAAAACAAGAAAGAAATGAAAACCCTCGTAGCTTTCTTCTCTGCCACTGGCACCACCGAGACCGTGGCCAAGGACCTGGCCGAAGTAACCGACGCCACCCTCTATGAAATCAAGCCGGAAGTCAAGTATACGGCCGCAGACCTGGATTGGCGGGACAAGACCTCCCGCAGTAGCGTTGAGATGCAGGACAAGAATTCCCGACCGGCTTTCGTGCAAGACCTGAAGGATGCCGATTCATACGACCGCATCTTCATCGGCTTCCCGGTGTGGTGGTACACGGCTCCCACCATCATTAACACCTTTATCGAGGCCTATGGCTTTGAAGGCAAGACGGTTATCTTCTTCGCCACCTCCGGAGGAAGCACCATCGACAAGGCCAACAAGGACTTTGCCGCCGCCTATCCGAAGATCAACTGGAAAGCCGGCAAGACGCTGAATGGTGCCTCCAAGGCCGATATCAAGGTATGGGCAGGAGAGCTCAAGTAGCCGGTAGTTTCGGATTTATCGCTGCAATGTCCTAAGTTATGCTCCAGAAACTCCAACAACTGATTCCTTATGAAGTTTTATGCCCTGAATCGGACGGATACGAAGATTCTGGCCATTGTGGCGGCATTAGTCCTCGTGTCCGGTATCGTGGCGCTCCTTGTTCTTCTCTTCAACGGGATGCAGCACAATGGTGTCGGCGGACTCCACGGGAAGATAGGCTTTGCATTCCTCGCACTTGGACTATATCACATCATCAGGAGAATAATGTTCTATAAAAAGCGGTGAAGGGACAAAAGTGGTTTCTATAAATTCCAATCTATCGCTCTCCCGTTCTCATTAATGGTGACCAAATGGTGACCAAATTTTGGGGATAGAAAAACAAAGACTCCGCAAGGTGTTTGAGAATAAACAACTTACAAAGTCTTTAATGTGCCTCGGGCGGGAGCTAGAGGACTGGTGACTATCGTGTATTCTTGGAGGCTATTGAAGGTTTTGTCTATCAAGTGGTTTTATTAATCCACCTGTGTATTCAAATAATGAGCGGAAAATGCGACCAAAAATTGATGCATTTTTAACAACAGAAACCGGGGTGGAATACAATACTTGTGTTGTACAATACAAATATTGTTTTTATCTTTGTGGTATGAGCAGGGCTATTGAATTTTTGGAGGCGCATCAGTCTCCCACACCATCCCGCTGGCGTGAAGACGCGCAGTGGCGCAGAGACAATGAATATTGGCTCAAGTATTCTCGTTACATTACGCTTCAGGTTATGTGCGCAATGGATGAGCAATCAGTTACTCAAGTGGAACTTGCTAAGCGTATGGGGTGCACACAGCAGTATGTTTCCAATTTGCTGAAGGGTAGTTCCAACATGACGCTTGAAACCATTGCCCGTCTGGAGAACGCCTTGAACATCGACCTTATCAAATCGGCCCTATCATACGTTAACGGCTACGACCCGACAGCGCCTTCCCGTCCCCAATACCTAAATGATTCAGCCGGGGAAGAACTTGATCCCGATATCAAAACAAGCGATTGTGTTGAGGGTTACAAGCCCCGGAAAAAACGCACTAAATGAAACTGAATCCGACGAAGATAATTGAAATTAAGGGATGAAACTATGGCAAAGATAGATGTAAGTGGCGTCTCAGTAACGGTGGTTAAAGTTGGAAGTGAGGACTTCATCAGTCTCACGGATATGATGCGCTCCAAAGATGGGGAGTTTTTCTTTCACAATTGGCTACGTAATAGGAACACCGTCGAGTTCCTGGGGACTTGGGAAAAAGTATTCAATCCTGAGTTTAATTCTGCCGAATTCGACATAATTAAAAGTAAGGCGGGGCTCAACAATTTCCGCCTCAGCGCTAAAGAATGGACGGAGAAGACCCACGCCATCGGCATAGTTTCCAAAGCCGGGCGTTATGGCGGCACATATGCTCACAAGGACATCGCTTTCGAGTTCGCGATGTGGATTAGCCCGGAATTCAAGGTCTATCTTATCCGTGAATTCCAACGGCTTAAGGAAGAGGAGCAGAAGCTCATCGGATGGACGGCAAAGCGCGAACTCTCTAAAGTGAACTACCGTATCCATACCGATGCGATCAAACAGAACTTGATTCCGCCCGAGGTTTCTGAGAAGCAGATATCAATTATCTACGCAAATGAAGCAGACGTGCTCAATGTGGCCCTGTTCGGCATGACAGCGAAAGAATGGCGGGATGCCAATCCGGAACTAAAGGGAAATATCCGCGACTACGCTACTATCAACCAGCTCATCTGCCTTTCCAATATGGAAAGCCTGAATGCCATTTTCATCAACGAAGGGGTAATTCAGGCGGAAAGGCTCTGCAGACTTAATGCTATCGCAATTCAGCAGATGTCCGTACTAGAGGGAGAAGAAAGCAACAGAAAACTTCTGAAATGAGTTTAAATCAAATAGTTATGCACAAAAAGAGCCGCGATTATCGCAGCTCTTTTCGTGCCTCGGGCGGGAATCGAACCCGCACGGCCGTTTCGGGCCAAGGGATTTTCTTGCCACTATGGCTTTCGCCACCATTTCTGTTTGTGGTCCGGACTATTCCTTCACCATGGATCCAAGATCTTTAGGTGTGTCGTGTCTAGTCTCTGCACCTTCCTCTTTTCAGAGGCTTGGCTCAAGATTACCATCGGCATTACCCGTTAAGGCTTCCTTGAATTTACGACATTCTGCATCTCTCATTTCTGAAAGTGCACTCAAATTATGTTTAAGTCCCTCGTGTCTACCATTTCACCACCAAGGCTAGTGGCGCAGCAGTGCGCCGGGAGGCGCCTCGCGGCGCGACGGTGCAAATATACTAAAAAAAGCAGTCTTTTGGCAGAAATTAGGTATATTAGCAGTCCAAATAAGCTAAAACATGTCTTTAGTCAGATTTACGCTTTCCTTCTGCCTTTGCTGGGCATTATTCGCTTCTTGCGAGGAAAAACCGGTTGTAGACGAAACCATCCATGTAGAATCTGTCAGCGTAACCCCTTCTGAACTCGCCTTGAAAGTGGGCGAGACAGGCAACCTGCTGGCGAAGCTGACCCCGGACAACGCAAAGGACAAGAGCGTTTCCTGGTCTTCCACGAACCCGGACGTGGCCGTGGTTGCCGTTGGTGTGGTCACCGCTGTTTCAGTCGGAACTGCCGACATCGTGGCAACATCCAACGACGGAGGCCACTCTGCCAGGTGCACCGTAACGGTTTCTGAGAACGTGCCCGAAGACAAAAGCTTCCCTTTGCGCGTGATGAGTTTCAACATACTCCAGGGCGGTAAGGCGGACGGCACCACAGACCAGGCCGGCCACGAATGGAGCACGGTACGAAGGACCCCCTGCACGAACATGTTCAAAGACACAGACCCCGACATCATCATGCTCCAGGAGTGCCGCAGGGAGCAGCTGAAAAGCCTTAAGTCCGACCTTACAGGCTACACCTTCTACTCCTACGCAAAGGACGGCGTGCTGGCGTCCGGCTACTCCAAAGGGGACGCCACCAACGACGCATCCTTCAAGAACGGAGGCCAGAGAAACGTGATCATGCTGAGAAACGGGATGTTCCTGCTTAACGACTGGGGCTGCTTCTGGCTGTCCGACACCCCCGAAACGGCTTCCAACGGCTTCGGCACCACCGGCCAGAAGATTACCCTCTGGCTGAAAGTGCAACACATAGCCAGCGGCGCTGAATTCTTCATCTTCAACACCCACTTCATCCCCCAAACCTACGGCAATGCCGTTTCACCCGTGGTGGATGTCATCACCCCTTGCGCCCGCGTGAACGTGGAGCAGATGAAGAAGATAATCGGGGACTCGAAAGCCACCGTATTCTTCGCCGGAGACCTGAACAGCAACAACGCCAGCGAGAGACTGGACGCCCTTAACAAATACCTGCATCTCTCCGCGTCGGACGCCCCCCAGACGGACCATTCCATGACCTACAACGGCTTCCGCGAGGACTCCTCAACCTGGACCCTGCTGGATCATATTTACTACAACAACGCCACAGCCAAGTTCTACAAAGTGGTGAACTCAGACGGCTACGGCACCCGTTTCATCTCCGACCACTTCCCGGTCTACTGCGACTTCGTGATCAACCCCTGATCCATGAGAATTAAGGCAATATTCTTCGACATGGGCGGCGTGCTGCTGCCGCTGTTCCCGGAAAGGTGCATGGAAGCATACCGTCAGCTTGCGGGTTTCAAAGACATCGCAGACTATCTGGACCCCTGCCACCAGCACGGGATTTTCCTGGACATCGAGGCCGGCCGCATGGACCTGGAAACCTTCTTCTCGGAATGCCTTAAGCACTGTGCCCCCGGCACCACTTTAGAAACGCTGTACCGCTGCCAGGAGCAGTTTTTCGGCACCCCCAAGGCGGACGACGTCGCGCTCGTAAAGGAGCTGGCACAACAGTACGAAGTCTACATGCTGAGCAACAACAACGCGTTCTCCATGCAGATGCACATCCCCAACTTCGAACAGGCCGGCCTGCCTCTGAAAACCAGCTTCAAGAAGCTCTTCTTCTCCCACGAAATGAAGCTCCTGAAGCCGCAGCCGGAGATTTACCTGCAAGCCATCAGCGGCAGCGGCCACAAAGCAGATGAGTGCCTGTTCATCGACGACTCACAGAGAAACGTGGACGGAGCCGTCGCCGTAGGAATGAACGCGGTGCTGTATCATCCGGGCGAAGAAAGCCTCCGGACGCTCGTCACCGACACGCTGGCCAAGCTGAACAGCTAAACAAAAGCCCTTAGAAGTACTTCTTCTCCTGCCTGTCCAGGGAAATAAAGATGAACAGCAGCACGGTAAAGGCCCACAACGACGAGCCGCCGTAGCTGAACAGCGGCAGCGGGATACCTATCACCGGCATAAGCCCCAGGGTCATACCCAGATTGATGGACAGGTGCATAAAGAAGCATGCGGCCACACAATAGCCGTAGATGCGGGTGAACGCGGTACGCGACCTCTCGGCATCCTGAACCAGCCAGAAAATGAGCAGGCCGTACAGCAGAATGACGAACAGGCAGCCCACAAAGCCCCACTCCTCCCCCACTGTACAGAAAATGAAGTCCGTGCTCTGCTCCGGCACGAATCCGAATGTGGTCTGGGTACCATGCAGGTAGCCCTTCCCGAACAGTCCTCCCGAGCCTATGGCAATAAGCGACTGGTGCACGTTGTAGCCCACTCCCTTCAGGTCCTCCTTCATTCCCAGCAGCACCTCGATACGCTCTCGCTGGTAATCCTTCAGCACATTATTGAAGAAGACATCCGCAGCAAAAACCAGCACCACGCCGGCTACGAAGCCGATGATGCCGTTCCTCACCACCATACGCCTGAACCGCAGGGACGACACGCGCCGCAGATAATATACCAGATATACCGCCGCAAAAACAGCCACCAGAATCAGCGACACCCACCAGCTGGTCTTCAACGTAACCACGAACAGCAGCACCGCCATCCCCATCAGTCCCAGCCACCATCCGGACAGCCCCTCGCGATACAGGACAAAAATGAATCCCACGTACACCAGGGCCGAGCCGGTCTCGCTTTCGGCGACTATCACCAGCATGGGCAGCAGCACTACCATTACCGCCAGCAGGACATGCCTCCAGTTGCTCATCTTGAAGCCCGGCAGGCTCATGAGCGACGCCAGCAGCAACGACGTGGTTATCTTCGACAATTCCGCCGGCTGGAATTTCACCGGCCCCAGCTCGAACCACGAATGTGAACCTTTTACGTTGCTGCTCAGGAAGATAACCAGAACCAGCAGCACCAGCACAACCCCATACGCAGGTCGCGCGATACTCTCCCACATGTAGGGGTTCAGCACGAACAGAATAACTGCCGCCAGCACCAGCGCCCCGGCTATCCAGAGGGCCTGCTTGCCGCAGTTGAAACTCAGGTCGAAGATGGACGAAGGCTCCCCGGAACGCACGGCCGCATAGATATTGATCCAGCCGAAGAGCATGATGAGCAGATAGACGATGATAAGCCGCCAGTCTACCGTTTTCTTCAATCCCCTGTCCAGAATACCCTCTTGCATCACCTGATGAGTTTAGTATGAAGCACCCTGTATTCGAGGTCCTTGCGTCCGTCCGAAATCTCACCGCGCAGATATTTCTCCACCAGCAGCGTGGCGATAGGAGTAGCCCAGCTGGCCCCGAAGCCTGCGTTCTCTATATATGCAGCCACCGCAATCTTGGGGTTGTCCATAGGCGCGAAGCAGATAAACACCGAATTGTCCTTGCCGTGCGGGTTCTGGGCCGTACCCGTCTTGCCGCAGATGTTCAAGCCGGGCACGTGGCCCACATTGGCCGTTCCGCCCTCGCCAATGGCGTTCACCGCCTTCCACATGCCGCGTATGACCTTGGGGAACTGGAGGGTGTCTACCAGGGTGTACTGCTTCTCGTAGTATTTGGGGTCAATTTCAACCCCCTCCGATTCCTTGACCACATGAGGGATATAGTAGTAGCCCCGGTTGGCCATGATAGCCGCCAGGTTTGCAATCTGCAGCGGCGTGGTAAGGATCTCCCCCTGCCCGATGGACAACGAGACGATGGTGGGAAAGCGCCAGTGGCCCTTCCTGTAGTAACGGTTGTAGTATGCCGAAGTAGGTATGTTGCCGCTGAGCTCCGACGGGAAATCGCTCCCCAGCGGATGCCCGAAGCCGAAACTCATCACCATCTCCCGCCAATGGTCGAACGCCTCTTCGGTGGAGGCGAACTCCTTGTTCTCCAGTATGTTCTTGAAGACGTAGCAGAAGTAGCCGTTGCAGGACATCATAACCGCGTCCTCCAGGTTAAGCGGCGAACGGTGGTAGTGGCAACCCAGCTTGCGGCCGCTGGAAGTGTATACGTAGCCGCCGTTGCACGGGTACTGCATCCACGGCTCCAGCACCCCGTCCTCCAGCCCTATGAGGCCGTTTACCAGCTTGAAGACGGATCCGGGAGGGTATGACGCCGACACCGCCCGGTTGTAGAGCGGCTTGTTCTTGTCGCGGCTCAGCTTGTCGTAGTGCCGCCCGAATTCCGCCAGCACGTCCACGTCGATGCCGGGGCTCGACACCATGGTCAGGATCTCGCCGGTGGAGGGTTCGATGGCCACCAGGCTCCCCTTTTTGCCGGCCATCAGCTGCTGGCCGTACTGCTGCAGGTAGGCGTCGATGGTGGTCACGATGTCCTTTCCGGGCTCCGCCTCAACATCGAATTCGCCGTCGCGATAGGGGGCCTTCGTGCGCCCGCGGGAGTCCCTCTGGTAGATGTGCCAGCCCTTCTTGCCCCGGAGGTCGCTTTCGCGTGCCGCCTCCAGGCCCGTGCGTCCGTAATAGTCGCCCGCCCGGTAGTCTGGATGGTCCGCCAGATACTCGGCACTCACTTCGGACGTATAGCCCAGCAGGTTGCCGCCGGCGTTGAAAGGATACTCGCGCATCGTACGCGCCTGCCCCTTGAAACCGGGGTAGCGGAACTGCTCCTCGGCGAAGCGCATATAGGTGTCGGCGTCTATCTGCTTGAGGAAAGTGAGGGTCTGCCAGCCGATGCGGGAGCGGTACTTGTGGTAGTATTGCATGCGTTCCCGTATGAAGTCGGCCGTAGTGTCGAGGACCTCCGCCAGGGCGAGGGTGTCCAGCTCCGTAACCAGGCGCGGCGTGACCAGGATGTCGTAGCAGATGTGGTTTCCCACCAGCAGCAGGCCGTTGCGGTCGTAGATGACGCCCCTCGGCGGGTAGATCATCTCCCGCGTCATGGAGTTGTTGTCCGCGTCCGTTTTGTAGCTCTCGTTGATAATCTGCACGTAGAACAGCCTCCCGAGGAGGATCAGCAGCACCACCCCGAGCCCTATCAGCAGTTTGGTAGAGCGGTTGTTGCGTTCCATCCTATTCCGGTCTCAGAAGTTTTGCCACGTACAAAGAAACGGGCGTGCTGACGAGCACCGAGAGCAGGTAGCGCAGTGCTGCGCGCCAGAAACTTACGGTGCCGGCGGAGTCGGCCCAGATATACACCAGGAAGAAGATTGAGCAGGCAACAAGAGTGGCAAGGGCCATCTTGAATATGCCGAAGCGGGAGATGCTCAACTCATCGTCGCGTGTCACCTGCTCGTCGCCGAACACCAGCGGGATGAGGGCCCGGCGCGAAAGGGCGACAGGCACCAGGGCAAGGGACGTGATGCCGAGCATGCCAGTGGAGAAAAAGTCCACTACGAATCCGGTGGCGAAGGCCACAATCATAGACACGACGCTGCCCATTCTGTGCGGGAGCATGAAAATCAGCACCGGGAGCCAGGATATGAGCACATATTGGGACAGGCCGAAGTAGTTGCACAGGATAACCTGCCCGGCCAGCATCATAAGATAGAGTATTGTAAAATGCCACTTTTTCATTGCTCCATCTTTTCTATGGTTTCACGGTCGGGATTCTCCGCAATAATCACATAACGGAGAGAGGCGAAGTCTATGAACAGCTTCACGTCAACCACGTTAACGGCCCCGTCCACAAGCCTGGAGCCCATGGTGATGCCTAAGGGTATGTCTGCAGGATAGACGGTAGACAGACCGCTGGTGCGCACGGTATCGCCTTCCGCAACGGTAAGATGCAGGGGGATGTCCTTAAGTATTGCATGGTCCGTTCCGTGGCCGTCCCAGCTCATGGGGGCGACCAGACCCTCCTTGCCTATGCGTGCGCTTACGCTGAGCCTGTCGTTAAGCAGCGAGATGCCGTACGAATAGTGGGGGTCTACCGAATAAATCATGCCCACCACGCCGTTGGGCGTAATGACGGCGCTGTTCGGCTTGACCCCGTCTTCGGTCCCCTTGTCCAAAATGAGATAGTTATGGCGGGAGTTGGTGCCCATGGCGGTAATCTCCGCGGGGATGTAGTTGAATCTGGAACGGAAGCCTATGGAATCCAGCTTTGCCATGGTCTGCAGCTCCCTCTCCATCTCCCTGTAGTGCTGCAGCTCCTTGAAGAGCTCGTAGTTGCGTCCGGCCAGCAGTTCGTTTTCTTTCTGGAGGGAAAGATAGTTCTGCAGCCTGGAGACCTTCCCCCAGGACCACGCCATGGCGTTATGTGACGCCCGGTTGATCCAGACGTCCTGGAGCGCGGAAGAGCTCTTGAGCATAGACATCGCGGCAATCTCCAAAAGAATGAAGACTGCCGCGACGGCCATGCCGGAATAGAACTTTCCGTTCCGCGCCATTTACCTCATGAGGAATGAGTAATGGTCGGTATTCTTGAGGGCTTCGCAGGTTCCGCGTGCAACGGCGTGCAGAGGGTCGTCGCACACATGGAACTGAATGTTGACCTTATCAGTGAACCGCTTTGCGAGACCGCGCAGCTGGGCACCGCCGCCGGCGAGCCAGATGCCGTTCTCTACGATGTCCGAGTAAAGCTCGGGAGGAGTGTTCTCCAGCACATGGAGTATGGACGCCTCTATCTTGGCGATGGACTTGTCCAGGCAGTGGGCGATCTCCTGATGGGTAATGGTCGCCTCCACCGGGTGTGCGGTCATGAGGTTCGGACCACGGACGATGAAGGGCTCCGGCTCGTCTCCATCGAGGTCGGGAATGACGGCGCCAACGGCGATCTTGATCTTCTCCGCGGTGATCTCACCAACGCGGATGTTGTGCTGCTGGCGCAGGTACTGCTGAATGTCGGCGGTGAACACGTCGCCGGCCGTACGTATGCTGTCCTGGAACACCAGGCCTCCCAGGGAGATGACGGCGATTTCCGTGGTACCGCCGCCTATGTCGACCACCATGTTGCCCACAGGTTTCTCCACCTCAAGGCCGATACCGAGGGCTGATGCCATAGGTTCGAAGATAAGGAAAACGTCGCGGCCTCCGGCGTGCTCGGTGGAGTCACGGACGGCCCTGATTTCCACTTCCGTGGAGCCTGAAGGTATGCCTACAACCACCTTGAGGTTGGGGGTGAAGAGGCTGTGGTGCTTGCTGTTCACCTGCTTTATGAATCCGCGGATCATCATCTCGGCCGCGTTGAAGTCGGCGATAACGCCGTCCCTCAGGGGGCGGATGGTACGTATTCCGGGATTGTTGCGCTCATGCATGAGCTTGGCCTGCCGGCCTATGGCGATGCATTTGCCGCTATGGTTGTCTATAGCTACAATACTCGGCTCGTCCAACACTATCTGGCTGTTCTGATAGATGACGGTATTGGCGGTACCGAGGTCAATGGCTAATTCTTGGTTTAGGAATGAAAATGCCATATACTTTGGATATTATCGGATATTCGTACAAAATTAAGTAAATTTCCAAATAAAACCATTACTTTTGTTAGAGATTGTTCCAAAATGATGAGCAGACCTGTTTACGCGGTTTTCGTGGCCGGAGGAAGCGGCACAAGGATGGGGTCGGAGCTTCCGAAACAGTTCATTGAACTGGAAGGAACGCCCATTCTGCAGCGCTCGATAGAGCGTTTCCTGGACGCATGCAACGGGGCGCATGTGATTACCGTCCTGCCGGAAAAATACATCCCCCTCTGGTCCGAAATGTGCCTGAAGCGCGGGGTAACTTTCAGCCAGACGGTGGTGAAGGGAGGCATGACCCGTTTCCACTCAGTCCAGAACGCGCTGGCAAAGGTGCCGGACGGTGCCATCGTGGCCATTCACGACGGCGTGCGGCCCCTGTTTACCGAGGCGTTGATACGCGGTATGCTGGAGCGTATGGAGGAGTGCCGGGCGCTGATTCCCGTGGTGCCGGTGGTAGACACCCTCAGGCCCGTCAGGGAAGGCGTAGCCGTGCCCGACCGCAGCCTCATCTGCGCCGTGCAGACGCCGCAGATGTTCCGGTCCGAACTGCTCAAGGAGGCTTACCGCCAGCCCTACGACCCCTCCTTCACGGACGACGCGTCCGTTGCCGAACGTGCCGGCATACATGTAGAAACGACCCCCGGCGAGCGATTCAACCTTAAAATCACTACACCGGAGGACCTTATTCTCGCCCGAGCGATTATTAAAGATTCCTGAAAGTCGTCGATTTAAAATCTTTGACCCAGACCTGGCGCTCGAACGCCTGGTCGAGGGAAAGCATGGTATCCGTAGACTGCACGTAAGGAATACGCTGGATGGTGTTGAGGAGCGTCTCCATCAGGTGGTCGTTATCCATGCAGTAAACCTTAAGGAAAAGTGCCGCACGGCCGGTCACGAAATGGCACTCCACCACCTCGGGGATGTGCTTCAGCGCTTCGGTAACCTCCTGGTACTTATTGTCTTCCGACAGGGAAATGCTGATGAACGCACAGACGTTCAAGCCCAGCGTGCCGGGCTTTACCAGCATCTGGGAACCGGTAATTACACCGTTGTCTTCCAGCTTCTTTACGCGCTGGTGTACAGCCGCCCCGGAGATGCCGCACTCACGTGCAATCTCCAGATAGGGCATACGGGCATTGTTGACTAAAAAGTAGAGGATTTTCCTGTCGGTCTCGTCCAGATGATAATTACCCATGCTTATTTCTTTTTGGTGTAACGGCGGGTCTTATGGGTGGTGGGCGCTGAACCGGCTATAATCTCCTTGCACTGCTCCTCCGTCAGCGACTCTGCGCTCATGTTCTTGGGAATGCGGTAGTTGTTGTTGTCGCACTTGATGTAAGGGCCGTAGCGGCCGTTTATTACGCTGATTCCGCTTGCAGGCCACTCCTTGATGGGTGTGACCACGGCCTCTTTCTTGAGCGCGTCCGCCTTGATGAGGGCGATGCAGTCGTCCAGGCTGACGGTAAGGGGATCCTTTCCTCGGGGCAGGGACACGTTACTGGAGCCCCACTTCAGGTACGGCCCGAAGCGGCCCTTGGTGGCCACTATCTCCTGGCCTTCGTACTCACCCACGGTGCGCGGCAGGTTGAACAGCTTCACGGCATCTTCCAGGGTGAGGTTCTCTATGATCTGCCCCTTGCCAAGGCTTACGAACTGGCGGGTTTCGCCCTCGCCTTTCTGGACGTAAGGTCCGAACTGGCCGAGGCGGGCCACTATCATCTGCCCGTCGGAAGGATCTATGCCTATCTCCCTCTCCAGGTGGCTGTACTTATGGTCGCTGACGGCCGCGTCCACCTTCACGTGGAAGGGTTCGTAGAACTTGGATATCACCTTGTCCCACTGCTTCTTGCCTGCGGCTATCTGGTCGAAGTCCTTCTCCACGTTTGCCGTGAAGTCGTAGTCCATGATATCGGGGAAACTGCCGTTGAGGTAGTCGGTGACGAGTATGCCCACGTCGGTCGGCAGCAGCTTGCCCTTCTCCGCTCCTATGACCTCGTTCTTGACGCTCTCGCTAACGTTGCCTCCCTTCAGCTGAAGGTTGGTCACAGGCACCTTGCGGCCGTCTTTGTCGCCCTTCACCAGATAGCCGCGCGCCTTGGTAAGCGTGCTGATGGTAGGGGCGTAAGTGGACGGGCGGCCGATTCCGAGCTCCTCCATCTTCTTGATGAGGGTCTGCTCGGAGTAGCGGAAGGGGGCCTGGGTGTACTTGCATTCGGCGTCTACACGCTCGGCGGCAAGAGTCTGTCCTACAGTCACCTGCGGCAGCTCCACCTCCTCGTCGAAGGTCTCCTCTTCGTCGTCGGCGCCCTCGCGGTAGAGCTTGAGGAAGCCGTCGAAGAGCACCTGTACCGACTGCATCACGTAGCTCTCTGCACGCTTGTCCACGGACACGCGGACGGCGGTGTTGAGCACGCGCGCCTCCGTCATCTGGGATGCCACGGTACGCTTCCAGATAAGCTGGTAGAGCTTCCTGTCCTGGGCGGAACCCTCGATGTCGGGGTTGCCTATGAAGGTCGGGCGTATGGCCTCGTGGGCCTCCTGGGCGCCCTTGGAGCGGGTCTTATACTGACGGGGGTGGGAATATTCGGGACCGAAGTTGTCGTTGATGAAGTTCTTGGCGGTATTCACCGCAAGCGACGACAGGTTGGTGGAGTCGGTACGCATGTAGGTGATGAGACCGCGCTCGTAGAGCGACTGGGCTATGCGCATGGTCACGTTGACCGGCAGGTGCAGCTTGCGGGCCGCCTCCTGCTGCAGGGTGGAAGTCGTGAACGGCGGCTGGGGCACCCTGAGGCCTTCCTTGCTGTCCACCGCAGCCACGGTATAAGTGGCTCCGATGCAGTCCTCGAGGAACTTGCGGGCCTGGGCGTAGTCGTCGAAGCGCTTGTCCAGCAGGCCTTTGGCCTTAACTCCGTCAATCTTGAATACTGCCTCCACGCGGTAGTACGGCTGAGGTTCGAATGCGGCTATTTCGCGCTCGCGGTCGACCACCAGGCGCAGTACCACGGACTGCACGCGGCCTGCGGAAAGACCCCTCTGGATTTTGCGCCAGAGCACGGGAGAAAGCTCGAAACCTACGAGCCTGTCCAGCACGCGGCGGGCCTGCTGTGCGTTCACCAGGTCCATATCCAGGGCGCGGGGATTCTCTACGGCATGCAGTATTGCATCCTTGGTAATTTCGTGAAAGACTATGCGGCGGGTCTTCTGGGGAGCCAGCCCCAGAGTCTCTGTAAGATGCCAGGAAATGGCCTCTCCCTCGCGGTCTTCATCGGAAGCGAGCCACACCGTGGAGGCGCCCTCGGAGAGTTTCTTGAGCTCGCTTACTATCCTCTTCTTCTCCGGCGGTACTACGTACTCGGGCTTGAAATTGTCCTCTATATCTATACTCAGACTCTTCTCCTGCAGATCCCTGATGTGTCCGAAGCTGGACTTCACCAAAAAACCTTCTCCAAGATACTTCTGAATGGTTTTCGCCTTTGCGGGCGACTCAACGATCACTAAATTAGGCTCCATATTTGCACAAAATCGGCTACAAAGTTAAAACAAAACTGAGGTGTTTTTCCAAATTTGTTCGTAAATTTGTGTTTTATTGTGATAAAATGACAGAGCAAACCAAGCATAAAATCACCAAATGGTACTGGATTTTACTCACGGCGCCGTTCGCCGTGGTATTCATCCTGCTCATTTGTGTGGGCCTTTTCGCCAAGCTTCCGTCTTTCGAAGAACTGGAGCATCCGGACAGCAAGCTGGCGACCCAGGTAATTGCTGAAGACGGTGAAGTGCTGACCACCTTCCATATAGAAAACCGCACCTATATCTCCTACGACGAGCTCTCCCCCAACCTGGTCAATGCGGCCGTGGCAACGGAGGACGCCCGTTTCTACAAGCACTCGGGTATAGACATGAAGGGTCTGGCGCGCGTTGCTGTGAAGACCCTGCTCCTGCGCGATTCCAGCCAGGGCGGCGGAAGTACCATCACCCAGCAGCTCGCCAAGACGCTCTACCCCCGCCAGGAGAACGCCGGCAAGCTCAATATGATTTTCATCAAGCTGAAGGAATGGATAACTGCGGTTCGTCTGGAGCGTGACTATACCAAGAACGAGATCATGGCGATGTACCTCAACTCCATCTTCTTCGGCAGCGGAGCCTATGGAGTGAGGGCGGCTTCCGAAACCTTCTTCGCCAAGCCTCCCATGGACCTGAGCGTAGAAGAGAGCGCACTGCTGGTAGGCATGGTCAACAAACCCACCCGCTACAACCCGGTGATCAACCCGGACAACGCCCTCAAGCGCCGCAACTTCGTCATAGGACAGATGGAGAAGGCCGGTTACCTCAGCAAGGCCGAGCGCGACTCCCTGCGTGAGCTCCCCATCCTGCTGGACTATCACGTTCAGGACCATAATTCCGGCCACGCCCCCTACTTCCGCGACATGCTCCGCCGGGACATGAACGCCAAGAAGCCCCGCCGTGCCGACTACCAGTATCCGGAAGACTTCTCCGCCGACTCCCTCCGCTGGGCCAACGACGAGATCTACGGCTGGCTGCAGAAGAACAAAAAGGCCAACGGAGAGCCGTACAACCTGGATAAGGACGGCCTGCGCATCTATACCACCATCAACTACAAGATGCAGGTGTTTGCCGAAGAGGCCGTTGCCGAACACCTCGGCGGCTACCTCCAGGGGGCCTTCAACAAGGAACTCAAGGGCAAGCGCAACAAGCCTTTCGCCAACGACATAGACCAGGCCACCGTGAACAAGCTGATGAGCCAGGCACGCCGCTGGAGCGACCGCTGGCGCATGCAGAAGCGGGCCGGCCTGAGCGATAAGGAGATCCTTGCCCAGTTCGACCAGCCGCAGCAGATGCGCGTGTTCTCATGGAACAAGAAGGGCTACGTGGACACCACCATGACCCCGAACGACTCCATCCGCTACTACAAGTCCTTCCTGCGCTGCGGTTTCGTGGCCATCGAGGCCGGTACAGGCAACGTGAAGGCGTTCGTGGGCGGACCCAACTACCGCTATTTCAAGTACGACAACGTGTCGCAGGCCAAGCGGCAGGTGGGCTCCACCATCAAGCCGTTCCTCTACACCCTGGCCATGCAGGAGGGCATGACCCCTTGCGACAGGGTGGTCTGCAAGCCGCAGACTTTCATCAACTGGGACGGCTCCGAATGGACCCCCCGCAGTACCGACAAGCCGGAGGTCATAGGCACGACGGTCACCCTCAAGTGGGGCCTGGCTAACAGTTCCAACAACATCTCCGCCTTCCTGATGAAGCAGTTCGGCCCACAGGCGATGGCGCAGATGATGCACCGTATGGGCATCCACAGCCACGTGGACGAGGTGTACGCCCTCTGCGTGGGCCCGGCCGACATAGCGCTGTACGAAATGGTGGCGGCCTACAACACCTTCCCGTCCAAGGGCGTCTATGCCGAGCCGCTTTACGTCACCCGTATCGAGGACAACCAGGGCAACCTAATCACCGAGCACACCAACTCCAAGCGTGAGGCCATCAGCGCCTCTTCCGCCTTCCTCATGGCCAACCTGATGCAGGGCGTCGTGAACGGAGGTACCGGCAGCCGCTTGCGTTATGCATACAACCTCAAGGGCGAAATTGCCGGCAAGACGGGTACTACCAACGACTGCTCGGACGGCTGGTTCATAGGCTACACCCCCAAGATTACGGCGGGCGCATGGATAGGCGGCGAGGACCGCCAGATCCACTTCAACTCGCTGGACGGCTCCCGCATGGCGCTGCCTATCTGGGGGATATGGATGAAGAAGTGCATCGCGGCCGGCCTCATCAGCGAGGACGACTGCTTCATAGCGCCGGGGAGCGTGGACTTCAGCCTTGACTGCAGCACCTCGGGCACCTTCCTCGGAGGCGACGAAGACCTGAACGAGGCGCAGGAGACGGCAAACAACCAGGAAACAGATTACTACTTTAATTGACGCATATGGGCAAATATCAATCGATAGCAGTCATTTACGGAAGCGATTCTTCCGAATGGGAGGTGTCTTGCAGGAGCGGCGAGTACGTCGCGTCGGCAATAGACGACAGAGTTTACGACGTGTATGAGATTTTCGCCCGCTTCGGCGTGTGGCAGCTTGTGGCATACCGCCGCCGCAATGCGATGCGCGTCATTTTCCCCGAGGGTTCGCGCCCGGAGATAAACAAGAACGACTTTTCCGTGAACGTGCTGGGCGAGAAGGTGAAGTTCGACTTCGCCTATGTTGTGCAGCACGGAGCGCCCGGAGAGACCGGTCAGTTCGAGGGCTATCTGGAGATGCTCGGCATCCCTTGCAGCACTTGCGATTCCAGCACCTGCTCCATAGTCTTCGACAAGTATGCATGCAAGTGTTATATCCGCGAACTTGGGTTGGCAAAATGTGCCCCGGACGTGTTTGTGCGCCATGGGATGGACCATGCTGAGACTCAGGCCGAGGTCGCGCGCAAGCTGCGTTTCCCGGTTTTCGTGAAGCCTACCCAGGGTGGTTCCAGCTTCGGCGTTACCCGTGTGACGAATCCCGAAGAGATGGAGAACGCCATCCGTTTCGCTTACTCGGAGAATCATACAGTGCTTATAGAGCAGGGCGTCCAGGGGCGTGAGTTGACTTGCGCTGCATATTTTGACGGCACCAAGGTGGCCACCCTTCCGCTGATAGAGATTGTCTCTGACAATGAGTACTTCGACTATGACGCCAAGTATAACGGCCATAGCCAGGAAATCTGCCCGGCGCCGGTGTCCGAGGAAGTGCGGCAGCTGGTTCAGGAAACTACCGCCCGTATCTATTTCCGCCTGGGCTGCAGGGGCGTCGTGCGTATGGACTACATCCTTGCCGAGGACGGGCTCTACTTCCTGGAAATCAACACTATACCAGGCATGACCAGCGCGTCGCTCGTGCCTCGTATGGTGCGTACGGCCGGTCTTAATATGACCGCTTTCCTGAGTACTATCATTGAGAACTGCTAGTGCTTCTCCCGCAGTATATACGGGAGGGCGCTAAATCGCTTGAGGCTCTGTATCCTCCGGAGGAGGCGCGGAGCCTCGTTCTGCGTCTTGCCGGGGACATCTGCGGCTTTGCTCCGTTCGATTATATCCTTAAGCCGGAGACGGAGGTTCCTGCCGCGCTGCAGGACGGTTTGCGGCGTCTGCAGGACGGCGAGCCGCTGCAGTACATTACCGGCTTCCAGGAGTTCCGCGGCCGCAAGTTTCTTGTTACGCCCGACGTGTTGATCCCCCGCCCGGAAACGGAGTTGCTGGTAGATGCTGCAGTTGCAAGGCTTATGCCGGAGGGACTGGTCTCCCCAGAATCTTCGCTTCGCTCATCCCTCCCACTGCGCTCCGCTTGTGGGCCCCTCCCTCTAACGCGTCCGAGGGTGGACACGGATTCTGGGGAGACCAGTCCCTCCGGCTGCCTTGCACCGCGGGTGCTGGACCTGTGTACCGGTAGCGGGTGCATAGCCTGGAGCATAGCGCTGGAGGTTCCGGGAGCAGAAGTCACCGGGGTAGATATCTCCGAAGCCGCCCTGACCGTCGCCAGCTCACAATTCCAGGACGGCTCAGCGCCGCGGTTCGTAAAGGCGGACGCGCTGCAGGTGCCGGAGGAGTTCGAGGGAGCACCGTTCGATGTGATAACGGCCAACCCGCCGTACATCCGGGAGAGCGAAAAGGCGCGGATGCACCGCAACGTGCTGGAGCACGAGCCGGAGCTGGCCCTGTTTGTGCCGGATGAAGATCCGCTGGTATTCTACAAGGCCGTGGCTCAATGGGCGGCCAGGTTCCTGAGGCCGGGCGGATGGGGCATCGTAGAGATAAACGAAGAGCTGGGAGAGGAGACCGTAGCGGTGTTCCGCGCAGCCGGACTGACAAACGTGGAAAAAACGGCCGATTTTTTCGGAAAAGAGCGCTTCGTCAGCTTCGAAAAAGAGGCATAGAGCAGCGCCGGCGGCCGATTCTGAAAAATAAGCGTTGCGCCGCTTCAAAACACGGATAATAATACCGTCCTTTGCAACAGTAACCAGAAACTGCTGCTATGAAACGCTTACTTATACTTGTCCTGCCAATGCTGGCCGCCTCCTGCGGCCTCATGGATCCCGATAAACCGGACAAACCCAGAATAGAAGACGAAAGGCTCCAGACGCTCGCAAGAATGTTTGCCGAGCTGCCTATAGGGAGCGAGCACCTTCAAGAAGTACACGATGCCGTAGAAGCGTCCTCGGGACGCGGATACGATGAAGAATACACTATGGAATGCCTCCTGAACGCACCTGGCGCAGGTGTAGGAGAAACCAGGGGAACAAAGGGCAACAGTACAGAGGGAAGCTATTGCAACCCGTTGCGAAATCTTATCCGTAGCTATTTCCAATCTCACAACACTTCAAGTCTTTCCACCAAGTCGTCGGTAGATGACAAGATGGGGCAACTGGCTGCGAGCGGCTACCAACTGTACTGGCCCTTTTCAGATTCCTGGGACGGCGAAAGCTTCCCCATCATCACATTCGACCCGGGCTACGGAGCGGAATCGAATTATGGATACGCAATTTCCGTCCTGGAAGACGGAACGCGCGTGGTGGACTCGGTCTATGTAGACGAACAAGTGGCCATGGAGCGCCCCGTCTGGGTGCTGAACCGCAACAGCGACGCCGGCTTTTCGCCGGTGGATTTATTTGACGCCGTTTCAATACTTACAAAGACTGAAAACAGGCCAGTGACACAACCCGCCGGCTCCGGTCACCGCAGACTCATGATGAAGAGCTTCAAAATGCTACGTCAATTCGACAGTTGGTTTCGTGGAGCAAGTGAGTTTGACATCAAGGCGGGCAGCGTAGAGGGGTTTACCGCCAGCACCGAAGCGGAACTCAAACTCTACTCGCCAAGTGTCACCGACTTCACTATAGTAGTAAAGCGCAAGTATGTTAACAAAACCTTGCCTTTCGATGTGATTCTGGTGTCGGACTTCAGCACCCAGCTGGATAAGATAGCCTTCCTGGTAACGGAAGACGACGGCGGCACCAGGACCAACTGGAAATGCCAGGCGCAGGTGAAATTCCAGTCCAAGACCTACGGCTTCGACGTAGACCTGCCATACAATGAAAAAGACGATATAGTATGGCGCGGACAGCTCTCCGCACGCTTTTTCGAGGAGGAAGACATTGTCTCCGGCCGCTTCGGCGACGTTGTCATCGACTTTGAACTGGAATAATGTTATAACATATCTAAAATTTTGTTTTTACAAATGACATCATTATCTTTGCCGCAAATCTATCTGGAAATGGACAAGTACGGCAATATCATCAGAATAGGAAACAGCAGGGGATTGATTATCCCTTCATCCATTCTCAGGGAACTTTCCCTGAAAGAAAAAGACGAAGTGATTTTTTCCACGAAAGAAGGTACCTTGCAAATAAGAAAACTAGAGCCATACACTGGCCCATTTACCGGTTTGTTTGCAGACCTGCCGCGACCTGTCCCTGGAGAGCAAGATCCTTGGAATGGTAAAACTACAGCGGAAATCATGGAAGAATATCGCGGTGGCAGCGGCTGCCGCCCAATACCTGAATGGTGATGGAAGAGCTGCGTTATTTATTTGATACTTGCACCCTTGTCGATATATTCAGGGGTAAGGACGACACCCAGAGACGGTTCCATGAACTTGGGGTAAAGCAGTGCTGCACTACGACTGTATGCCTTTGCGAATTGTACGCCGGAGCGTTCAAGCATGGACGGGAGAGCGAGTTCAAGGCCATAGACTGGCTCAAGGACAAAATCCCTGTCATTCCATTTGACAATTCTTTTCTCACATACGGCCGGATTCGGGCCGATCTTGAAAAACAGGGCCGGAGGCTGGATGATATGGATCTGCTTATTGCCAGCATAGCTATAGACAACAACCTTACGCTGGTGACGGGCAACAGAAGGCACTTTGACCGTATTCCGGGCCTCAAACTGGAAATCTGGGATTAAATATGAATCTCCCTCCGGTAGGCCGCCGTCAGATAGACTGTGCGGGCGGCAAGGTGTATGAAATATGCCGCCAGGAGCACGTGGAGACGTATGTCGCCTTCCGGTAGCGGGCCGCCTCCGGTAGTCCACAAACTTATCAGCACGAAGCCGAACCACACCCCGAAGAAGCCCAGCATTGCGAGGCCCATGGAGATGAACAGGCTGCGGGAGGAGGTGGCACCCAGGTAGATGCCGTCCCAGGTGAAGGCGGCGCAGCCCACCGGAGGCATCAGAAGCAGCCAGGGGAGGAAGCGGCGGCAGGCGTCCACCACTAATACGTCTGATGTGAAGAGCCGCACCAGCGGCCCTCCGATCAGGGCGTACACCCCTATGAACAGCACAGATATACCCATGCTCCACACGAACACATAGCGTACCGTACGACGCAGCAGCAACTCGTCGCGCGCCCCTATGAAACGCCCCGTCAAAGCCTCGCCGGCGTACGCGAAGCCGTCGGTGAAGTAGGAGAAAATCATCAGCAGCTGCATCATGATGGACGAGCAGGCCAGCAGCACGTCGCCGAAGGTCGCCGCTATTATGGTGTATCCCATGTAGATGCCGGTGAAGCACAGCGAGCGGCCCAGCAGGTTGCCGTTCATCTGCAGGAACGGCTTGAGGTTTGCGGGGTGCAGAAGCTCGCCGGCGTCGCTCCGAGTCACAGTAGCAAATACCTTATGGTACTTGAAGATGCACACGAGCACAGCGTACAGCAGGCCGGCATACTGGGCGACCACCGTGCCTGCGGCGATTCCGTCGAATCCCAGTCCGCCCCAGCCGAAGATGCCGAAGGTCAGCAGCACCGACGCTCCTATGTTTACGAAATTGACAATCAGGTCCGTCCACATGGAGCTGACGGAATCCTGCATGCCGACGAACCAGCCGCGGAAGACCATGAGGCCGACGGTCGCCGGAACGGCCCAGATACGTATGAAGAAGTATCGCAGGGCGAGTTCGCACACCCTCGGGGAGGCGTTCACCACCAGCATTCCCAGGCGGGCCAGGGGCACCTGCAGCAGGAGGATAAGCAGCGATACCGCCGCAGCGAAGCCTATTCCCCTCACGAAGATGCGGGCGCATTCATGAGGATCTTCCCTTCCGTAGGCCTGGGCCGTAAGTCCGCCGGTGCCGGTACGCAGGAAGAAGAAATTCCAGTACAGCAGGTTCAGCAGCATGGCGCCGACCGAGATTCCGCCGATGAAAGCGGCGGAGCCACCTCCGGAAACGTCCGTCAGATGCCCCGCCAGGGCGGTATCCACCATACCCACCAGCGGCACCGTAAGGTTGGCCAGAATGCTGGGGATGGACAGGCGGAGTATCTCCTTGTTGAGGTATCTGTCTGAAAGAATGTGCTTCATGGCAAAGACAAATTTATAAAATCTTTGCTAAATTCGCAGGATAAAACTGAAACAAGGACCGATGAAAGCTCTTAATCTTTACGCTGTGGGCGACCTCCGTTACGAAGAGGTTCCCGATCCCGTGCGCCAGGAAGGCGAAGTATTGCTGAAAGTCAAAGCATGCGGAATATGCGGCAGCGACATACCAAGGATTTTCAAGAAAGGAACATATCATTTCCCCACCATTCCCGGACATGAGTTTTCCGGCGAAATTGTGGAGGCGGACAAGCCGGAGCTCGTAGGCAAGAAAGCCGCCGTATTCCCCCTCCTGCCCTGCTTCAAATGCGCATCCTGTCAGGTTGGCGAATACGCGCAGTGCAGCGACTACGACTATTACGGGTCCCGCCGCGACGGTGCATATGCCGAATATATAGCAGTAAAGGAATGGAACCTTGTTCCGTTTGAAGGAATCAGCTACGAGGAGGCCGCAATGTGCGAGCCTGCCGCCGTGGCGCTTCATGCCATAGGCCTTGCCGACATCAAGATAGGCGACACCGTAGCCATCTTCGGCGCCGGCCCTATCGGCGCAATGCTCGGACTCTGGGCCAAGGCGTCAGGAGCCGCACACGTAATTCTCTGCGACATCGACCCCAACAAAGTGGACTTTGCCCGCAAGCTCGGATTCGACGCCTTCAACAGCGCACAGACTGACGCGTCGGAGTATATCCATGAGGTCACCGGAGGACGCGGCGCAGACGCCTGCATCGAGGGCGCCGGAGCCACCCAGACCTGGGAGAGCTGCATCAGGAGCGTAAAGAGTTTCGGCCACGTTGTCAGCATGGGTAACCCCTTCGGAGACATGACTTTAACCCAGGGAACATACAGCCAGTTGCTGCGCAAGCAGCTCACTATCCGCGGCACTTGGAACAGCAGCTACAACGATGCCCACAATGACTGGCGCACAGCCCTCAACGCTATCTCCAAACACATCATAGACGTGCGGCCGCTGATCAGCCACCGCTACAAACTCGAAGAATACAAAGAGGCCTTCGACATGATCCTGGGCCGCAAGGAATTCTTCAGTAAAGTGATGTTTATGCCTAAATAGTATTATCTTTGTAGTCTGCTAAGATTAACGTATGCTCAAGGTATTCCGGTATTTCCTGACAGGGGTTCTCTTCAGTGCCGCGCTCAGTTCGTGCTGCATGGTAGACGAGGACCTGTCGGTATGTACCACGAATACAATCGATTATCAGCTCCGCCTGGTGACCAACATTACCACGGAGCTGGAAACCCAGCTTAGCCTTGAGCTCGACACGGAAGTCCGTTGGATGATGGAGGAATACCTGAAAGACATTTTTACGGACTACGCCAGGGATGTTGACCTTTCTTTCTACGACAGGGTTGCCCCGATGGCAAGGCTATATCACCGCAAAGAGCAGATGAACGGCAGTGAAAGCAGCTATTCCCTTATCCTCCCGGCACGGGCATACCGCCACCTTGCAATAGCCAATATAGCCGCCAGCAAGAATGTCAATTTGGTGGCCGATGAAGAATGCCACACTTCCTCCCTGGTTCAGCATTCGGACGGCAATATTGTCAAGCCTCACACTACAGGCTTGTTCACAGCCCGAAAAGACCTGGATGTAATGAATGGAGTAGACCAGCGTTTCGACGTGCGGCTATACATGGCGAACTCGGCGTCGGGTCTGGTTCTGGACATGGAGGAAGCTCCCGTTATCAAAGACATGCGGGCCGTAGTGACCGGTTTTGCCGATGAGTTCAATATTTCCGACAGCACTTACGTGTTCAACTCATCCGTGGATGTTGAAACCGATTTGCTGGAGACACAGGACAAAGGTACGCGTTGCTACGCTTCCGTACATTTTCCGTCGGCAGAACCTGTTGACAGCAAGGTGATAATCCAGGTCGATTCCGACCAGGACGTATCCAAAACACCCCTGTGGTGCTGGAAGGTTTATGTCACGCTGGAAAATGACAGCGTAACCGAATCTATCGTAAATGTGTATACTCCTCTCCGCGCCGGACACGTCAAGATTCTGAGGGCCAGAGTAACGAAAGAAGGAATTGTCACGACTACCGACGCCCACGTAGGCGTATCGGTCACGCTGGACTGGAGCCAGGGACCGGAATTCCCCGTTGACCTTTAATAATCAAGCTTCTTCGAACAAATGCTCCGCCGCCGCGCAGAGCGCGTCATAGAACTCCTCCCCGAAGGCTTCGGTGAGGGGTTTTTTCAAGAATTGATAGACTCGTACGCCTTCGCGCCCGCCCTTTTCATAGGCGCGCTTGCAAATGTCCCACTTATGAAGGTTGAGGGCCATGCCGCCGCCTTTGAAGCGGGTTACTCGAACGGGGTACAGGGAGCACGAGACGGGCTTGGTGCAACCGCACTTTTCTATGGCGCACATGCAGCCTCCGTTGTTGTTGAAACAAGCATAGGCGCATACGCCTGAGCCGGGAACCAGCGGCGTTACTATATCGCCGTCCCTGTCCAGCTCGAAGAAGCCGTTGAGGGCCACCGCCTCGCGTCCGGCAGGCAGCATCTCGCCGCAGTAGCGGTCGTAATCCCGTTCCAGTACCGGCGGCTCGGATTCGTCCAAGGGAGCACCGGCGTCGCCTTCTATGCAACAGACGCCCTTGCAGGCCTCATAATCGCAGGCGAAGTACTCCAGCACCACATCCTCGGACACGAGAATGTCGCCTATCTGTATGATTGTTCCGAATTGTCCGCTCATTGGACTATGTACTCGGCGTTGCAGCCGGAGAGGGTGGAGAAGAGCTTCTGGAGCTCGGAAGCGTTCACGGCCTTGATGCGCAAGGCATAGCCGCCGCGTACATCCTGGCCCACGGAACCGCGGTCCAGCACGGCGTCACGCAGCAGGGCGGTGCTCCCCTCCTCTGCCTTGAAGCGGTTGATGAGCATGGTCTTGCAGTTATCCAGCTCCTCTGAATCTATTTCGCTGGTTGCCAGACGGTTTATGACCGAACGGACGGTTGAGAGCGACTGTATGGGCATGACTGCGGAGACGTCCGACGGCAGACCGGCGGAAGGAATGGGTTCGCAGTGGATGTGTATGGTCATCTTTTCCGCAGGCAGCAGGTCGGAACTGCCGGTGACGGAGCAGTACATGCCGTCGGACATCAGCGCCCTGTCCAGTTCGGCCTCCAGGACCGTGCAGGCAAGGCTCATCTGGCTGTACCCGTCGGCTCCGAAAGGCCACAAGGCGGAAAGGGCCACGTTCACGCTGCGGCTGCGCCAATTGTGCCGTACGACATTGGTAGTCCAGCAGCTGCGCAGCGGGTATGCCATCTTGGGACGCGTAACCCTCTGCTGACCGGTGCGGAAGGCCCCCAGGGTCTGGGTCAGCAGCTTCAGGGTGATGGTCTCGTCCAGGTCGCCCACCAGCACGATTATTCCGTTCTTGATGTTGCCCCCCTTCTGTATCATGTAGTTGCTCGTTCGGAGATCCAGGTCCTCGCCAGGGAGTTCGGGCAGGCTGCCGGCCGCAAAAGCATAGCCGGGGCACATGGTGCTGTCCAGCACGGCGCGCGTTCCCTTGTCGGCAAACTTGTCCCGGATGAGCCACACAGGCACTTCCTTGAGGTAACGATCATAAGCTTCGGAGTCCGGCTCATAGCGGTTGGCGACGGCTACCATGGTTTTGAGCACCAGCGACAAAGACGACGAGGGCGCGGCTCCGGTAAAGCGCACGTCAGACATGGTTATGCTGGGCTGGAAGGTGACGCCGTACAGGGCAAGCAGGTCTTTCAGCTGCGACGCCGAAAGTCCGCCCACCTTGCCCAGGGAAAGCACGTCCTGCACGAAGGCAGGCTCCGAGCCATGTATTCCGGATATCTCGGACCAGCCGCCCTTCAGCATGAAACCGTAGTGGAAGGAGCCTGCGTCGCCGGTCTTCTTGTATATTACGCTTACGCCGTTGGAGAAGGTCCACAGCTTGCCGCCGGTGAAGGTATCCTTGGCGGTGGCTTTCAGCTTGGCCTTGCGGCGCGGGACGGACAGGCGCGAGGTATCTGCCGCCGAAGGCAAAACAGGTTCCACGGCGTATCCTCCTTTCCATGCCTCCGTGAACACGGCCCGCATGCGTTCTGCATCCGGGGCGACCGGCGCTCCGGTACGCAGGTGCAGGTTGCGGCTGGGTGACAGCACTGCGGCGATGTAGCGGTTAAGCAGCTCGGTCTCGCGTCCCACATCCAGCCTGCGGCCGGTGAAGACCTTGCTCAGGGTGGCCTCCGTGGCAAGGTTGGAGCCGTAGAGGTAGGACCCTATACATTTATTCAGGTACTCTTCGTTTGTGGGCTTATGGCTGAGGTTGTCGCGCATGATACTTTCAGCGATTACCGTGCGCGCAAAGGCAACCTCATCCGGGGTGGCGCCGTCTTCGTCCAGGGTGGCGAGCACGCCGGCAAAAACACGCACGGCCTCTTCCAGCTTGGCGCTGTCGGTCAGCAGGCTGATCGACACAAGCTCGTCACCGGCGGTGCTGTCGCTGCCGGTATATCGGTAGCGGTAGTCTGCCAGCGGCAGTTTTGCCTTGTCGAAAGCTGTACGCAGCCTCCTCTGCAGCACGATGTCGAACTCGCTGGCGAGCAGGTGGCTCATTACCGGCTGTATGGTGTTCATGAGCTCCCTTTCGGTTCGGGGGGAACGGTATACAGCGGAAACGTATCCGACGGGCATGGTGGTGGTAGTGATTACCGCCTTGTCCTGATGCTTCCATTCGTAAGCAAAGGCGTTGAGCACCGGCTTGCGGCGGGAGATGGTCATGGACAGTATGCGGATACGCTCGATAACGGCGGGTACGTCTATGTTACCGCTCACCACTATCGCCTGTTCGTATTCGGACGAACGGGCGATGTCGAACAGCATCAGGAGGGTGGAGTCAGTGACCTCCGGACGGGACACAGGCACGTCGGCAAAACGGAAGATGGTGGCGTTCTGGGTGTGCTCGATGAAGCCGCGCCTGCTGTAGCCTACGGCGTTGTCGCCAAGGAACTCATAGGGCTTGCGGCCGAAGAAATGCGGCAGGTTGGACAGGTCGTCACGGGGCGACACTCTGTCTGAGCGCTGCTGCTGCACCAACGCGAAATCGGCAAAACCTGGCGTGTTGGCGTTGTTCACAAGGTAGTAGGAAATATGATCGGGAAGGCTTCCGGTTATGATTTCGGAGGCCTTCCCGAGGGTTGGGAGGCTCTGGGCACGGAGGACGCCGCAGGAAAGCAGCGCAAGAGCCGCACACAAGCCTAAGTTGACGATTCGCAATGTTTTCACATTGCAAATATAACAATTACTTCAAGAAATCGTGCGATGCCGTCATGGCCTTGGGATCCAAAGCTTCGTCCAGCTTCTCCTTGGTCATGTAGCCGTGCTCCAGCACCAGGTCGTAGACGCTGCGGCCGGTCTCCAGGGCTTCCTTGGCCACCTTTGTGGAGGTCTTGTAACCGATGTAAGGGTTAAGGGCGGTGACTATGCCTATGGAGTTCTTGACCATCTCGTAGCAGTGCTCGGCATTGACGGTGATGCCGTCGATGCAGCGGGTGCGTAGGGTGTCCATCACATTGGTCAGCCAGGTCTGGCTCTCCAGTATGGACTGCACGATTACGGGCTCCATGACGTTCAGCTGCAGCTGGCCGGCCTCGGCGGCGAAGGCCACGGTGGTGTCGTTGCCTATCACCTTGAAGCACACCTGGTTGGTGACCTCGGGTATGACGGGATTCACCTTTCCGGGCATGATGGAGGAACCGGGGGCCATTGGAGGCAGGTTGATTTCATGCAGGCCGCAGCGGGGGCCGGAGGCCATGAGGCGCAGGTCGTTGCAGATCTTGCTGAGCTTGATGGCCAGACGCTTGAGTGATGCGGAATAGCTCACGTATGCGCCGGTGTCGGGGGTTGCCTCCACGAGGTCGGGAGCCTTCTCGAAGCTGTCGCCGGAGAACTCGCTCAGGCGTTTGGTACACAGCTCGGCAAAACCGGGAACGGCGTTAAGGCCGGTTCCGATGGCGGTGCCGCCCATGTTTATCTCTTTCAGGAGCACCACGTTGCGCTCCAGGTTGGCAATCTCTTCCTCCAGGTTGTTGGCGAACGCATGGAATTCCTGGCCGGAAGTCATGGGAACGGCGTCCTGCAGCTGGGTACGGCCCATCTTTATAATATCGTTGAACTCGTCGCCCTTGGCGCGGAAAGCGGCAATCAGGTCCTTCAGGGCCCTCTCGACGTGGCGGTTCATGCGCACAAAGGTATAGCGGAAGGCGGTAGGATATGCGTCGTTGGTGGATTGGGCGCAGTTCACATGGTCGTTGGGGGAACAATACTGGTACTCCCCTTTCTTGTGGCCCATGATCTCCAGGGCACGGTTGGCGATGACCTCGTTGGCGTTCATGTTAACGGAGGTTCCAGCACCGCCCTGCATCATGTCTACGGGGAACTGGTCGTGCAGCTTGCCGGCCACAATCTCCTTGCAGGCGGCTATGATGGCGTCTGCAATCTCGCAGTCCAGCACCCCCAGTTCGGCATTCGCCGCGGCCGCCGCCATCTTCACGTAGGCCATGGCGATGATGTACTCCGGATAGTGGCACATGCGGGTTGTGGAAATCTTGTAATTGTCGAGAGCCCTCTGAGTCTGGACTCCATAATAAGCGTCGGCGGGAACCTTGAGTTCGCCGAGAAGGTCGCTTTCGACCCTGTATTTCAAATCAGGCATTTTGGGTGTAAGTTTCTGTAGTTTTAGTGCTTGTTAGACAAAGGTAAAATTTTTTGGCACACAAAATGTAATATTTTTGCTAAATTTGTCGCTCAATTTTGCAACGAATCTAAAAACTGTTGAGATATGAAAAAGATTTTAGTTTCCCTCGCAGCACTTTTCGCAGCTGCAACCATGCTGTCCGCACAGAGTATGGCGGAGGCAACAGAGACCGCCAAGCTTGCCAACGAGTCCCTTGGTGCCGGTGAGTACGCTACCGCCCTCAAAGGATTCCAGGAGGCCCTCAAGATGGCCGAGGCTTGCGGAGACGAAGGACTTGAACTTGTTGCTACCTGCAAGGATATCATCCCCAAGACCATGAACGCAATAGCAAAGGGTCTGCTTGCAGAGAAGAAATACGATGAGGCTGTCGCCAAGTTCCAGGAGACCGCAGCATGCGCTACCGAGTACGGTGACGAGGAGCTGGCCGCAAAGGCCGAGGCCCTGATACCTCAGATTTACATGCAGAAGGGTTCCTCCCTGCTCAAGGCCCAGGATTTCGCAGGCGCAGAAGAGGCTTACACCAAGGTTCTCGAGCTTGACCCCACCAACGGCAACGCAGCATTCCAGAAGGGTGAGGCCCTGAGGAGCGCAGGCAAGAACGACGAGGCCATCGAGGCTTACAAGCTTGCCGCACAGAACGGCCAGGAGAAGAACGCCAACCTCCGTCTGGGTTCCATCTACCTCACCACCGCACAGGCCAACCTCAAGGGCAAGAAGTTCGCAGACGCCGTGAAGGATGCCAACACCGCATACGAGTACAGCAAGAACCCCAACGCCCTCTACATCGCGGGCATGGCCAGCCAGTATGCAGGCAAGAACGCAGACGCCATCAAGTACTTCGAGCAGTATCTTGCAGAGGCTCCTACCGCCAAGAATGCAGGCCAGGTGGCTTACACCGTGGGCGCCCTCTATCAGAACTCCAAGAACAACGCAAAGGCCAAGGAGTACTACCAGATGGCAGTCAGCGATCCCAAGTTCGGTGCTGACGCCCAGAAGGCAATCGCAGCCCTGAAGTAATATGTTCGCTCTAGAGCTTCTGGCTCCGGCGAAGGACAAGACCGTCGGCATCGCAGCAATTGACTGCGGTGCCGACGCCGTTTACATCGGAGGCCCCGGATTCGGCAACCGCAAGGCTGCCGGGAACAGCTTCGACGACATACGGGAGCTCTGCAGCTACGCGCACCGGTTCGGCGTGCGCATATATCTTACCGTCAACACTTTAGTGTACGACGACGAGTGGGAGGAGGTGCATTCCCAGATGCTTCAGGCGCAGGATGCGGGCGTAGACGCCTTCATCTTCCGCGAGGAGCGTCTGCTGGGGTTTGAGGACATACACATCCCCATGCACGCCTCCACCCAGTGCGCCATACGCGACGTGGAGAGGGCGCGTCATTTCGACTCCCTCGGCTGCAGCCGCATCATCCTGGAAAGGGGCATCTCGCTTGCCACGGTGCGGGAAATCTGCGCCGCCGTGAGTTGCGAGGTGGAGTTCTTCGTGCACGGAGCGCTCTGCGTGTGCTACAGCGGCGACTGCCGTCTCTCCGCTTACCTGGACGGCCGCAGCGCCGACAGGGGCGAGTGCATCCAGGCCTGCCGTTCGCTGTACGACCTGCAGGACGCCTCCGGGCGCACGCTGGTCCGCAACAAGGCCCTCCTGTCGCTGCGCGACTTCAAGCTGCTCGACAGGCTGGAGGAGCTTGCCGATGCCGGGGTGTGCTCGTTTAAAATCGAAGGCCGCCTGAAGAACGCTTCCTACGTGAAGAACGTGGTGCGCGAGTACAGCATGGCGCTGGACGAACTGGTGGCACGCTACCCCGACCGCTACTGCAGGGCCTCCTTCGGCAAGGTCACGGGCGGCTTCGTTCCCGATTCGGAAAAGACTTTCAACCGCGGCTACACCCAATGGTGGCTGGACGGCAAGCGTGGCAAGTGGTCTTCCATGGATGCGCCCAAGTCGATGGGTGAGTTTATTGGCGAGGTGGCTTCCGTGCGGCCATCCGGCGGCATGCTGCAGGTGACGGTCAAGCCCGCCGCCCCCGGCCTGCAGCTAGCCAACGGCGACGGCTTCGCCTTCGTTAATAAGGATTCGATATCCGGTTTCCGGGGAGACAGGTGCGAGGGTTTGAGCATCTTTTGCAAGCGTGTCGACGGCCTGCGCCCCGGGGTACGTCTGTACCGCAACATCAACGCCGCGTTCGAGAAGGAGATCGAGGCCCGCACGCCGCGGCGCGAGGTTTCCGTTGATGTGGATGTGCGTATTTACGGGGATTTTGTGATTGAGCTTTCGGCCGAGACGGAGGACGGGCGCCGCGTGGTGAGTCCTTTCCATACCGATGTGGAGAAGGCGGAGAACCGCGAGCGCGCCGAGGCGATGCTGCGGGAGCAGCTTTCCAAGCGCAGCGGGGTCTACTCCTTCCGCGTCCGCACCCTGACCGTTGAGACACGCGGCGGCGCGTTGCCGCTCCTGAGCGCATCGACTATCAACGCTATGAGGCGCTGTCTCGCGGAGGACGTTCCGG